>VAWN01000029.1:29537-170712 GCA_005885555.1 Actinomycetota bacterium
CACGGCCCTCTCGCGTCACGGCCGCGCGCTGACAAATGTCATGCGGAAATGGTGGCACGCCGGCACTGCAGCCGACCCGGGTACGTTCGGCACAGTTTCGCCCATGACAACGAACACCGCAGTCGGGCCGGCGGGGGTGGCTCTGGCCGGCCTGGAAAAATCATTCCGCACCGGGCAGGGCGTGGTACCCGCGGTGCGCGGGGTGAACATCTCGATCGCGTCCGGCGACACGGTCACGCTGCTCGGCCCTAACGGCGCCGGCAAGTCCACCACCATCGACATGCTGCTCGGCCTGCTCCCGCCGGACGCCGGTACCGTATCGGTGTTCGGCACGGCGCCGCGCGAGGCGGTCAAGCGCGGCCTGATCGGCGCCATGCTGCAGGTCGGCTCGCTGATCCGGGACCTGTCCGTGCGCGAGCTGGTCGCCATGATGGCCGCGCTGTACCCGAACCCGTTGCCGGTCGACGAGGTGCTGGAGCTGACCGGCGCGACCGGTTTCGCCCGGCAGCGCACCCAGCGGCTGTCCGGCGGGCAGACGCAGCGCGTCCGGTTCGCGGTCGCCCTGGTGAGCAACCCGGACCTGCTGGTGCTCGACGAGCCGACGGCCGCCGTGGACGTCGAGGGGCGGCAGGCCTTCTGGCAGACCATGCGCGGTACGCGTAGGCGCGCGACATCGAGGTCACCGGTTCGCGGCGCTGGGCATCTGGCTGGGCCACGTGCTCACGCCGGAGACGATCGGGCCGGCGATGGGTGGCATCACCGCCCTCGTGGCGCTGCTCGGCGGCGCCTGGGGGCCCTTGGTGAGCAACGGGTTTATGCTGCACGTCGCGCAGGCGTTGCCCTCGTACTGGCTGGTGCAGGCGGGGCGCAGCGCGGCAACCGGTACCGGATGGGGAGCAGGCGGCTGGGGGGTGAGCGCGGCATGGACCGTGGTCTTCGGGCTGCTGGCCGCCCGCGCGTTCCGCCGCGACACCGGTCGGGCGTGACGTCGCGGTAATGGTGACGTCGCGGTGACGCGGTCGCCGCCAGCCCCCGCCGACGCCGCCCGGCCGCTGCGTTGGCGCGGTGGCTGGCGGCGCTACATCTTCCCGGGCTTCTGGCTGGTGTTCCTCAGCGGGGTCGCGGACGGCGTGCACCGCTACGCGCACGGGTGGGGCGCGGTGGCCGGGGTACACGGTCGTCGTCGCCTTCGCCGCCAGCTACCTGCTGGCGCTGGGCGCCACGTGGCCGTTGCGCCGGGTCCGGTTCCTCGTCGGGTACCTGGCGATGCTGGCGTTCTTCGCGGTCGAGCCGGTGTTCGCGCACGAACGCGCGCTCGTCATGCTGATCTACGTCGCGGTACTGACGACCGTGCTGATGCGCTGGTTCACGATTCCGATGATCGCCGCGCTCGCGCTGGTCGCGGCGTTCGTGCCGGCCCTGGTACCCGCGTGGCACGCCGGCGTTCAGGTCGACTGGCTGATCACGATCCCGCTGGTGGCCATGGCGATGTGGGGCTTCTTCGGCCTCATCCGGTCCAACAACGAGCTGGCCGCCGCCCGCGCCGAGGTGGCCCGGCTGGCCGCCGAGAACGAGCGCACCCGCATCGCCCGCGACCTGCACGACCTGCTCGGCCACTCGCTGTCCACGATCACCGTCAAGGCGGGCCTGGCCCGGCGGCTGGCCGAGCGCGGCGAGCCGGAGCGGGCCGCCGCCGAGATCGCCGCGGTGGAGCGGCTGTCCCGTGCCACTCTCGCCGACGTCCGCGCCGCGGTGGCCGGGCAGCGCGAGATCACGCTGGCCGCGGAGCTGGCCACCGCCCGGGAGGTACTGCGGGCCGCCGGCATCCTCGCCGAGCTGCCCGGCTCGGTGGACATCGTGGACCCGGCGCTGTCCGAGCTGTTCGGCTGGGCGCTGCGGAAGGGGATCACCAACGTGGTACGGCACTCCCGCGCCACGCACTGCGCGGTCACCTTCGGCCCGGAGTGGATCGAGATCGTCGACGACGGGCGCGGCGGCCTGACCGCCCCGCAGTCGGGTACCGGCCTGGTCGGGTTGCGGGAACGGGCGGCGGCCGCCGGGGGTACCGTCGACGCCCGGCCGCTGGCCCCCGGCTGGCGGCTGCGGGTACAGGTACCGGCCACATGATCCGGCTGCTGCTCGCTGCGCCGGGCGATGGAGGCCGGTGCGGTGGGGTACGTCGTCAAGGACGCGCCGGCCGAGCAGTTGGCCGACGCGGTACGCCGGGTGCCCCGGGAGAGCGGGTGGTCGACCCGTCACTGGCCGCCGCGACGCTGGCCGGCGGACCGTCGCCGCTGACCGGGCGGGAACGGGACGTCCTCGTCGCCGCGCGCAACGGGGCGACGATCGCCGAGATCGCCCGCAACCTGTTCCTGTCGGAGGGCACCGTGCGCAACTACCTGTCCGCCGCGATCGCGAAGACGGAGACGCGCAACCGGGTCGAGGCGGTACGGGTGGCCGACGAACCGGGCTGGCTGTAACTAGCCGACAACCCACTGTTCTTCCCTCGCCATGGTCATGTCCAGCTTGGTAACATGCCGCCACTTCACGCACCGCCGGTGCGTCAATGGCGTCGAGGAGGGGAGTAGGGCTGACGCAGGACGGGGGGCATGCAGGTTCACATAGGGAGGTCATCCGGGTGTCGGACAGTGGTATGAAAGGGCGGGTGAAAGGGCTGTTAGCCGGAACGCCTCCGGGCAAGGAGGCCGAGCACGCGGAGATGCCGAGTCCAGGGTTGCCCGATCCGACCGCGCAGCGCCAGGCGTTGCAGGTCCTGACCCTGGCGCAGCGGACCGCCGAGGACCATGTCGCCAGCGCCCACCGGCAGGCTGACAAGATCGTCGCGGACGCACGCGGCACCGCGGAGCAGATCGTCCACGACGCCGAGGCGCACGCCGACGATCTGCAGCAGGAAGCGGACAAGACGCTGACCGACGCGCGCGGGTCGGCCGCGCAGATCGGCCGTGAGGCGCAGGCACATGCCGACGAGACCCGGCGCAGTGCCGACGAGGTCCTGGCCGACGCGCGGGACCAGGCGAAGGAGATCGTCAAGGAGGCGCAGGCGAACGCCGACGAGCTCAAGCACCAGGCGCAGCAGCGGTACCAGGACGTCGTGGGCAGCCTGGCGGCCAAGCGCGAGGCGCTGCAGGAGCAGATCGAGGCGCTGGAGGTGTTCGACCGGGAGTACCGCACCCGGCTCACCTCGTTCATGCAGAACCAGTTGCGCGCGCTGTGGGTCGACGAGCCGAAGGTGACCGGCGAGTTGGACGAGTCGGCACCGGCGGTGCCGGCGCAGCGCTCCCAGTAGGACCGGTCAGGCCGGGCTGGACGCCGGCTCGGGGTGCTCGTCGGCGTGCGCGATGCGGGTCAGCTCCCGCCACAGCAGGACGACGAACAGCGCCGAGCCGGCGAAGGCGAACCAGAACGGCGCCGCGATGCCGGCGTGGGTGGCGAGGGTACCGCCGATCGCCGAGCCGACCACCAGGCCGCCGTACACGCAGATGGTGTTCACGCTGTTGACCCGGCCCTGCAGCTGTGCCGGCACCGCCCGCTGCCGGACGGTGATCGACGTGGTGTTCCAGACGAACGCGTGCGCGCCGAAGGCGAAGAAGATCGACGACGCCACCCAGGGCGAGGTGGTCAGCGCCAGCCCGAGATGCGTGAGCGTCTCGATGATCAGTCCTACCCGCATCACGTTGCCCAGGCTGACCCGCCGGGTGATCCATCCGTAGAGCCCGGTACCGAGCAGGCCGCCGGCCGCCGAGACGGTGGTCAGCAGGCCGAACCCGACCGCACCGAGGCCGAGCCGGTCGTGCGCGTACAGCACCAGGACCGACCACGCCGCCCCGAACGTGACGTTGAAGATCAGGATGGTGAGCACGAGCGTGCGTACCGCCGCGTGCCGGACCGTCCACCGCACCCCCTCGGCGAGGTCGCGCGTCCAGCCGGGTACCGCCTCCTGCGGGTCCCGGCCGTGGGCCGGCAGGACGAGCCGGGACACCAGGAGCACACCGGCACTGACCAGTACCGCCTCGCCGACGAACGGCCAGGCGCGGCCGGCCGCGAACAGCGCCGCGCCGATCGGCGGCCCGGCCAGCTGGTTGAGCGTGATGAACCCGGCCTGCAGCCGTGAGTTCGCGACGGCCAGGTCGTCGCGGTGCACCAGCATCGGCGCCAGCGTGGCCGTGGTGTTGTCGGCGAACACCTCCGCGGTACTGAGCAGCCCCAGCGCGACCAGCGCGACGGTCACCGAAACCCGGCCGGTCAGCATCGTCAGCACGAGAACGGCGAGCACGACCGCGCGGCTGCCGTCGGCGACCATCACGATCCGGCGCCGGTTGAGCCGGTCCGAGAGCACCCCCGCGTGCAGCCCGAAGACCATCGGCGGGGCCCACCGCAGCAGCGCGGCCAGCGAGACCAGGAAGGCGTTGCCGGTCAGCGAGGCCACCAGCAGCGGGCCGGCGGCGGCCGCCAGCCCGTCGCCCAGGTTCGACGTCCATGACGAGGCCAGCAGCCAGCGGTACCCGGTGCCGAGCCGGGCCGGCAGCAGAACCTGCACGAACCTGCTCACAAGGAAGTGACCCTACGTGGCTCGTGATCCGGCCCGCACCTGCAATTCGGGTCCGATCAACGTACCGCCGTCGAGCGCCTACTGCCGGCAATGAGTTGACGGTACGGTATGCAGTCGGGGTTCTTCGATAAACAACTCAGGTCGGACGGTTGGGGGGGTGGGGCATGCCGGTCACCGGGCAGCGGGTGGTTCGGCGGGCCCTGGGCAGGCGCCTGACCCGGTTGCGCGCCGCGACCGGCAAGAGCAGGCGCGAGGTCGCCGAGGCCAGGCTGGGCATCTCCGAGCCCACCCTGCACCGCATCGAAACCGGGAAGGTACCGGTCACGGTCGCCAACGTCCGCGCGCTGTGCTGGCTGTACGGCGCCGACGCGAGCATCACCGACGCGCTGGCCGAGCTGGCTTTGGGTACCTCGCAGGAGGAGTGGTGGGACGCCACCCCGATGATCCCCGACTGGTTCAAGCTGTACGTCGGGCTGGAGGCCAGCGCCCTGCGGATCTCCAGCTACGACGGTGAGATCGTGCCGGGGGAGTTACAGACCGAGCAGTACGCGCGGGCGGTGTTCGCCGCCGAGCAGCCGCCCGACGCGGAGGCCGCGGACCGCCACGTGAAGCTGCGCATGCAACGGCAGCAGACGCTGTTCGGCCGCCAGCCGGCGCCGCGGCTGGTGACCGTGCTCGGTCAGGGGGCGTTGACCCGGCCGGTCGGTGGCGCCGCGGTGCTGCGCGACCAGATCGAGCACCTGCGCCGGGCGGCCCGCCGGGAGAACATCCAGGTCCGGGTGCTGCCCTGGTCGGTGGGTGCGCACGCGGCGATGGCCGGTGCGTTCCGGATCCTGGACTTCGACGATCCCGAGGATCCCGACGTGGTGTACCTGGAGTCGCATGTCGGTGCGCTGTACCTCGAGGAGCCGGTCGAGGTCGAGGAGTACCGGCGGATCTTCGACCTGATCTGCAAGGAAGCGGTACCGATCGAGGACTTTGGATAGCGGGGATGGATCACACGCTGCGCGACACCACACAAAAGCCGGCGACGGCCGCCCGGATCTACGACTACTACCTGGGCGGGATCCACAACTTTCCGGCCGACCAGGAGGCGGCGCGGACGCTGCTCACGCAGTTCCCGTGCATCCCCGAGGTGGCCCGGGCCAACCGGGCGTTTCTGCGCCGGGCCGTCGGGTACCTGGTCGATGCCGGCATCCGGCAGTTCCTGGATATCGGGTCGGGCATCCCGACCGCCGGCAACGTCCACGAGATCGCCCAGAAGGCGGCGCCGGACGCCCGGGTGGTCTACGTCGACATCGATCCGCAGGCGGTGATGGAGAGCCTGGAGATTCTGGACGGCAACCCGTACGCCTCGGCGGTACAGGGCGACCTGCGCGACGCGGCGGCGATCCTGCGCAGTCCCGCGGTACGGCGGCTGCTCGACTTCCGCCAGCCGGTCGGGCTGCTGATCGTCAGCGTGCTGCACTTCGTACCCGAGGACGGTCCGGCCTACGACGCGGTCGCACACCTGGTCGGCGCGCTGCCGTCGGGCAGCTACCTGGCGCTGTCCCACGCCGCGTCCGAGGCTTTCGACCACCTCTTCCAGCAGTCGGCCAACAAGGACGACGTGTACCGGCAGCAGACCCCGACCCCGGGTACCTCGCGTACCCGGGAGGAGGTGGAGCGCTTCTTCGCCGGCCTCGACATGGTGAAGCCGGGCCTGGTGCGGCTGGGGGAGTGGCGGCCGGACCCGGCCGACCCGGAGGCCGGCGGCCACGGCGCGTGGGCGGGCATCGGCCGCAAGGCGTGAGCGGTGCCGCGGGAAGAACGGTGCCGTGCCGCACCCCCCCGATACGAGAAGTTCGATGCGGCACGGCACCGGGTCCGGTGCGCCTCAGCCGAGGAGCTGGTCGAACTCCCCCTTCTTGGCGCCGTCGAGGAATGAGTCCCATTCGGCGGTGGTGAACCGGACGGTACCGGCGTCCGGGCTCTTGCTGTTGCGGACCTCGATCAAGTCGGCGTACCGGCGGGCCTGCACGCAACTGCCGCCGTTGCCGGTGGACCTGCTGGACATGATCCAGCCGGTGTCGTTATCCATCGGTACTCCTCTACTGGATGCCGTTCAGACGCGTGGCCGCCGGCCGATCACCCGTAGTGGTGACCCGGTCGGCGGTCGACCCCTCACCGCAGCGCGATCCGCTGCCCAGCGCCGTGACGTCCGCCGCCTCACCCGTCTCTCTCTTTCAGTACGAAATTCTTCGAACGGAGGGTAGCCGAAATCGATCCTCGTGCACGAGAGCCTGAATGCAAGTAGTAGAGGTGAAATCTTGCACGGAGTGCGGGTTCACTGACATGCTTACCGCAACCGGTCCGGATCGGGCCTGGTCGATAGACGTCCACAGGTCCGTCGGGCACGGCCTTTGGAGGAAGGACATGGAAGTCCTCAGCCCCGCTGTCGGGACGGGCACCCGCCCACAGCGGAATCGCGAGGCTGAGCTGGCCAGGTTGCAGGCGCAGGTGGCCCGCCTCGAGGCCGAGCGCGCCGCGCTGCAGTGGGCGGTCGGCCACGACGAGCTGACCGGGCTGGCCAACCGGGGACTGTTCTGCTCACTCGCGCCGCCGCTGCTGCGTACCGGCCAGCCGGCCGTCGTCATCGTGCTGGACCTCAACGGGTTCAAGCCCATCAACGACCGGTGGGGCCACGACGTCGGCGACTGCGTGCTGCAGACCGTTGCCCGGCGGCTGGCCGGCTGTACCGCCTGCGACCTGGTGGCCCGGCTCAGCGGCGACGAGTTCACCGGCGTGAGCACCAGCCCGACCCCCGACTGCTGCCCGGTGACGTGGTGGCGTCCGGCGGTCAGCGCACTGGTGACCGCGATCGCCGAGCCGATCCCGCTCGCCGGCGAGCTGGTCCGGGTGACCGGCTCGGTGGGCGTCGCTCCGGCGCAGGACGGTGTGCCGATCGACGAGCTGCTGCGCCGCGCCGACCTCGCGATGTACCGTGCCAAGGCCACCGGTGGCGGGTTCGCGACCTGGTGCGAAGCCGGCACCGATCGGCCGCGCACCGTCGAGTTCACGCTCGCACCGCTGGTGCAGCACGCCACCGCGCCGACCGTCGATCCGCAGCGCCGCGACCCGGCCGGCGTCGCGCCGGCCGGCAGCTACCGCCGCGACGACCCGGTCTGGGTGTACCGCGACGGCGCGTGGCGGCCGGGCGTGGTGGAGAACGCGTCGGGCCGGGCGGTCCTGGTGACCTATCGGCATGCCGGCGGTACCGGCACCGTGGTCGACACGATGACGGCCGAGTACGTCGTTGCGCGTGCCGCCGTCGACCCGCAGCTCGACCGCCGCGAACTCGCGCCGCGCATCGCCGCCTGAGGCGGTGATCCGTTGGCGGCTCTCACGCCGGCGCGACGTCGGCGCGCGGTTCGACGGCGGCGTTGCGCCCCCACTTACGGATAAGCACTTGAAGACCTTTGGAGCCAGCCGGTGCGTTGCCGCTGCCGTGGGCGCCAAGGAAGCTGTGATCAAGATAACGATCGATGTCCGCTGGGCGCCCGTTCCCGCACAGCGTTCCGTTGAGAGGAACAGTCACGGTACCCTAGCCGGCGCTCGTCCCAAGCACCGTTCGCGGACCTAGACCGCGGGCGGAATTTTGGCGTTGTCTCTTCCGATGATTGTTGCCTGCCGGTAAAATCAGCATGTTGCATCGTGGCACTGGCTGCCGCCGAAAGCACCGAGAATTCTGGTCGGTGACACCGAATCATCACGACGCGACTCTTGCTGCGCGCCCCGCCGATGCGATGTGCTCGTCCTGTGTTCCTTAACAGGCAGTAGGCAGCAGGACGACAGCACGGCGACAGAGACCCTGTTGCTTGTGGGCCAGTGGCACCGGGTACCCCCGGCGGCGTCGACTTTTCGTCACGCCGGTGCGCTGATAGTCCGCTGTGAGGGCCGGGTACGTACGTGCCAGCTGGCCCTGACCCGGCACGAACCCGGTTGGCTGCTGCTCGGTGAGGGCTGCGCTGACGACGAGCTCGACGCCCTCGCCCAGGCCGCCCGGTTGGCCGCACCCGGCACCCTGCTGGCCGTGCTGGGCTCCGACGCCGACCTGGTGACTTCCGAGCGCTGGCTGCGCCGGGGCTGCTCGGCGTTCCTCGCGTCGGCGAGCACCGTCGACCGGGTGCTGGGCATCCTGCGCTTCGTCCGCGACTCCGACGTCGTGGTCGTGGACAAGTGCTTCCAGGACGCGTCCTACCTACAACAGGTGGGACCGACCACGGACCTGACCCGGCGCGAGCGCGAGGTCCTGCAGTGGATGCGGGTCGGCCGGCACAACCACGAGATAGCCGAAGCGCTCGGGGTGTCCGCCAGCACCATCGGGTTCCACGTCCGCAACCTGCTGGAGAAGCTCGGCGCCCGCAACCGGGTCGAGGCCATCAACCGAGCTGACCTGCTTGGCCTGTAGCGCATGCCGGCCAGGCCGGCGCGACGTTCACGTTGCGGAACCGCGGACCGTAGAACACCGGCTTGTCCAGATCGGTGTACCGCGCCAGGAACGCGAACTCCGACGGGTACAGCTCCGGCAGGTCGGCGATGATCGCCGGCGGGATCTCCGCGCGCATCATGGTGAAGCACGAGAGCACGCGCAGTTCCATCATGGACTTCACCGCTTCGCCGAAGGTCGGCCAGAGGGTCTCAAGTGGACCGTTCCACATGTTGTGCAGCGACAGGAGCATGCCGCTGTACACCGCGTCGAAGCTCTCCAGGGAAATCTGCACGGCGGGGCCGTCCGGGTCGAGGGCGAGGATCCTGGCGTACCCGTCGGAGGGTACCGCCAGTGTGTTGATGACCTCCGGCCACGGGATCGGGTCACCGCGGAAGTAGCGGGCCTCGGTCTCGGTCGACAGCGGTACCGGCGGCTGCGGCGGCTCGTAGTGGGCGCCGTACCACAGCTCGGCGAACTTGCCGTAGTGCGACTCCTCGTTCTGGTACGCCGGGCCGGCGTGGATGGTGCCCCTCCTCGATCCCTCGCCCTGCTCGATTATCTCGTCGACGCCCGCGTGCAGCAGCGCAACCGGGTCCACCCCGGGCGCCGGGATGAACGTGTTGAACCCGATGTTGTCGCCGACCTGGTTGGCCAACCCGCCGACGGCGAACGCGCGCCGTACCGCGGCGGCGTTGTCCGTGATGGCCTCCTTGATGGCCACGTAGAGCCCGCCGATGGTCGGGTAGCTCTCCGCGCGGTACTCGTCGGCGAGCAGGAACAACGGCGCCTCCAGGCGCATGAAGTTACGCAGCTGTGGGCGGGACAGCTGGGCCAGGCCCAGTTCGAGGTCGGGCTCCACGCCGCCGGGCAGGCCCTGCCGCGGGTACCGGGGGTCGAGGCGCTTGATGTCCGGGGTACCGCCGATCGCGGCGAGCATGTTCGCGGCGGTCGCCATGTGCACCATCTCTTCCATGAGCACACTGCGGATCGTGTTGTAGGTCGGGTAGTTCTGCACCTCCAGGGACAGCATCGCGGCGGTGTACAACGGAAGCGTGGAGTGTTCCAGGGCGATGGCTGACTGCAGCGCCTGACGCAGCCAGGCTATGTCGCGGGTCACCGGCGCCGTGACGATTTGCTCGACCGCACTCATCTGAGGCCTCCCTCTCCCGGTTCCGGGCGTAACGGACGCTAGCCGGTGCGGTGCCCGACGTCCTGAGTAAGGCGCGACGTGGATGTGCCTGCCGTGGCCGGTGACATACCTACCGGGAGGCAACCGGCTACGGGGTGCGGCGCCAGCAGATCGGCCAACGTGAACCGGTCCGGCTCGCGCGACGGCAGGGTCGGACGCCACGAAGGATCCACGCAACGGTGCGATCCGGGGTCGTCGTCGACGATACGCACGAGCACCTCGCCCACGATCAGCGCGCCGACCGGTCCGAGCCGCTCACCGTCCTCCCTCGCCTCGGCCTCCTTGAGGACGTAGTACCACAGTGGTGTCTCGCCGGCCCAGCCGTGGTCGGCCAGCCGGGTTTCCTCGGCAGTGAGCGGTTGCGCGCCGACCGCACGGGCGACCGCTTCTCCGGACGGCAACGCGGTTGCGTTGCCACGCAACAGATCCCGTACCGCCAGCGAGCCGTGGTCGGCGTCGTCGAGCGCGCCGGTGATGTCGGGTGGCAGGTGCACGAGTGATGCCGGCAGCCGGCCGTCGATCGGCCGCGCCCGCTGCGGCGGCGGCCCGCCCGGTACCGGCAGCAGCTCACGCCAATCGACCACCCGGTCGGCGGGTACCGGACGGAACCCGAGCAGATCCGGGAACAGCGACAGGCTCGGGCCGCCGGGCCGCAGGCGGTACGTGTCGCGGATCTGGCTGTGGCCGTACCGGTAGGCCGCGTCGGCGAACTCCAGCGGGATGGCGACCGGCTGGTCGCGCGGCACGTACCGGGGTCCCTCGGCGAGCAGCCGTTCGGTGCGTTCGCGGCCGATCGTCGCGGGCAGGAAGTCGTGCAGCACCACCCACTGGTAGTGCCAGGTGAGTGCCTGGCGGGCCGCGGCGAACAGCTGCGCCTCGGGTATCCCGTCGATGCGCAGCCGGTCGACCAGCCGGTTGTGCGCGCGGATCATCGCGACCTGCATCTGCGAAATCAACACGTGCACGTCCTGGCGCGGATCGCCGACCAGGGCGGTGCCTTCCTGATTGCGCGGCAGGTCGTCGTGCCGGCTGCGGTCGTTACGGCCCAGCAGCAGCTTCGCCGGATCGCGCCGGCTGTACAGGTACGGCTGGGCGACCGGACCGTCGCCGTACAGGCATTCCAGGTTCAGACGCGCGCTGCGGACGTTGCGCAGCAAGGATTCGTCGTCGTGGTGGGTCACCGGGGACCGGTCGGCGGTGATGTCGTGCGCCACGTACTGCCCGAACACCGGCCATCCGGCGGCGACCGTGCGCGACTCGCCGCGCCGGCAGGTGGCGCTGTCACAGGCACCACCGGCGCGACCCAGCGCATGCACCAGTCGGGAGTCGACACCCAGCGGCGGCAGGTGGGGAAACAACCGGGTGTAGCGTCCGCCGCCCGGTGGTGCGTCCACGGCCCGGCCGGGCGCGAGGCAGTGGTCGCGTGCCGGCCCGCTCGTCGCGCGGTTCATGTCAGCGGTACCCGATGACCGCGGCCGCCTCGCCGGGCAGCTCGACCGCGTCCGGGTTCAGCGTGACCCCGCCGTGGGTGGCCAGCAGTACGTCGCGCGGCCACGGCGGTACCGCGACGAGGCGCCGCTGTTCGGCGAGGTTCGCCACGACGGCACAGTCGCCGCGCGCGATGGTGAGGAACCCGTCGCCGTGCCAGATCTGTACCCGGTCCAGCCGCGCGTCGGACAGCTCCGGGTACTCCTTGCGCAGCGCGACCAGGCGGCGGTAGAAGTCCGGCATGCCGCGCGGCGCCGGGGGGCGGCCCGCGGCCCGTGCGGCGGTCCACTCCTCGCCCATCCGCAGCATCGGGGTGAACGGTCCGGCCAGCAGGAGCATGGCACCGACGCGTTGCATCCGGTACGACGGAGCCGGGTCCGGGACCGCGTGCCGGTGGTGCAGGTACACCACCGACTGCCGGCCGACCGCGGCGGGCCGGTCGAATACGCGCGCCCGCCGCGGTTCGGCGGAGCTGGCCCAGGCGCCGCCTGCGCCGCTCGCGGACCGCAGGACGGTGGTGAGGGTGTGCAGGCCGCCGAAATCCACCCGGCAGTCCGGCTGCGCGCCACCGAGCAGGTCCAGCAGCGCGGTGGGTGCGCGGTCCCGCAGCCGGTACCCGCCGGGTGCCGGCCGGTTGACCAGACCCGGATCGTCCAGGTCCGACTCGACGATGAGCGACAGCGGCCGGTTGAGCCGACCCGACAGCGACTCCACCTCGGCCGCCAACTCGCCGAGTACCCGGATGACCCGCTCGTCGGCCAGCGCCGGCAACGCCTTCATCCGCAGCCCGTCGAGGTGGTACTCGCGCAGCCACATCGTGCCGGCGTCGACGACGAGCCGGCGCAGCTGGCCCGGTGACGGTACCGGCGGGCTTGTCGCGCCGTCCCACGGGCGCCCGCGGGGCACCCGGTACCGTGTGCCGCCGCGGGCGTCGTGCACCACGCCGAGCAGTACCGCGATGCCGCGGCCGTGGCAGGCGTCGACGAAGCGGCGCAGCCCGTCCGGACCGCCCAGCGGTTGGCTCGGGGCGTACCACGACGCGCCACCGTCGCGCCCGGACAGCGGCAGCTCCACCATGTCGACGCCGAGCTCGACGAGCTGGTCGAGCCGTCCGGCCGCGGCGTCGAACGTACCCTGCGCGGTGAACGCCGCGACGTCCAGTTCGAACAGGATGCTGCCGGGCAGTGTGCGCCCGGTCCACCCGGCGTCGGTCCACGCGAATCGCGAAGTACTCATCGGAACTTCTCCGTTGCTCGACAGGCGCGGCGACCGGGCCGGAGCCCGGCCGCCCGTTGTGGTTCAGGTGGTTCTGGAGAACAGGACGACGACGCTGTGCGCGTCCACCCGGTAGGTCGCGCCCTCGACGGGTACCTCGGCGCCGGGATCGGTGATGTCGTCCGGCGCTTCCAGCGCGGTGTCCACCGACCGGTACCAGCGGCGGCCCTCGATGGACGGCAGCTCGAAGTCGAGGGCGGTGTCCTCCATGTTCAACATGGCGTGCAGGTCGGTACCCTCGTCCGCGCCGCCGAGGGTGAACGCCAGCACCCCGGTGGTCGGGTCGTCGAAGCCTGGCTCGTGCAGGTTGCAGCCGTGCCAGGAGATGTCGGCCAGGCCGCGCTCGTTGACCTCGCCGGTGAAGAACCGCGCCCGGTGCAGCTCGGCGTGGCGCCGCCGGTTCCCGATGAGCCGGGAGAAGAACCGCAGCAGTCCGGCGTTGGCGCCGACGAGCCGCCAGTCGAACCAGTTGAGTTCGCTGTCGTGGCAGTAGGCGTTGTTGTTGCCCTGCTGGGTCCGGCGCACCTCGTCGCCCGCGACGATCATCGGTACCCCTTGTGAGAGCATGAGGATCGTGGCGAAGTTGCGGATCTGCCGCTCGCGCAACTGTTCCACCGCGGCATCGGCCGTCGGGCCTTCGGCGCCGCAGTTCCAGCTGAGGTTGTTGTCGTTGCCGTCGCGGTTGCCCTCGCCGTTGGCCTCGTTGTGCTTGCCGTTGTACGACACCAGGTCGTTGAGCGTGAACCCGTCGTGTGCGGTGACGAAGTTGATGCTGTTGATGGGCAGCCGGCCGCCGGCCTGGTAGATGTCCGAGCTGCCGGCCAGCCGGCTGGCGAGCACCCCGGCCAGACCGCGGTCGCCGCGCACGAACCGCCGTACGTCGTCGCGGAACCGGTCGTTCCACTGTGCCCACCGGTACCCCGGCGCGTAGCCGACCTCGTAGAGTCCGGCGGCGTCCCACGGCTCGGAGATGATTTTCGTGTCCGCCAGCTCCTCGGTGAGCTCGATGTGCCACGGCACCGGCGGGTACGCCATCGGCGCGCCGTCCGGTGCGCGGGACAGGATCGACCCCTCGTCGAACCGGAAACCGTCGACGTGCATCTCGCGCACCCAGTACTCCAGGCACTCCACGATGAGCTTCTCGACGATGGGATGGTTGCAGTTGAAGGTGTTCCCGCAACCGGAGTAGTCCATGTAGTACTGGCCGTCGGAGGGGGACAGGTGGTAGTACACCGGGTTGGCCATGCCCTTGAAGCTGACCGCCGGCCCGAGGTGGTTGCCCTCGCCGGTGTGGTTGAACACCACGTCGAGGATGACCTCGATACCGGCCGCGTGCAGCGCCTTGACCATGTCGCGGAACTCGCGGACGTGGGTACCCTCGGTGGCGCTGACACAGTAGCCGTCGTGCGGGGCGAACAGCGCCAGCGGGCTGTAGCCCCAGTAGTTGGTCAGCGTGGTGCCCTCCGGCAGGATCCGGTCGCCCTCCCGCTCGTCGAACATGAACACCGGCAGCAGTTCCACGGCCGTGACACCCAACGACTTCAGGTACGGGATCTTCTCCACCACGCCGCGGTAGGTGCCCGGGTTGTATACGCCGGAGGAGGGCGACCGGGTGAACCCGCCGACGTGCATCTCGTAGATGACCGTCTCGTGCATCGGCCGGTTGAGCGGGCGGTCGCCCTCCCAGTCGTAGTCGTCGACGTCGATGACGGTGGCGCGCATCGAGGTGGCCAGGTTGTCTCCGGGTACGCAGGCGGCACCCCGGTCCCACAGCGCCTTCGTCACCCCGCGCGCATAGGGATCGATGAGTACCTTGTCCGGGTCGAACCGGTACCCGTTGTCGTGCGGGTCGTGTGGCCCGGCGACCCGGTAGGCGTAGTGCGCGCCGGGGCGCAGCCCGCGCAGGTACACGTGCCAGAAGTGGAAGCTGCGGTTCGCGTTCGGGTCCAGCTCGACCACCTGTACCGGTTGCGGGCTGTCGTGCTCGGCGAAGACGAGCAACGTCACCGCGGTCGCGCCCTCGGTGTACACCGAGAAGTTGACACCCTCGGCATCGGGTTCCGCGCCGAGCGGATGGGCGCGTCCCGCCTCGACCTGGTAAGGACCGGTGACCGTAGCGGACGGCCGGGTGGCTTCGACGGTGTCGGTCATCGCCGCACCGCCGCACCGTTGTCCGGACCGACCGCGACGACGGCGGCCGGTGACAGCTGCGACGCGTCGGCGACCACCTCCGCCTGCTCGAGGAAGCCGACACCCTGTAGCACCCGCTTCACCGCGTCGGAGGGGCCTACGACGAACATGTCGGTGTTGACGTCGATGCCCTGGCAGGCGAAGGCGAGCGTGCGGGCGCTCGTGCGGGAGATCGACTCGATGTCCTCGACCCGCAGCACGAGCCGGGTCGGCCGCGCCGCGACGATCCGGGACAGGTACCCCTTGAGCAACACCTCGGCCTCGTCGTCGATGACGCCGTCGAGGAAGAGTTCGGCCACCCCGTCGTTGAGGTTGAGGCGCATGCCGTAGGTGAGGCTTGCCGGTACGACCCGCACCCGCACCCGCAGCTCGTCGCTGCCGGCCTGGTGCGGCCGGCGGGTACTGCCCGTCCACGGCGGCTGGTGCCCCGGCGCGTGCCCCCCGGCGACGCCGTTGGTCGTCGTGGGAAGCTTGACCGTCATCGCGGCGGAATCGAAGTCGGTCCACCGCTCGTCGTTGATCCAGACCGCCTGCAGCCGCACGCTTCCGGACGGCAGGATGTCCGGCTGTACCCGCAGGATGTTGTCCGGGAAGGCACCCGGCTGCGGCTTGAAGAACAGGTCCAGTGGCTGCTTGCGGACCAGCAGGTTGGTGTACACCGCGGCGAGGTAGCACAGCTCGAACGAGTGGTACCCGGACATGGAGTGGCTGCCCTTGAGCCGTTCGGTGCCCAGCAGGTACGGCAGACCGTTGGCGAGCACGTTGAAGTACACCGCGCCGGAGTCGTGGTCGGGGAACCAGGCGTTGTAGAACGCGGCCGACTCGCGGGCCAGCCGCAGGTACTCCTCGTCGCCCAGCGAGCCGGTGAGGATGAGGTATGCGAGGATGGCCTGCTCCTGTTGCCACCAGGCCTTGCGGTCGTGCCACACCAGCCGGTGGAACTTCTCGCCCTCGGCGTGCACCCGTTCCACCACGTCGTACCAGCCACCGCGCTGCCGGTCCATGCCCACCGACGGCATCACGTCGGCGATCTTCCGGGCCAGCGCTACGTACTGGTCGCTCGGCCGCAGGTGGTGTATCCGCATCAGGTTCCAGGCGATCTTCAGGTTGTGCCCGACCACCGCCCGGTTCTGCTGCCAGCCCCACGTGGTGTCCGGCCGCCAGTCCTCGTGGAACCGTTCCTGCACAAAGGGACTGCGCTCGTAGTCCGGGAACCGTTCGGCGATGAGGTCGGCCACCGACCCGAGGAAGTCCGCGTACCGTTCGTCGCCGGTCGCCAGCCACAGGTTGATGAGGTACGCCGGCGCGTGGTCGCCGATCGAGTTCCAGTTCTTGCGGGCCCGGTCCACCGTCAGCGAGGGCGAGCGCGGGTCGAAGTCGACGGGGTCGATGTGCGAGAAGTACCCACCCTGGTCGCGGTCGAGGTAGAAGCGGTCGAACAGTTCCACGGTCATCTGCGCGTCACGCAGGATGCGCGGGTCGCCGGTGATCCGGTACGTCTGCACGGGACCCGCGAGGGCGTAGATCTGTTCGTACGCCGGGATCGCGTCGTAGTCGTCGCCGAACTGCGAGGCGAGGATCTTCCGTTCCCGGCCGTCCCGGACGTCGATCGCGTGGTACCAGTAGACGATGCCCTCCTGCTCGTCGACCGCGCGCATGTGCTCGCGCAGGTACTCGGTACCCCGCTCGGCGGCCTCCAGGTACCGGTCCTCACCGGTCAGCAGGTACGCGGTGGCGAAGCCGTAGATCAGGCGCGAGATGGTGTCGGTCTCCTGGCGGGTACCGGGTACCTTGCGCCCCTCGACGGTGAGGTGCGTCCGGTACCCGCGGTAGTCGACGTTCCCGTCCGGGAACTGCGCATTGAAGTAGAACTCCGCCAGCGAGCCGATCTGCTTGGTCCACCAGTCCGCTTCCTCGAAGCGGTACTCGTGCTGCCCCTGACCGAGCAGGACGAGATGCTTCGCCTCGAACTTCGGCGGCTCGCACTCGGGGTAGTAGACACCGTACGCGTAGAGGTACCGGTCGGCGACCAGCAGCTCGTCCAGGCTGCCGGCCGGTACCTGGAACGGCTCGTCGAGGTTGCGCACGATCTCCGCATACGTGGTGGTGGTCAGCCGGACACGGAACTGCCTGCCGTCGGTGGTGCGCAGGCCGAACGAGCGGGTGTGCGGATCGAAGTCGACCACGTAGCCGGCTATCGTGTCAGAGAAGGTGAAGTCCATGGCGCCTGGTCCATTCTGTCGACGCGCCTCGCGCGATCGGGTCTACGGCTGCCCTGAAAGGACGAAGGTCACGCTAGGGTCGGTGCGGTGCGCAGTCCTGAGTAGACGTGGGCCGGCGACGGCGGTGCGGCCGGATGGACTACCCAGGACGGTGCCCGGGCCCGCGGATACCGTGTGGCGACGCTACTCAGGCACGGGAGCGCAGGTCGGCGGGGCACCGCAGGCGGGGAGCTGTGGAAAGCAACAGGGCTGAACCTGGTCGAGCTGCCAGGGTAACGCTACGTCCTTCACACAGGTGCCCTGAGTCGACTTGCGCGGTCTCCGATGTGACAATCCAGAAGGTGGTCGAGGAATGGAAGTCACAACCGCAGGGAGTGACGCAACGTGAACGTCCACAGTGGACCAGGCACGGACACCGGGCCCATCGCGACGCCCACCACCGCCGAACCCGGCACCGCCGACCGGAAACTGGTCGGGCGCGACAGTGAACTCAGCAGGATATACCGGTTTCTTGCCGGCGGCCGCGGCGGCGTCGTGCTCGTCGGCGGCCCAGGGGTGGGCAAGACCCGGCTGGTCCGTGAGGCCCTGCGGCAGGCCGAGCAGCGCGGTCACGCCACCGAAGCGCTCATCCCGCCCCGGGTGGGGGAGCCCGCGCCGTTCGCCGCGTTCGCGCACCTGTTCCCGAGCACCAAACCGCCGACCAACCCGAACCACGTGCTCGGCCGGCTGACCAAGTCGCTCGGCATCCGGCCGGGCGGCCGGCGCATGGTCCTCGCTGTCGACGACGCGCACCTCCTCGACGACGCTTCGGCCGGGCTGCTGCTGCAACTCGCCGGTACCGGAAACGTCTTCGTGGTGGCGTCGCTGCGGCGCGGCGAACCCATCTCCTCGGCGGTCACCGCGCTGTGGAAGGAAGGGCACTGCGAGCGCCTCGACGTCCGCGCGCTGGACCGGGCCGACGTCGAGGAGCTGACCGAGTCCGTCCTCGGTGGGCCGGTCAGCATTCCCACCAGCCAGTTCCTCTGGAACACCACGCACGGCAACGTGCTGTTTCTGCACGAGGTGGTGACTGCCGGCCTGGAGGGTGGTGCGTTCACCTGCTCCGGCCGCACGTGGATGTGGCAGGGCCCGCTGCGGGTCAGCGCCCGGCTCGCCGACGTCGTCGAGTCCGGGCTGGGGCGGCTCGCCGACGGCGAGCTGGCCGTGCTCGAGGTGCTGGCCCAGGGGGAGCCGTTGGAGGCGCGCATCCTGGAATGCTGGTTCCCCGCCGACACTCTGCACGCGGTCGAGCGGCGTGGGCTGCTCACCTCGCAGCGCGACGGTAGCCGGCTGGCGCTGCAACTGGCCAACCCGCTCTACGGGTGCGTCCTGCGGACCCGGACGCCGGTACTGCGGGCGCGCGCGATCCGGCGGCAGCTCAGCGATGCGCTGCTGGACACCGGTGCGCGGCGGCGCGCGGATCCGTTGCGGGTGGCCACCTGGCGGCTGGAGTCCGGCGACACCGCACCGCCGGAGCTGATGGTGCGCGCGGCACGGTACGCGCTGAGCGCCTTCGATCCATTGGTCGCCGAACGCATGGCGCGCGCGGCGGACGGGAACGACGGCCCTCCGGCGGCGGGGCTGACCCTCGCACAGGCGTTGCATCTGCAGGGCCGCGACGACGAGACGCTCGCCGTCCTCGACCAGCTGGACCCGGCCGCGCTGGGCGCGGGCGACCGCGCCTGGGCGGCCGCGCTGCGGGCGCAGGCACTGTGCTGGGGGTTCGGCCGGGTGGCCGAGGCACAGGCCGTGCTGGCCGATGCCGAGCCGGGGGTACCCGCGGCAGAGTTGCGCGACCTGCTGGCCGCCGTACGGGCGACTGTGCACCTGTTCGCCGGCCAGTTCGCGCCGGCGCTGGCGGCCGCGAGGGGCGTGCTGAACCGGCCGGACGCCGACGAGCGGGCCCGGGTAGCCAGCGCGCTGACGGAGGCCTTCACCATGGCCGCCACCGGGCGGGAGATGCGCGCGCCCAACGTTGTGGAAGCCGCGCACGAGTTGCGGGGCTGGGTCGACGGGCCGGTGCCCTTCGCGCTCGGCAGCCTGCTGACCGCGCAGTACCTCGTATTCCGCATCGCCGGCCGGCTGGACGAGGCGGTCGCCCGGTCCGAGCACGGGTACCGCACCACGCTTGCGCAGGGTGACCGGCGCTCGGCCGCCGCGTGGGCGATGGTGCTCGGCCGGGTGGTGCTGGACTGCGGCCGGGCCGGGGAGGCGCGACGCTGGCTGCACGAGGCGCTGACGCTGGCGCGCAGCAGCCAGCACGCGTGCTTCCTGCCCGCCTGCCTGGGGTGGCTGGCCGAGTCGGAGGCGCTGGTGGGCGACACCGCTAGCGCGGCCGTGTCCATCGAGCGGGCCAGTGCCCTGTGCACGCCGGCGACCGTCCTGTTCGAGACCGACCTCGCCATCGCCCGGGTATGGCTCGCCGCGGTGCAGGGCGACCTGGCGACCGCGATCGCCGTGGCGTCCCGCGCGGCCGCACAGGCCGAAGCGACCGGACACCTCACGGCCACCGTCGTGGCGCTGCACACCATCGCCCGGTTGGGTGGTGCGGCAACGGTCGCCGATCGGCTGCAGCGGCTGGCGACCGTGGTGGAGGGTCCGCTCGCGCAGACGTGTGCGGCGCACGCGGTTGCGCTGGCCGCCCACGACGGCCCGGGACTGGACGAGGCCGCTGCGGCGTTCAAGCGGATCGGCGCGCTGCTGCTGGCCGCGGAGGCGGCGGCGGAGGCGGCCACGGTGCACTACGCCAAGGGGCGGCGCGGCCGGTCGCAGTCCTCCAGCGCGATGGCCAGCTCGTTGCGTGGTGACTGCGGCCGGGTACGCAGCCCGGCGCTGGTGGGTCTCAAGGCTCCCGAGCTGACCCGCCGGGAACGCCAGATCGCGCTGCTCGCCGCACAGGGACTGTCGAGCAGAGTCATCGCGCAGCGGCTCGCGCTGTCCGTGCGTACCGTCGACAACCACCTTCAGGTCGCCTACGGCAAGCTGGGCATCAGCGGCCGCCGCGCACTGCCGCGGGCGCTGGACATCACCGCCGCCTGAGCCGCGCGGTCGCCTCAGGCGACCCGGGTTCCCTTGCCGATGACGGTGATGCCGCACGGGCTCGTGGTGTAGCTTTTCGCGTCGGCGTCCGGATCCTGGCCGATCTGCGCGCCGCCGTCGACCACGACGTCCTTGTCGAGGATCGCGCGCCGGACGATCGCACCGGTGCCGATGCGCACGCCGGGCAGCACGACGCAACCGTCCACAATGGCTCCCTTGCCGACCACCACGTCCGGACCGAGGACCGAGTTGCGCACCCGGCCGCCGGAGATGACCGAGCCCGGACCGATGATGCAGTCCTCCACATTGCCGCCGGCGACGAACTTCGCCGGCGGCAACGACGGCAGCCGGGTGCGGATCGGCCAGGCGTGGTTGAACAGGTTGAACCGCGGTTGCCCGGACAGCAGGTCCAGGTGCAGGTCGTAGTAGGCGTCGAGGGTACCGACGTCACGCCAGTACCCGTGGTCGCGAACGGTTGCGCCCCGGACGGTGTTGTCCGAGAAGTTGTAGACGTGGGCGCGGCCGGCCTCGACCAGCATCGGCACGATGTCACCGCCCATGTCGTGTGCCGACCCGGGATTGTCGGCGTCCCAGCGCAACGCGTCGAGCAGCACCGAGGTGGTGAACACGTAGTTGCCCATCGACACGAACGAGGACTGCGGATCGCCCGGGATACCCGGCGGCTGTGGTGGCTTCTCCACGAACCGCAGGATCCGGCCCGACGCATCGGCCTCGATACAACCGAATGCGCTCGCGGCGGCGCGCGGTACCCGGATGCCGGCGACCGTCACGCCCGCGCCACTGTCGAGGTGCTGCGCGATCATCTGCATCGGGTCCATCCGGTACACGTGGTCGGCGCCGAACACCGCGACCACGTCCGCGGCGGCACCGTAGACCAGGTCGAGCGACTGGAAGATGGCGTCCGCGCTGCCGTTGTACCAGTGCGGCCCGAGCCGCTGCTGTGCCGGTACCGCGATGACGAACTGGCCGAGCATGCTGGACAGCCGCCATGAGGTCGCGATGTGCCGGTCCAGCGAATGCGACTTGTACTGGGTCAGCACGTAGATGCGGTGGATCCCGGCATTCACCAGGTTCGACAGCACGAAGTCGACCAGCCGGTAGTTGCCGCCGCACGGTACCGCCGGTTTGGCCCGGTCGGCGGTGAGCGGCCACAGCCGCTTTCCCTGGCCGCCGGCCAGCACGATGCCGAGCACCTGTGGTGCGTACACGACGCCACGCTAACCGCGTTCCGGCGCCGGATCCTGAGTAAGTCCCGTGCCGGTCGTGTGGGTAGTCCGTCGCGCAGCCGCGCGCCGGCCCGGACCCGTCTACTCAAGACCGGGCACCCGGTCTGACCTAGCGTGACCCACGTCAACGCTACCGATGGGGAGTGGACACGGTGAAATACGATCACATCATCATCGGCGCCGGGTCGTCCGGCGCGGTTCTCGCCACCCGCCTTTCCGAAGACCCGAGCTGCTCGGTCCTGCTCCTCGAGGCGGGGCCGTACTGGCCGGATCCGGCGCAGCTGCCGGACGATCTCGCCAACGCGGCGACAGTGTCGGTGCAGGAGCACGACTGGGGGTACACGGCCGAGGCGGTACCGGGACGCACGATGGAGTACGCCCGCGGTAAGACCGCCGGTGGGTGCTCCGCGGTCAACGGGGCCATCGCGCTGCGCGGCATCCCCGACGACTTCGACGGATGGGTCAAGCTCGGCAACGACGAATGGTCGTGGGAGAAGGTGCTGCCCTACTTCGTGAAGATCGAGGACGACCAGGACGCCGAGGGCCCGTACCACGGCAAGGGCGGGCCGACGCCGATCGTGCGCTGGCGGCACGACGAGCTGGTACCGCTGCAGAAGGCGTACCTCGACGCGTGTCTGGCCCAGGGGTTCAGCTACGTCGCCGACCACAACGACCCGCAGAGCTCCGGGGTCGGGCCGATCCCGATGAACCGGCGCGGAAACCTGCGCGTCTCGACCGCGGTCGCGTACCTGTCCCAGGCCCGCCAGCGGCTGAACCTCACCGTCCGGCCGCAGTGCCTGGTGAACCGGGTGGTGTTCGACGGTTCCCGCGCGATCGGCGTGGAGGTGACGATCGGCACCGAGACGCAGACCGTGTACGGCGAACACATCACCCTGTCCGCCGGCGCGGTGAACACGCCCACCATCCTGCTGCGGTCGGGCATCGGGCCGAAGGCCGACCTGGAAGGGTTGGGCGTCAAGGTGGTGCTGAACCAGCCGAACGTCGGCCAGCACCTGATCGAGCACCAGCAGATCACGGTCGGCATCGTGCCCAGGGAGGGCGTGACCCAGCTGACCGACCCGGACGTGCAGATCATCGCGCGGTACACCAACCCCGGCACGGACCAGTTCAACAACATGCAGATGTACTTCGTCAGCCGGTACGTGCCGATCACCCACCGGCCGATCAGCGTCATGAGCGTGCTGCAGAAGCCGCAGTGCCGCGGCCGCGTGTCGATCACGTCGACGGATCCGTTGCGGCAGCCGGACATCTTCCTGAACTCGTACGGCGAGGTGGCCGACCAGAAGATCGCCCTTGACGGCGTACGGCTGTGCTGGGCCATCGCCAACTCCGAGCCGATCCAGGCGCTGTCCGCGGGGCTCGCCGACACCTTGACCGAGCGGCAGCTCGACGACGACGACGCGCTGCTGAGCTACCTGCGCCAGCACTCCGCGACGCTGTGGCACCCGGTGGGCACCTGCCGGATGGGTACCGCCGACGACGACACGGCAGTGGTGGACCAGCGGTTCCGGGTGTTGGGCGTGGACAACCTCAGCATCGTCGACGCGTCGGTGATGCCCGACCACGTCAGCGGCAACCCGAACCTGACCTGCTACGTGCTCGGCGAGCGCGCGGCCGACTGGATGAAGCAAGGAGCGTAGCGCCATGCCCGGCAGAGGGACCGCACTGGTGCACCTGTACTACGAGAAGTTCCTGACCGCCCCCGGCGACCTGGACACGGCCGACGAGATCTTCGCGCCGGAGGTGGTGTTCCACAACCCGATCTCACCCGACGGAATCCACGGCATCGACGAGTATAAGAAGTTCGCGATGCGGTGGTACCAAGGCTTTCCGGACCGCGTCTTCACCGTCAACGACACGGTCGAGGAGGCGGACAAGGTGGCCGCGTCGTTCACCATCACCGGCACGCACAGCGGCGAGTTCATGGGTGCCGCACCGACCGAGCATCCGATCGTGGTCAAGGGCATGAACCTGTTCCGCATCGAGCGCGGCCGGATCGCCGACGTCAAGGCGTTCTTCGACCCGGACGCGCTGTACCGGCCGCTCGGCCTGGCCGGGTGAGCGCGGTGACGATGGAGAACGGAAAGATCGGGGTACTGATCGAGGACCACTTCGACCAGACCGAGTACCGCCGGTTCAACGAGTTCTTCCCCGACCACGGATACACCGTGGAGTACCTGTCGCACCTGTGGGGCCAGCCGGAGCTCACCTTCGGTGGCAACCCGGACAACGGTGTCGTCGAGGAGCACGTGACCGTGCGGACCGAGGTCGCCGAGGTCGATCCCGCGGACTACCGGGGAATCATCTGCATCGGCGCCTACGCGATGGACCGGTTGCGTTACCAGGCAACGGTTTCCGGCAAGGGCCAGCGGAACACGGCACCCGCGGTGGAGTTCCTGCGCCGCGCCATGGACACCGACGGGCTGCCCGTCGGCACCATCTGCCACTCGCTGTGGCTGCTGTGCGCGGACCCCGATCTGTTGCGCGGCCGCCGGGTGACCTGTGCCCACAACATCGTGTGCGACGTGGAGAACGCCGGCGGCGAAGTGGTGTACGGCGACGACGGCACCGCGGACCTCGTGGTCGACGGAAACCTCGTCTCCGCAAGGCATCCCGAGGTGACCGACCGCTTCGTCGCCGAGTTCGTCAAGGCGATCGAGAACAGCCCGCGCCGGCCCGGTCCGGCACCGCGAACCGAGGAGTGACCATGTCCCGAGCCGACCAGATCCGCGCCGCGGTCGTGGCGTACGTCGACAGCTTCAACCGACGCGACCGGGACAGCTTCCTCGGGCTGTTCGCCGACGGCGTGGTGCAGATCGACCCGGTGGGTTCGCCGCCGAACGTGGGCCGCGACGCGCTGGCCGCGTTCTGGGACAACCTCTACGCACAAACCGAGGCCGTCGACTTCCGGATCGTCGACCTTTTCGTCACCGGTGACGAGGCGGCTCTGCTGTTCCATATCACCCAGCTGACCGAAGGCGGCGCCACCGAGGTCGACGGGATCGACGTGTTCCGCGTCGACGAGGCCGGGCGGATCAGCATGGTCCACGGGTACTCCGATGCCGACCACGTCAAGCAACGCGGTGGTGGGCGGTGAGCCCGACAAACGTCGTCGCGCTCGAACCGTCAACTCGCCGCCGGCGTCCGCAACTGCGCAACGCCGGCGGCGAGGTCACCGAAAGGCACGCGTCGGCGCTGGAACTGTTCTTCGACCTCGTGTTCGTGGTCGCCGTCGCGGAACTGGCCGAGGCGTTGCTGCACGACCCGACCCGGTTGGGCCTGCTGCACTACGTCGTGCTGTTCGTACCGATCTGGTGGGCGTGGGTGGGGTACACCTTCTTCGCCGACCGGTTCGACAACGACGACCTCATCCATCGCGCGATCATGCTCGCCGCGATGCTCGCGGTCAGCTCGGTCGCCGAGGCGGTACCCGAGGCGTTCACGAGTCCCGCCGGGTCGATCCGGTTCGCCGCGAGCTACGTCGCGGTACGGGTGCTGCTGCTGCTCCAGTACGCGCGGGCGCACCGGTGCGTGCCGGTGGCCCGGCCGCTGACCGGCCGGTACCTCACCGGGTTCGGCATCGGCGCGGCGCTGTGGCTGGTCTCCGTCTTCGTGCCGGGGCCGGCGCGGTACGCGTGCTGGGCCGCCGGAGTCCTCGTGGAGCTGGCCACGCCACTGGCCTCCGCGTCGGCCATCAGACGGGTACCGTTCCACACCTCGCACATTCCGGAGCGCTTCGGCCTGTTCGTGCTCATCGTGCTCGGCGAGTCGGTGACCCTCGACGCGATCGGCATCGCCTCCAGCCGCCTGGATCTCATGGCGAGCCTGGTCGTCGTCGCCGGCTTCTTCATCGCGGCGGGCCTGTGGTGGCTGTACTTCGACTGTGTCGACTCGTCGCCGATGCGGCGCTGGCGGCGCACCGGCCAGGTGTACGTGTACGGGCATCTGGTGGTCTTCGCGGCCATCACCGCCTCCGGGGCCGGTGTGCTGCTGTCCAGCCGGGCGGCGGCCGGGTACCAGCGGCAGGAGGGCGCGCTGGAGACCGCGGTGCCTGACCCGGCGCTGCTGGTCGACGAGGCGCGTTGGGCGCTGTGCGGCGGGATCGCGGCGTTCCTGTTCGCGATCGGGACGATCCACCTCGTGAACACCGCTCCCCGCGGCGACATCCGGGCCTGGTCGCGCATCGGACTCGCCGCGGCCGCCGTGCTGCTCGCCGTCTTCGGCGCGGGCCTGCCCCCGCTGGCCGTCGAGGCCGCCATCGTCGCCGGCCTCGCCGCCGAGATCGTGCTGGAGGTCCGCCTCATCTGTGAGCTGAACGTCGCCGGCTGACCCGTGCACAGCAATGGCCGCCGTCCGTGGACGGCGGCCAACGCTTGCCAGGTGATTCCTCAGTGGTCGATACGCACGCGGTAGAGCACGTACGGCTTGACCCTCAGATCCTTGTCCTCGTGGAACCGCGGCAGCCGGTTGAGCTGGTTCACCGTGAAGTACATGAACCCGTCGGCGCCCATCGACAGCGTGTCGATCCAGATGATGCGCGAACCCTGGACGACCGTCTGGATGCGGCCGTCGGGCAGGCGCCGGATGAGCGCGTTGCGCTCGATGTCGCCGCCGTACACCCGGTCCCGCCGGTCGGTCTCCAGGCCGTCGCTCATCCCCTTGCGGCCGAGGTTGCGCACCGTCGCCGCCACCGCGGAATCGGGGGTACCCCGGTCGGCGAGCGCGTCGACGCTGACGCTGTACAGCGTCCGGCTGGACAGTGCGCAGTAGAACAGCGTCCGGCCGTCGGGGCTGATCGCGATGCCGTCCACGCCCTCCGTCAGGCTGCTCGGCGGCGCGTCCGGTGGCCGGACGAGCCACGGCTGGCCCTCGATGATCGGCGTGAAGTTGGGCTCCGCCTTGACCGTCGGGTGGTCATTGAGGCGGCGCCACGACTGCCCGGTGGCCAGATCGACCACGATGATCGCGTTCGGTCCGTTGGCCGAGGAGTCGGTGATGAACGCCATCCCCGCCCGGCCGCGGCGCAGATCGAACCGCACATCGTTGAGCTCGGTCGTGGACAGCGCCACGTCCGGCGGGAACGGGATCGACTTGACCACCTGGTTGGTGCGCAGGTCGATGCCGACCAGCTTGGCACCACCCGGAATCATCGGGCCGAAGTTGATCCGGCCGGTGTCCAGCGCCCAGAGCCGGTCGGCCTGGTCGACGACCACACTCTGCACCGAGATGAAGTGTGTCGCGGCATGCGCGGTGTCCAGCTGGTTGATCGCGGCGTTCGGGTACGGCACCTCGCGTCCGCCCCGGATCTCCGTCACCGTTGCCGGTACCTGGTCGATCCAGCGCGGGAAGTTGCTGAAGATGCGGCCGTGCCGGGACACCGTGACCCCGGTCGGCATCGGCCCGAAGTACCGGTGCACCACCTGGACTCCGGCGGTACCCGCGGTGCGTTCGGTGGCGCCTGCCGGCGCCGCGCCCGCGGTGCTGAGCGCGACAGAGGCGGTCACCGCCGCGACGGCGACCGCCAGCGCGCGCAGTCCTACTCTCATTCGTTACCTCCCAGTCGAAAGCTTCCGCCGCCGACCGAGCCGCCGGAACGCACACTACCCACATTCCTATCGATGGTCTTGAGTAGCCGCCCTACCCGCCGGATGCCGGTCCCAGGTGGACTACCCACGCGCCGCGCCCCGCGTCGGTAACGCGGGGCGCGGTACTGGGCGGTGCCGCCGCCGGTACTCGCCCGCAGCCGCCGCCGCTACTCAGGAGCCGTCCCGGTACCGGTGTTAGCTTTCCGCTGTTCCACGCCGCCGAGCCGAGCCGCCGCTCACCGAATGCGAGGAGGGACAACGTGTTCAGACTGAAGTACGCGATCGCCGCGACGGTGGTGGCCGGCCTGGTCGGCACCGTGGCGGCCGCGACGGTAACCGGACCGGCCTCGGCCTCGACGGGTACCGTCGCGGGGTCGCGCATTCTCGTGCACTTCGACTTCGCCAAGGGACAGGCGCCGGAGAACCTCGTCACCGACCCGCGCGGCGTCGTCGACGTCACGCTCGCGTTCAGCCGTCAGGTCGTCCGGGTCGACGCAGCCGGCAAGATGACCGTGCTGGCCACGCTGCCGGCTCCGGTCGCCGCCACCAAGTGCCCGATCCTCAACACCCCGAGCTTCCTCAGCGGCATCGTCCGCGCCGGCAACGGGGACCTGTTCGTCAACTACTGCACCGGCTCGGCCGACCTGCAGGGCATCTGGCGGATCCGCGCGGGTACCCGGCCGGTGCGCATCGGCGCGCTGCCGGCCGACACGTTCCCGAACGGCCTGGCGGCTGACCGGTCCGGTCACCTGTACGCCACCGACTCCCTGCGCGGTGTCGTGTGGCGGCTGCCGGTCCGCGGTGGCACGCCGGCGGTCTGGTCCGCCGATCCGGCCCTGCGGCGTACCGGGTTCATCGGCGCCAACGGGCTCAAGGTGCACAACGGCGCGGTATGGGTGTCCAACCTGGACGCCGGTACCCTCGTGCGGATCGGCATTCAGCGAGGCGGAACCGCTGGTGCGGCGCGGATCCGGGCCACCGGCCTGCCCGGCGTCGACGACTTCGACTTCGTCGCCGACGGATGCGACACGGTACTCGTCGCGCTGAACCCGTCGAGCCAGGTGGTGCGGGTGAACCCGGCGACCGGTGCGCACACCGTCGTGCTCACCGCCGCCGACGGGCTGTCCAACCCGAGTTCCGTGGCGGTCGGCCGGCACGGCGCCTTCGTGACCAGCGCCGCGTACTTCACGATGACCGATCCCAACGTGCTGGCCGCGCGGATCCGGTGACGGTAACCTGCGTGCGGACGCACCGTGCAACGCGGCGGATCTGGAGGTAACGCAAGCGCCGTGGGGTACCGAGGCAGGACGTGCCAGGTGTGCGGGGAGGCGATGCCCGATGGGGCCGCGGCCGCCCGCAAGGGCGGCCGCGCGCCCGTCTACTGTTCCGCGGCCTGCCGCCAGCGGGCATACCGGGAGCGGGCGCGCGACCAGCGGCAGGCGGCGCCGCAAGCACGCCGCGCGCCCAGACTGGACCGGTTCTTCGGTCGGGAACGGGATCTGGCCGACCTGCGCCAGCTCCTTCGCGGTAATCGGCTGTTGACCCTGGCCGGCCCGCCCGGTGTGGGCAAGACCCGGCTGGCCGACGAACTGACGGCCCGGGTCGCACGCGGGTACCCGGACGGCATCCGCGTCGTCGAGCTCGGTCCGGTCGGCCACGGCGACGCGGTGGCGCAGGCGGTCGCGGCCGCGCTGGACATCCGGGAGCGGCCCGGCGAACCGCTGCCGGAAACGCTTCAGGCCGTGCTGCGCGACCGCCGGCTGCTGCTGGTGCTCGACAGCTGCGAGCACCTCGTCGACGCCTGTGCGGTACTCGTGGAGGCGTTGCTGCGCCGGTGTTCCCGGCTCTCGGTGCTGGCCACGACCCGGGAGGCGCTGCACCTGCCGGGCGAGGTGGTGTACCAGGTCGCCGGGCTCGCGGCACCCGACCCGGCCGCCGGATCCGCGGCCGACCAGCTGAACAGCGAGGCGGTCCAGCTGTTCCTGGACCGGGCGCGGGACATCGATCCCACGTTCGCGCTGACCGACGCGAACCAGGCACACGTCGGCACCGTATGCGCCCGGCTGGACGGCCTGCCGCTGGCCATCGAGCTCGCCGCCCGCACCGTGCGGATGCTTCCGGTCGCCGACCTCGTGGCCCGGCTGGACGACCGGTTCTCGCTTCTCACCTCGGGCCCCCGCACCGCGGACCGGCGCCATGCCAGCCTGCGGGCCGCGATCGACTGGAGCCACGAGCAGCTGTCCGCGCGCGAGCGGATGGCGTTGCGCCGCCTATCGGTACTTGTCGGCGGGTTCGGTCTGGAGGCCGCGACGGCGATCTGCGCGGCCGCCGAGGTACGCGCATCGGCCGTTTTCGAACTTCTCACCGCGCTCGCGGACAAGTCGCTCATCGCGCCGGTACCGGGATCCGGCGACACGGCACGCTTCCGGATGCTCGAGTCGGTCCGGCTGTACGGGCGGGAGAAGCTGGCCGCCGCCGACGAGGAGGCACTGGCCTTCGACCGGCTGGTGGACTGGCTCGCCGCCCGGTCGAAGGTGGTCCTCGACACCCCGAGCGTGCCTACCGCCATGTTCGAGTGGGTGCTCGTCGAGCACGACAACCTGTCGCACGCGCTGGACTGGCTGGCCGGTACCGCCGACGAGCGGCAGCTGCTGCTCGGCGGTGCGCTGGCCCACGCGCGCTTCGAGCGCGGCAACGTCGGCAGTTCCCGGATGCTGCTCGACCGCGCCCTCGAATCGACCCCGCCCGACGCACGGTACCGCGGCCGCGTGCTCGTCGAGGCCGGCTGGCTCGCCGCGTGGCAGGGCGACATGGAGACCGCCATCCGCCTGTTCGAGGACGGGGTGGCGCGGCAGCGGGCCCGGGGCCTGCTGCGCATGGTGTCCTGGCACCTACGCGGGCTCGGTCACGTGCACACGGAGAACGGGGACAGGGCCGCCGCGATAGCAACACTTGAGGAGGCGGTGCGGGTGGCCCGTCAGTGTGGTGCCCACGGCAACGCCGCCGCGGCCCTGCAGAACCTGGCCTGGGACGCGGTCGTGCACGGCGAGCCGGATCGCGCCGCGAAACTGATGGACGAGGCGCTGCCGGTCATCCTGTCCAGCGAGCCCCGCCGGAGCCAGTCCGCGGCGCTGCATACGGCCGGCACGATCGCCTGGATGCGCGGCGGGTTCCGGGAGGCGCAGGAGCACTTCCTCGCCAGCGTCGACATCAGGGACACCACGACCAGCCTGGCCTTCGACATCGAAGGGCTGGCTCTGGTGGCGGTGGCCACGGGCCGGCCGGAACGGGCGCTGCGCCTGCTCGCCGCCGCCGGTACCCTCCGCCGGGCCTACGGCCGGGAGGGGGAAGGCCCGCGCTGGCTCGGTTTCGTCGACAAGGCCCGGGCCGCGGCCCGGCGGGCGCTGCCGGCCGACCGCGCCGACGCCGCAGCCGCCGCCGGGCGCCGGCTGAGCACGGCGCAAACCGTGGCGTACGCCCACTCGGACGTCTGGGTCGGGCCGGATGCGACGCAGCCCGCGGCATCTCCGCTGAGCGCACGCGAGTACGAGGTGGCCCGGCTTGTCGCGGGTGGACTGACGAACGGCCAGATCGGCGCCCACCTGGGCGTGTCCGTGCGTACCGTCGAGGCGCACGTACGCAGCGTCCGGGCCAAGCTGCACGTCCGGTCGCGTACGCAGATCGCGGGCTGGATGGTCCGGCACGCGGCCGGCCGTCCGGAGTGACCGGCACGGTCGCGCCGTTTCGTCACGCTGCGGCGTTCGCGGATGCGCGCGGTCCGGCGCTCGGCCACAATCACCCACGGGAGGCGTGGAACATCAATCTGTACGTGGACTACCCGGGGTGGCGTCGCGGTCACCCGAGGAGGTGGCGATGCGGACGGCTCCCACGGGACTCTTCGGGCGCCAGCGGGAGCTGCGGGCCGTCGAGGAGGCGCTCAAGGAAGCCGAGCAGGGCTTCGGCAGCGCGGTCACGATCCGGGGCGGCTTCGGGTGCGGTAAGACCGCGTTGCTGGATGCCGCGCGGCACCTGGCACAGGAGCGCCGGTTCGCGGTGCTGGCCGCCGGAGGCTGCTTTCTCGACCGGGCGCGGCCGCTCGGGCTGGCGCGGCGGCTGCTCGACGGGGTACCGCCCCGGGCCGCCATCGACGCCCCGACACTGGTTCTGGTCGATGACGTGCACTGGGCGGACCAGCCGTCCCTGCGCTGGCTCGCCGCCCGGTCGCAGCGTCTCGCGGCGCAACCGGTACTGCTGCTGGTGAGTGTCTGCGACGGTGAGCCGTCCACCGATCCGGCCCTGCTCGACGAACTGCTGGCCGGCAGCGCCCGGGAGGTGTGCCTGGCGGGCCTGGACACCGAGGCGAGTGCCGCCCTGCTCGGACCGCAGCCGCCGGTCGCCGACCCGGGGTTCGTCGCCGCCTGCGTGCGACTGACCGGCGGGAATCCCTTGCTGCTCAAGGCTCTGGCCGAGCTGCTCGGCACGGAACCGGTGGCGCCCACCGCCGACGAGCTGGCCGGCCGGGCGCTGCCGGCGGTCGCGGCGGCGGTGCGGGTGCGGCTGCGCCGGGTCTCGCCGCGCGCGCTCGCCGTCGCCCGTACCGTCGCGCTGCTCGACGCCGACGCCACCGTCGACCGCGTCGCCGACGTGTGCGACCTCGATCCGGCCGACCTCGCGGCCGACCTGGACGCGCTGACCCGCATGGGACTGCTGGCGCTGACCGGGGCGCGGCTGCGGTTCGCGGTACCGGTGCTGGGTAACACGGTCGCCCACGACGCGGGTCTGGCCGAAGCACAGGCCACCCACGCCCGCGCCGCCCGCGTGCTGCACGCCGGCGGCGCCGCACCCGACCGGGTCGCCACCCACCTCGTGGCCGGCGGGCACGTCGAGGAACCGTGGGTCGCCGCGGTGCTGCGGACCGCGGCCCGCGACGCGGCGGCCGACGGCCGGCCGGAGACCGCGGCAGGTTACCTGCACCGGGCGCTGCGCGAGCGGCTGCCGGACGGCGCGCGGGCCGGGCTGCGGCGCGAGCTCGGCGAGGTGCAGGCGCGCGTCGATGTGGCCGCGGCCATCCCGCACCTGCGGGCCGCGGTCGACCAGTGCGGTCCCGGGCCGGAGCGCGATGCCGTGGTGGTCCGGCTGGCCGGCCTGCTGGCGCTGACCGGGCAGGACGAGAGCGCGGCGGAGGTACTGGAGGCGGATGCCGGTTGCCTCGCGCACCGGCAGCCGTACCAGATCGAGGTGTGGCTGAGCCGGGCCGGTACCGCCCGCCGTGCCGTGGAGTTGCTCGACACCCTGGCCGCCGCGGCGCCGGCCGGCGAGGACCCGCGGATGCTCAGCCTGCTGGCGATGCGGGAAGCGGCATCGGGTGGCAGCCGGGAGACCGCCGCCGCGCTGGCCCGGCGCACCCTGGCGACGCTGCCGGCCGGACCCGACGGTGCGCGCGCCCACCTGCGTGCGGTGACCGCGCTGAGCCACGCCGGGTACCCCGACGAGGCGTACCGCCGTTGTGCCGCACTGGTTTCCGCCGCCGCGCAGTGGCAGGACCGGCCGGCCCTGGCGCTGGCCCGCACGACGCGGGCGTACGTGGCGTGGCAGCTCGGCCGGTTGCCGGTGGCTGCGGAGGACGCCCGGTGTGGTCTGGAGCTGTTCCTCGCCAGCCGGGCCGGCGAGCGTACCGGCAACGCCGCCTGGTTGGTCGCGGTACTGGTGACGGTGCTCGTCGACCTCGGCGGGTACGACGCCGCGACCGCCGTACTGCAGCGCGCCGGCCTGTGTGACGAGGCGCCGCAGACCTTCGGCGGTACCGCGCTGCTGCTGGCGCGCGGCCGGTTGCGGGTCGCCACCGGGCATCCTGGCGACGGCGTCCGGGACCTGCTGGCGTGCGGTGCGTTGGTGGAGAACTGGGAAGCTGCCAACCCGGCGGTGGCACCGTGGCGGTCGGAGGCCGCGCTCGCCTTGTCGGCAACGGGTTCGGTCGCCGAGGCGCAGCACCACGCGGCAGCCGCGGTCGAGCAGGCCCGCCGCTGGGGAGCGCCCGGACCGCTCGCGCATGCGCTGCGGGCGCACGCCCTCGTCACGGGCGGCTGCCGGGAGGTACCGGTCCTGGCCGAGGCGGTGGCCACCGTGAAAGACTCGCCGGCCCGGCTGGAGCTGGCCTGGTGCCTCGCGGAGTACGGCAGCGCGCTGCGCCGCGCCGGTCAGCTCACCGATGCCCGGCAGATGCTGCACGCGGCGCTGGACCTGGCACACGAGTGCGGTTCACCGGTCCTGGTCGAGTGCGCCCGTACCCGCCTGAGCGCGTCCGGGGCGCGGCGGTTGACTCCGCGTACCGGTCCGGCCAGCCTGACGCCGGCGGAGCGGAGGGTCGCCGTGCTGGCCGCCGCCGGCCGGACGAACCGGGAGATCGCCGAGTCGCTGTACGTGCACCGGCGCACCGTGGAGATCCACCTCACCAACGCGTACCGGAAGCTGCACATCGACCGCCGCGACCGGCTCGCCGCGGCACTGTCCGGTACCGCCCCGTATGCATCGACCATTGACTATCAGTGAGGGATAGCTACCAAGTGGACGGGGACACCGGCACGCTCATCGGCGCCGTGGACACCGGCCTGCGCTGAACCGGCCGGACAACTCACCCCCGCGGGATGGTGTGCGTCCCGCGGCGGATGTGGTCGCGTGGAGCGGTCTGGAGGAGGGGACCGCTGATGACCGACCCGACCGCCGATTTCTTCCGGGAGCTGGGTACCCGTGGCCGTGAGCCGCTGCTGAAGAGCACCACGGCGACCATTCGCTTCGACATCACCCAGGGCAGGCGGACCGAGCGGTGGTGCCTGCAGATCAACAAGGGCGCGCTCAACGTCTCGACCGACGAGTGCGAAGCGGACTGCGTGATCGGCGCGGCCCGGCCGCTGTTCGACGGCATCGCCACCGGCGACCACGAAGGAAGGAGCGCGATCGTCATGACCGACGACATGGTGCGGATCCTGGACGGCAACACGTTCGTGGTCAGCGACAGCCGCGGTGACATCGAGGCGTCACCGACCGACCCGACCGGACTGTTCGCCTACGACACCAGGTTCCTGTCCAGCTGGGTACTGACCGTGGACGGCAACCGGCTCACCGCGCTGTCAACCGACGACCTGCAGTACTACGAGAGCCGGTTCTTCCTGGTACCCGGTACCGGAACGGTGTATGTCGACGCGAAGCTCTCGGTGATCCGCCAGCGCGTGGTGGGGGAGGGGTTCCGGGAACGGCTGACCATCCTCAACCACGACGACAAGCCCGTCGACCTCAACGTGCGGATCTCGGCGGCGAGCGACTTCGCCGACCTGTTCGAGGTCAAGGACGCGCTGGAGAAGAAGGGCAAATACTACACCCGTGCCGAGTCCGACCGGCTGCTGCTGGGCTACGAGCGGCAGACGTTCCACCGGGAGACCGAAATCACCACCAGCGAACCGGCGCGCATCACCGAGCACGGGCTCACCTTCGCGGTACACGTCGAGCCGCATGCCGAGTGGAGCACCGACCTGCGGGTCACGCCCGCGGTGCTGTGGCCGGACGGGCGGCGCACGGTGCTCAGTTCGCGCAGCGGCCGCAAGCCCGAGGCGATGGACAAGGACCTGCACGCGTGGCTGGCCGCCGCGCCGAAGCTGGAGTGCGACCGGGACCAGCTCAAGCTGACCTACCGGCGCAGCCTCGTTGACCTCGCCGCGCTGCGGTTCTCCCCGCTGATCGCCGCCCGGCACAGCCTGCCCGCGGCCGGGCTGCCGTGGTTCATGACGATGTTCGGCCGGGACAGCATCTTCACCAGCCTGCAGGCGCTGCCGTTCGTACCCGACCTCGCCGCGACCACGCTGAAGGTGCTCGGTCGCTGGCAGGGTACCCGCGTCGACGACTTCCGCGACGAGGACCCCGGCCGCATCCTGCACGAGATGCGCTACGGCGAGCTGAGCGCCTTCGAGGAACGGCCGCACACGCCGTACTACGGCACCGCCGACGCGACACCGCTGTACGTCGTGCTGCTCGACGAGTACGAGCGGTGGACCGGCGACCGCACCCTGGTCCGCGCGCTGGAACTGGAGGCGCGGCTGGCGCTGGAGTGGATCGACCGGTACGCCGACCTGATGGGCAACGGCTACATCTCCTACCGGCGGCGCAACGAGAAGACCGGCCTGGAGAACCAGTGCTGGAAGGACTCGTGGGACTCCATCTCGTACCACGACGGCCGGCTGCCCGGCTTCCCGCGCGCAACCGCCGAACTGCAGGGCTACGCCTACGACGCGAAGCTGCGCGGTGCGCGCCTGGCCCGGCTGGCGTGGAACGACCCGGCCTACGCCGACCGGTTGGAGGCGCAGGCCGCCGACCTCAAGCGCCGGTTCAACCACGACTTCTGGGTCGAGGACGGCAAGTACTACGCGCTCGCGCTGGACGCCGACGGCGCGCAGGTCGACGCGCTGGCCTCCAACATCGGGCACCTGCTGTGGAGCGGCATCGTCGACAAGTCCCGGGCCAAGGCGCTGGCCGCACACCTGGTCGGTCCGCGGCTGTTCTCCGGCTGGGGGGTCCGCACGCTCGCGGAGGGCGAGGGACGGTACAACCCGATCGGGTACCACGTCGGCACGGTGTGGCCGTTCGACAACTCGTTCGTCGCGTGGGGGCTGCGCCGGTACGGCTTCAAGGAGGAGGCCGCCCGGGTGGCCGCCGGCATCCTCGACGCGGCCGAGTTCTTCCAGGGCCGGCTGCCGGAGGCGTTCGGCGGGTACCACCGGTCGGTGACCCGCTACCCCGTCCAGTACCCGACGGCGTGCAGCCCGCAGGCGTGGTCGACCGGTGCGCCGTTGCTGTTGCTGCGCACCATGCTCGGCCTCGAACCGCTCGGCGAGCACCTGGTCGTGGACCCCGCGCTGCCGGCCGGGATCGGAAGGCTGGAGCTGCTGGACATCCCCGGCCGCTGGGGTCGCATCGACGCGTTCGGCCGGGGCCGGGTCAAGGTCGGATAGGACGCGGGTACCCGCGCCGCGGCCGGCCGGTCAGCCGACCGCGGCGTGGTGACCCGTGCCGGAGCGGTCGCCGTACGGCTCGGGTGCCGTGGCCGCCGACCAGCGGGCGGTGAGCGCGAACAGGATCACCGTGTCCAGCGCGATCATCAGCAGCGACCACACCGGGTACGCGCCGATCGAGCCGATCTGCGAGATGAAGTGCAGGCCGACGACCACGATCGCGGTGACGCGTGCCCAGGTGCGCATGGTGAACAGGCCGAGGCCGGTGAGGATCAGTACCGCGCCGAAGATGAGCAGTGTCCACGCCCATCCGGTGCGGTCCACCACGACGAGCCTGTCCTGGATGAGCACGAGCACCTTGTCGTTGATCAGCCCGACGATGCCTTCGATGACGTTGAAGGTACCGAGGATCAGGAGCATCGCCGCGGCGAAGACGACCCAGCCGGCCCAGGCGGACGAGTAGCTACGGGTACTGGCCATCGGTGTATCCCTTCCCGGTGAGTTGATCCAGGCCGGTTCACCCCGGTGGGGTGACCCGGTGGTGCCGGCGCGGCCAGACGATGTGGACACGGAAACTAGTCGCGGTCGGCCGGCCGGAGTTGGGCCACGGTGATGCCGATGACGTATGCGCGGTCGAAGATCGCCTGCAGCGTCGCGGGATCGGCGTGCAGTCCGCGCAGGGTGATCTGGGCCGGCAGCCCGGCGAGGCCGTACTCGGTCACGAGGTCCAGCAGCGCCGCGTCCAGGTGACCGAGGAAGGTGACGTCAAAAGCCGTCGGCAGCGTTTTCATGACGCGATGGTGCCGGGCCGGCGCGCGGACCGTCGTCACCCCGCCGGGATGAACCGGGGAGGGCCGATGCGCGATCGTCTGGAAGGCTGGATCCGGTGGGGCGTCGGTACCCTGCCGGGGCGCTGCGTGCGCCGCTTCCTGCGCATCGAAGGGACCTACCGCAGCCTGGTCATCGCCGGACAGGCATTCACCAGCCTGATACCGCTGTTGATCATCGTGGCGACCGCCGCGGGGGCCGGCGGCGACCGTTCCCTCGGCGAGCGGCTGGTCGTCCGGTTCCACCTGACCGGCCAGAGCGCGGACGCGATGCGCACCCTGTTCGCCCAGCCTCCCGGCACCCGCGGACCCATGGCGCTGGTCGGTCTGGTGGTGCTCGTCTCCGCCCTGTTCAGCCTCACCGGGGTACTGCAACGCACCTACGAGGCCGCCTGGGAACTGCCCAAGCGCGGCCTGCCCGGCACGCTGCAGGGGCTGACCGGTACCTCGCTGCTGTTCGTCCAGCTGATCGTGCTGTCGCTGCTCGCGTCGGCGATCTCCGGCAACGCGGCCGCGTCGGTGCTGTCGACGCTGCTGCGGCTGCTGGTCGCGGTACCCGCCTGGCTGGTCCTGCAGTACCTGCTGCTGAGCCGGCGGGTGCGGCCGCGGGTGCTGCTACCCGGTGCGGTGGTGGCCGGTGCCGGGCAGATCGTGGTGAGCATGTCCTCGGCGCTGTGGATGCCGCAGGTGGTCAGCACCAACACGGCGCGGTACGGGCTGATCGGGGTCACGCTCGCACTGGTCACCTGGCTGATCGTGCTGGCGGCCGCGGTGGTCGCGGGTGCGGTGGTGTCGGCCGAGCTGGGCAGCCTCAGCGGTCGTCGAGCTCGGTCACCGGTAGCAGCTTCAGTTCCCGGGCGCGCCGCGCGGTAGCGCTGCGGCCGGAGGTGCCGAGCTTGCGGTAGATGCTCTTCAGGTGCGTCTTGACGGTGTTAACCGACAGGTACAGCGCGTTGGCGATGTCCTCTGTGGACAGTGCCTGGGCGAGGCGGCCGAGCACCTCGACCTCGCGTTCGGTGAGCGGCTCGACGACCGGCGCGCCACCGGCGTCCGGCGGCGGACCGCTCTTCTCGCCGGACAGCCAACCGTGCTGGGCGGCCAGGTCCGGGTACTGCCGCAGCACCTGCCGTACCCACGCGCCGGCCTCCACGAACGGGCGCCGCAGCTGGTCCTGCCGGCCGTGATCGAGCGCCTCCCGGACCGCCTGTGCCGCCCCGGCGACGTTGCCTTCGGCGAACGCGAGCCGGCCCAGCGTCAGCGCGGCGTACACCATCGTGCCGGATCGGGCGTGCCGCTTCGGTACGGTCGCGAGGATGCTGCGGGCCTCCTTCGGATCGCCCTCCGCGAGCCGGATGCGGCCGAGCGCCAGCGCGCGCTCCGCGTTGTCGGAGACCGACTCCAGGCAGCGCCGGGCCGCCACCGTGTCGCCGAGGATCAGGTTCGCGCCAAGCGCCGTCATCTCGATGATGTCCGCGACGTCCCGGTACACCCGCCAGAGCCCGGCCCCGGCACGGGCGGCTTCCACGGCGGCCAGCGCGCGCCGGCCGTCCAGCCGTGCGCACGCCACGTGTGCCCGCAGCAGCGCGACGGCGGTCGCGGTCGGCGGGTCGTGCCGCGAGCCGGCCGCCGCGATGACCCGGGAGAGGTGCTCGCGGACCGCCGGCAGATCGTTCCACAGCAAGGAGATCCCGGCCAGCGCGGCGTTCGCCGCGCCGGTGCGCACGGCCGGCCCCAGGCCGGCCCGGTCGGCCACCGCGAGCGACGCACGGGCATACCTGGCCGCCCGCTGGAGCCTGCCGTCGTACACGTCCAGCAGCGACAGGTGGGCCAGCGCGTCGTGGATGGCGTACTCGGTACCCGGTCCGGTCGCCGTGGCCGCCCGGCCGAGGGTTGCCCGCGCCGCCTGGTACCGGCCGGCCCAGAACTGCGCGACGCCGACGTTCGCCAGCACCAGCGCACGGTTGCCGGCCTCGTCGTCGGGATCCGGCGCGGATCGCAGCTGCCACAAGGCTTCCACCTCCGCGGCGGCCGCCTCGGCGGTCTCCACGTTGCCGGTCAGCCGGGCGAGCACCACCCGTACCGTCCAGATGTCCACCTGCATCGGTATCGACCGCTCGTCCAGTCGCTGCCCGGCATAGCGCGCGGCCTCGTTCACGGCGGCGCGCGCGACCTCGGTGTCGAACCGCGCCAGGGCCAGCACGGCACGCAGCAGCGCGGCGGAGAAACCGGTCTGGTGGCGCGGAAGGCCGCAGAGCAGAGCGCGCAACGGCTCCGCGTCGGGCGCGGTCAGCAGCCGTACCACGCCGAGCCGGGTCGCCGCCAAGGTCGCCGCATAGTCCCAGTCGCCGATCCGGACCGCATGCCGCAACGCCTGCGGTACCTCGTTCTGCTCGGCGTACCAGTGCGCCGCCTCAGCGTGCAGTCGCTGGACCAGGTGCGGCTGCCGGGTGTGCAGTTCCTCGCGCAGCACCTCCCGCAACGGGTCGGCACATCGAAAGCGGGCCTCGTCGACCGGTCGCACGAAAGCGTTGGCGCGCACCAGGTCCTGGAAGATTCCGCGGGCGTCCAGCCGGCCGGTCAGCCGGTCGGCGAGGTCCGGGTGTACCGTCTCGGCGATGCTCGTGCGCACCAGCAGGTCCCGTACCCGCGACGGTTGCGGGTCCAGCACCTCGGTGCGCAGGAACTCGGCGATCGCGTGGTTTCCGGCGGCGCTCGGCCGGCGCACCGGTTCGCCGCCGCCGGGTTCCAGCGCCAGCGCGTGCAGGCACACCCCGGTCATCCAGCCGCCGGTGCTGTCGTGGAGGTGGGCGATGCCGTCGTCGGTCAGGTTCGCCGGATAGCTCCGCAGGATCTTGACCGCCTCCTCCCGGGTCAGCGCCAGGTCGTCCGCGTCGATCTCGGTGAGCTCGCCGCTCAACTGGTAGCGCTGCAAGGGAATCAGGCGTGCGCTGCGGCCGACGACGATCAGCCGCAGCCCCGGCGTCGAGTACCGGACGAGCATGTCCAGATCGGCGGCGATGGACCGGTTGCTGATCTGCTCGGCGCCGTCGAGGACGAGCACGATCGGCTGGGCGCGCTCGGCCAGTGCGGTCGCCAGCCGGGTCAGCGTGGACCGGTCGACGAGATCGGGCCGGGTCGGGGCGGGCACGTCCGGGGCGAGGCGGGATGCGTTGCGGCGCAACGCATGCAGGATGTAGGTCCAGAACATGCCGGGCGCGTTGTCCTCGCCGTCGAGGGTCAGCCAGGCCACCGGTCCGGGCGCCTGCCCGGCGCGTACCCAGCCGGCGGTCAGTGCGGTCTTCCCGGATCCCGCCGGTCCGTGGATCGCGGTGACGCCCCGTTTCGTGGCACCGGTCAGCAGTTCGAAGAGCCGGTTGCGGGACAGGTAGGCCGGAGGTACCGGGGGGATCGACAGTTTCGCCGACAGAAGCGGGTCGCCGTTCGGGCCGTGCGGGGTACCGTAGGTCGGCGATCTTCCGTCGCCCGGAGCGGGGTCGATCAGCGACCTGGCGGCAAACGGGTGGTTCATCGCGGCCTCCTGCGTGGCGTCTGGTGGGTGTTTCACTCCCTTTCCCGCCCGGGTTCGCCCGCCCCGCAGCGTCATAGAGGCCGTCCCCCGGAGGGGAGCGCCTCGATCTGTCCAACTATTCATAGAGACTTTGTCCCTTTCATGGAACTCTAAGAGTTCATGAATGGCCAGTCACCCCGCGATGACGTGCCAAGACGCGAATACGTGCTGGTTTGCTGCGTTCTGCCGCCGGTACCAGAATTGGCGTCCACCGGCGGCCCGCTTGCGATTCGCCCGCTGCGGGTGATGCGCCGGGGCCGGTGAACCGTCAGGGTGATCCGGCGCCGGAGTACCCGTTCCGGCCGCCGCACACCCGGGAGGTCGATCCGGTGAGCCAGACGACCACGCGCCGGCGGGTCTTCGCCGTCTCCGCGGCCCGCAGCCGGCTGGCACCCCGGTGGCTGGCCCGGCTCGGCTGGTCCGGCTGGCTGGTCACCGGTACCGTCGTCGGGTTCGTCGCCACCGTCGTGGCCGCGAGCATCGCGCTGCCCGTGCTGGCGCCGCTGATCGTCGCGGTACTGCTCGCCGTGGTACTGGCGCCGGTCGTTTCGTGGCTGTGCCGGCACCGGATGGGGCGTGGCTGGGCCGCCGCCATCGCCGCGCTCGTGCCGCTCGCGGTCGTCGTGGCGCTGACCTTCGTGGCACTGCACGCCTTGCGCGGCCAGGGTTCCGCGTGGGCGGCCACTGCGGGTACCGCCGGCGCCCGGCTGCGCTCGGCCGTCGGCACCGACCCGGTGGCCCCGCTGCTCGACGCGACGCAGCGCCACGAGTTGCTGCTCGGGCTCGCCGGGTTCGTCGTCAACGGGACGGCGGCGGCGGTCGGCCTGCTGTTCTGGGGGCTGGTGACCCTCTACATCCTGTTCTTCCTGCTGAAGGACGGACCGCGGTTCGTCGACGGGTTGGCCGCGCGGCTGCCGGTACCCCTCGGCACCGCCCGGGAACTGTTGACCGACGCGGGTTTCCGGCTGCGCCGGTACCTCGTCGGCACCACCGTCGTGGCGGCCGTCGACGCGGTGGTCATCACGCTCGCGGCCGCGCTGTTGCGGCTACCGCTGCTGCTCGTCATCGCCCTGGTCACGTTCGCCACCGCGTACGTGCCCTACCTCGGCGCCTGGCTGTCGGGCATCTTCGTGGTCGTCATCGCGCTCGGCTCGGGCGGCGTGGAGACCGCGATCTGGATGCTGGTGATCGTCCTCATCACCCAGAACCTTCTGGAGGCGGTGCTGCGGCCGCTCGCCTTCGGTGCAGCGCTCGACCTGCACCCGCTGACGATCCTCGCGGCGACCGTGGTCGGCGCGCTGGTCGGCGGCGTGGTGGGGGTGTTCGTCGGGCCACCGCTCGCGGCGATCGCGGTCTCCTGGCGGCGCACCCTGCGGTCTGACGGCCGCGCGGAGGCGCCGGGATGAGGTCGGCCGTCGCCAAGTTCTGGCGTCCGGTACTGACCGGCGTCCTGGTGATCGGGTTCTTCTACGCGGTACCGCTGGAGCCCGGCGTCAGCGGCCCGCAGCTGGTGTTCCGCGTGGTCGTCACGTTCGGCGCCGGCCTGCTGGTCACCTGGCTCATCTTCCGGCAGCTCGCCCACCAGGTGGCCGACCCGGACGAGGCACCGCTGGCCGGCCTGCTCACCGCGCTCATCTGCGGGGTGGCGTTCTTCGCCCTCGCCGACTACATCACCGCGATCTCCGGTCCCAACCAGTTCGCCGATCTGCGGACGAAGACCGACGCGCTGTACTTCGCGCTCGCGACGCTCACCACGGTCGGGTACGGCGACGTGCACGCGGTGGGTCAGGTCGCGCGCGTCGTGGTGGTGGTGCAGCTGGTGTTCAACGTGGTGGTCATCACGACCGGCGCGTCGGTGCTGACCCGCCAGATGGCCGACCGGGTGCGCCGTCGCCGTACCAACAGCGTCAGGTGACGCCGGCGTGGGTGGCGGCCGGCCGGCTCACGTACCGGAACCGGCCGCCCCGCCCGGGTGGCCCTCAGCCGTAGATCTCCACCACCGAGGGGTGGTTACGGTTCACCACGAACTGGCCACGGTTGTTGACCGCGACCGCGGATCCCTCGCCCAGGTCGGTCAGCTTTCCGTTGGCCCAGCGGAACCCGTGCGGCTGCCCGCCTTCCACGACCTGCCTGTCGCCGACGACGACCGTGTGCTCGTTCAGGCCGTGCGCCGAGGTGAAGTCGACACCGAGGTTGCCCAGTTCGGTGACGGTACCGTGGCGCAGCAGCAGGGCGTGCGCGACCGCGTTGAGGTCGCGGGTGCCCACCATCTGCCCGCGGTTGTTGATGAGATAGGCGTTCTGCACCGCCGGCCCGAGATCGGTCATCCGGCCGTGCTGCCAGAGGAACCCGTGCGCCGGCACGAACTGGCCGTTGTCGGGGGCCACCGAGGTGGTACCGACGACCTGGCCGCGGTCGTTGATGGCGGCCGCGGCGATGCCGTCGCCCGCGATGGGGTGGATGACATGGCTGGGCCGCAGGGCGCTGTCGGCCGCCTGCGCGGGGCTGGCCAGCGTCGCGGGCAGGGCGGCGGCCAGCAGGGCCAGCACACCCGCGGCGGCCGACCGGCCGACCGGCGTTCTCGGTAGGGGCACCTCGTCTCCCGGGTGAGAGTGGGCCCGCCCCCGTGGCGGCCCGCACGGGAGCTAGACGGGCAGGCCCAGGTAACCGTTGTCAGCCAGCGGTGTCGGCTGGCCGACAGCGCGGTTGATCCAGACCGCGATCTGGCTGCGCGAGGCGAACCCGAGCCGGCCGAGGATCTGCTCCACGTGGCTCTCCGCGGTACGGCGGCGGATCGCCAGCCGGCTCGCGATCTGCTCGTTGGACAGCCCGTGACCGATCAGCTCGGCCACCTGGCGCTGCCGCCGGGTCAGCGGGAGGGCCGGCCCGGTCTCCGGGACCGCCGGCCGCCGCGGGCCACCGGCCGGCCCCGGCCCGGTCCGCGCCACGACCGCCGCGTGTTCCCGGTACCGGCGCTTCACCGCGGGCGTCGCACCGGCGTCGTCCAGCTGGTCGCATCCGTAGCTGCGCAGCGTCCCCGGCAGCCGGTACCGGCGGCACGGGCCGTCGTCGACCACCAGCAGAACCGACTTGTCGACCAGTCCGGCGACCACGTCCAGCGCGGCGTCGCAGACCGCCTGCGCGGCCGCGAGGTCGAAGCTGTCCGGGAACACCGACGCCCACGCCCACAATGCCTGCTCCGCACCGGTGCACATGGCGTAGCTGCGGTCCATCGCCAGGCGCAGGCGGTGCGGGTACGGCTGGTCGGCGAGGCGTGCGCGGCGCCTCGGTGGTCGACCCGGCGCTGGTGCACGAGCTGGTCACCGCACGCCGCCGGGTCGACCCGCTGGCCGTGCTCAGCGCCCGGGAACGCGAGGTGCTCGCGTTGATGGCGGAGGGCCGGTCCAACGCCGGCATCGCCCGCCAGCTGCGGGTCACCGAGGGCACGGTCGAGAAGCACGTGCACAGCGTCCTGGGCAAGCTGCGGCTGCCGGAGACCGACGAGGACCACCGCCGGGTGCTCGCCGTCATCGCCTTTCTTGAGGCACGCTAGCGATCAGGTCGTGCACGGCCCGCGCGGACAGGTCGGCCTTGGCGAGAAACCCGACCGCCGGGCTCGCGGCGATCAGGTCCGCGAAGTCCTCACCGGCGTGCGTGGAGATCAGCACCAGCAGGGGTACCGGGAGGTCCGCCACGCTCTGCGCCCGCTCGTCGAGCTGCCGGACGAGGGTGAAGCCGCTGTCCTCGCCGAGGTGGATGTCGATGAGCACCACGTCCGGCCGCAGCTCCCCGGCGCGGGTGAGGGCTTCCGCGGCGGTGGCGGCGACCCCGACGACCGCGATGCCCTCGCCTTCCAGGAGTACCCGGGCCGCCCGCAGGAAGCGGGAGCTGTCGTCGACGATGAGGCACCGTAGGGCCATGCGCTCAAGCATGCGAGCGAGTAGCGCCATCCGCATCCCCGCTAGCCGTACTCTGTGCCGGCTCGGTACGTTCCGGACATGTTCACCATCAGGCTGGTCACCGAACGGTACGCACCGAACCAGACGGTACTCATGCGCTGGGCGCCGAACTGGACCGTCGACCGCGGCGGCGTCTACACCGACGGCGCGTGGACCTTCGAGCTGGACGAGCAGCAGTTCCCGAACGGCCTGGAGTTCAAGTTCGTCCTGGCGCCCGGCCGCTGGATGGCCGGCGGCAACATCGTGCTGCGGCCGGACCAGCTGACCGACCGCGACTTCGCCGAGACCGACGTGGACTTCCCGCACGTCGAGGCGCTCATCACCGAGCACGGCTCGATACCGCAGCGGTTCTTCATCCGCAACCTCGACCCGGTCCACGAGTACGACGTGCTGGTGGTCGGCTCCGGCATGGGCGGCGGGCTGCTGGCCACGCACCTGGCCCGGGCCGGTGCGGACGTGCTGCTGCTGGAGGCCGGCTCGTACCTGTTCCCCACGCACGTGGGCAACCTGCCGCGGCGGCTGCACATCGGCCGGTTCGACAAGCACGTCTGGTCGCTGTGGCCGGACTTCAAGGTGGTCAACTACCGCAACGCGGCGGGCTCGGAGTACGACGGCGGTCAGGGGTTCAACCTCGGCGGCCGGTCGGTGTTCTGGGGCGGGCTGATTCCGCGGCAGGCGGCCTGGGAGCTGGGTGCCTGGCCGGCGCCGGTGCGGGAGTACCTGCTGGGCGGCGGGTACGACGCGGCGGAGCGGGCGCTGAACGCGACCCTGCCGGCCGAGTCGGGGTACCAGGCCGAGGCGCGGGAGCTGCTGCAGAAGACGATCGTCGGGTACGCGGCGGCGGACGCGCCGGTGGCCGTGCAGTACCGCGGCGCCACGAGCCTGGCGATCCCGGCCGGCCTGTTCTCCACCGCCGATCTCATCATGGAGGACCGGCTGCTCGACGATCCCGGGTACCGGCCGCCGACGGTGAACCTCAACGTCGCGGTCTGGTCGGTGCTCACCGATCCGGCCAACCCGGCCCGGGTGACCGGGGTGCGCGGCTGGGACACCTTGGCCGGCAAGGTTCGCGAGTTCCGTGGCCGCACCGTGGTGCTGTCCGCCGGTACCCTCGAATCGGCGAAGATCGCCCTGCAGAGCGGCCTGACCGACCCGAACGGGCGGATCGGCCGGGGCATCACCGACCACACCATCCGGTTCCGTCACTTCACCCTGCCGCCCGGCTCGGTCGGGGCCAGCGACAGCGACTCGGCCAAGGTGGTGCTGCGCCATCCGGACGCGGTACCGGGTACGCACGCGTTCGACATCGTGGTCGAGTTCGGCGCCGACTTCAACCAGGGCCGGTACGTCGACCCGGCGAGCCTGGCCGACGAGCGCGCGCAGCGGGCCGACTGGATGCTGTGCGAGCTGGTGTTCATGTCCTACGCCGAACTGCGCGAGGGCAACGCGGTGCGGCTGACCGGCGGGCCGGGCGACCCGGTCGAGGTGAGCGTCGCGCCGGTACCGCCGGCGGACCGCGACCGGGCCGAGGCCGACCAGATCGCGGCCACGCTGTTCGCCGCGCTCGGTGCCCAGCCGGTACTCGGCGAGGACGGCCTCGGCCTGCAGACCGCGAAGCTGGGCAACGTGGCGCACGAGGTGGGTACCCTGCGGATGGCCGGCGACGGTACCGGCGTCGTCGACGCGGACCTGAAGTTCCTCGCCTACGACAACCTGTACGCCTGCGACAACTCCGTCTTCCCGACCTCGCCCGCGGCGAACCCGAGCCTGACGCTGGCGGCGCTGGCCCTGCGGCTGGCCGGCACGCTGCGTTAGCGGACGGCGAGGCCGAGCACCAGGCTCGCGACCGCGAGGCCCAGGAACCCGTTCGCCAGGCCGAACTGGGTCGAGTAGTCGCCCGCCCGGACGTGCGTGTAGATCGCACAGACGAAGTACAGCACCAGGCCGATCGCGGCCGCGGTGCCGATCAGCGGTACCCCGGCCAGGCCGAGCAGCAGCCCGAGCGCGCCGGCGACCTTGAGGGTGCCGATCGGGAAGGTCAGCCACGACTCCGGCACCCCGACCCGGGCCATGGCCGGCACGATCGGCGTGAAGTGGACGAGGGCGGCGAGGCCGGACAGGGCGGTCAGTGCGACGGCGACGCCGGTGACGATGACGTATGCGGTGACCATGGTGGCCTCCTCAGTGGGCGATCCCGATGGCGTGCCCGATGGTTTCCGGCCGGTCGAGCACGCGGAGCATGAGGTGCGCGACGTCCGCGCGGGAGATCAGGACGCCGCGGCGCAGGTTGCGGTCCTCGGCGGTCCGGTAGGTACCGGTCACCGGCCCGTCGGTCAGCCGGGGCGGCCGGATCGCCGTCCAGTCCAGCCCGCTGTCGCGCAGGGTGTCCTCCATGAGCGCGAGGTCGGCGTAGTGCCCGCGCAGTGCCGCCTTGACCAGCGGGCTGAGCAGGTGACGCAGGACGAACCCGTCGCCCGGGTCGTACCGGGGCGGGTGCGGCCGGCCGGGGGAGGGGACGGTACCGACGGGTGCGGCGCTGACGACCACGATCCGCGCGACGCCGGTGGCCTTCATCGCCTCGACGACCGCCCGGGTACCGCGCGCGGTGACGCCGGCCTCGGCCCGCGACCGGGGGCCGAGGCCGGACAGTACCGCGTCGGCACCCGCGACGGCCGGGTGCAGCGCCCCCGGGTCGGCGGTGGCGAGGTCGGCGCGCACGGCCCGTACCCCGGGCGGCAGCCGGTCCGGGTTGCGCACGATCGCGGTGAGGTCGTGGCCGGCGGCGAGCGCCTGGTCGACGAGTTGCCGGCCGATGCCGCCGGTGGCGGCGACGATGGTGAGCTTTCTGCGCATGCAGGTATCGTGCCTCGTGAAGCCCGTACAATACGAGAGTAGTACCATATGAGTTCCGTAACATCTGACGCGGACCGCAAGCGGCGGCGCCGGCGGCTGACCACCTCGATCAAGGAGTCGCTGCGGGAGCTGAGCGTCCAGCTCGCGCAGCTCAACCGCCAGGTCGGCGCCCGGGTCGAGCTGCGCGACGGCGACCTCGAATGCCTCGACATGGTCAACCGGCACGGCGCGATGAGCCCGAGCGCGCTGGCTCGGCGCGCGGGGCTGCATCCGGCCACCATGACCGGCGTGCTCGACCGGCTCGAACGCGGCGGCTGGATCTCCCGCGAGCGCGACCCGGCCGACCGCCGCGCCGTGGTCGTGCGCGCCGTCCGCGACCGCAACGCCGAGGTGTTCCGGCTCTATTCGGGGATGAACTCGTCGATGGACCGGCTCTGCGCCGGGTACTCCGACGCGCAACTGCAACTGCTGGCCGACTTCCTCAGCCGCACCACCGACGCCGGCCGCGCCGCAACCGACGAGCTGGCGACAGGTGGCTCATGACGCCCCCTCCTCGCCGCCCCCGCCGCCCCCTCCCCGCCGATCTTGGACTTGTGGTGCCCGACTCGCGGAACGGCGTCCTATATGTCGCGGACACAACACCAAGATCGGCGCAGGAGGGCGGTGGGGCGGCGGGCGGGCGTCAGCGGCCCTGCAGGCTCCGCACGTTGTCGCCGAACGTCCAGCCCTTCGAGCCGTCCCAGTTGATCGACCAGGTCATCAGGCCCTTCACCGCGCCGCCCACGCTGTTCCACGACTGCGACACCAGCGACGGCGTCAGGTACCCGCCACCGGCGCCCGGCTGCGCGGGCAGTCCGGGTACCTGCTTGTCGTAGGGCACCTTGATCGTGGTGCCCTGCACGACCAGGCCGGTGTTGAGGCAGTTGGTCTGCACGGTGAAGCCCTGCACGGTACCGGCCGAGTACGAGTCGCCGGCGCAGCCGTACATGTTGCCGTTGTAGTACTGCATGTTCAGCCACCACAGCCGGCCGTTGTCCGCGTACTTCTTGATGATGGGCAGGTACGCGCCCCAGATCGAGCCGTACGTGACGCTGCCACCGGTGACGTAGGCGGTCTCCGGCGCCATGGTCAGGCCGAAGTTCGACGGCATGTGCGACAGCACCCCGTCGATGATGCGCTCCAGGTTGGCCTGCGAGGTGGACAGCTGGCTGATGTTGCCGCTGTCGGTCAGCCCGGTCTCGATGTCGATGTCGATGCCGTCGAAGTTGAACTGCTTCAGGATCGGTACCACCGTGGCGATGAACCGGTCAGCGACCGTGCTGGAGCTCAGGTCGATGCCGGCCGTGGCGCCGCCGATCGACATGAGAATCGTCGCGCCGTTCGCCTTGGCCTGGCACATCTCGGCCGGCGTGGCCACCTTCACGGTGGCGTCCATGCCGTCCTGCCATTCGACCGTGCCGTCGGACAGGATCACCGGGAACGCCGCGTTGATGACGTTGTACCCGTGCTGCCTGATCCGCGGGTCGGTGATCGGGACCCAGCCGAGGCCGGGGTGGACGCCGTTGGACGCGCCGTCCCAGTTCTCCCAGTAGCCCTGCAGCACCTTGCCGGACGGGCGCGACTTGACCGGGCAGGTGGTGCCGCCGCCACCGGTCGGCGTCGGGGTGGGCGTCGGTGATCCGGTCGGCGTGGGCGTCGGCGACGGGGTCGGGCCGCCGGCACCGGGTACCCACCGCTGGTTGTTGTTGGCCGGGGTCTTGCACGACCAGAGTTCGACGACGCTGCCGTCGGCGGTGGCGTTGCCCCTGACGTCCACGCACTTGCCGGACGGTACCCCGGTGATCGTGCTGTTGCTGTTCAGCTTCCACTTCTGGCTGGCCGCCCCGCTGCAGGCGCTCACCACGAGAAGGGTGCCGTTGCCGGTACCGCCTCCGGAGGCGGCCAGGCAGCCCTTGGCCACGCGCAGTTCGCCGGCCGCGGTGGAGGTCCACGCCTGGGCCGAGCCGGCGGTGCAGGTGCGCAGCAGCACCTGGGTACCGCCGGCGTCCAGGCACCGGCCGGACCTCGGGTTGACCAGCGGGCTGCCGGTGATGGCAGCATGGGCTGCGGGTACCAGCGTCAGGGCGGCGACGAGTGCGACCAGATAGGCGGCGGCCGCCGCGAAGGTGAGCCGAAGTCTTATCCGCATGGCCGACTCCCCGAGCAGACGGTAGAGCTTCGATCGTGGTCGATGCGGGCGGCTACTGTCAACAGTCCTAACCATTACCGGCGGGAGTGGCGATGAACGAGCGGGTCGCGGTCGTGACCGGTGCGGGCAGCGGGATCGGCGCGGCCACCGCGCGGGCGCTGGCCGCGGACGGGTGGGCGGTGGTGCTGGCCGGGCGCCGCGCCGACGCGCTGGCGGCCGTCGCCACTGGCGACCGGATGGAGGCGGTACCCACGGACGTGACCGACGAGACCGCGGTGCGCGCGCTGTTCGACCGGGCCGTGGCCCGCTTCGGCCGCGTGGACCTGCTCTTCAACAACGCCGGTACCGGCGGCCCGGCGCGCGACATCGACGAGGTCCCGCTCGCCGAATGGCAGGCCGTGGTGGCGCTGAACCTGACCGGCGCGTTCCTGTGCCTGCGCGAGGCGTTCCGGGTGATGCGGCGGCAGGACCCGCGCGGCGGCCGCATCATCAACAACGGCAGCCTCGCCGCCCACGCGCCGCGACCCCGGTCGATCGCCTACACCGCGACCAAGCACGCGGTCACCGGGCTGACCAGGGCGACCGCGCTGGACGGGCGCGCCTTCGACATCGCCTGCGGCCAGATCGACATCGGCAACGCCGCGACACCGCTGACCGAGCGGATGGCGCAGGGGGTACCGCAGGCCGACGGCAGCGTCCTGCCCGAGCCGCGGATGGCGGCCGACGACGTCGCGAAGGCGGTGGTGTACATGGCGAACCTTCCGCTGGACGCCAACGTGCTCACCATGACGGTGATGGCCAGCAAGATGCCGTTCGTCGGACGGGGTTGACCTACCGGAAGGCGGCGATGACCCGCGCCATGCGGTCCAGCGGTGCGGCGTCGGTCAGGTCGGGCAGCCGCACCATCACCTCGGCGGCGCCGGCCTCGGCCAGTTCCCGGAACCGGCCGATGTGGTCGTCGACGGTACCGGCGTTGACGTCGGCGGCGTACCCGGCCGCGTCGCGCCGCCGCGGCCGCAACCGCTCGACGAGCGCGGCGACGTGCGCGTCGTCGGTGCCGACGAGCGTGGTCGACAGGTGGGTCAGCGCCACCTCGCCGGGATCCCGGCCCGCCGCGACACAGTGCGCGCGCAGCACGGAAGCCTTGCGCCGTACCGTTTCCACGTCGCCGAACACGTTGGCCGCGTCGGCGTACCGCGCGGCCAGCCGCAGGGTACGGCGCTCGCCCGACCCGCCGACGATGACCGGGACGTGCTCCTGCAGCGGGCGCGGATAGCACATCGTCTCGGGTACCGTCAGCGCCCGGCCCTCGAACCGCTGGCTGCCCGGCCCCCACAGCAACGGCAGCAGTTGCAACGCGTCCTCCAGCACCGCGTACCGCTGCCCAACCGAAGGGAACGGCCAGCCGTAGGCGCTGTGCTCCGCGGCGAACCAGGCGAGCCCGAGACCGCACACCGCCCGCCCGCCGCTCAACACATCGAGCGTCGCCACTATCTTGCCGAGGTGCGCGACGTTGCGGTACGTGATGCCGGTGACGAGGGCGCCCAGCCGCACCCGTTGCGTGCACGCGGCGAGGTACGCCAGTGTCGTGTAGCTCTCCAGGAAGTCCTCCCAGGCCCGGCCGAGCTGCGGGATCTGGCGGAAGTGGTCCATCACGTAGATGGCGTCGAACCCGGCCGCCTCCGCCGCCGCGGCCGCGTCGCGCAGCCGGCCGGCGGTCGCCGCGGTACCCCCGGTGAAGGTGAAGGTGCCCAGGTGCAGGCCGAACCGCAGCCCGGTCGGCCGCTCCTGCTGCCGGCGCGCCGCTTCGGTCGCGGCGACGAACGCCTGCGGTACCACCCGCACCGGATCCGGGGTGAGCACCGTCGCGAACCCTTCCGCCGCAAGCGATTCCCGGGTCCGCGCCCACGCGCGCAGCTGCGCGGTGAGCACGTCGGCGGGAATCCGCTTGGCCCGCTGCCGGTTGCGCGCCCGACATTCGGCCGGCGGCGTGTCGAACGCGACGGCCACGCACGGCAGGTCGTGCGCGCGCGCCAGCGCCAGCCACGCCTGGCGTTGCTGCGCATCCAGACCGAGCGTGTCGATGACCGTGGTGAGCCGGCGGGCGAGCCGGCGCCGGACCACGTCGTCGAGTACCGCGAACGCGTCCGCGCTCGCGGCGATGTCGTCCTCGCCGGCGCCGACCAGCGCGCGCAGCCGGTCGCTGGACACGACGCTGCCGGTGGGGAAGTGCGCCGCGGCCCAGGTGGACTTGCCCGACGCGCCCGGCCCGACGAGTACCACGACGCACGGCGACGGCAGGTGCAGCGGCCCGGTCACCACCTCCACCGGTCCAGGTGCCCGGCAACCGTCGCCCAGGCCGCGCTCGCCGGGTCGACGAGGGCGAAGTGGTCGACGCCGGGCAGCACCACGAGCTCGCACGCATCGCCGGCCGCCGATGCCGCCGCCGCGTACCGTGGCCCGAACGGGAACGGTACGTGCACGTCGTCGGTACCGTGTACGACCAGCTGCGGTACCCCCAGCGGCAGCAGCAGCGTCGGGCACGCCGCCCGGTACCGGTCGGGCCGCTCGTCCGGGGTACCGCCGAGCAGCTCGATCACCGCGCCGTCGCTCAGCCGCTGCCGGGCGGCCTCGGTCAGGTCGCAGACGCCGGCCAGGGACACGGCGAACCCGGGTACCACCCGGGCCGGCCGGAACCGGTCGACGCGCCGCCGCGCGCAGGCCCACAGCGCGAGCTGCCCGCCCGCCGAGTGCCCGACTATCGCGGGCGGCCCGGCGTCGAGGCCAGGTACCGAAGCCAGCGCATCGAGCCCGGCGGCCACATCGTCGAACGTGCCCGGCCAGCCGCCACCCGGCCCGCCGGTGCGCCGGTACTCCAGGTTCCACACCGCATACCCGCGGGCGCACAGGTCGGCGGCGAGCGGTTCCATCAGGTCGCACCGGTACCGGTGTCGCCAGTACCCGCCGTGCACCAGCACCACGACCGCCGGCGGCGTGGCCGGACGAGCCGGCTGCCACAGCTGCGCGAACTGGTCGGGCTCCGGCCCGTACCGCACCACGGCCGGTGTCACGTGATCCCCGCCGGCACGCTCGGGTACGGCTCGTGTGCCCCGGCCCCGACGACGTCGCGCAGCCGCGACAGTCCACTGTGGACATCGACGAACCGGGTGTACAGCGGCGCCATCCCCAGGCGCAACCGGTCCGGGGCGCGGAAGTCGGGGATCACCCCGGCCGCCTTGAGCGCCTGGCACACCTGCCACGCCTGCGGATGGTGCAGGGTGACGTGCGCGCCTCGCCGGCACGGGTCGCGCGGCGACGCCAGCCGGAACCCCAGCGGGGCAAGCCATGCGTCGACCAGGTCCACGGCGTACCCGGTCAGCGCCCGGCCCTTCGCCGCGATCGCCTCGACGCCGGCCTCGGCGGTGAGCCGTGCGCCCTCCAGCGCGGCGTACGCGGCCAGCACCGGCGGGGTACCCACGAGGAAGCGCCGGATGTCGGGCAGCGGATCGTACGACGGCCCCATCGCGAACTGCCCGCTCTGCCCGAACCAGCCCCAGATCGGTTGCCGCACAACGGTTTGCAGGTCAGCGCGCACGTACAGGAACGCCGGCGCGCCGGGGCCGCCGTTGAGGTACTTGTACGTGCAGCCGACCGCCAGGTCCGCACCTGCCGCGGTGAGCCCGACCGGCACCGCACCGGCCGAGTGGCACAGGTCCCACAGCACCAGCGCGCCGACCTCGTGCGCCGCCGCGGTCAGCGCCGGCAGGTCGGCGACGGCGCCGGAACGGTACGACACGTGGGACAGGCACAGCAGTGCGACGTCCCCGTCCAGCGCGGCGGTCACGGCGGCCGGGTCGATGCCGCGGTCCGGGTCGGTGCCCACCATCCGCAGCGTCAGCCCGCGGTCGGCGGCGATGCCCGCCAGCACGTACCGGTCGGTGGGGAAGTTGTCGTCGTCGGTCACGATGACCGTCCGGCCCGGCCGGGCAGCCAGCGCCGCGCACGCCAGCTTGTACAGGTTCACGCTCGTCGAGTCGGCGAGGATCACCTCACCCGCGGCGGCGCCGACGATCCCGGCCAGCACGTCGCCGGCCGCCCGGTTCACCTCGATCCAGCGGTCCCAGCCGCCGATCAGCTCGGTGCCCCACGTGTCGACCACCGCGCGCAACCGCTCCCGGGTCGCGACCGGCAGCCGGCCGAGCGAGTTGCCGTCCAGGTACACCAGCGCGGGGTCGGCGATGACGAACCGGTCCCGGTACCCGGCCAGCCGGTCGGCCCGGTCCAGCCGAACGGCGCGATCCAGGTGCGTGTCGCCCATCCCGCCGACAGTACCGGTGCATGATGGTGCCGTGGCCGTCGACGTGCTGACCGAGATCGTGATCGGCCGGCCGTGCGCGGAGGTCGCCGGATATGCGGCGGATCCGTCGCATGCGCCGCAGTGGTACGCCAACATCGAGTCGGTGCGCTGGCAGACCCCGCCGCCGGTACAGGTCGGGTCGCGGATGGACTTCGTCGCGCGGTTCCTCGGCCGCCGGCTGGCCTACACCTACGAGATCGTCGACCTGGTACCCGGAGAGCGGATCGTGATGCGCACCGCCCAGGGGCCGTTCCCGATGGAGACCACGTACACCTGGCAGCCGGTCGACGCGACCGGTACCCGGATGACGCTGCGCAACCGCGGCGAGCCCAGCGGCTTCGGTCGGGTCGCCGCGCCGGTGATGGCGGCGGCCATGCGCCGCGCCAACGAGAAGGACCTCGCGAGGCTCAAGCGCCTCCTGGAAGGATCTCCGCATGGCGTATGACGACGCGCTCGCGGGGCGGGTCCGGGACCGGGTCGGCGACCGGCTCGGCGTCACCGAGAAGAAGATGTTCGGCGGGCTGGCGTTCCTGACCGACGGCAACATGACCGTGGGCGTGCACGGCGACGACCTGATCGCCCGGATCGACCCGGACACCACCGACGCGGCGCTCGCCGAGCCGGGCGTGCGGCCGTTCGACATCACCGGCCGGCCGATGCGCGGCTGGATCCTGGTCGCCGGGGAGGCGCTCGACGACGCGGTGCTGGACCGGTGGATCGAGCGCGCCCGCGGCTACGTGGAAACCCTGCCGCCGAAGAAGTAGCGGTCCTACCGGCGGTCGCGCAGCACCGCGACGCCCTCCCCGGCGAGGTCGTCGAGCGCCGGCTTGCGCCCGCACATGGCCATCACCAGCGCGACCATCGGCCCGCTCGCCTCCGGTCCGGTGCCGTGCCGCCAGTCGGTGTCGGTGGCCTGCAGGGTCACCCCGTCGATCCGGTTCTTCGCGCCGATGAGCAGGTTGCTGCCCTGGTAGAAGTCCGCCACCGCGACGAGGTGTCCGGCCGGATGGTCACGGTACCCGCCGAGCGCGCGGAAGACGTCCTCGCCGTGCACGATCGTCTCGCCGAGCCAGGACTGCGCCGGGCCGGGCGGTGCGGTGCGGGCCTCGATGCGCGCCCGCAACGCCTCCACCAGCTCGCTGTTGCTGCGGTCCGCCTTCTCCCGGGCGATCTCCTTGCGGGTCATCGCCTGGAAGCTGAAGCCGCTGCCGACCATCTTGCCGAGGAACTTCGGCGGGGTCATGTTCGCCGTCGAGATCATGTGGGCCACGACGTCGCGCACCGTCCAGCCGGTACACAGCGACGGCCTGTCCCAGTCCGCATCGGAAAGCTTGCCGAGCGCGTCGACCAGAGCGGCGCGCTCCTCTTTGATCATCTGCCAGGTGTCCATTGGTGCTCCGTAGCTATCTGGGGCCCGCCCCGTCAGCGCGTGGCGAGGTACGCGGCTGCCTGCTCGCGTAGCATCTCGTGGATGCCGCCCATCGGGGTACCGCCGGGCAGCCAGTCCTTGCGGATCTTAGCGACCGACGTGTAGTTGGTATCCACCACGTTCGCCAGCGGCGCCTCGACCGCCTGCGACACCAGCTGGTACCCGTCGAGCACGTCGAGCCCCAAGTCGGACCGCAGCCACCGCACCAGCTCGACCTGCGCGATGCGGAACGCGTCCTCCAGCGGCCGCGCCGACCCCGTGGTCATCAGGTGCGTGTCGGACTCCAGCCGCGGCCACGGGCACGGCACGCCCTTGACCAGATCGACGATGACCACCGTGTCCATCGCGCACTCGACGGCCACCCCGCACGTCTCGCCCTCGCCCTGCCGGGCGTGGCCGTCGCCCAGCGACAGCAGCGCGCCGGGCACGTTCACGCCGAGGTAGCAGGTGACCCCGGCGCGCATCTCGGGGGTGTCCATGTTGCCGCCGTGCGCGTCGGGCACCAGCGCCGAACGCACCTCCAGGTTCGCCGGGGCGACGCCGACGGTACCGTGCATCGGGTCCATCGGCAGGTCCACCGTGAAGTCGCCGAAGCGGGCGGCGAACCGGCACACCCGCTTGCCGCGGTCCAGCTCCCAGATCCACACCACCTCGGGCAGCGGCTCCTGCAGGGTCGCCGTCAGGTGGGTGGAGGTCAGCGCGCCGAACAGGGGTACCGTCGTCGACGCCGCCCAGTCCCGGGCCGGTTCGATCGACACGAAGTGCACCGCGAGCGTGTCGCCGGGCTCGGCGCCCTCGACGTGGAACGGGCCGGTCTGCGGGTTCACGAACGGAAACTCGATCACCCGGGACACGAGATCGCCGGTGCCGCGTACCCGACCGGCGAAGCAGTCCTCGGTGAACAGCTCCAGCACGGTACCCGGAGCGACCCGGGCCGCCGGCGCGGTACCGCCGAACGTCCACACGTAGTCGCCGGCCGCCGGCCGGTAGGTCAGTACCGTCATCGCGGCACCTCCTCCCGTTGCGGCGCCTCGTCGAGGTGCACCCGGGCGACGTCGGCGACCCGCTGCGGGTTGCGGGCGGACAGCACGAGCAGGTACATCACGCCCAGCGCCATCCAGATCCCGGCCGCCGGCCCGGCGTAGGACGTGGGCGGGGTCAGCGCCGTGACGAACGACAGCCCCGGTACCCGCAGCCCGGCCGCGGTCAGCCAGGCCGGGATGAAGGCGAGGATGCCGAGGATCGGGATCACCAGGTGCAGCAACGGGTTGAACTCGGCCCGGCCGGCCCGCAGGAAGTACCCGATGCAGGCCAGGTTCGTCACGATGTACGCGGCGACGATGAGGATCACCAGCCCGGTGGCGACGATGCCGAACGCGGTCACCGGGTCGTACCCGAAGCCCAGCCCGAACGAGATCGCGACGGTGGCCGCGGTGACGAGCAGGATCGCCACGACCGGCGAGCGGCGCCGGGTGGACAGCCGGGCCAGCGCGTACGGGAACGCACCGATCCGCCCCATCGCGTACGCGGTCCGGGTGGACACGTTCACCCCCGCGTTCGCGTTGGCGACGGTCGAGTTCACGATCGCCAGGAACACCAGTACCCAGAAGGCGCCGTACAGGCTGCGCGCGACGCCCTCCCACGAGTCCGCGCCGGAGGTGCCGAAGCTGGCGAACCTGTCCGGTCCGAAGGCGACGTCGACCGCGTACGTCGTGAAGATGTACAGGATCCCGATGAGCAGTGTCGCGAGCAGTACCGCGCGGCGCACGGTACGGCGCGGGTCGCGGGCCTCCTCGGCCAGCGGGGCCGCGCCCTCGAAGCCGCCGAAGGCCAGGATCGTGTACACCGACCCGGCGATCACGCCCGCGATGCCGGCGTGCTCGGGCGGCGTGTGGCCGGTACCGAAGACCGACAGCGTGTTCGCCGAACCCGCATGGATGATCAGCAGGACCGCGAGGATCACGAACACGGCGATCTCGAAGATGCCCAGCACCGTGCCCAGCCCGGCCGAGGTGCGGATGCCGTAGATGCCGGCGGTCATCACGATCAGCGCGCCGAGCAGCGTCCACGGCCACCACAGGCCGGCCGGCCAGCCGAGCTCGTCGTGCAGGGTACCGGCGGTGGTGAAGCCGAGCTGCAGCAGCACCAGCGGCGAGATGAGCACGCCGACGAGCACGTACGCCCAGGCGACCAGGAACCCGACGGCCCGGTGCAGACCGCGCGCCGCGTAGGTGGCCAGCGAACCGGCGGCCGGCATCCGGCCGGCCAGCTCCGCGACCGACACCGCGCTGAACAGGCCCGCGAGCGGCAGCGAACCACCCGCGTACGCGGCGCCGAACGGGATCGACGCGGCGATCGCCGCACCGGGCGCCATGTCGGTGATGCTCTGGAAGAGGACTTCGCGCAGGCCGATCGCGTCCTTGCGCAACGCGAGAGTGGCGGGAACCGTCTGGTGGGCCATGGTGGACCTCACTCATGTGATCAAGTCCAGCGTGAGCCGACGGTACTCCCTCGTACGCGGATTGTGAAGCATAGATGCTCATGCACGACCACCGTGACCATGCACGGGCGTGGTATGCCTGAAGTGCGGCACTGGATGCCCCGTGGCCGCGTGGCCCGCCGGGGCCGGCGCGGAAGGTCGGTGGGCACATGGAAGTCCTGCTCCTGCGCAACGGCGGCGCCGAGCGGCAGGCCCTCGACGACCTGCCGGAGCTGCTCAAGCGCAAGGACGGGATCGTCTGGGTGGACATCCCGGTGTGCGATCCCGACGCCAGCGTCGTGCTGTCCGACGTGTTCGGGTTCCATTCGTTCGCGGTACGCGACTGTGTCGAGCGCAACCACGTGTCCAAGTACCACGTGTACGCCGACTACGTGTTCACCGTGCTGCACGCGCCGCAGGTCGGCCGGCGCGGCCACGTGCACTATGTGGAGCTCGACCAGTTCGTCGGGCGGCACTACCTGGTCACGGTGCACGGTCCGCTGAACCCGGCGGTGGATCCGGAGGTGGCGCTGCTGGACACCCGCACGGTACTGCGCCGCATCGACCGCGGTGCCCTGATGCCCCGCTCGCCGTTCGAGCTGTCCCACGCGATCGTCACCGCGCTGACCCGCCGGGAGATCGACCTGATCGCCAAGCTCGCGCGTGAGTCGGGGCGGCTGGAGCAGCGGGTCATGCTCAGCGAGGAGCGCGACGATCCGGAGGCGTTCCTGGAGGAGCTGTTCCAGATCTGGTACGAGCTGCTGGCGGTACGGACGATGGCGGTGCACAGCGGCGCGACGTACACCCGGATGGCCAAGCGGGCCCGCGACGTACCCGAGGACGCGCCGGTCCTGTTCTCCGACCTCGGCGATCAGTTCGAACTGGTCAAGAGCATGGCCGACGGGCAGCGCGAGTTCCTGCACGGGGTCATCGAGTTCTTCCAGACGCGCACCTCGACGCAGACCACCCTCGCCGCCGAGAAGCTCGCCGAGGCCGGCGTGCAGCAGAACGACGACATGCGCCGGATCACCGCGTGGGTGGCCATCGTCGCGGTACCCATGGCGGTCACCGGGTTCTTCGGGCAGAACCTGCCGTTCCCCGGCTTCGGTACCGAGGCCGGGCTGATCGCCTCGTCCAGCATCATGCTGGGGCTGGCGGTCACGCTGTACATCATCTTCTGGAAGAAGAAGTGGCTGTGAGCCGGGCCTTGGCGGCGCGGACCGCGGCCGACAGCGTCGCGATGTCGTAGGCGCCCTGGTGCCGCTGCCCGTTGATGAAGAACGTCGGGGTACCGGAGACGGCGCTCAGGTCGGCCGAGTCGACGTCCTCGGCGACCCGCGGCGCGTGCACGTGCTGGCGCAGCTCCGTGCGGAACCGGCCGGTGTCCAGGCCCAGCTGCTCGGCGTACCCGACCAGGTACTTGGGCGCGAGCGCGTCCTGGTGTCGGAACAGCAGCTCGCGCATCGGCCAGAAGGCACCCTGCGCGGCGGCGGCCTCGGCCGCCTCGGCGGCGAGCTGGGCGTCGGGGTGCACGTCGCTGAGCGGCAGGTGCCGCCAGACGTAGCGCAGGTCGCCGAAGTCGGCGAGCAGCTCGCGGATCACCGGTTCGGCCTGGCCGCAGTAGGGGCACTCGAAGTCGCCGTACTCCACGAGGGTCACCGGCGCGTCGGCCGGGCCGCGTGCGTGGTCGTGGCGCTCGTCCACGGGTACCGCGAGATCCACGATCGGTTCGGCGCCGGCCAGCAGCGCCCGGGCCCGACGGGCGGGGGACAGCCACCCGGTGGCCCGGAACAGCAGCCAGGTCAGCACCGACGAGCACAGCGCCGCGCTGAGCACCCCGAGCTTCGCCTCCTCCAGCGCGGTACCGCGGAAGGCGAGGGTGGCGACCAGCAGTGACACGGTGAACCCGATGCCGGCGATCGTGCCGCCGCCGGCCACGGCCAGCCAGCCGACCGGCGGCCGCAGGCGCCCCCGGCTGAGCCGGGTGACCAGCCAGGACACCCCGACGATGCCGACCGGCTTGCCGACCAGGTACCCGAGCGCGATGCCCAGCGTGACCGGCGAGGTGTACGCGGCGGCCAGGAAGCCCGGGTTGATCACGATGCCGGCGTTGCACAGCGCGAACAGCGGCACGATCACATAGCTGGTCCACGGGTGGTACAGCAGCTGCAGCCGCTCGTTGGGGGAAATGGCCGAGGCCAGCCCGAGCCGGGCGTCGCGGGCCAGTTCCGGGGTGGGCTGCTCGCGGAACAGCCGGAACAGGTTGGTGGCTGCCTCCAGGTTGCCGCGCTCGGCCGGGTACGCATAGGTCAGCAGGCCGAACGCCAGCCCGACGACGACCGGATCCACCCCGGAGCGCATCAGCGCGAGCCACAGCGCGAGGCCCAGCACCAGGTACACCAGCCCGACGGTGACCCGGGCCGCCTTCACCGCCAGTACCATGCCGAAGATCCCGAGCCCGACCAGCAGCGCCGGCCACCGCAGCTCCTCGGTGTACCCGACCGCGATGACCACGAGCGAGACCAGGTCGTCGACCACCGCGACGGTCAGCATGAACGCCCGCAGCCGGTCCGGGAACTGCGGCCCGACCAGCGCCAGCATGCCCAGCGCGAACGCGGTGTCGGTGGACAGCGTGGTACCCCAGCCGGGCGCGGACGGGCGGCCGGCGTTCAGCGCCAGGTAGATCCCGACCGGTACCGCCATCCCGCCGACCGCCGCGAGCATCGGCAGGGTGACCCGGCGCCGGTCGCGCAGCTCCCCGAGGTCGAACTCGCGCCGCGCCTCCAGTCCGACGGTGAAGAAGAAGAACGTCATCAGCCCGTTGTTCACCCAGCCGCGCAGGTCCTGGGCGACCTCCCAGCCGCCGACGCGCACCGCGAACGTGGTGCCCCAGACCGCCTGGTACGAGGCGGCGTGCACGTTCACCCAGGCCAGCGCCGCGACGGCGGCGGCCAGCAGGACGGCGGCGCCGCCGGTCTCGGTGCGCAGGAACGAGCGCAGCGGCGTCTGCAGGTTGCGCGCCCAGGCGGTGCGCCCGAGCCAGCGCGCGGTCGACCCGCCGGTCACTGGGACAGCCATCCTGGATGGCAGGGTACCCGGTGAAGCCGCCGGACCGACCGGCCATCTGCGGGTTAGCCTTGGGCCGGACGATCGCGCCGACCCGGTGAGGCAGTGATGACGACCGAGCAGACCGACGCCCCCGCATCCGTCAGCGCCTCGCTGCTGTCGCGGCTGGGCGACTACCGGGTGATCGACGAGTCCGACGACGATCCCGTGCTGGTCACCATCGACGGCGAACCGGTCGACACCTGGCGCGAGGGCTACCCGTACCCGGAGCGGATGGACCGCCAGGACTACGAGCGCGAGAAGCGGCTGATGCAGATCGAGCTGCTCAAGCTGCAGAACTGGATCAAGGACACCGGCGAGCGGCTGATGGTGCTCTTCGAGGGGCGCGACGCGGCCGGCAAGGGCGGCACCATCAAGCGGTTCATGGAGCACCTCAACCCGCGCGGCGCCCGGGTGGTGGCGCTGGAGAAGCCGAGCGAGCGCGAGAACAGCCAGTGGTACTTCCAGCGGTACATCGCGCACCTGCCGGCGGCCGGGGAGGTCGTGCTGTTCGACCGGTCCTGGTACAACCGGGCCGGCGTCGAGCGGGTGATGGGGTACTGCAGCCGCGCCGAGTACCTGGAGTTCATGCGGCAGGCGCCGGAGCTGGAGCGGATGCTCGTGCGCTCCGGCATCCACCTGGTCAAGTTCTGGTTCTCGGTGTCCCGCCGGGAACAGCAGACCCGGTTCATCATCCGGCAGGTGGATCCGGTACGGCGGTGGAAGCTGTCGCCGACGGACCTGGCCTCGCTGGACCGCTGGGAGGAGTACACCGACGCGAAGGAGGCGATGTTCTTCTACACCGATACCGCCGACGCGCCGTGGACGGTCATCAAGAGCAACGACAAGAAGCGCGCCCGGCTGCAGGCGATGCGCCATGTGCTGAGCCGGTTCGAGTACGAGAACAAGGACGACGAGGTGGTCGGCACGACCGACCCGGTGCTGCTCGGCCCCGCGTCGCGGCTGTTCGAGGAGGACGAGCTGCCCAGCCACCCGTTCCCGCAGTTGTGAGACATCGAGCCTGTTCACTTCTTCTTCACCTGCTCCGCCGGGCGGAGACCGCGCGGGCCGGCGGGCGTACCGACCCGCTCGGCTTCGGCGTCGCCGGCCTGTCGTGCCGCGGTTCCACTGACGGCGATCCTGGTTCTGATTCCGTCAGGCGGAGTGCCGTTCCCCCGGGTGCGCGCCACTGTGGGTAGGTTGTGCCTCGCTGTCAGGTGACGGGGAGGTTGGATGTCCAGCATGCGAGCCGCTCAGGTCGGCGCGGCGGGTGGACCGTTCGAGATCGTCAAGCAGGAGCTGCCCGAGCCCGGGCCGGGGCAGGTGCGGGTACTGGTCGAGGCCTGCGGCATCTGCCACACCGACGCGGTACTCGTCGACGGGTACCTTCCGGGGGCGGCGTTCCCGCTGGTACCCGGACACGAGGTGGCCGGGCGGGTGGACGCGGTCGGTGCCGGGGTGGACGGCTGGCCGGTCGGCACCCGGGTCGGCGTGGGCTGGTTCGGCGGCTGCTGCCAGCGGTGCCCGTCCTGCCGGGCCGGCGACTTCATCAACTGCGCACAGCTGCAGGTACCGGGACTGGCATACCCGGGCGGCTTCGCCGACGCCATGCTGGTACCCGCGAACGCCCTCGCGGCGATCCCGGACGGCCTGTCGGCGGTGGACGCGGCGCCGCTGATGTGCGCGGGCGCGACCACCTTCAACGCGCTGCGCGCCAGTGGCGTGCAGCCGGGGGAGCTGGTCGCGGTGCAGGGGCTGGGCGGCGTCGGGCACATGGGCGTGCAGTACGCCGCCCGGATGGGTTTCGAGACGGTGGCCATCGCCCGGGGTACCGCCAAGGAGCAGGCGGCCCGCGACCTCGGTGCCCGGCACTACATCGACAGCACGGCCGAGGACGTCGCGGCCCGGCTGCGTGAGCTGGGCGGTGCCCGGGTGGTACTGGCCACCGGAACCGAGTCCCCGGCGATCAGCGCCTGTGTCGACGGGCTGGCCCCGCGCGGCCACCTCGTCGTGATCGGTGCCTCGGCGCAACCGTTGTCAATCAACCCGTTGCAGCTCATCTTCGGCAGTCACACCGTCGTCGGGCACGCCTCCGGCACCGCGCGGCAGTCCGAGCAGACGCTCGCCTTCAGCGCGCAGGCCGGCATCCGGCCGGTCGTGGAGACCGCATCGCTGGAGGACGTCGAGTCGGCGTTCGCGCGGATGCGCAGCGGGGAGGCCCGCTTCCGCATGGTGCTGACCACCGGCAACTGACCGGTCAGGTATCGGCCAACGGCAGGCGCGGCTGTTCCACGGTCGGCGCGTCGGACCCGTCGTCGACGCCGGCCGCGCGCCGGCCCTGGTAGAACAGCCAGCCGATGACGAGCACGCCGCCGAGCACCAGCGCCCCGCCGCCGACCATCGCCCAGGCCGTCCAGTTCGAGGCCGGCGTCGGGATCCGGTCGGGGACCGGAGGAGCCGCGACCGCCGCCGACTGGTCGGTGGTGGGCGGTACGGCCAGCGTGTCGTCGCTCGACTCGGTGGGCGTCGGCTCGGCGCGGGTACGACTCGGCTTCGGGGAGGCGGTCGGGCTGGGCTTCACCGAGGGGCTGCGGTCCGCGCTGGGACTGGCCGTGAGGTCGATGCGGTAACTGGTCGAGGCGGCGACCCCGGTACCCGCAACCGCCGTGACCGTGTGCAGGCCGGGCGCCCGGTCGAGGCCGGGCGGCGGGAACGACAGCGCGTACAGGCACAGCCGCTCGACGCCGCCGCCGTTGACCGTGCCGACCGGCAGGCCGTCCCACCGGAAGCTCGCCGGCGGGCAGTGGCCCTGCAGTCCGGGCGTGCGGTAGGTGGCGTTCACGGAGGCGGTGGCGGGCCCGTGCGTGGGACTGACGGTGAGACCGGACACCGGGTCGGCAGCCGCGGCCGGCGCGTCGGTGAGCAGGAGCGCGCCGAACAAGGGTGCGCCGAACAGGGGTGCGCTGAGCAGGAGTGCGCGGAGCGCCGCGAGGATCCCCGCGGCGACAGCGACCCGTCCGGTACCCGACCGCACCGTGCCATCCTGCCGCACCGCGAAGGTACCCGCCCGCACCGCCGTCATTCCCTGGGCCGGTTGTCCACGATGCGGCGCATTTTTCCCATCGACCGCTCGACGCCGTCCGGCTCGATCACCTCGACCGTGACGCTGACCCCGATCGTGTTCTTGACCTGCTCGGCGAGTGCCGCGCCGGCCGCGGCCGCCGACGCCGGACCGGCTTCGGCGCGGCGTTCCACCCGGACGGTCAGCGCGTCCAGCCGCCCCTCCCGGCGCAGCACGCACTGGAAATGCGCGGACAGCTCCGGCGTACCCAGGATCAGCTCTTCGATCTGCGTCGGGAACAGGTTCACCCCGCGCAGGATGATCATGTCGTCGGTACGGCCGGTGATCTTCTCCATCCGGCGCATCGGCCGGGCGGTGCCGGGCAGCAGCCGGGTCAGGTCGCGGGTGCGGTACCGGACCACCGGCATCGCCTGCTTGGTCAGCGTGGTGAAGACCAGTTCGCCCGGCTCCCCGTCGGGCAGCACCTCGCCGGTCAGCGGGTCGATGATCTCCGGGTAGAAATGGTCCTCCCAGACGTGCAGCCCGTCCTTGGTCTCCACGCACTCGTTGGCCACCCCGGGTCCGATCACCTCGGACAGCCCGTAGATGTCCACGGCGTGGATGTCCAGCCGCTGCTCGATCTCCTGCCGCATGCGCTCGGTCCACGGCTCGGCGCCGAAGATGCCGACCCGTAGCGAGGTGCTCCGCGGGTCGATGCCCTGCCGCTGCATCTCGTCGACGATGGCCAGCATGTAGCTGGGCGTGACCATGATGACGTCCGGTTCGAGATCGCGGATCAGCAGCACCTGGCGCTCGGTCATGCCGCCGGAGACCGGGATGACCGTGCAGCCCAGCTCCTCGGCGCCGTAGTGCGCGCCGAGCCCGCCGGTGAACAGCCCGTACCCGTACGCCACGTGTACCCGGTCGCCGGGCCGGCCACCGGAGGCGCGGATCGAGCGCGCCATCAGCCGCGCCCACGTCCGCACGTCCTCGCGGGTGTACCCGACCACGGTCGGCCGCCCCGTGGTACCCGACGACGCGTGCAGCCGGGCGATCCGCTCGCGGGGTACCGCGAACATGCCGTACGGATAGCTGTCCCGCAGGTCCGCCTTGCTGGTCAGCGGGAACCGGGCCAGGTCCGCCAGGTCGCGCAGGTCGTCCGGATGCACCCCGGCACGATCGAACGTCGCGCGGTAGTGCGGCACGTTGTCGTACGCGTGGCGCAGCGACCACCGCAGCCGGTCCAGCTGCAGCGCGCGCAGCTCGTCGACGGAGGCCCGCTCGACGGGTTCGAGGTCCTCGGGCCGGGGACGCAGATCCTGTGCCGTGCTGCTCGTCACCTTGTCAACTTAGCCCCGGCAAAGTTCGTCGACATCCACAGCGGGTTCGTGCGGCTAGGCCTTCTGCCTGATCAGCGGGCCCAGCCGTCCACGTGGGAGAGTGGGCGGCGTGGGCGATCCGCTGACCGAGAAGGACGAGACCCGCACCGCGCTGCGGCAGGTGGTCGACGCCGCCGGGCCGTACCTGGACAGCCTGGCCGACCGGCCGGTCTACGACCGCGCCGCCGAACCGTTGCTGGCCGAGCTTGCCGGGCCGCTGCCGGAGGACGGCCACGGCACCGGTACCGCGGTGGAGACCCTGCTGCGCGTGGGTACCGCGACGGCCACCGCCTCGGCCGGCCCGCGCTTCTACCACTTCGTGATCGGCGGTTCGACACCGGCCGCGCTGGCCGCCGACTGGGTGGTGTCACTGCTGGACCAGAACGCGTTCGTGCGCGCCTCGTCGCGCTTCGCCGACGCGGTGGAGACCGTCGTGCTGGACTGGCTGCGACAGCTCGTCGGCCTGCCGGCCGGTTGGGGCGGCGCGCTGACCGCCAGCGCCACCTTCGCCAACCTCAGCGGCCTGGCGCTGGCCACGCACTGGTGGGCGCAACGGCACGGGGTCGACGTGACCTCCGCGGGGCTGGCCGGCCTGCCGCGGATGCCGGTGCTGTGCGGCGGGTACGTGCATCCCAGCGCCCGCAAGGCGTTGCAGCTTCTCGGGCACGGCCGGGACAGCGCCGAGGTGTTCGCCCGGGACCGGACCGGCCGGGTGGACCTGGCCGCGATCCGGCGGCGGCTGCGCGAGCTGGACGGCGCTCCCGCGGTACTGGCGGCCACCGCCGGCGAGCCCGACGCGGGCGACTTCGACCCGCTGGCCGACCTCGCCGACCTGGCCGGGGAGTACCGCGCCTGGCTGCACGTCGACGGCGCGTTCGGGCTGTTCGCCACGCTGTCCCCGCGCACCGCCCACCTGTCCGCCGGGATCGAGCGCGCCGACAGCATCGCGGCCGACGCGCACAAGTGGCTCAACGTGCCGTACGAGAGCGGGTTCGTGCTCGTGCGCGAACCTGACCGGCTGGGACCCGCGTTCGGCATGCCGGGCGCCCCGTACCTGCCCGGGCCGGACGATCCCCGTGGCGGCTACGGCCTGCTCGGTCCGGAGTCGTCGCGCCGGGCGCGGGCGCTGCCGATCTGGGCCACGCTCGCCGCGTACGGCCGCACCGGGTACCGCGAGCTGGTGGAGCGGCACTGCGACCTCGCCCGGTACCTCGCCGCGACCGTTGACGCGGCACCGGACCTGCAGCGGCTGGCCGAGGTACCGCTGAACGTGGTCTGCTTCCGGTACCGGCCGGACGGGCGCTCCGAGGCCGAGCTCGACGACATCAACCGGCGGCTGGGCGAGGCGCTGCTCGACGACGGCCGGGTGTTCGCCGGTACAACTGTCTACAATGGACACGTCGGGCTGCGCCCGGCGATCAGCAACTGGCGCACCACAGCGGCGGATCTCGACGTGTTCGTCGACGTGGTACGGGAGCTAGGCGCGAGCCTCAGTTGACCCGCCGCCGCTGGCGGTACGCGGCGGCCGCGGTCCGGTCGTTGCACAGCTGGCAGCAGAAGCGCTGCCGGCCGGCCCGGGTCCGGTCGACGTACCCGCACCGGCACGGGTGCCCGGCGCAGGTACCGAACCGGCCCGGCCCGCCGACCGCCATCGCGCGCGCCAGCGCGTCCGCGCACAGCGCGCCGAGCCGCCGTACCGGGTCGGCGTCGGCGGCGACGGCGGCCAGCCGGCCGTCGCGCATGCGGGCGCGGGCGTCCACGTGCGCCAGCACGTCGTCGAGCGCGGCCAGCTTGCCGTCGTCGGTGTCCGCCGCGAAGACCCCGTAGAGCCGGTCGCGCACCGCGCGCAGCGCGTCGAGGTCGGCGTGCCGCAGCGGGGCGGCGAGGTCCGGCTGCCCGAACCGGTCGGCCAGCCGCCCGGCCCGCTCCGCGGTGAGGTAGTCGGGCGGGTCCTCGAGCAGGTCGTAGGTGTTGACGAAGGCGACGGCGAGGTGCAGCGCCGGATCGTCCGGCGGGACCGAACTCACGCCGGCTCCCCGCCTTCGGCGCGGAGCCGCCGCTCGCGTCGACTGCTGTGCCCATGGTTCGGTCGCTGACGCTCCCTCACGCCACCTCCTTGACGGCCGGTACCGGTCCAGCCTAGCGTCAGTGGCTAATTCAACTTAGCGACTGACGAGGAGAGACGATGAAAGTCAAGATCCTCGCGGCGCTGGCCGGTGTGCTGGCGCTGGGCCTGGGTGGCGCGACCGCGGCCACCGCCGGCGATCCCGATGCCGGCGCGGTCTCGCCGGTGGCCGGGCCGGTGGTGGTGCAGGACGTGCAGATCGCGGGACCCGGACAGCAGCCGACCCGGGCATACCTGGTCCGGCCGGCCCGCCCCGCCCGCGACCGCAGCCTCGCCGCGATCCTGTACCTGCACTGGCTGGAGCCGCCCGACGTCACGCAGAACCGCACCGAGTTCCTCGACGAGGCGATCCAGGCCGCCCAGCGGGGCGCGGTCGCGCTGCTGCCGGACCTGACGTTCCCGTGGAACTTCAACGTGGTCGGTGACCAGCGCGACGCGGACTCGGTACGGGCGCAGTTGGCCGCCGTCGTCAAGGCGTACCACGTCCTGGTCGACCAGCCCGGCGTGGACCCGCGCCGGACCGCGGTCGTCGGCCACGACTACGGCGCGATGTACGGCGCCGTCCTGGCCCAGCACGAGCCGCGCATCCACAGCGAGGTCTTCATGGCCGGCGACGCGACGTGGTCCAACTGGTTCGTCACCTACTTCGTCGACGTACCCGACCCGGTGGCGTACAACGCTTTCTTCGCCGGTCTCGACCCGGTCGACAACGTCAGCCGGCTCGGTGCCCACCTGTACTTCCAGTGGGCCGGCCAGGACCAGTTCGTACCCGCGGCGGTGCGCGACCGGTTCGCCGCCGCCGCCGACCGGGCCGGCAGGGTGAGCCTGTACCCCAACGCCCACCACAACCTCGACCAGCACGCCAAGGACGACCGGGTGCCGTGGCTGTACGGCGAACTGGGCCTGGCGTAGCGGGCGGAAACCGTTGGCAGGGGCGGCGAGTAGCCGCCCCACCACCGGCGGTGAATTCATTCCGTTGGATTGAATCCGTCCGATGTGTCGTGTTGATTGCGGCGGATCGATCACCCTAAGGTGAGGGCTTCCCAACCCCCACACCCGGAGTCTTCATGGCGCAGTCCGCTCGACTGGTGCGCTGGCTCATCGCCGGTGCGGCCGGAGCGGCGGTCGTGGCCGCGTCGGTCGCGGCCGTGCTCCCCACCCTCGCGGCGATGAGCCCGCACGCCACCCACGTGGTCAGCTCGATCTCGGCGCTGCAGAGCGCACTGGGCAGCGCCATGCCGGGCGACGCCATCCAGCTCGCCGACGGTACCTACACCGCGGGCGGCCCGATCAGCATCAGCCGCGCCGGGACGGCGAGCGCGCCGATCACGGTACAGGCGCAGCACCCCGGCGGGGCCACGATCACCGGCAGCGGCGGGTTCAGCATCGGCGGCAGCGCGTCCTACGTGGTGCTGTCCGGCTTCCGGCTCACCGGTGCCCGCGGGCTGTCCGTGCCGGTCGGCGCCACCCACGTGCAGGTCACCCGCAACACCTTCCAGATGGCCGGCAGCGTGCAGTACTGGCTGACGGTGGCCGGCGACGACGCGCAGATCGACCACAACACGTTCCAGCACAAGGCCACCATCGGCAACTTCATCGAGGTGGTCGGACCGGGTGGCAGCGGGATGGCGCAGCGCACCTGGATCCACCACAACTACTTCCTCGACCAGTCGTTCCAGGGCAGCAACGGTGGCGAGTCGATCCGGGTGGGCCTGTCCGGCCGGCAGCACAGCTCGGCCAAGGCGATCGTCGAGTACAACCTGTTCGAGCAGTGCGACGGCGACCTCGAAGTCATCTCCGTCAAGTCGACCGACGACACCATCCGGTACAACACGCTGCGCAACAGCAAAGGGACGATCACCCTGCGGCACGGGTGGAACAACCGGGTCGAGGGCAACTACCTGATCGGCAACGCCACCGGCATCCGGATGTTCGGCAACAACCATGTCGTGATCAACAACGTCGTGGAGAACAGCACCGGGCTGGCGCTGCAGGTGGGCGGCGGCGAGGTGCGCGACGACGCGACCAGCGGCCGGGACCACGAGGCGGTCGACCACGCGCTGGTCGCGTTCAACACCTTCGTCAACGACCACGCGACGCCGGTCCAGGTCGGCGATGGCGGCATGCGGTTCCAGCCGAGCGACGTGACGATCGCGAACAACATCGTCAGCGGTACCGGTGCCGCGGTCGGTGTCACCAAGGGCTCGACCGGCATCAGCTTCCAGGGCAACATGCTCAGCGGCGTGTCCGGCGGCGCGATGTCGGCCAGCGGGTTCCACAGCGCCAACCCGAAGCTGGTGCTCGACCCCGGCGGCGTGTACCGGCTGGCCCCCGGCAGCCCGGCGATCGGCGCGGCGGTCGGCGCGTACCCGCAGGTGACCCTCGACATGGACACCCAGGCCCGCGGCACACCGTCCGACGTGGGCGCCGACCAGTTCACCGGCAGCGGTGCGCCACGCGAGCCACTAACCACCGCCGACGTCGGGCCGGCAGCGGGCGGCGGCAACCCCGGCCCGTCGCCGTCCTCTTCGCCGTCGCCGTCGCCGGGCGGGTCCGCGCGGCCGGTGCGGTACGAGGCGGAGAAGGCCACCCTCGTCCACGCCGCGGTCGCCGGTAACCACAGCGGTTTCTCCGGTACCGGGTTCGTCGACTACGGCACCGGGCCGGGCGGCTCCGTCGAGTGGACGGTCACCGCGGATTCGGCGTGTTCGGCGACGCTGACGGTCCGGTACGCCAACGGGGGTACTGTGTCGCGACCGCTGGACATCTCGGTCAACGGCAAGGTGGTCGCGGCCGGTAAGGCGTTCCCGCCGACCGGCGGCTGGGACACGTGGGGGACCGTCACGCTGACCGTGGCGCTGGGCACGGGTACCAACATCGTGCGGGCGACCGCGGGCGGCAGCGGCGGCGGACCGAACCTCGACTACGTCGAGGTGTCCTGACCCACGTGCCGACGAGAGATCTTGGACGCGGGTACCCCTTGCACGGGGTGCAGGCGTCCAAGATCCCGTTGCCCGTCGGTACCTTCGGCAGATGGGCTATGCCAAGGATCCGCGGGTCGACTCCTACATCGACGCGCTGCCCGACTGGCAGCGTGACATCTGCCGGCAGGTACGCGACCTGGTGCACGCCGCCGACCCGGAGGTCGAGGAGACCATCAAGCGCACCCGGCAGCCGTACTTCGTGCTACAGGGCAACGTCTGCGCGCTGCTGGCCGCCAAGGACCACGTCAACGTGTTCCTTTACGACGGCGCGATCGTGCCCGATCCCGAGGGCATCATCACCGGCGGGCACGACAACAAGACCGCCCGGACGATGGCCGTCGGCAAGGGGGAGACCATCAACGCGCCGGCGCTGACCGCGATGCTCCGCGCCATCATCGCGAACAACCGCGCGGGCGGCTGGCGGAAGCTGAAGGGCGGTGGCGGAAGCTGAAGGGCGGTGGCGCGTCAGGGCACCCGGGCCGGGACGTGCAGCGGGTGCGCGGCCAGCCAGGCGGTGACCTCCGGTCCGGGGATCGGCCGGGACAGGTGGTACCCCTGGGCCATGTCGCAGCCCATGTCGCTGAGCGCGGTCTCGGTGCTCCCGTCCTCCACGCCCTCGGCGACGACCTCCAGACCGAGCGCGTGGGCCAGTTCCAGGACCGCCCGCACGATCGCCTGGTTGCCGTGCGAGGACTGCAGTGTGGTGATGAAGCAGCGGTCGATCTTCAGCTCGTCCAGCGGGATGCGCTGCAGGTAGGCCATTGACGCGTAGCCGGTACCGAAGTCGTCGATCGACAGCCGCACGCCGAGTTGGCGCAGTGTCGCCAGTACCGCGGCGGCCCGGTCCGGGTCGGCGATCAGCGCGCTCTCGGTGATCTCCAGGGTGAGGTGTCCGGGCTCGGCGCGGTGCCGGGCCAGTGCCGCCGCGACCCGGTCGGCGAACGTGTCGGCCAGCAGGCACTGGGTAGCCACGTTGACCGCGAGCGGGAGTACCACGCCCTCGTCGCGCCACCGGTCGTGCTGGTCCAGCGCGGCTTCGAGGACGTAGTCGGTGAGCGGGTGGATCAGCTCGCTGTCCTCGGCGAGCGGGATGAACTCGCCCGGCCCGAGCAGCCCGCGCTGCGGGTGCTGCCAGCGCACCAGCGCCTCCACCCCGCAGGTGTACCCGCTGCCGGTGTACACCTTCGGCTGGTAGTGCAGCACCAGCTCGTGCTCGTCCAGCGCCCGGCGCAGCTCGCCGAGCACGCTGAGCTGCCGCAGGTCCCGCTGGGCGGTCTCCATGTCGTATACGGCGACGCCGAGGTGCCCGCGCTTGGCCGCGTACATCGCGATGTCGGCGTGCTGCAGCAGTTCGGTGCTGTTGCGGCTGTCCAGCGGGTACACCGCTACGCCGATGCTGCCGCTGACGTCCACCGCGGTACCGTCCAGGTCGGCCGGGCACTGCAGCACGGCCAGCAGCCGCTCGGCCACCTCCCGCGCCTCGGCCGTGGAGCCGATGTCCGGCAGTACCACCGCGAACTCGTCGCCGCCGAGGCGCGCCACGGTGTCCGAGTCGCGCAGGGCACCGGACAGCCGGCTGGCGACCTCCTGCAGCAGCAGGTCGCCGCAGTGGTGCCCGAGGGTGTCGTTGATCTCCTTGAAGCGGTTGAGGTCCAGCAGGAGCAGCGCCACCGTCTCGGCGTTGCGCTCGGCGAGCCGCAATGCGCCCTCCACCCGGTCGCCCAGCAGGACCCGGTTGCCGATCCCGGTCAGCGAGTCGTGCAGCGCGCGGTGCCGGCTCTCCACCGCCTGGCGCTCCACCCGGCGCTGGTGCGACAGCAGGATGATCGCGCAGAGGACGAGCAGCAGGAAGTCCACGGTCAGCGCGACCGTGGACGCGACCTGCAGCCGGTGGTTGGCCTGGTCGACCTCGGCCAGGTAGTCGGACAGCTCCAGCTGGTGCCGGGAGATCGTCGCGTCGACCTGCTTGCGCAGCGATGCGGCGCCCAGGCCGACCTCCTGGGCCAGCGCGGACACCTGCCCACTGTCCCCGGCGTTGCCGGCGGCGATCAGCTGCCGCAGCGTGTCGGTGTACGCGCCGTAGGTGTCGCGGAACGTGGCCAGCTCGTCGGCGTCGCCCGCGTCGCCGTGCGCGGCCAGCCACTCCAGGTGCGGCCCGGCGGAGCTGAGGGCCGAGGTCAGCGGCGAGCGGCCCTCGGCGCTACCGGCGCGCAGGTAGTCATTGAGCGCCTCGTTCTCCACCCCGAGGTCGAGGAAGACCTGGCCCCAGGTCGCGGTGACCTCGCCGAGCGCCCGTACCCGGGCGGTTGTCTGCGCGGTGCTCCGGGTACTCCAGAGGGCCAGTCCGGCGAGGGTGGCGAGGCCCACGGTCAGCAGGAACACGGCGCAGCGCGCCATGCCCTTGCTGCGCAGGGCGTTCGTCAGCACAGGCGTCGCCCTTCTCTCGGCGCGGTCCTCACGGGGGTAATCGACCCGGCCGGGGGCGCCTTGAGGGATAGCCCGATCGGCAAACCGCTGCGCGGCAGGTAGCGGATGGGCCATTGTGTAGGGATGCGATGTGATAACCGCCGAGTTGCCCGGTTAGCCGCTTGTCTGGTGGTCGGACTGGTGGCCGGGTGCGGCCATCACCCGGCGTCGTCGGGTACCCCCACCGTCTCGTTCGTGGTCGCCAACAACCAGCTGAACTTCGCGGTGGAGATGATGGACGGCTTCCACAGCGGGGTCGGCCAGGTCGGCGGGGTCAAGGACATGGTGGTCGGCCCGCCGACCGTGGACGGTCCGAAGGAGGTCCAGCTTTTCAAGTCGGTACCCAAGAGCAGCCGCGACGGTGTCGCCGTGTTCACCCTGTCGCCGGAGCTGTTCGCCGCGCCGCTGTCCAGTGCGGTGCAGGCCGGCGTGCCGATCATCGCGGTGGACAACCCGCCCGGCCCCGGCATGCACGTGTCGCTGTTCGTCGGCAACGACAACTACCAGCTCGGGCAGATGCTCGCCGACGAGACGATCAAGCGGCTCCCCGCGGACGCCACCGGTAAGATCATCATCGGTACGTCCACGCCCGGGGTACCGGTGCTGGACCTGCGCGCCAAGGGGATGCGCGACGAGTTCCACGCGAAGCTGCCCAAGGTGACCGTCGTCGGCCCGTTCGACACCAAACAGGACGTGGTGGCCAACGAGGCGTCCTGGCGGGTACTGGTGCAGTCCAACCCGACCGCGCTGGCCTTCCTGGGTACCGGCGACGCCGACGGCTGGAACCTCGCCGCGATCCGCAAGAGCACGCACGGCACCTGGATCGCCGGTGCCTACGACCTCGATCCCCGCTCGTTGCAGGCGGTCAAGGACGGCAACCTGCTGATCGTGTCACCCGAGCATTTCCTCAAAGGCGCCATCGCCGGGCGACTGCAGGCCGAGCACGCGAAGAACGGCACCGCGCTGCCGAAGGGCTGGATCCTCACCCCGGGCCTGGCGGTGACCTCCGCCAACATCGACGCCATCCTGGCCCGGCAGGCGTCGGTCGAGGCGCGGCAGAAGTGGTTCGCGGCGCAGATCGACGACATTCTCACCCACACCCAGGACCACCTACGGCCGCTGCCGGCGGTCTAGGATTAGACCGTGGTCGATGGGGAGGAGACCGGGATGAACACGACACTGCGCCTGGCTGCCGGCGGACTGGCCGCAACGCTGGCAGCCGGCGGACTGCTGCTGGCCGGGGGTACCGGATCGGCGGCGGCCGCACCGCCGCCGAGGTCGACGCACGGGCCGTGCCGGTACACAGAGACGCCGGACGAGCCGGCCGCCCGGCCGGTACCGTTGCCGCCCGACCCGCGGCACACCCCGCACCACGGCACCGTCGAGGTCGTGCTGCGCACCAACCTCGGCCCGATCCCGCTGACCCTGGACCGGGCGCAGGCGCCGTGCACCGTGCAGAACTTCCTGCACCTGGTCCGGCACCGGTTCTACGACCGCACCATCTGCCACCGGCTGACCGCGTACCCGACGCTGAAGGTGCTCCAGTGCGGCGACCCGACCGGCACCGGCGAGGGCGGCCCCGGGTACCAGTTCAAGGACGAGCTGCCCACCGACCTGCCGCCGGCCCCCAACGACCCGACCGGCGCGCACCGGGTCTACGCCCGCGCGACGGTGGCCATGGCCAACGCCGGCCCGGACACCAACGGCAGCCAGTTCTTCCTGGTGTACGCCGACTCGTTCCTGCGGCCGCTGTACAGCATCTTCGGCCGGGTCGACGCCCCCGGGCTGGGTACCCTGGACCGGATCGCGGCCGGCGGCATCGCGCCCACCCCGGACGACCCGACGGGCGTCGACGGCCCGCCGGCGCTGACGACGCGGATCATCACCGCCCGCATCGACGACGACTAGCTCTTCAGGATCGGGCGCAGCGCGTCGAGGGTGCCGGGGTCGTCGATGGTGGACGGCACCGGCTCCTCGCGCCCGGCCGCGATGCCCCGCATGGTCTTGCGCAGGATCTTGCCGGAGCGGGTCTTCGGCAGCGCCGGCACGACGGCCACGTCACGGAACGAGGCGACCGCGCCGATCTGGTCGCGGACCAGCGCGACCAGCTCCGCGCGCAGCGTCTGCGGGTCGGTCGCGGCGCCGGCCTTGAGCACCACGAAGCCGCGGGGCACCTCGCCCTTGAGGTCGTCGGGTACGCCGATCACCGCGCACTCGGCGACCGCGGGGTGGCTCGCCAGCACCTGTTCGATGGCGCCGGTGGACAGCCGGTGCCCGGCCACGTTGATCACGTCGTCGATCCGGCCCATCACGTACAGGTACCCGTCGGCATCGCGGTAGCCGCCGTCGCCGGTCGTGTAGAAGCCGGGATGGCGGCTCAGGTACGACTCGACGTACCGCTCGTCGTCGCCCCACAGCGTGGGCAGGCAGCCGGGCGGCAGCGGCAGCCGCACCGCGATCTCGCCGTCCTGCCCGTCCGGTGCCTCGTCCCCGGCCGCGTCGAGGACCCGCACGTCGTAACCGGGCACCGGTACCGTCGGCGAGCCCGGCTTGACCGGCATGGGTTCCAGGCCGCGCAGGTTGGCCGCGATCGGCCAGCCGGTCTCGGTCTGCCACCAGTGGTCGATCACCGGAATGCCCAGCTGGTCGGCCGCCCAGTGGTAGGTCTCCGGGTCCAGCCGCTCGCCGGCCAGGAACAGGTACCGCAGCCCGGACAGGTCGTACCGGCGGATGTGCTCGCCCGCCGGGTCCTCCCGGCGGATCGCGCGGAACGCCGTCGGCGCGGTGAACAGCGCCTTCACCCCGTGCTCGGCGACCACCCGCCAGAACGCGCCGGCATCCGGGGTACCCACCGGCTTGCCCTCGTACAGCACCGTCGTGCAGCCGGCGAGCAGCGGCGCGTACACGATGTAGGAGTGCCCGACGACCCAGCCGACGTCGGAGGCCGCCCAGAACACCTCGCCCGGCCCGGTGTCGTAGATGTTGGCCATGCTCCAGCGCAGTGCGACCGCGTGCCCGCCGTTGTCGCGCACCACGCCCTTGGGCCGGGCGGTGGTGCCGGAGGTGTACAGGATGTAGAGCGGGTCGGTCGCCGCCAGCGGCACGCAGTCGGCCGGCTTGGCCGCCGCCACCGCCGGTGCCCACTCCACGTCACGCCCGGCGACCAGGTCCGCGGCCACCTGCGGGCGTTGCAGGATCACGCAGTGCTGCGGCCGGTGGTTGGCCAGCCCGATCGCCCGGTCCAGCATCGGCTTGTACGGCAGTACCCGGTTGACCTCGATGCCGCAGGACGCCGACACGATCACCTTCGGCGCGGCGTCGTCGATGCGCAGCGCCAGCTCGTTGGCGGCGAACCCGCCGAACACGACCGAGTGCACCGCACCGATCCGGGCGCAGGCGAGCATCGCGATGACCGCCTCGGGCACCATCGGCAGGTAGATCACCACCCGGTCGCCGGCACCGACGCCCAGCTCACGCAGTAGCCCGGCGAAGTGGGCCACCTCGTCGAGCAGCTCGGCGTAGGTGAACGTGCGCGAGGTACCGGTGACCGGGCTGTCGTAGACCAGGGCCGGCTGCCCGCCCCGGCCGGCCGCCACGTGCCGGTCCAGCGCGTTGAAGCAGGTGTTGACCACCCCGTCGGGGAACCAGCGGTATATCGGCGGGTTCGACCGGTCGAGCACGGCGGTCGGGCGCTGGTACCAGTCGATCGCCGCGGCGGCCTCGCCCCAGAACCCGTCCGGATCGGTGATGCTGCGCGCGAACGCGTCGGCGTAGCGGCTCATCGTCCCAACGTACCCAGCCCGCGGTTTTCCGGGGACGGGCCGGGGTACCCGAATATCGGAGGTGAGCACGATGCCTGGAAAGAAGTCGCCCGGCCCCTCGGTGAAGAAGCCGGACACCTACGAGGCGCTGAAGGACAAGGGCATGTCCAAGGAGCGTGCCGCGAAGATCTCCAACGCGCAGGCCAGCAAGCAGAAGTCGAAGAAGAAGAACAACAAGAGCTGACCGGAGCCGTTGCTCACGCCGGCCAGTACGCGCAGCGGGTACCGGTGCGGACGGTCTGCGCCAGGTGCCCGCCGATGACCGCGTCGGCGTCGGCGACGTGCGCGACGGCCCGCCGGATCGCTTTGCCCACGGCGATCCGTGCCCGTTCCCGGCTGGTCGGGAACGCCCGGCTGCGACCGCCGAGTCCGGTCGCGGCCGCGAGCTCGGCGGCCAGCCAGTCGCGTTCGTCACGGGCCCGTGCGGCGCGCTCCGACCGGTCGCCGGCGTCCAGCTCCTGGCGCAACTGGGCCAGGCGGTCCTGGTACCCCCGGATCGCGACCCGGTCCAGCACCGGCTGGTCGGTACCCGCGTCGAGCGCGGACAGCCCGGCGGCCAGCTCCACGGCGTCGACCTCCTGCCCGGGGTTGGCGATGAGCACCGCGAGGTGCAGCATGCCGATCCGGTGCCCGACCTGGACGCTGCGGTGCCCGAGGGTGACCTGCCAGTGGCGACCCGTCCGGACGCAGCGCGCCGGGGTGCGGGTACCCCCGGGTGCGCCGGCCACGGCGGCGATCTCGCGCTCGGCCGCGGCGGCGTCCGGCGGCCCGCCGCGCCGGGTGTAGGCCTCGGCCAGCCGCCGCCGCGCGGCGCCGACCGCCGGCCAGTGCGCCAGCGCCAGGTTCTGCCGGACCGCTGCCTGCAGGTGTTCGACGGCCCGGTCCAGGTCGCCCGCGGTCAGCGCGGCGACGCCGAGCGCGTGGTGTACCGAGCCGAAGCAGGCGATGCCGAGGCTGCCCACCATCGGCCGGTCGGCGTACGGGCTCAGCAGCTCGTACGCCCGGTTGCTGAGCGGCACGTCGCCGAGCAGGTGCGCGGCCTCCACGACGCCGCCCAGGGTGGCCAGCCAGCTGCTCGACCGCGGCAGGTCGGCAAGGTCGCGACCGGACAGCGTGGCCAGCGCGCTCGCCGCGGCGGGCCGGTCGCCGGCGAGGGCCGCGGCGACCGCGAGCGCCGCCCGGCCCGAGTTGTCCGTGGCGCTCAGCGTCGGCGAGTCGACCAGTTCAGTGAGCATCGGCAGCGCCTCCACCAGGCGGCCCTGGTACCAGCGGATGGCGACGAGCTGGGCGCCGTACCACCCGGTGGCGTCGATGTCGCCGGCCAGCCGGCCGCGTTCGGCGCAGGCCCAGGCGAGGATCTCCGCGCGGTCCAGGTCGCCGGACCGGATGGTGAGCATCACCTCGATCGCGTCGACCACGTACCCGATCGCCAGGTGGTCGCCCTGGGCCAGCGACTCGCGCAGTTCGGTCAGGCGCCGCCCGGCGTGCGGGTCGCCGTCCAGGAACACGTCCACGGTCTGCCAGAGCAGCCCCATCAGCAGGTCGCTGCGCCGGGAGGTACGGAAGCTCAAGCCGACCAGGTCGACGGCCAGCGTCCGGCGCAGCGTGCGGTGTTCCGGGCTGAGCAGGCAGTGGTGCGCGAGGCTGAGCGCCTCGGCGAGCGCCACCGGGTCGCCGACGGCGCGCGCCTCGTCGAGTACCGCGAGGATCGCGCCCGGGTCGCCGGCACGGTAGCTGTCCTCGCCGGCGATCCGGGCGCGCAGCCGCAACCCGGTCGGCGACGCCGGGTCGACGAGCGACAGCGCCCGGCGCAGCCGCTCGTCCAGCAGCGTGGCACCGGCGACGGTGCGGTGCTCGTGCACCCACAGGCCGCCCATGCCGATCGCGGCCACGGCCATCGCCTCGGCGTCGCCGAGCCGCTCGGCCTCCCGGTAGGCCGCGTCGAACTGGCGGCGACCCTCGTGCAGGTCGCCGTCGCACGCCAGCGCGTAGGCACCGTCGGCCAGCAACGACCCGATGTGGTCGACGGTCCCGGAGTCAGCCACAATCCTGGTGCACGTGCGGCGCCCGGGGGCGGGTTCGGCGGTGTAAACCATGTGACACGTCCTCGCTCGTTACGCGGTACGCGGCGCAGTCTGGTCCGGGTGCCTGAAGCGGGACTGACGTGGCGATGAAACCGGCTGCTGGGGGGCGCGGTGCAGATCAGGCTTCTCGGGCCGGTCGAGATCGTGCGCGACGGCGCGGCCCGACCGGTACCGGGACTGCGCCGGCGGGCGATCCTCGCGGTACTGGCGCTGCGCCGCGGCGAGGTGGTCAGCACCGACCGGCTGATCGGGACGGTGTGGGGCGACGCGGCACCGGCGACCGTCGCCAACACGTTGCAGCAGCACGTGTCCCAGCTGCGCCAGCTGCTCGGCGACCGGTCGGCGATCCGGGCCCGGGCGCCCGGGTACGTGCTCGCCGCCGGGGACGAACCCACCGACGTCGCGGCCGCGGAACGGCTGATCCGGCAGGGTACCGGGGAGGCCGAGCCGGCGCTGCGGGTACGGCACCTGCGCGCGGCGCTGGCCCTGTGGCGCGGCCCGTCGCTGGCTGACGTGGCCGACCTGCCCTGGCTGGACGAGCAGGCCGAGCGGCTGGACCTGCTGCGGCTGCAGGCCCGGCGCGCGCTCGTCGAGGCCGGGCTCGCGGCCGGCGGGCACGCCGCCCTGTTGCCCGAGCTGGAGCGGCTGGCCGATGCCAATCCGTTCGAGGAGCAGCTGCACGGGCAGCTGATGCTCGCGCTGTACCGGGCCGGCCGGCAGGCCGACGCGCTCGCCGCGTACCGCCGGCTGCGCGACCGGCTGCGCGACGAGCTGGGCATCGAACCGACCCCGGCACTGCGCGAGCTGGAGACCGCACTCCTGCGGCAGGACCCGGGCCTGGCACCGGCCGCGGATGCACCTCCGGCGCCGGCTGTGGCGCCTGTACCGGCTGTGGCGCCTGCGGTGCACATGCCGGCGCAGCTGCCCGCCGCGGTACCCGCGTTCGCCGGCCGCGACGCGGAACTGGCCCGGCTGGACGAGGCACTCGACCGGGGCGGGATCGTGGCGGTGTCCGGCAGCGCCGGGGTCGGCAAGACCACGCTCGCGGTGCACTGGGCGCACCGGGTCGCCGGCCGGTACCCGGACGGGCAGCTCTACGTGAACCTGCGCGGTTTCGGGCCGGAGGCGACGGTGCTGGATCCGGCCGAGGCGGTGCGCGGGTTCCTGGACGCCTTCGGGGTACCCCGGCCGCGGATCCCGGTCGGGCTCGATGCCCAGGCCGCGCTGTACCGCAGCCAGCTGGCCGGCAAGCGGGTACTCGTGCTGCTGGACAATGCCCGAGATGTGGCGCAGGTCCGGCCGCTGCTGCCCGGTACCCCCGGCTGCCTGGTGCTGGTGACCAGCCGCAACCAGCTCACCCCGCTGGTGGCCGCGGAGGGGGCCCGGCCCCTCGGCCTGGACCTGCTCACCCCGGCGGAGGCCGGCGACCTGCTGGCCCGGCGGCTCGGCGCGGCCCGGGTGGCGGCGGAGCCGGCCGCGGTCGAGGAGATCGTCGCGCGCTGCGCCCGGCTGCCCCTGGCGCTGGGCATCGCCGCCGCGCAGGCGGCGATCCGGCCCGGCTTCCCGCTCGCCGCCCTGGCCGCGCAGCTGCGTGACGCGGCCGGCGGGCTCGACGCGTTCGACGGCGGCGACCCGGGCAGCGACCTGCGGGTGGTGCTGTCCTGGTCGTACCGGACCCTGTCCGGCCCGGCCGCCCGGCTGTTCCGGCTGCTGGGCCTGCATCCCGGCCCGGACCTCGCGGTACCCGCGGCGGCCAGCCTCGCCGGCGTGCCCCGGCCCGAGGCCCGGGTGCTGCTGGCCGAGCTGACCCGGGCGAACCTGCTCACCGAGCAGCGGCCCGGCCGGTACGCCGGGCACGACCTGCTGCGCGCCTACGCCGCGGAGCTGGTCGCGACCGGGGACACCGACGGTGACCGGGTCGCCGCCCAGTGCCGGATGCTCGACCACTACCTGCACACCGCGCAGAAGGCGGTGCGGGTGGGGTACGGGTCGTGGAGCAGCCTGCCGCTGGAGCCGGTGGGACCCGGCGTGGTACCCGAGGAGCCGGCCGATCCCGCCGCGGCCAACGCCTGGTTCATAGCCGAGCTGCCGGTGCTGCAGGCGATGATCCCGGTGGCGGCCACGACCGGGTTCCCGGGGCACTCGTGGAAGCTCGCCTCGACGCTGTCGTTCGTGTTCGAGGCGCGCGGCCGGTGGCGGGAATGGGCCGCGGCCGCGCAGATCGCGCTGGATGCGGCGCAACGGGCCGGCGACGCGACCGGGCAGGCGCACGCGCACCACGGGCTCGGTCGCGCGTACTCCTGGCTGGGCCGTGACGACGAGGCGTTCGACCACCTGTCCGAGGCGCTGGACCGGCACGGCGCGCGGGGCGATCGGGTGGCGCAGGGCAACGTGCGGCTCGGCCTGGGGTTCGTCTACGACCGCAAGGGCGACCTGGCGCAGGCGCTGCACCAGGCGCAGGAGGCGCTCGCGCTGTTCCGCGCGGCCGGGTTCCGCAGCGGGCAGGCCGTCGCGCTGAACAACATCGGCTGGTCGCTCACCCAGCTCGGCGAGTACCCGGACGCGTTGCGGTACTGCCAGGAGTCCCTCGCCCTGCACCAGGAGCTGGGTGAGTTGCAGGGGCTGGCCGCCTCCTGGGACAGCCTCGGCTACGTGTACCACCATCTCGGCCACGACGGCCGGGCGGTCACCTGCTACCGCGCCGCCCTTGAGCTGTACCGCCAGCTGGACGACCGGTACAACCAGGCGGCCACGCTGGTCCGGTTCGGCGACGCGCACGAGGCCGGTGGTGCGCTGCCGGCCGCGCGGGACGCCTGGCGGCAGGCGCTGGCCATCCTCGACGAGCTGGCCCATCCGGAGGCCGAACAGCTGCGCTTCCGGCTCCAGCACGGCTTTTCGGCGGAATCAACCGAGCGGACCGGGCTGCGCGGTTAGATTCCAGATGTACCGATCGTCACGGGGGTGGAGCCAGTGCGAGCAACGCGTGGACTGCTGCTGGCCGGGGTACTGACCACGGCGAGCCTGATGACATCGACAGCGGCCTATGCGGCCGACCCGGTCGCGGTGGTGCGTACCGCCGGCGGAGCGCTCAGCGTGCGCACCGGTCCGGGTACCACGTTCGACCGGGTCGGCACGCTCGCTCCCGGTACCCGGCTGATCATCGCCTGCCAGGCGCCCGGGCAGCGGATCCGCGGCCGGGTCAGCACCAGCTCCGGCTGGGACCTGCTGGCCGCCGGCGGGTACGTGTCGCACGCCTACGTCGCCGGGGCGCCGTCGCTGCCCGCCTGCGCGACGGCCGCGCCGCAGGACCGGGCCGGGTACCTCGCCGCGGTCGCGCCGCTGGCCCGTACCTGGACCCGGCTGTCCGGGATACCGGCGTCGGTGACCGTCGCGCAGGCCGTCCTCGAATCCGGCTGGGGCCGCAGCGACCTGGGCCGGATCGGCAACAACGAGTTCGGCATCAAGTGCTTCGGCGGCCCCGGGCCGGTCGCGGTGGGCTGCCGCACCTACGGCACCAGCGAGTGCGGCAACGGCACCTGCGCGGGTACCGCCGCCGGGTTCCGGGTGTACGCGAACCTGGCCGACTCGTTCCGCGACCACGACCGGTTCCTGCGCGCGAACAGCCGCTACGCGCCGGCGTTGCAGGTACGGGCCGATCCGGACGCGTTCGCGACCCAGTTGCAGCTGGCCGGGTACGCCACCGATCCGGCCTACGCGGCCAAGCTCATCGGCTTGATGGCGGAGTTCAATCTGTACCAGTTCGACCACTGACGGCCGGCGGCTGGTGCGCGGGTCAGCCGGTCCGCGCACCGTTGCTGGCCCGGCGCAGGTCCTCCAGCGCCCGGCCGCAGGCGGCCGCGTCGGTGAAGATGGCCGGCGACTCGGCCAGCCGTTCGCCGTCCGGGCCGCTGATCGCCCATTGCCAGTGCCCGTCGGACCGCTGCACGATCAGCATCGCCTCGCCGCTGGCCCGGCCGACCAGTCCCGCGGCGTCCTGGCAGGAGCGCTCGTCGGGGTACCCCCGCACGCCGCGAGCGAGCACGTCCGCGCCGTGCGGCGTACGGCGGACCAACCGCCAGCGGTAATGTCCGTTGCTGTCCCGGTCGATCAGGATGCGCATGCTACCCACACCCCCTCACGGCAATCCTGGCATAGCAGGCCGTGTCGCGGGTCCGGTACGACGGATGGCCGACCGGGCGATAATGCGTACCGATGGATTCGCTTGGAGGACGACGATGAGCCTGGACCGTCCTGTCGCACCCGATCCGTACCAACTTCTCCCTGCTGTCGGCTCCTTCACGGTGACCAGCCAGGACGTGACCGACGGCGAGCAGATCGACAAGATGTTCATCCACCCCGGGATAGGCGGACAGAACGTCTCGCCGCAGCTGTCCTGGTCCGGGTTCCCCGCGCAGACCCGTAGCTTCGCGGTGAGCTGCTTCGACGCAGACGCGCCCACGCCGTCGGGCTTCTGGCACTGGCTGGCGGTCAACCTCCCGGTCTCGGTCACCGAGCTGGCCCAGGGCGCCGGCGGCGGGCCGCTGCCCGGGGGCGCCTTCGCGCTGCGCAACGACTACAGCGAGGTCGGCTACGGCGGCCCGTGGCCGCCGGACGGCGACCGGCCGCATCGGTACTACATCGTGGTGCACGCGGTCGATGTCGAGGCGCTGGACCTGGCCCCTGAGGCGTCGGCCGCCTGGGCGAGCTTCAACCTCACCTTCCATACGCTGGCCCGCGCCATCCTCACGCCGACGTACAAGATCTGACGACCGGGTCCGGTGACCGCCGAGCGGCTACGCCGCCGATCGGGCGCCCGGCGGTTCAGGCCGGCGCCGGCATCACGAAGTCGGCACCGAGGCAGACGAAGCCGGCCGCGGCGGCCATGGCGGCCGGCCCGGTACCCGCGATCTCCCGCTGTGCGGCCGCCAGCGCTGCCGTCGCCGGGGTACCCGTGACGAGCCGCCGGTGCAGGGCGACCATCAACGGCGCGGTCTGCGCGTCGGGTACCGGTACCACGGACGCGACGATCAGCTGTGCGCCGCGGGCGAGCAGTGTCGCGGCGAGCCCGAGCAGCTCGTCACCGGCCGGCACGGCGTGGTGCCCGCTGTCGCACGCCGCGAGGATGACCAGGCCGGGCGCCGGATCCAGCCGTTCCAGGTCGTACCCGGTCAGCGGCCCGTCGGCGAGGCGCAGCGCGGAGAACAGCGGATGGTCGGGGTGCACCGATCCGTGCGCGGCCAGATGCGCCAGGCCCGCACCGGTGAGCGCGGCCAGCGTCGCGGCCACGGTCGCGTCCGGTCCGGCCAGCACGCCGGTACCGTGGATCGCCGCCACCGCCTCCGCCTCCGCGCGTGCCCCGGGCAGCCCTGGACCGGCCACCACAGCCGCGTGGCTTGTCGGAGCGGCTGCCAGCCGGCGATCGTCAGCCACCGGCCCGCCCGGCCGCCCCGCATGCGACAGTCCGGCATGCAACAGCCCGGCATGCAACAGTCCGGCATGCAACAGCCCTGCGTGCCGCAGTGCCGCGTGCCACAGCGCCGCGGACGGCGCGACGGCGACCGGCCGCCCGGCGCACGACGGCAGCACCGACCACGGCAGCGACTGCAGCGGCCCGGTCGGCACGAGCACCAGCGGCCGGTCGGCGACGTCGAGCGGCCCGAGCAGGATGGCGTCCAACTCCGTACCCGTGCGGTGCAGCAGCGCGCCGGCCGCGCCGTGGCTGTCCGCGGTCGGGCCGCGCCGGGCCAGCCGGTGCAGCGCGAACGGTACCCGCTCCAGCAGCCGCCGTACCGGTGCCAGCGGCCCCAGCGGATGCAGCCGCACCCGGCCGTCGAGCACGGTGACCGCGCTCAGCTCCTCGTCGTGCACCACGTACTCGACCAGCAGCCGCGGGCCGAGGGCGGCCGCCAGCTCCCGTACCGGCACCGGACGGGCGGCGCCGACGGTACCCGGCCGGCGGCGGGTGTGGTCGCGGATCCGCCGTTCCAGGGCGACCTGACGCTGGTCGAGCCGTACCGTGCTGCCACCGGCCCGGCGCACCTCCTCCGCTTCGGCGACGGTGGCACGCAGCGAGGCGAGGTCGTCGGCGAGCACCGGATCGTCCGGCGGCCGCACCGGCCGCAGCAGCAGATGGCTGGCCCGGCCCTGCTCGGCCGCGGCGAGTACCCGCTCCGCCCGGCCGTCGGCCAGCGCGATCCGCAACCCGAGCCCGGCCAGCTCCACCCGGTACCCGGCGGCGTGCGCGCGCAGGTCGGTGGCGCCGAACGTGGCCCGGTGCTCGTCGAGTACCCGCAGCCCGGCCCGTACCGCCGCCGACGCCCCGGCCCGGTCACCGGCGGCGAGCCGGTCCAGCGCCTCGGCGTGCCAGGCCCGCGCCCGTACGGTGGCCGGGCCGCGGCGGCGCCACCGCGCCGCTCCGGCGAGCGAACGCCGGCCCCGTGCCGTGGCGCCCCGGTCCAGCGCGAGGCGTCCGGCCAGCAACCGGGCATCGAGCGCGACCTCCGGCCACCCCGCGTCGTCGAGCTGGTCGGCGATCCGCTCGACCCGGGCCACCGGTACCGTCGAAGGATCCGCGGCCAGCACGGTGTAGCGCGCCAGCGCCGCCCAACCGGTGCGGCGCTGGCGGTCGAACCCGCGGACCGCGCGCCGCCCCTGCGCCAGCGCGCCGGCCGGGTCGCCACCGAGCATCGCGGCGCGGGCCAGCAGCAGCCGCACCTCGGGCAGCGCGATCACCCGGCGCTCGCGTTCGAACGCGGCGACCGCCTCCTGCGCGGCCTGCCGCGCCTCGGTGACCAGGCCGACCGACAGCAGCAGCTCGCTGCGGTCGCGCAGCACCCAGCCCAGCTGCGCGTGCAGCGCGCGCAGCCGCTGCTCGGCCTCGTCGAGGTAGGCAAGGGCGCGGGGCACGTCGCCGCGGCGGCCGCTGACCCAGCCCAGGTTCTGCTGGATGAACGCCAGCGTCAGACCCTGGTCGAGCTTGCGGCACAGCGCCTCGGCCTCGGTCAGGTCGGCCTGCGCGGCGGCGAACTCGTGGCGCTGGCCGTGCAGGACGCCGCGGTTGGACAGTACCCGTTTGATCCACACGTCGTCGCCGGCCCGGCGCAGCGCCGGCAGGGCCAGGCGGTAGCTCGCCAGCGCCTCGTCGAACCGGCCGAGCTGGTGCAGGATCGCGCCGCGCTGGGCCTGTGCCTGGGCCCGCTCGACTGCCTGGGCCCGCTCGACTGCCTGGGCCCGCTCGACGCCGTCCAGCTCCGCCAGTACCGTGTCGATCTCGCGCAGCGCCTGCCGGGGGCGGCCGCGCACGTTGAGCGCGAAGGCCAGCCGCATGTGCGCTGCGGCCGCGAGCCGGGGCGAGCCGGCCCGCCGGGCCAGCATGACCGCGGTACGCAGGTGCCGCATCGCCGCGTCCGGGTCCTTGAGGTGCAGCGCGGCCAGGCCCAGCGCGCGTTCGGCGACCGAGGCACTGGCCAGGTCGCCACCGGCGCGCGCCTCGCGGGCCAGCGCCGTGGCGACCGGGACCGACCGGCCGGGGTCCGCCTCGGCCAGTCGCAGCACATCGCGCACCCGATCGCTGATGGAGGTACCGGTCACCGAAGCCCACAATGGGCTAACCCCGTCATCCGCGGCAAGACAAGGGGTACCTGAATGGGCATCGTGGAACGGTACGGCGAGTCGTACCGCGACGACCAGCTCGCGGTCGAACTGCGCGACACCGCCCTGGTCATGCGGGAACTGCTGGCCATGAACGTGGTACTGGCCAACCCCGGCCCGCCACCGGCCAGCGCCGACCTGGGGCTGGCGCTGATCGACCTGAGCAACCTCGCAGCCGGCGTCCGGCCGCTGCGCGACGATCCGGACCTCGTGGCCGCGGCGGCCACCGCGCGGGCGGCACCGTACCGGCGCGACGACCCGCTGCCCGACATCGACCTGCTGCTGTTCGCGCTGCGGCAACGGTTCCGGGCGCGGTACGACGGCTGGGTACCGACGATCGGCAAGAACCGGCCGCTGGCGCAGATCGAAGGGTGGCCGTACATCAAGGGCGCGTCGGGGGTGCTGAACCCGGTCAGCGGCCCGCGGATCCCGGCCCGCGACGGTACCCCGGGTCCCCGGGTCGGCATCCTGGACACCCGGATCTTCGCGCACCCCGACCTGGTCGGCCGGTTCACCGGCGACACGGTCGCCACGCTGCACCCGCCGGTACCGTCGACGCTCGGCCACGCCACGTTCGTCGCGGGGCTGATCCTGCGCCGGGCGCCGGGCGCCGACCTGGTGGTCCGGGCGGTACTGGACGACGAGGGCGGCAACGACGACTCGTGGGACGTGGCGACGAAGATCGTGGCGTTCCGCGGCGCCGGGGTACCGGTACTGAACCTCTCCTTCGGCTGCGCCACCGTGGACCGCGAGGCGCCCCTGGTGCTGCGCCGCGCGATCGACCGGCTCGGCCCCGACGTGGTGGTGGTCGCCGCGGCCGGCAACCACGGCGAGCTCGGCCGCGACCCGGACCCGGACACCGGCCTGACCGGGCGCACGCCGATCTGGCCGGCGGCCCTCGACGGGGTGGTCGCGGTCGGCGCGCACGACGGCCACGACCCGGCCCACGCGAAGGCCGGGTTCAGCCCGCACCGGGCACCGTGGGTCGACCTGCTCGCGCCCGGCGTCGACGAGGAGAGCACGTTCCTGACCGGCGACGTGAGCGTCCTGGTACGGCAGGAGGGCAAGCTCGTCGTCGAGGACACGGTGGACTTCGCGGCCGGGTATGCGACGTGGCGGGGCACCTCCTTCGCGGCGGCCAACGTCAGCGGGCAGCTCGCCGCGCTGATGACCGGCGGGCGCACCGCACGGGAAGCGCTGGCGTCGCTGCCCGGCGGCGACATCGTCGCGGCGACGGACGAGGAGCGGTAGCCGGTGCGCGACGACCCGACCGTCATCGCGCTGGTTCAGCGCGCCAACGACGGCGACGCGGCCGCGTGGGACGAGCTGGTGGAGAGGTACGCGCCGCTGGTGTGGTCGATCTGCCGGCGGTACCGGCTGGACCGGCCGGACGCCGACGACGTCGGGCAGGGGGTGTGGCTGCGGCTGGTGGAGCAGCTGCCGTTGCTGCGCGACCCGGCGGCCCTGCCCGGCTGGCTCGCCACCACCACCGCACGGGAGTGCCTGCGGGTACGGCGCACCGGCCAGCGCCGGCAGGTACACGAGAAGCCGCTGGACGAGACCGTCGCAAGTGGACAGTCGCCGGTACTGGAACAGGAGCTGCTCGCCGCCGAGCGGGACGCCGCGCTGCGTACCGCGTTCGCCGCGCTGCCCGAACAGTGCCGGCGGCTGCTCTCGCTGCTGATCGCCGACCCGCCGGTACCGTATGCGGACATCAGCGCGAGCCTCGGCATGGCGGTCGGCAGCATCGGACCCAGCCGGGCCCGGTGCCTCGACGCGCTGCGCCGCTCGCCGCAGCTTTCCGCGCTGTCCGACCGGGGAGGCGTGCGATGAGTGACGACGACCGGCTGCTGGCCGACCTCGGCGCGGCGGTCCGCAGGGCGCAGGAGGTGCCACCGGAGTTCCTCGCCACGGCCCGCGCCTCCTACGCCTGGCGCACCGTCGACGCCGACCTGGCCGCGCTGACCTACGACTCGGCGGCCCAGCCCGCCACCACCCGCGCCCCGGCGGCCGGGCCGCGCGCGCTGACCTTCGCCTCGGCCGACCTCGTCGTCGAGCTGGAGGTCGGTCCGGACGGGTGCCAGGGCCAGCTGGTACCGCCCGGTCCCGGCCGGATCGAGGTGCACACCGCCGGCGGCGAGGTGAGCGTGGTCGAGGTCGACGACGTCGGGTACTTCGCGATCCGACCGGTACCGGCCGGCTGGTTCCGGCTGCGCTGCCGGCCGGCCGGTGGGGGAACGGAGGTGGTCACCAGCTGGGTTGTCGGTTGACCGACACCATCAGAACGGCCGGTCCCTGCTCCGACTGCGTAAAGGCACCACACGCAGAGAGGAAACCATGGACGACAACGACCGCACGGTGGAACCGGTCGGCGGCGCGGGACTGTTCGACGTCGACCCGGACCAGACCGGGGTGAGCCAGGATCCGGCACAGCCGGCGAGCGGAGACGTCGCCGCGCTACCCGACGAGCAGGAGCTGTGACATGGGTACCGCCGCCGGCATGATCGAGCAGGCCCGCCTGCTCCTCGGGCTCGGCGAGGAACCGCCGGGCTCCAACCACAACCGGGTCACGAAGTGGTACGGCATCGACGCGCCCTGGTGCAACATGGCGATCAGCTTCGAGGCGGGCCACTCCGCCAACCTCGACGCGATCGGCGGCAAGTTCGCCTGGACCGTGGCGCACGCCCGGTCGTTCCAGAAGCGCGGCCGCTGGCACTACGGCCTCGGTGGGATCCGGGCCGGCGACGTGGTGTTCATCGACTGGTCCGGTACCCGGGTCATCGAGAACATCGACCACGTCGGGCTGGTCGAGGCGGTGCACTCCGACGGCAGCGTCACGACGCTGGAGGGCAACACGTCCGACCGGTTCCTGCGGCGGCGCCGTACCGGCAGCTGCGTCGTCGGGTACGGCCGGCCGTCCTACGACGACGCGGCCGCGCTGCCGGCCGGCGACGGGATGCTGCGCCGCGGCTCGACGGGTACCCGGGTGCGCACCCTGCAGGAGAACCTCAACCGGGTGATCGGCGCCGGACTGGACGTCGACGGCGACTTCGGCCCGCGCACCGAGGCCGCGCTGCGTACCTTCCAGGAGCGGTTGCACGTCGACGTGGACGGCGAGTTCGGCCCGCAGTCCGCGGCCGCGATGCGGGCGGCGCTGGCCGGCCGCAGTGCGCCGATCCGGCCGGTACCGCGGCTGGCGGTCGTCGGGATGCTGGCCGTGGACGGCGAGTTCGGCCCGGCCACCTGCACGGCGATGCAGGCGGCGCTGAACCGGCAAGGCGCCGGCATCGTCGTGGACGGTTCGCTCGGCACGCAGACCGCGAAGGCGTTGCAGAAGCACCTCGGCGTCACGCCGGACGGTGTCGTCGGGCCGGACACGGTACGGGCGCTGCAACGCCGGGTGGGCGGGTCCGTCGACGGCGAATGGGGTGCGGACACCACCCGGCACCTGCAGACCGCCCTCAACGCCGGCACGTTCTGACGCCGGCGCCCCGCCGCGGGCTTCTCCCACCGCTCCCGGAAGCCCGCGGCGTGCGGCGGTTGTGGGATCTTGGACGCCGGTACCCCCGTCAAGGGGTGCCGGCGTCCAAGATTCACGCGCCGACCTGCGGGATCGGGTTGCGCTCGTGCAGCAGCTTCGCGCAGCCGAGCAGGTCGAAGGAGGAGCGCAGCCGCTGCAGGAGGAACGCGTACAGGTTCGGCGCCGCGGCCGGGTCCGGTGACGGTGCGGCGCGCAACAGCTGGCGGTCCAGGAGCAGCCGCGGCGGCGCGATGTCCACGAGGTTGCGGCAGTAGGCGCGGCCGGTGTCCGACCCGGCGGCGAGCGCCGGCTGGTTCACCCCGGCACGGTACAGGTTGGTCTTGCTCACGCTGGTCCGGCCGCCGACCTGGGTCATCGGGTCGTTGGTGGGTACCAGCGCGACCGGCTGCCCGGTCCACGCCGCGGCGGCCAGTTCGTTCAGCGCCACCGAGGACACCATGGTGCCCGGGTCGGTCAGGTCGGGCGCCGTCCACGGGGTGCAGCCCAGCGCCGGCGCGACGAACTTGTCGACCAGCCCGTTGTCGCTGCCGTTGGTGAGCAGCGTCGCCCGGCCGCCCAGCCGGTTGCGGTTGTCGGCGGTGTTCGGGGCGGTCTGGCCGTTGGGCAGGACCAGGTACGAGCTGATGACGTTGTCGCTCTGGTCCTGGTCGACCACGGCGAAGTCACGCACCGTCGGGCAGGGCTTGCCGTCCCGGCCGGTCTGCGCCGCGGGTACCGTCAGCTTCTTCGCGGTGATGGCCGCGTTCGCGGCCTGGAAGAAGGCGGCGGCGTTGCAGTAGGCGAACTGGCCGAACGGCGAGCCGTTGGCCCCGTTGACGCAGGCGCGGCCGGCGCCGCGCAGGGTGAGGGTGTCACCGTTGTACCCGAACCAGATGCCCACCACGGCGCCAGCGGGCAGGGTCGGGGTGGTCGGGGTGATCGCCGGGCGCCGGCCGGCGTCGACGACGAGCGGGTGGTACACGCTGACCGCGCCGGTCGCCGGGTCGAGCACGGTGGCCTCGACGAACGCGGCCTGGTCCGGGTTGGCCTCGTGGCAGGCGCCCTTGGCCCGGTCGGTCGCGACGAGCTGGTACGGCGTGGCCAGGCCCTTGGCGCTGAGCGGATCGGCGGGTACCACGAGACTGCAGTTCGGGTTGGGCGCAGCGGGCGGTTGGCTCGCCGCGAGCACGATGCCGGCGCCGCCGACCACGACGAGCGGGACGGCCAACGCGGCGACGAGGAGGGCGGTCCGGCGTGGCCGGCCGATGGGAGGGGACGGTTTGTGACTCCGGGGCATCATTGCCTCACCTGGGGACGGGGGAGTAGGTCAGGTGCCGAAGTGCGGGTTAGTCACGGAACTGTAACGGCGTCACATTGATTAACTCCAGACAACAAATCCGGACGTAGCGGAAGACATCAAAGCTGATCACGACATGTCGTGAACTAAGCGATACAGCGCGCAGTCATGGCTACGCGGAGTAGGAGTACTCGCCGGTGGCGTAGTCGACGGCGCGCTGGTGGATGACGTCGTGCGGGACATCCTGCAGGAGCGCGCGGGTACTGCTGGTGAACGCGTGCGGCGCGTTCACCGCGACCAGCCCGTTCATCACGCCGTCGCGGTAGAACGTGGCCAGCAGGCCGGACCGGGCGGCGTCCCGGCGGCCCGGCCGCAGCCGGGTCAGTGCGACGTCCGCGCGCGGGTCGATGACTCCGCACGCCTGGATGCGCAGGTCGGCCTGCTGCGACCAGAACCGCGGCAGCAGCGTCACCGGCGGCACCGGCCGGTCGTCGGCCAGCAGCGAGCCGGCCGCCGCCCGGCCCTGTTCCAGCGCGGCGATCCACTGGCCGCAACGGGTCTCCCTGGTGCTGAAGCGCAGGTTCGGCCAGCGGGCCACCACGCCGGCGGCGACGACGTCGCGCGTGCCGTACACGCGCAGGTTCTCGTCGCAGCGGATCCCGTCGCGGATGTCCACCCCGGCCTCGGCGAGCCAGTCGGTGTACGGCCGCTCGCCCGCGGTGACCAGTACCAGGTCGGCGGCGATGTACTCGCCGTCGTCCAGGGTCAGCCGCCACCGGTTGCGGCAGCGGTCCACCTCGGCCACCCGCCGGCCGAGCCGGGTCTCGATCCCGTAGGCCCGGTGCGCCTCGGTGACGAGCGCGCCGACCGTCTCGCCGAGCGCGCGATACATGAGGGTGGGCTTGGAGTCGATGATGATGGCGCGGCGGGCCAGTCCCCGTACCGCACAGGCCGCCTCGCAGCCGGTCAGCCCGCCGCCGACGATGGCGACCCGGTCGGCGTGGTACAGCTCCTGGCGCACCGCCCAGGCGTCGTCAAGCGTGTGCAGGGTGTGCAGGCCGGGCTCGCCGATCGGCCAGCCGGCCGGTACCACCGGGGCCGCGCCGGTCGCGATGACCAGGCCGTCGTACTGGAACGCCTCGTCGTTGTCGGTGATCACGACCTGGTTCTGCGGGTCCAGGTGCACCGCGCGCCGGCCCAGCCGCAGGTCCATCGGCGCCTCGGAGGCGGGTAGCCGGACGTCGCTCGGCTTCTGGTGCCCGGACAGCACGCCCTTGGAGCAGGCCGGCCGGTCGTAGGGCGCCTCGTCGCCCAGTACCGTCAGCTCGCCGGTGAAGCCGAGGCGGCGCAGCTCGTCGGCCGCGGCCATGCCGGCCGGCCCGGTGCCCACCACGACGATGCGGTCCCGCCAGCCCAGCGTCATGAGCGTGCCTGCCTGGTCGCTCCGTGCGGCGCTCTGGTGCGCCGCCTTCCCTCGTCGCTGCGCTCCTCAGTCCAGGCGCCGCCGCGCCGCACTGCGCTCATGAGCGCTCCCCGGTCATCACCATCGTGGTGGCCGCGCGGCTGAGCACGATCGCCCGCGCCGGGCAGACCCGGGCCGCCTGGATCACCTGTTCCACCTGGCCGTTGGGTACCGCGGGCCGGTAGGTGAGCCGGCCGTCGCCGCGCAGCTGGAAGATCTCCGGTGCCTCGTGCTCGCAGAAGCCGAACCGCACGCACCGGCTCGGGTCGACGTTGACCATCACCTGCCGGCCGCGTACCCGGGCGCCGACCCGTTCGGCCAGCCGTCGGGGTACCGAGGCGGCCTGCTGCGTGGTGGCGATCCGCAGCAGGATCACCGACAGCCAGGACGCCACGATCGGTACCCGCACCGCGATCGACCTCGTGTCCGAGCCGGAGATCAGCAGGTGCGCGCAGAGCAGCGTGAAGGCGAGGTAGGCGGTGATGTGCAGCATCCGCCAGCGGTGGTACCCGAGGCGGCGCTGGATCAGCACCGACGCCGCCAGCGCGATCAGCAGCTCCAGCGCGATCACGCCGAGGCCGATGCCGAACGGGTCGCGGCCGTTGCTGAACGGCAGCACCTCGTCGATCAGGTGCACCGGCCCGCCGGGTACCGCGAGCTGGGCCAGCGCGTGCACCATGCCCAGGGTCAGCCCGACCAGCGTGACGGTCTGGTGCACGCCGTAGAGGGTCTGGTGCCGTACCCGGGTCAGGCCCCAGCCGACACGCAGCAGGGTTCCCCAGAGCACCGTGGACCACAGGAGGAGGAAGGACAGGAATCCGACGCTGGCGGCGACCAGATGCACACTGTGTTGCGCAGTCGTCATTACAGACGTGTTCCCCTGAGGTCGGTCCCCGCTGACCGCGAGCCTTGGTGGGCCGCTGCCGGCGAGGATTGATCTACCACGATGCAGCGCTGAGTCACTCTTTCAGAGCGCGGTCTGATGTTTCAAGTCGGTCACAAGATCTCTTTGTCGGCGTGTCCGCCCTGCTACTCGGTGCTACCCGCGAGTAGTCAGGCGGTGGGGGTACGCGTGCCGCGGCCGGGTTGAATGCGGTGCGTGAGCAATGCGCGGTTCCGTTGCGGTACCTGGAAAATTGGTCCATGACGGCGACCGAGATCGTGCAGGCGTGGTTCGAGATGTGCCGGACCGGCGACGAGGCCCGGCTGGCTGGCCTCGCGACCGACGACTTCACACGGTCCGGTCCACGTACCGTGGCGGCTACCTCGACCTGCCCGCTGACGGCCAGCCGGTGCGGGAGACCGGAATCCTCATCCTGCGGATCGTGGACGGCAGGGTGGCCGAGTCCTGGTTCGAGGGCAACGACCTGGAGGTGGCGCAGCAGCTCGGCGGTCGCATCAGTCCTCGATGACGTACCAGATGCCGACGGCGGGCTCGGTGGTGTCGTTGCGGTACCGGTGCGGGGTGGTCGAGTCGAACGACACCGCGTCGCCGGGGTGCAGCGTCAGCTCCTCGAAGCCCAGCGTCAGCACCAGGTCGCCGGAGAGCAGGAAGCCGAACTCCGATCCCGGGTGGCGCATCAGGTCGCCGGTGCTCGACGAGGTACCCCCGGGCGCGTAGGTGACCCGCAGGAAGTCGATCCGGCGGCCGGGCAGCGTGCCCAACCGTTCCCAGGTGACGCCGGAGTCGAGGGTGAGGACCTGCCGCTGCGCCGGCCGGACGAGCGGGCCCAGCCGCAGGCCGCGCACGGAAAGGACGGTGGTCGGCCGCGGCACGACAGCCGGACCGGCGTCGTCGTCTGCCGGGGCGGTCTCGAAGACGTCCTGGATGGACATGCCGAGGATCGAGGTGATCGCGTACAGGGTGCTCACCGACGGCTGCGCCTTGCCGGTCTCGATTTGCGAGATCATGCTCGCCGACACCCCGACCTCGCGGGCCAGCGCGCGCAGGCTGAGGTCGCGGCGCAGCCGTTCGGCGCGGATCCGCTGGCCCAGCGGCGGCACGTCCGAGGCGGGCATCCGGCGCCCTCCGATCGTCAAGTGGACCTTAACCATAACTGTTAAGTAATACTTGACGGCTTCCTTCGAGCAGGCTTACGTTGGCGACACGCGGTCCCCGGCGCTGACGCCGATCGAGGTGGTCCGACATGGCGATCCGAACCTACGGCCCGAACGCGGTCGACTGGGAGGAGCGGGTGGACCTCGACCGGCTCCGCGAACAGCGGCTGGCCCGGCTCAAGGAGACCCTCGACGCGTCCCCGCTCGGCGCGCTGCTCACCTTCGACTTCGCGAACATCCGGTACATGACCTCGACGCACATCGGTACCTGGGCGATGGACAAGCTGATCCGGTTCGCCCTGCTGCCGCGCGGCGGCGAACCGGTCGTGTGGGACTTCGGCTCGGCCGCGCGCCACCACCAGCTGTACAACCCGTGGCTGGACGGCGCGGCGCGGGCGCGTGCCGGCATCTCCACGCTGCGCGGCGCGTTCCACCCCGACGCCCGCATCGCCGACGAGGTGGCCCGCAAGATCGCCGACGAGCTGGCGAGGCACGGGCTGCAGCGCGAGCCGGTCGGCGTCGACCTGGTGGAGCTGCCGGTACTGTTCGCCCTCCAGGCCGCCGGACTGACCATTGTGGACGGTCAGCAGGCGTTCCTCGCGGCGCGGCGCATCAAGACGCCCGACGAGATCGCGCTGCTGGCCCAGGCCTGCGCGATGGTCGACGCCGCGTACGACGAGCTGTACGGCTTCCTCCGCCCCGGAGTCCGCGAGAACGAGTGCGTGGGCCTGGTCAGCAAGGTGCTCTACGACCTCGGCAGCGAGTACGTCGAAGGGGTCAACGCCATCTCCGGGGAGCGCTGCGCGCCGCACCCGCACGTGTACTCCGACCGCCTGCTGCGGCCGGGCGACCCGGCGTTCTTCGACATCCTGCACAGCCATCTCGGGTACCGCACCTGTTACTACCGCTGCTTCGCGGTGGGCAGCGCGTCCCGGGCGCAGCGCGACGCGTACACCCGCTGCCGCGAGTACATGGACCAGGCCATCGCGCTGGTCCGTCCGGGTACCACGACGGCGGAGATCGTCTCGGTGTGGCCGCGCGCCGAGGAGTTCGGCTTCCCCGACGAGGAGGCCGCGTTCGCGTTGCAGTACGGGCACGGCGTGGGCCTGTCCATCTGGGAGAAGCCCATCTTCAGCCGGCTGGTCTCGCTGGCGCACCCGGAGACCCTCGAAGAAGGCATGGTCTTCGCCCTCGAAACGTACTGGCCGGCCGCTGACGGCTGGTCCGCCGCGCGCATCGAGGAGGAGGTCGTGGTGACCGCGAACGGGTGCGAGGTCATCACCAAGTTCCCGGCCGAGGAGCTGCTCGTCGCCGGCCGCAAGTACTGGACCGCCGGCGGGCAGCTGAACACGGTACGGGAGGCACAGTCGCACCTGAACACCGGGAAGGCTGAACTTGACGAAGGCGGCCCTCGATGACGGCGCCGGCTGACCAGCTGACCGGTGCGGCCACCGAGCTGCTCGGCTGGTACGAGCAGATGGCGGTCATCCGGGGTACCGAGAAGGCCGCGCAGGACCTGTTCCTCGCCGGCCTGGTCAAGGGAACCACCCACCTGGCCGCCGGGCAGGAGGCGGTCGCGGTGGGCGTGTCGGCGGCCCTGCGCGCCGACGACTACGTCTTCGCCACGTACCGCGGCCACCACCACGCGATCGCCCGTGGCGCCTCGCCCGAGGCGTGCCTGGCCGAGCTGATGAGCCGGGCGACCGGGCTGTGCAAGGCCAAGGGCGGCTCGATGCACCTCACCAAGGCCGACGCGGGGATGCTCGGTTCCTACGCGATCGTCGGCTCGCACCTGCCGATGGCGGTCGGTGCCGCGTGGTCTGCCACGCTGCGCGGCACCGACCAGGTGGCGGTCGCGTTCTTCGGTGACGGTGCGACGAACATCGGCGCCTTCCACGAGGCGCTCAACCTCGCCGCGGTGTGGCGGCTGCCGGTGGTGTTCGTGTGCGAGAACAACCTCTACATGGAGTACACCCCGATCGCTTCGGTGACCGCGGTGCCGAACCCGGCCGCGGACCGGGCGCCGGCGTACCGGCTGCCCGCCGAGCTCATCGACGGCAACGACGTCGTGGTGGTACGCGACGCGGCCGCGCGGGCGGTGGACCGCGCCCGTACCGGCGGCGGCCCGACCGTCGTGGAGGCGCGCACCTACCGGCACTTCGGCCACAGCCGCACCGACCCGGGCACCTACCGGCCGGCCGAGGAGGTACGCGAGTGGCTGGCCCGCGATCCGCTGGCGGTGGCCCGGGACCGGCTGTCCCGCCTCGGGGTACCCGACGATGTGGTGTCCACTGTGGACGGACGGGTGGCGGAGCTGGTCGCCGCCGCGGTGTCGGCGGCCAAGGCGGCCCCGCCGGCCGACCCCGCCGAGGCCCTCACCGACGTCTGGGCCGACGGTGGTGCGCAATGGCGGACGTGACCGCAACCGGCGGCACCATCACGTATCGCGAAGCGGTCGCCGAGGGGATCGCCCGGGAGATGCGCCGCGACCCGACGGTCGTGTGTCTCGGCGAGGACATCGGCGCCGCGGAGGGCGTGTTCAAGACGACCGTCGGGCTGTTCAAGGAGTTCGGCCCGCGGCGGGTCTGGGACACGCCCATCTCCGAACAGGCGATCGTCGGCGCCGCGATGGGCGCGGCGATGACCGGCATCCGGCCGGTCGCCGAAATCATGTTCTCCGACTTCCTCGCCTGCTGCTGGGACTACCTCGCCAACGAGATACCGAAGGTGCGGTACATGACCGGCGGGCAGGTGACGGTACCGCTGGTGGTGCGCACCGCCAACGGCGGCGGCCTCGGGTTCGGCGCGCAGCACTCGCAGGCCGTGGAGAACTGGGCGCTGGCGGTACCCGGGCTCAAGGTGGTCGCCCCGTCGACGCCCGCCGACGTCATCGGGCTGATGGCCGCGTCGATCCGCAGCGACGACCCGGTCGTCTTCTTCGAACACAAGGGCCTGTTCGCCAGCAAGGGCCCGGCCGCACCGGAGGGTCACGTGGTGCCGCTCGGCGCGGCCGCGGTGGTCCGGCCGGGCGCCGACGTCACGCTGGTCGCGCTCGCCTCGACGGTACCGGTGGCACTGCGCGCGGCCGAAACGGTTGCCGCGGAAGGGATCGACGCGGAGGTCGTCGACCTGCGCTGCCTCGTCCCGCTGGACATGCACACCGTCCTCGACTCGGTCGGGCGCACCTCCCGGCTCGTCATCGTCGAGGAGAACCCGTACCAGGGCGGCTGGGGCGCCACCGTCGCATCGATCGTGGCCGACGAGGGCTTCGAGTCGCTCGACGCACCGGTCCGCCGGGTCGCCGCGGCGTGCGTGCCGCTCCCGTTCGCCGACAGTCTCGAACAGGTCGTCCTCCCCACCGCCGACAAGGTGGCCGCCGAGGTACGCCGCCTCGCCGCCTACTAGCACCCCCCGTGAGGATTCGCCATGAGTGACAAGCTCCTGATCCGTGGCGGCACCGTGCTGTCCATGGACCGCGCGATCGGCGACCTGCCGCGCGCCGACGTCCTGATCGACGGCGACACCATCGCCGCGGTGCAGACCGACATCAGCGCCGACGCGCAGGCCGTCGACGCGACCGGGTTCATCGTGATGCCCGGGTTCGTCGACACCCACCGGCACACCTGGGAAGCGGCGATCCGCGGGTCGGCCCCCGACGCCACCCTCGACGACTACTTCGTCGAGATCCTGGACACCTTCGCACCGCTGTACCGGCCGCAGGACGTGTACGCCAGCAACCTCGCCGGTGCGCTGGAGTGCCTCAACGCCGGCATCACCACGCTGGTGGACTGGTCGCACATCAACAACAGCCCGGAGCACCCGGACGCGGCGATCCGCGCCTTGCAGGAGACCGGGATCCGGGCGCAGTACGCGTACGGCAGCGCGAACACCTCGCTCGCGGACTACTGGTACGAGAGCAAGATAGCGATCCCGCCGGACGACGTGCGGCGCATCCGCGACACCTACTTCGCCGGTGACGGCGGGCTGCTGACGATGGCGCTGGCGACCCGCGGTACCGGCTTCTGCCAGGACGACGTGGTACGCGCGGAGTGGACGCTGGCGCGGGAGCTGGGCATCCCGATCACCGTGCACGTCGCGATGGGGCGCCTCGCCGGCCGGTTCGCGATGGTCAAGCACCTGAACGACATGAACCTGCTGGGCCCGGACACCACCTACATCCACTGCTGCTACCTCAGCGACGAGGAGTGGCGGCTGGTCGCCGACACCGGCGGTACCGTGTCGATCGCCGCTCAGGTGGAAACCCAGATGGGGCACGGCTGGCCGCCGGTGGCCAAGGCGCTGGAGTTCGGGCTGCGGCCGAGCCTGTCGATCGACGTGGTGACCACGGTACCGGGAGACATGTTCACCCAGATCCGGGCCGCCTTCGGTGCCGACCGCGCGCGCAACAACGCGATCTGGTGGCAGCGCAACGAACCGGCCGAGGGCAACCTGACCGCCCGGCAGCTGCTGGAGATCGCCACGGTCAACGGGGCGCACGTGGCCGGCGTCGAGCACCGCACCGGGTCGCTGACGCCGGGCAAGCGGGCCGACGTGATCCTCATCGACGCGCGCCAGCTCAACGTCGCGCCGGTCATCGATCCCGTCGCCGCGGTGGCCCTGTGCGCCGATGTATCCAATGTGGACACTGTGGTGGTGGACGGCGTGGTACGCAAGCGCAACGGCCGGCTGCTCGCCGACGTCGACCGGGCCCGCCGGCTGGTCGAGGAGTCCAGCGGGTACCTCGTCGCCGAGGCGGCCCGCCGGAAGAAGCCATGAGCGGACGGCACGTCGTCAAGCGGGCGGCGGACGCGGACTTCGCGCCCGGTGCGGGCGTCGGCTTCACGCGGTGGGCGATGCTGGACGAGAACACTCCCGCGGTGCACACCGGGTTCGGGGTCTGCGCCCTCGAACCCGGTGGCGCGGTACCGGCGCACGTGCACTCCTACGAGGAGTCGTTCTTCGTCCTCGACGGGCCGGTGGTGCTGCGTACCGCGGACGGGCCGCACCTGTTGCGGGCCGGCGACTACGGCGTCCTGCCGGTCGGCGTGGTACACGCGTGGGCGGCGGCCGGCGACGGCACCGCCCGGTGGGCCGACCTGCTCGCGCCGCAGCCGCGCGCCCGGTTCGCGATGGACACCTACGCGGTACCGCTGCCGCCCGACGACCGCCCGCCGGTACCCGTCGACGTGCGCGACCCGCGCAACCGGCGCTTCGGCCACGTCGAACCGTCCAACATGGACGTCGACAAGCAGACCCAGGACATGCTCGCGGTGTCCGCCAGCATGCGTACCGCGCTGCTGGTCTACAGCGGCATCACGGTCAAGATGATGGTCGACTCCGACCTGGGCGCGACGCTGGCCACCATGTTCATGGTCAGCTACGACCTGGGCGGCGTCGCCGGCCCGCACGACCACCCGTTCGAGGAGACGTACCTGTTCCTCGACGGCGAGTGCGAGGGCACCTTCGACGGCGAGCGGTACCGGTTGCGCCCGGGTGACGTCGCGTTCGCCGGGGTCGGTTGCGTGCACGCGTTCCGCAACACCGGTACCGGTCCGCTGCGCTGGCTGGAGACCCAGGCACCGCAGCCACCCGGCCGCCACTCGTACCGGTTCGTGCGCGACTGGCAGTACCTGGGGGAGCAGAGCCATGGCTGACACCGGTTGCGTGGTCGTGGTCGGCGGTACCTCCGGCCTCGGCCTGGAGATCGCGCGGCACTACGCCGGCCGCGGGCGCGACGTCGTGGTCACCGGCCGCGATCCCGACCACGCCGCGAAGGTGGCGGCGGAGTTGGGTCCGGTGACCAAAGGCATCGGGTTCGACCTGACCCGCCCGGCCGGCATCGCGGCCGCGCTGGCCGAGATCGGGCCGGTCGACCATCTGGTACTGGCCGCGATCGCGCGGGACGAGAACACCGTCGCCGGGTACGACGTCGCCGCCTCGCTGCACCTGGTGACGCTCAAGCTCGTCGGGTACCTGGAGGTGGTGCACGCGTTGCTCGGCCGGCTGTCCCGCGACGGTTCGATCGTGGTGTTCGGCGGGCTGGCCAAGGACCGGCCGTACCCGGGCTCGGTGACGGTGTCCACCGTGAACGGTGGCGTGCTTGGGATGATCAACGTGCTCGCCACGGAACTGGCCCCGATCCGGGTCAACGCGATCCATCCCGGCATCGTCGGCGACAGCCCCTACTGGGCGGCCAAGCCGCCGGTGGTGCTCGACGCGGTCCGCGCCCGTACCCCGACCGGCCGCCTGGTCACCATGGCCGACATCGTCCACGCGGTGGTGTTCCTTCTGGAGAACCGGTCGGTCAACGCGGCGAACCTGGCCGTGGACGGAGGTACCCTGCTGCGATGACGGTCGCGGTCGTGGGTACCGGCCGGATGGGCGCGGCCATGGTCGGCCGGCTCACCGGTGCCGGCCACCAGGTCGTCGCGTACAACCGCAGCCGGGCGCGCGCCGAGAAGCTGGGCGTGGCGGTCGCGGACACCCCCCGCGAGGCGGTCGCGGGCGCCGACGCGATCGTCGTGTCGCTCGCCGACGACGCCGCCGTCGGGTCGGTGTACCGCGCCGCCGACGGCCTCGCCGCCGGACTGTCCGAGGGCGCCGTCGTGCTGGAGACCAGCACCGTGCACCCGGACACCGTGCGCGCGCTCGCCCCGCTGGTGACGCGGCGCGGCGCGACGCTGCTCGACACGCCCGTGTCCGGCAGCGTGTCGGTCGTCGAGCGGGGCGAGCTGACCGTCATGGCCGGCGGGGACGCGGCGGCGCTGGAGCGGGTACGCCCGGTGCTGGACGCGTTCGCCGCCCGGGTGTTCCACCTCGGCGCGCTGGGCAACGGCGCGGTGATGAAGCTCGTGGTGAACTCCGTCGTGCACGCGCTCAACCAGGCGCTGTCCGAGGCGCTGGTCCTCGCCGAGAAGGCCGGCCTGCCCCGGGAAGCCGCCTACGAGGTGCTCGCCGCGAGCGCGGTCGCGGCGCCGTTCGTGCAGTACAAGCGGGCCGCCTTCGAGCATCCCGACGACACGCCGGTGGCGTTCATGCTCGACCTGGTGGCCAAGGACCTGGCGCTGATCGACGACCTGGCCGGGGGCGTGGGCGCCCGGATGGACCAGCTCGCCGCCAACCGCGCGGTGGTCGCCGCCGCGATCGAGGCCGGCTACGGTACCCGCGACCTGAGCGCGATCGCCGAGTACCTGCGCCGCTGACCGCGTCACGCGCCGGCGGCGCCGCCGTCCGTAGGTGGCCGGCAGCGGATCGCGGTCACGTCGCCGCGCAGTTCCCCGGCCCCGGCGCCGTAGGGCACCACGACCGTCGCGCCGGCCGCGACGCCCAGGGTCTCCCCGGCGTAGGTGAGCGAGCCGGCCCCGGTCACCACGATGACGACGCAGAACCCGGGATCCAGCACGCTGACCGGGTCGGGGCGCAGCCGCTCGGCGGCGAAGAACTCGTCGGCGGCGGCCGGGAACAGCCGGTCCACGCCCGGCCGGATGCCGCGCGCCGACCCGCGTTCCCGGGTCAGGTCGGCCAGCCGCGATGGCGACCAGGCGCGTCGGTCCACACAGGACAGTGCGAGGTCCCGGTCCAGTTCCAGGAACGCGGCGGACTCGGGTACCGGGAAGCCTTCCCGTTCCAGCAGCACCGAGAAGTCGGTCGGCTCCTGCGCCTCGACGAGGAAGATGCCCGGCCCGATCGCGTGCGGCAGCCCGGCCGGTACCAGGACGGCGTCGCCGGGCCGGACCGGTACCCGGTTGGTCGCGGAAAGCATCGCCGCCACCTGACCGTCGCGCACCCACCCCGCGAGCTCGTCCGGCGCGACGTCGCGCCGGAAGCCCAGGTGCACCGACGCGTCGGGTACCGCGTCGACGATCACCCACGCCTCGGTCTTGCCGTACGGCGACGCGAGGTGCGCGGTGGCGAAGCGCCGGTCGGGGTGCACGTGCAGCGGCAGCCGCTGTCCGGCGTCGAGCAGCTTGACCAGCAGGGCCGGATCGGCGCCGTACCGCTGCACGTGCGCGGCGCCGAGCCAGGCTTCGGGTTCATCGGCGATGGCGGCGGCCAGGTCCCGCCCGTCCGGCAGCGTGGTCAGCCCGAGGGGTGCCGAACCGAAGCGGGCGGTGGTCGAGGCGATCCAGTCCTCGGGGTGGTACTCGTCGGCCGGTGCCGGCAGCCCGCGGAAGCGGTGGATCCGGCCGGTACCCCGGTAGAACGAGCGCGGCGTGTTGGCCGTGAGCACGACGGGTCGCATGTCTCCAGAATGCCCCGGACCTACCGGGTCAGCATTAGCTCGTCACGCCGGCGGCCCCAGCACCAGTACCGAGTTGTGCCCGCCCATGCCCAGCGAGGACTTGACGGTCAGCCCGCCGGTCATCGGGGTCAGCCCGTCCAGCAGCTGCGGATGGGCCGGTGCGACGACCGGCGACGCCGGAATCACGCCGTGCTCGTAGCTGAGCGCCGCCGCGGCCACCTCCACCGCCGACGCGGCCCCCTGGCAGTGACCGACCAGCGGCTTGACCGAGTACACCCGCGCCTGCGCCGGGAACATAGACTCCAGCACCGCCGCCTCCGCGGTGTCGCACTGCCGGGTACCCGGCCCGTGCGCGTTGAGGTACCGCACCTGCGACGGGACCACCCCGGCGTTCGCGAGCGCCTCGCGGAAGCAGCGCCGCACCTCGGCCAGGTCGGGATCGATGGACGTCACGTGGTACCCGTCGTGCGTCATCGCCCCGCCCAGTACCCGCGCATACGGCTGGCCGGCCCGCGCCGACAGCACGAACGACGCGGACGCCTCGCCCATCACGAAGCCGCGGCTGCCCTCCTGGAACGGGCGGCACGCGTCCAGCGGCTCGGCGTCGGTGACCGCCACCCCGAGCCGCTCGAACTGGTACACGTTGTCCGGGGTCAGCGACAGGTCGGTGGCCACGAACACGACGTCGTCGACGATCCCGGCCTCCAGCCACGCCTTGGCGGTCAGCAGCCCGGCGTTGCCCGAAGCGCACATCGCCGACACGTTCATCGCCGGACCGTGGAACCCGAACTCCTGCATCAGCGTGGACATCGGCGTCGAGGGCATCATCGCCAGGTACTCGCGCAGCAGCCGCGGACCGCGCTCGCTGCGGTAGAACTCGCGCCACAGGTCCACCTCGCCGAGCACCACGGCGTGCAGCAGCCCGACCCGCCCGCCCGGCTGCCAGCCCCGCGCCCGCGCGTCGGTGACGGCTTCCCGTGCGGCGAACCGCATCGCGCGGGCGAAGCGGCTGCGCCCGTCGGCCGGGTCGCCGCCGTCGGGTACCCGGGCGACCCAGGCGAAGCCGTCCCGGTCCGGCCCGTAGCCGGGGGTCAGCGTGGCGGCCGGCTTGGCGGCGACGAGCCCGTCCCAGAACGCCGCGGTACCCCAGCCGTAGCCGGTCACCGCACCCACCCCGCAGATTCCGATCCCCCGCGCGACCATCGCCCGCCCTTCCCTTGTCCACCAACGTCCTGCGGGCCAGATCGTCAGTCACGGCGGTCGAACTGACCGCGGCGCCCCGGCGTCCGGGGGTGGACTCGTGTTGCGCACCGCGGCAGCGGCCGCCACGAGCTGCTGGCGCAGCCGCGGGTCGGGCCGGCGGAACGCGCGCAGCCAGTCCCGCACCGTCGCCTCGGGCAGGCGCATCCGCAGCGCTGTCCGGCGGTACCCGATGCCGCGCGCCCGCGCCGCGAGCACCGCGCGGATGACCGCGGCGGCATGGGCCCGGCGGCCGAGCATCCAGCCCGGCAGCAGCACGTGGGTACCGCGGCAGGCCGCGCACCGCGCCCGCCGCGGGCGTACCGCGCGGCGCGCCGTGGCACCGAGCCGGACCACCCGCAGCCGCGCCCGCCCCCACGGCCGCAGCGCACCGCCGCAGCGCGGACAGGGCAGCGCGCCGGCCCGCAGCGCCACCTCGACCGCCGGCCCGGTATCGCCGACTACCCGCACGGCGTCCCCGGTGTCCGGTTCGGGGTCGCCCGATCGTGCCTCAGCATCACCGTGCCCACGCCGATGATGTAACCGGACCCGGACCGGGCACGAAGGCGGATCGGACGTACGTGAGAACTGACCTCGAGGACCTCGACTGGCTCACCGGCAGCGGTGGCCAGGAGCACATCGTCGAGCTGGCGCTGTCGGCGAGCTCCATGGTGATGTGGCGGTTCGCGCTGTCCGACGGCTCGCTGACCTGGACGCCCGGCCTCGCCGACGTGCTCGGCCTGCCCGGCGCCGCCGACCCGGTCGTCGGTGACCGGCTGCGCGCGCTGGTCGCGCCGATGGCCACGGCCGCGCACACCGCGACGGTCTGGCAGGACTTCGAGCTGGAGCAACGGTCGACCGGGCCGGACGGCGGCACGCGGTGGATCCAGTTCCGCGCGCGGATCCTGGGCGACGCGGGGCAGCGGGCGCTGATCGGCATCGCCACCGACGTCACCGACCGGCACGAGTCCCGGCAGGCGCTGGCCGACCTCGCCGAACGGTACCGGTTGCTGGTGGAGCTGAGCCCCGACGCGGTCGGGGTACACCAGGACGGGCTGGTGGTGTACGTGAACCCGGCCGCGGTCCGGTCGCTCGGCGCCTCCTGCGCGGCGGACCTGGTCGGCCGGCCGATCACCGACTTCGTGCACCCCGACTCGGTACCGGAGATGCAGCGCCGGCTGGTGACCCTGGACGGGCCCGGTGCCGCATCGGTTCCCGCCGAGGCGCGGATGATCCGGTTCGACGGCAGCACCTTCCCGGTCGAGTCGGTGTCGGTGCACACGATGTGGGAGGGCCGGCCGGCCTTCCAGGTGATCCTGCGCGACATCACCGTGCAGAAGGAGGCGCAGGCGAGCCTGCGGTACCAGGCGGCGCTCGTCTCGCACGTCAGCGACGCGATCGTCGCGGTGGCCGGCGACGGTACCGTGACCAGTTGGAACCCGGCCGCCGAGGCGGTGTACGGGCGACCGGCCGGCCAGGCCACCGGCCGCCCGGTCGAGGAGCTGGTGGGTGCGCCGCTGGACCCGGCGGCGATCCTGCGCGCCGGCGGCGTCGTGCGCACCACCCACCACCGCGCGGACGGCGCGGCGCTGCACGTGCGGGTGTCCGCCGCCGAGATGGCCGGCGGGTACGTGCTGCTGTGCGCCGACGAGACCGCCCGGCGCCGCGCCGAGCAGCACTACACCACCGTGGTCGCCTCGCTGGAGGAGGGCGTGGTGGTGGTCGGCTCGACCGGGCTCGTCGAGTCGGTCAACCCGGCCGCGCAGCGCATCCTCGACAGGTCCGCCACGGACCTCGTCGGTACCGACGGCGCCGGCTTCACCCTCCTCGACGAGGCCGGCCGCCCCATCCGGCCGGCCGACCAGCCCACCGCGCAGACCCGCCGTACCGGCCGCTCGCAGAACGGCCGCGTCATGTGTGTCCGGCGACCGGACGGCCAGCGGGTCTGGATCTCGCTGAGCTGCCATCCGCTGCACGCGGACTCCGGGGCGCCGTACGCGACCGTCGCCTCGTTCACCGACATCACCGAGCGGCGCGCCATCGGCGAGCGGCTGGCCTACGAGGCCACCCACGACCCGCTGACGGGCCTGGCCAACCGGGCGCTGGTCATCCAGCGGATCACCGCCGCCCTGGGTACCGGCGCCACCGCGGTGCTGTTCGTCGACCTCGACAAGTTCAAGGTGATCAACGACTCGCTCGGTCACGGTACCGGCGACCGGGTGCTGAAGGTGGTCGGCGAGCGGCTGCGCCGCGTGGTCCGCGGTAGCGACCTGGTCGGCCGGCTCGGCGGCGACGAGTTCGCCGTCGTGGCGGTCGACGTGTCCGGCGCGCGGCAGGTCCGGGTACTGGCCGAGCGGCTCTGCGCGGCGCTGGCCGACCCGGTCGCGGTGGACGGGCGGCAATTGCACGTCGACGCGAGCATCGGCATCGTCGTCGCGCCGGCCGGCGACCCGCGTACCGCCGAGGAGCTGCTCCGCGACGCCGACCTCGCCATGTACCAGGCCAAGACGCAGGGCCGCGGCCGGTACGACTTCTTCGACGTGGCGCTGCGCGAGCGGATGCAGCGGCGCCTGCAGCTGGAGGAGGATCTGCGCGCGGCGACCGCCAACCGCGAGCTGTGGGTCGCCTACCAGCCCGTCGTGGACCTGCCGGCCGGCCGCATGGTGGGCGTGGAGGCGCTGCTGCGGTGGACCCATCCGGTGCAAGGCGCCATCTCGCCGGCCGAGTTCATCCCGCTGGCCGAGGACAGCGGCTCGATCGACGAGCTCGGCGCGCACACGCTCGCCGAGGCGACCCGCGAGGTCGCGCGTCGCCGGGCGACCAGCCATCCGGGGGTACACGTCGCGGTGAACCTGTCCGCCGCCCAGCTGGACGATGCCCACCTGACCGCGAAGGTGCGCCGCGCGCTGTCCCGCAGCGGGCTGCCGGCCAGCGCGCTCTGCCTGGAGATCACCGAGAGCATGCTGATGCGCGACCAGACCGCCGCCACCGTCCGGCTGCACGCCCTGCGCCAGCTCGGCGTCCGCCTGGCCATCGACGACTTCGGTACCGGTTACTCGTCGCTCGCCCAGCTGCAGCGGCTGCCGCTGGACACGCTGAAGATCGACCGGTCGTTCGTCGCCGGCCTCGGCGGGTGCCGCGACGCGGAGGCGATCGTCACGAGCATCATCGCCATGGCGCACGCGGTCGACCTGACCGTCATCGCCGAGGGCGTGGAGAACGAACGGCAGCTGGAAGTGTTGCAGCGCCTGGGTTGTGACCAGGCACAGGGCTTCTGGTTCGGCCGCCCGACGGAGGCGCCCGGCCGGTTCCCGCCGGTCTGAGGGAGCGAGCGGGAGCGGCGCGGCGGCGTCTGGACTGAGGAGCGCAGCGACGAGGGAAGACGGCGCTTAACAGCGCCGCGAAGCGAGCGGACGGGGCAGCTCAGTCCACCCGCAGGATGAGCCCGGACAGCTCGTAGGACTCGATCTGCCTTCGGAACCGCACCACCGGCTCGCGCTCCATCCGGACGCCCGGCAGCGCGAACAGCTTGGTCAGGAAGATCTCGGTCTCCTGGATCGCGATGTACGCGCCGGGGCAGCGGTGCGGCCCGTCGCCGAACGACAGCACCGAGCCGGCCACGCCGTCGGGCAGCGACCGGGCCGGGCAGACCTCGGCCGGCTGCTCGCCGACCGTGGCCGGGTCCACGTTCGCGTGCCCGATCGCGATGTCGACCCGGGCGCCGGCCGGGATGCGTACCGGGCCGGCCTCGTCGGGTACCTCGACGTCGGCGGTCGTCCACCGGGCCAGGTTGGCCACCACCGGTTCCAGCCGCAGGATCTCGTGCAGGATCGCCACGCGGGTGGCCTCGTCGCCGGCGACGTAGGCGGTGCGCAGGTTGTCGTCGGTGAACAGGTGCCACGCGGCGACGGTGATGAACTCCCGCGTGGTGATCATTCCGGCGGCGCCGAACGTGACGCACTCGCCGAGTATCTCGGGGTTGGTGCAGCCCTCGTCGAGCAGGTGGGAGATGAGGTCGTCGCGGCGCTCGCGGCGGCGGCGCCGGATGGCCGGGCGCACGTCGAACGCCAGACCGCGGCCGGGCTGCGCAGGCCCGGCTGCACCTTGCTCTCGGTGAAGAACCGGGCCAGCCGGTCGGGGGTACCGCGCCGGGCCGGGGTCAGGCCGATCACGTCACCGGCCACCGCGACGGCCAGCGCGAAGGACAGCACGGACAGGTCCGCCCGGCCCTTGCGCCGCAGCTTGGCCAGCTGCTCGTCGGCGTACCGGTGCATCAGCTCGCGGTACTTCTCGTGTACCCGTCGCGGCGTGAAGTACTTCGCCGTCTGGCGCCGGTGTTCGCGGTGCTCGACACCGTCGCGGTACACCACCGGCCGGCGCATCTTGCGCATCGCCTTCCGGGCCCGGTCGGCGCCGAACCCGGCCTGGCGGGTCTCGGTGCTGCGGAGCACCGACCGCGCGGCGAGATAGCTTTCCACGTGCCAGACACCGGCGTCGTCGACGTGCACGGGGCAGGTCGACGACGTCTGTTCGGGGCGGGTCTTGCGGCCGGAACGGTCGTGCGTCTCCACGTGCATAGGCCAGATGCTACCTTGATGCCTCATTGACACAGGTATCTTCCCGGAACCCTCGTCCAACAGCGGAGCTCGTCCAACAGCGGAGGAGGCCGTGCCATGCCGAGCGCCACGTTCGACCGGACCGCCACCCTCGCGGCTCTCGACCGGGTCGCCGACCGGCTGGTCGCGATGGTGACCGCGGCACCGGACCCGACCGTCCGGGTACCCGCGACTCCACAGTGGACGGTCGCGGAGGCGTTCGCGCACGTGGCCACGGTGGCGCCGCGGTACCTGCAGGGTGCCCGGCAGGAGGGGGAGTGGGTACGCGACGTCGACGACCTCGCCGACCTCAATGCGCGCCAGCTCGCCGCGCTGCCCAGCACCGAGGTACCGGCCCTCGCCGACCGGCTGCGCACCGCGCTCGCCGACCTGACCCGGGTGATCAACGGCTTCGGCGACCGGCAGCCGGTGTTCACCTTCCACGGCGGGCAGCGCATCGGCGCCGACGTCGCGCTCGGCGTCCTGCTGGGCGAACTGGTGGTGCACGGGCACGACATCGCCGGCGCGCTGCGGCGGCCCTGGCCGATCGACCCGGCGCACGTCGAGCTGATCCTGCAGGGGGTCACCCCGATCCTGCCCGGGTGGCTGGACGCCGACCGGGCCCGCGGGCACACCGGCCGGTACGAGCTGCGGCTGCGCGGGCAGGGGGTACACCGGTTCGCCTTCGACGCCGGCCGGCTCACCATGGACCCGCCCGGCCCGTGGCGGCCCGACGCGGTCATCTCCGCGCAGCCGGCGGCGTTCCTGCTCGTCACGTACCAGCGGATCAGCCAGTGGCCGGCGATCGCCACCGGCAAGCTGGTCGCCTGGGGACGCCGGCCGTGGCTGGCCCTGAGCTTCGCGAGCCGCTTCCACCGGCCGTGAGTTGACTGGGTGCCCCGTCCGCTCGCTTCACGGCGCTCAGACGCGCCATTCCCGCTCGCTTCCTCAGTTGACTGAGTGAGCACTCGCTCAGTACAGTGGCGGGCGTGTCCGAGCCCGCCAAGCGCCGCCGGGTGCCCGCGATGGCGCCCGAGGAGCGCCGCGCCGCGCTGATCGCGGTGACGGTACCGCTGCTGCGCGAGCACGGCCTGGCGGTGACCACGCGGCAGATCGCCGACGCCGCCGGGGTCGCCGAGGGCACCATCTTCGGCGTCTTCCCGGACAAGAACACGCTGCTGCGTGCCGCGGTGCTCCACGCCTTCGACCCCGAGCCGCTGGTCGACTCGCTACGTGGCGTGGCCGGCGGCGGCGACCTGCGGTCCCGCCTGGTCGCGGTGGTCGACCTGCTGCGCTGGCGGCTGTCGGCCAACGAGCCGCTGGTCGCGGCGATCCGCAAGATGGCCGGCGACCCGGCGGCGGGCCAGGAGTTCCTCGAGCGCATGCAGGAGACGCGCCGGGCCATGCTGGCCGGGATCGCCGCCGTGATCGAACCCGACGCCGCGCTGCTGCGCCGCGACCCGCGCAGCGCCGCCCGGCTGCTGCTGATGATGGTGATGGCCAGCGTGCACAACGGGTTCGGCGACCGCACCGCGCTCGGCGGCCTGAGCAGTGCCGAGGTCGTGTCCCTGGTACTAGACGGGCTGCTGGTGCGCACGCCCGACGAGACCGCACCGACGGGAGGCTCCCGCTGATGCTGCTGCGACTGCTGCGTACCCACCTGTCGCCGTACCGGCAGGCGATCGGGCTGGTGGTGCTGTTCCAGTTCGTGCAGACCCTGGCGACGCTGTACCTGCCGACGCTCAACGCCGACATCATCGACAACGGCGTGGTGAAGGGCGACACCGCCTACATCATGCGCACCGGCGGCCTCATGCTCGCCGTCACGCTGGCCCAGATCGCCTGCTCGATCGTTGCCGTGTACTTCGGTGCCCGTACCGCGATGGCGCTGGGCCGCGACGTCCGGGCCGCGGTCTTCCACCGGGTGCAGGACTTCTCCACGCAGGAGCTGGGCCAGTTCGGCGCGCCGTCACTGATCACCCGGACCACCAACGACGTGCAGCAGGTGCAGATGCTGGTGCTGCTGAGCTTCACGCTGATGGTGTCCGCGCCGATCATGTGCGTCGGCGGCATCGTGATGGCGCTGCGCCAGGACATCCCGCTGTCCGGCCTGCTGCTGGTGATCGTGCCCGTGCTCGTCGGCATCGTCGGGATGATCATCGTCCGGATGCGGCCGCTGTTCCGGACGATGCAGGTGCGCATCGACCGGATCAACCGGGTGGTGCGCGAGCAGATCACCGGCATCCGGGTGATCCGCGCGTTCGTCCGCGACGAGCACGAGCGGCAGCGCTTCGAGGTGGCCAACACCGAGCTGATGGACGTGTCGCTGCGCGTCGGCCGGCTGATGGCGCTGATGTTCCCGTCGGTCATGCTGGTCATCAACCTGTCCAGCGTCGCGGTGCTGTGGTTCGGCGGGCACCGCATCGCCGACGGCGGCATGCAGGTCGGCGCGCTCACCGCGTTCATCGCCTACCTGCTGCAGATCCTCATGTCCGTGATGATGGCGACGTTCATGTTCGTGATGATCCCGCGCGCCGAGGTCTGCGCCGACCGCATCCACGAGGTCCTCGACACCGAGCCGACGCTGGCCCCGCCGCCGGCCCCGGTCACCCCGCTGCACCGGCACGGCGAGCTGGAGCTGCGCGCGGTGGACTTCCGGTACCCCGGAGCGGACGAGCCGGTGCTGTGCGGGGTCGACCTGGTCGCCCGGCCGGGCCGGACCACCGCCGTCATCGGCAGCACCGGCAGCGGGAAGACCACGCTGCTCAACCTGGTACCCCGGCTGTTCGACGTGACCGGCGGTGCGGTACTCGTCGACGGGGTGGACGTCCGCGACCTCGACCCCGCCGCCCTCGCCGAGACCGTCGCGCTGGTACCGCAGAAGCCGTACCTGTTCTCCGGCACCGTCGCCTCCAACCTGCGCTACGGCCGGCCCGACGCCACCGACGAGGAACTGTTGCGGGCGCTGGAGGTCGCCCAGGCGCGCGAGTTCGTCGTAGCGATGCCGGGCGGGCTGGAGGCGCCGATCGCGCAGGGCGGCTCGAACGTGTCCGGCGGGCAGCGGCAGCGCCTGGCGATGGCCCGGGCGCTGGTCCGGCGGCCCGAGATCTACCTGTTCGACGACTCGTTCTCGGCGCTGGACTACGCGACCGACGCACGCCTGCGCGCGGCGCTGGCCGAGGAGATCGCCGACGCGACCATCGTGATCGTCGCCCAGCGGGTCAACACGATCCGCGACGCCGACCGGATCGTCGTGCTGGACGCCGGCCGGGTGGTCGGCACCGGTACCCACGCCGACCTGATGGCCACCTGCCCGACCTACCGCGAGATCGTGCTCTCCCAGCTCACCGAACAGGAGGCGGCCGCGTGACCACGACGACTGCTCCGCCGCGGCGGCCGCCGGGGCCGACATTCGGGCCGGGCCGGATGATGGCCATGGGGATGCCGGCCGAGAAAGCCCTGGACTTCAAGCGTTCCAGCCGCCGGCTGCTCGGCCTGCTGCGGCCGGACCGGATGCTGCTGGCCGTGGTACTGGCGCTGGGGGCGGCGAGCGTCGCGCTGACGGTGACCGGTCCGCGGGTGCTCGGCCACGCCACCGACATCATCTTCTCCGGGGTGATCGGCTCCCGCATCCCCGCCGGTACCACCAAGGCACAGGCGGTCGCCGCACTGCGGGCCCGCGGCCAGGACCGGCTGGCCGACATGCTCAGCGCCATGCACGTGGTACCCGGACAGGGGATCGACTTCACCGCGCTGGCCCACGTGCTGGTGTGGGTACTGGTCATCTACCTGCTCGCCGCGGGCCTGGGCATCCTGCAGTTCCGGCTGACCACCACCATCGTGCAGCGGGCGGTGTACCGGCTGCGTGAGCAGGTCGAGGCGAAGCTGTCCCGGCTGCCGCTGAAGTACTTCGACGGCCAGCCCCGCGGCGAGGTGCTCAGCCGCGCGACGAACGACGCCGACAACATCGCGCAGACCCTCCAGCAGACGCTGAGCCAGCTGGTCACGTCGCTGCTGACGATCCTCGGGGTACTGGCGGCGATGTTCTGGATCTCGCCGCTGCTCGCCGTCATCGCGCTGGTGACGGTACCGCTGTCGGTTCTGGTGACCGCGGCCATCGGCAAGCGGTCGCAGCCGCAGTTCGTCAAGCAGTGGGCCACCACCGGCCGCCTCAACGGCCACATCGAGGAGATGTACACCGGGCACACGCTGGTGAAGGTGTTCGGCCGGCAGCACGAGGCGGAGCAGACGTTCACCGCGCACAACGACGCGCTGTTCGCCTCCAGCTTCCGGGCGCAGTTCATCTCCGGCATCATCCAGCCGGCGATGATGTTCATCGGCAACCTGAACTACGTGCTCGTCGCCGTCGTCGGCGGGCTCCGCGTGGCGTCCGGCGCGCTGTCGCTGGGCGACGTGCAGGCGTTCATCCAGTACTCCCGGCAGTTCAGCCAGCCGCTGACCCAGGTGGCCAGCATGGCGAACCTGCTGCAGTCCGGCGTCGCGTCCGCGGAGCGGGTCTTCCAGTTGCTCGACGCCGACGAGCAGTCGCCCGACCCGGACCCGCCGGCCCGGCCGGACCGGGTGCGCGGCCGGGTCGCATTCGAGGACGTGTCGTTCCGGTACGCGCCGGACCGGCCGCTGATCGACCACCTGTCGCTGACCGCCGAGCCGGGCCAGACCATCGCGATCGTCGGCCCGACCGGTGCCGGCAAGACGACCCTGGTCAACCTGCTGATGCGGTTCTACGACGTGACCGGCGGCCGGATCACCCTCGACGGGGTGGACATCGCCCGGATGTCGCGCGAGGAGCTGCGCGCCAACATCGGCATGGTGCTGCAGGACACCTGGCTGTTCGGCGGGACGATCGCGGAGAACATCGCCTACGGCGCGGACGCGCCGACCCGCGCGGAGATCGTCGCGGCGGCCGAGGCGGCGCACGTGGACCGGTTCTGCCGTACCCTGCCCGACGGGTACGACACGGTCATCGACGAGGAGGGCTCGTCGGTCAGCGCGGGGGAGAAGCAACTCATCACGATCGCGCGGGCGTTCCTGGCGCAGCCGGCGATCCTGATCCTGGACGAGGCGACCAGCTCCGTGGACACCCGCACCGAGGTGCTGATCCAGCGGGCGATGCACACCCTGCGCGCCGGCCGCACCAGCTTCGTCATCGCGCACCGGCTGTCCACCATCCGCGACGCCGACCTGATCCTGGTGATGGAGGACGGCGCGATCGTGGAGCAGGGTACCCACGAGTCGCTGCTCGCGGCCGACGGCGCCTACGCCCGGCTGTACTCCGCCCAGTTCGCTCAGGCGGTCGCCGAGGTCGACTGACCCAGCGCCCGCCGTACCGCGGCGTCGACCTCCTCCGCGACCAGCACCGCCTGCGCCCCGGCGCGCACCTCGTTGCGGGACAGGTCGACCTGCAGCCGGATCTCCAGCCGGCCGCGGCCGGCGCGGTTCTGCACCCGGGTGCAGACCAGGACGCCGTAGCCGGTGCGCACGGTGATCGGGTGTGACCGGTGCTCGCCGCCCGGGTACCCGTACTGGGCGGTGCACAGGTGGCCGCCGGCGCACCAGGCGGGGCAGTCGCGCGGCGGGCGCTGCCGGATCACCCTCACACTCTACGGCGCCGCGGGCCGCACAGCGGCGGTGCCGGCGACGGGATCTTGGACGCCTGTGCCCCTTGCCGGGGGTACCGGCGTCCAAGATTCGGACTGGGCGGCCGGTCCAGCGGGCACTAAGGTGCGAACCATTCACGTTTACCGAAGGGTGCGTCGATGACCGAGCCGATACCGCAGTTCCCGGCCGGGTTCCGCTGGGGCGTGGCCACCGCGGCGTACCAGATCGAGGGCGCCACGGCCGAGGACGGCCGCGGACCGTCCATCTGGGACACGTTCAGTCACCAGCCCGACCGGATCAGCGACGGCAGCACCGGCGACGTCGCGTGCGACCACTACCACCGGTACGCGCAGGACGTGGCGCTGATGGCCGACCTCGGCGTCGGGGTGTACCGCTTCTCCGTGGCCTGGCCGCGCATCCAGCCCACCGGCACCGGGCCGGCCAACCCGAAGGGGATCGCGTTCTACGACCGGCTGGTCGACGCGCTGCTGGAACGCGGCATCGCGCCGGCCGTCACGCTGTTCCACTGGGACCTGCCGCAGGCGGTGCAGGACGACGGCGGCTGGGCCAACCGGGACACCGCGGCCCGGTTCGGCGAGTACGCCGAGGCCGTCTCCGACGCGCTCGGCGACCGGGTGGCGGTGTGGCTGACGCTGAACGAGCCGTACGTCCACCTCGCGCTCGGGTACGTGCTGGGCATGCACGCGCCGGGCCTCGCGGGTACCCGCGACCTGCTCCCGGTCGTGCACCACCAGCTGCTCGGGCACGGACTGGCGGCCGCCGCGGTACGCCGGCATCCCGGTGCCCGGGTCGGCATCGCGAACAACTACACGCCGGTGTGGGCGGTCGGCCCGGACGGCACCCGGGGCAGCGCCACCGACGACGACGAGGTCGCCGCCTTCGTCTACGACGTCCTGCACAACCGGGTGTTCACCGACCCGCTGCTGCTCGGCCGGTACCCGGACGGGATCGAGATGCTGTCGGCCGGCGACGCGGACGCCACGGTGCTCGACGGCGACCTCGCGGTCATCGCCGCGCCGCTGGACGTGCTGGGCGTCAACTACTACAACCCGACCGGGATCGGCGCGCCGCCGTCCGGGGTGGGCGTCGGCGGGCTGCCGTTCGAGCTGCGGCAGCTCACCGGGTACCCGGTCACCGGGTACGGCTGGCCGGTGGTACCCGACGGGCTGCGCGAGCTGCTGGTCCTGCTGCACGAGCGGTACGCCGGCGTGCTGCCGCCGATCTGGATCACCGAGAACGGTTGCGCGTACGGCGGGTCCACTGTGGACGATGACCGGATCGCCTTCCTCGACGGGCACCTGCGCGCGCTGCGCTCGGCCATGGACGCCGGGGTCGACGTGCAGGCCTACTGCTACTGGTCGTTGCTGGACAACTGGGAATGGGCCGACGGGTTCAGCCAGCGCTTCGGTCTGGTACACGTCGACTACGCCACCCAGGCGCGGACGCCACGCGCGTCCTTCGCCTGGTACCGCGACCTGATCGCGCGGTCCCCGCGGTGAGCGCCGCGGAGCGCGCTGCGGCGACACCGACCACCACGGTGCCGGCGGCTCTCGCGGAGCCGACCGAACCGGTGCGCGGCCGCTGGGTCGCGCTGCTGGTGCTGGCCAACCTCGGCGTGTGGATGGCCTTCTTCACGCCGATCCAGGTGCTGCTGCCGGTGCAGATCAAGGCGATCGACCCGGCCCACAAGGAGAGCATGCTGGGCGTGGTGACCGGGATCGGCGCAGCCGCCGCGGTGGTGGTCAACCCGCTCGCGGGTGCGCTGTCCGACCGCACGGCATGGCGGTTCGGCCGGCGGCACTTGTGGACGCTGGGCGGTGCGGTGTTCGGCGCGCTGGCCCTGCTCGTCCTCGCCCGGCAGCACACGGTCGCCGGGGTCGCGCTGGGGTGGGTGGCCGCGCAGGCCGGGTTCAACGCGATGCTCGCGTCGCTCACCGCCGCGGTGCCGGACCGGGTGCCGGTCGTCCAGCGCGGCGCGGTGTCCGGCTGGGTGGGCATCCCGCAGGTGCTCGGGCTGGTGCTCGGAGTGGTACTGGTGACCGCGCTGGTCACCGGCAACGCGGCCGGGTACGCGGCGGTGGCCGTCGCCGTGGTCCTGCTCGCCCTGCCGTTCACGCTGGCCACCCCGGACGATCGGCTGCCGCGGGGGTGGCGCGCCGGTCGGCTGCTGGCCGGGATGTGGGTCAGCCCGAGACGGTACCCGGACTTCGCGTGGGCCTGGATCACCCGGTTCCTCATGCAGCTCGGCAATGCCCTCGCCACCCTGTACCTGCTGTACTTCCTCGCCGACCGGGTGCACTACCCCGACCCGCAGGGCGGGCTGCTGGTCCTGATCCTCATCTACACGGCCGCGCTGACGGCCACGACCGTGTTCGCCGGCCGCCGCTCCGACCGCAGCGGGCGGCGCAAGGTGTTCGTGGTCTGGTCCGGCCTGGTGATCGCCGCGGCCGCGGTGCTGCTCGCCGCCTGGCCGACCTGGCCGATGGCGATCGTGGCGGCGGTGGTGCTCGGCGCCGGGTACGGGATCTACGTCGCCGTCGACGCCGCGCTCGTCACGCAGGTGCTGCCCAAAGCGACCGACCGGGCCAAAGACCTCGGGGTGGTCAACATCGCGAACTCGGCGCCGCAGGTGCTGGGACCGGCGCTGTCCGCGCCGATCGTGGTGCACCTCGGCGGGTACCCGACGCTGTACGCGGCCACTGCGGTGGTGACCGTCCTCGGCAGCGTGCTGGTGCTGAAGATCCGCTCGGTACCGTAGCCCGCCCCGGGGAGATGGGGCGCGGTGCCCTCTGGAAACGCGAGTAACTCTCGGGTAACCTTCTGAATCACATATCGATGGTCGTCGTTCGGCGGCCTAGTGCTGCCGTGCGCCTACCTCCTCCGAAGGAGGACCGACCCATGCATCGACGCGTCATCACCGGAGTCGTCGCGGCGGTCCTCGCCGCGGGCGCTGTCCTCGGGCTGCCGGGCAGCGCCGGCGCGGTCGGCCCCGGTACCGACTTCTGCCAGGGCCAGTGCAACGACATCCTGCCGCCGGGGGAGAACGGCAACGCCACCCTCGCCGACATCCTCGCGCACAAGGTGTTCGGTACCCGGCCGGCGCACTCGGCCGACCAGCTGCCCAAGTACGCCAACCTCGTCAACTCCTACGCCGGGCTGACCGACAGCCAGCTCGGCAGCTTCTACAACGACTCCTCGTTCGGGGTACCGCTGAGCCAGGTCGAGCGGATCGACAAGCCCCGCTCCGACGTGATGATCGTGCGGGACCGGCCGACCGGGGTACCGCACGTCTTCGGTACCACCCGCGCCGGCACCATGTTCGGGGCCGGCTACGCCGGGGCGCAGGACAAGCTGTTCCTGATGGACCTCATGCGCCACCTCGGCCGCGGGCAGCTGTCCTCCTTCGCCGGCGGGGCCCCCGGCAACCGGGCGCTGGAGCAGAGCGTGTGGCGCAACTCGCCGTACCACGAGGCCGACCTGCAGGCGCAGGTGGACCGGTTGCGCGCGCGCAGCGCCCAGCTCTGGTCCGACCTGCAGAACTACCTCGCCGGGGTGAACGCCTACATCGGCGCGTGCATGGCCGGCCGGTACTGCCCGGGCGAGTACGTGCTGACCGGGCACCTCGACGCGGTCACCAACGCGGGCGGGCCGCAGCCGTTCGTACCCGCCGACGTCGTGGCGATCGCCGGCGTGGTCGGCGGGCTGTTCGGCGGTGGCGGGGGCGGCGAGCTCCAGTCGGCGCTGGTGCGGCTGGCCGCGCGGGCGAAGTTCGGTCAGGCGCTGGGCGACCAGGTGTGGGCCGGGCTGCGCGAGCAGAACGACCCGGAGACGGTACTCACCCTCCACAATGGACAGACGTTCCCCTACGGTACCGTGCCGGCCAGCGACGCGAGCGTGGCGCTGCCCGATCCCGGTACCGTGGTCCCCGAGCCGCTGGTGCACGACCCGACCGGATCGGGCAGCGCGGCGGTCGCGGCGGCGCGCAGCCACGGCATGTCCAACGCCGCCGTCATCTCCGGTGCGAAGACCGCCAGCGGCCACCCGGTCGCCGTGTTCGGCCCGCAGACCGGGTACTTCTCCCCGCAGCTGCTGATGCTGGAGGAGCTTGAGGGACCGGGCCTGTCGGTGCGCGGCGTGTCCTTCGCCGGGCTGAACCTGTACGTGCAGATCGGCCGCGGGCCGGACTACGCGTGGAGCGCCACGTCGGCGGAGCAGGACATCACCGACACGTTCGCGGTGCCACTGTGCACAGTGGACGGTAGCCGGCCGACGCTGTCCGCCACGCACTACCTGTACCACGGGCAGTGCCTGCCGATGGAGGTGCTGGAGCAGGACGACGCGTGGACGCCGACGACGGCGGACAGCACGCCGGCCGGTTCCTACAAGCTCATCACGCTGCGGACGAAGTACGGTCTGGTCTCCGCGCGGGCGATGCTGGGCGGCGCGCCGGTGGCGTACACCAGCCTGCGCTCGACGTACCGGCACGAGGCCGACTCCGCGTTCGGCTTCGCGATGTTCGACGACCCGGCGCAGATGGCCACCGCGGCCGGGTTCCAGCAGGCGGCCGCGAACGTCGGGTACGCCTTCAACTGGTTCTACGTCAACTCCACCGACGCGGCGTACTTCAACTCCGGCCTCAACCCGGTGCGCGCCGCCGGTGCCGACCCGAACCTGCCGGTGCGCGCCGACCCGGCGTTCGAATGGCAGGGCTGGAACCCGGACACCAACACCGCCAACTACACCCCGCCCGCGCAGCATCCCAACAGCGTCAACCAGGACTACTACGTCAGCTGGAACAACAAGCAGGCCAAGGGGTACAGCGCGGCGGACGGCAACTTCGCGTTCGGCGCGGTGTTCCGGGCCGACCTGCTCGACCGGCCGGTCGGCGCGGCCGTCCACAGTGGACAGAAGCTGGACCGGGCCGGCCTGGTGCGCCTCGTCGAGGACGCGGCAACCACCGACCTGCGCGCGATCCGCGAGCTGCCCAACCTGATCCGGGTGCTGACCAGCCAGCCGGTCACCGACCCGAAGCTGTCCGCGGCGATCGGCCAGCTCCAGGCGTGGTACCAGGCCGGCGCCCGGCGCAAGGAGACCAGCCCCGGCTCGCACGTGTACCAGTTCGCCGACGCCATCCGCATCTTCGACGCCTGGTGGCCGCTGCTGGTGGCGGCGCAGTTCCAGGGCACCATGGGGCCGGCGCTGTTCGGCACGCTGGCCGCCACGCTCACCGTCGACGAGTCGCCCTCGGGCGTGCAGCACCACGGCTCGGCGTACCAGAACGGCTGGTGGGGTTACGTCGACAAGGACCTGCGGGCGGTCCTCGGCGACCCGGTCGCGGGGCCCCTGGGCCGCGTGTTCTGCGGTGGCGGCAACCTCGCGGCGTGCCGCCAGGCGCTGCTCGGCGCGCTCGGGCAGGCCGCCGGCGCGACGGCCGCCACGGTGTACCCCGGCGACTCGTTCTGCGCCGCCGGTAACCAGTGGTGCGCCGACGCGATCGTTCAGCTTCCGCTCGGCGGCATCACCGACCCGCCGATCACCTGGCAGAACCGGCCGACCTACCAGCAGGTGGTGTCGTTCCCGGCGCATCGTTAAATCAAAGGGTGCACCTCACTCATCTGGACTGCCCCGGCTGCGGGGCGACGTACGACGCGGGCCGGCTGCGCAACCTGTGCCGGTGCGGCTCACCGCTGCTGGCCCGCTACGACCTGACCGCCGTGGGGCGCGCGGTCACCCCGGCCGCACTGGCCGCGCGTCCCGCCACCCTCTGGCGGTACCGGGAGCTGTTGCCCGTCGCCGACGACCGCTACGTCACCACGCTGGGGGAGGGCTGGACCCCGCTGGTACCGGTGCCCCGGTACGGCGCGCACATCGGCCTTCCCCGGTTGCTCGTCAAGGACGAGGGGCTGATCCCGACCGGCTCGTTCAAGGCACGCGGCGCCGCCGTCGGGGTGTCCCGGGCGGCCGAGCTGGGTGCCCGGCACATCGCCATGCCCACCAACGGAAACGCGGGCGCGGCGTGGGCCACCTACGCCGCCCGGGCCGGGCTGCGCGCCACCATCGCGATGCCGGCCGGCGCGCCGGTCGTGACCCGCGAGGAGTGCCGGATCGCCGGCGCCGACCTGCACGTGGTCGACGGGCTGATCGGCGACGCGGCCCGGGCGCTGGCGCCGGTGCTGGCCGATCCGGCCGTGTTCGACGTGTCCACGCTCAAGGAGCCGTACCGCGTCGAAGGCAAGAAGACGATGGGCTACGAGATCGTCGAGCAGCTCGGCTGGCGGGTACCGGACGCGATCCTGTACCCGACCGGCGGCGGGGTCGGGCTGATCGGCATCGCCAAGGCGCTGGCGGAGCTGCGCGAACTCGGCTGGCTCGGTGACCGGCAACCGCGCCTGGTCGCCGTGCAGTCGACCGGCTGCGCGCCGATCGTGCGCGCGTTCCAGGCGGGCGCCCGGCGCGCGGATCCGTGGCCGGACGCGCACACGATCGCGTTCGGCATCACGGTACCGGCGCCGCTGGGCGACGAGCTGATCCTCGACGCATTGCGCGCCACCGGGGGTACCGCGATCGCCGTCGACGATGCGGAAATCCTCGCCGACCTGCGTGCCTTCGGTACCCGCGAGGGTCTGCTGCTGTGCCCGGAGGGCGCCGCGTGCCTGAGCGCCGCGCGGCGGCTGCGCGCCGACGGCTGGCTCGACGACGGCGCGCAGGTGGTGGTGCTGAACACGGGATCCGGCCTGAAGTACGTTGACGCGCTGCAGTAGCGTGCCCTGGGTGCAGGGCCTGGCGAAGTGGCACACGTGCGCGGAGGAGTCGTGCCCGGGCGTCCAGGTACCCGACGCCGACCGGTGCCTGGCCCACCTCCCGGCGGCCGGGCTCGTCAGGTACCTCGCCGCGCTGTCCCCCGGTGCGCGCGTCGACGTGCGCGGCACGACGCTCGACGCCGGGCGGCTCGCCCGGCTCCTCGACGCGGTGCGGCTGGGTGACGGGCCGCCGACATTCGGCGAGTTCGCCGCCGACGAGGCGCAGTTCCCGGAGAAGGCCGACTTCCGCGGTGCCCGCTTCGCGGGCGACGCCTGGTTCCACAGCGCGCGGTTCCCGTTGTACGCGACCTTCGATGACTGTCACTTCGAGGAGAAGGCGGCGTTCCGGCACGCGCACCTGTCGACGGCCACGTTCGAGCGTGCCCGGTTCCGCGACGCGTGGTTCACCGGTGCCCGCTTCACCGACGACGCGCGCTTCACCCACGTCCACCTGCACGGTGACGCCGACTTCGGATACGCGAAGTTCGGCGGCCTGGCGACGTTCGGCGACGCCCGGTTCGACGGCGACGCCGACTTCGGCCACGCCGACTTCGCCGGGACGGCGTACTTCGGGGGGACCCGGTTCGCGGGATACGCGATCTTCGGCGGCGCGCACTTCGCGGGCGTGGCGCACTTCGACCGGGTGTACTGCGACAAGAGCGCCTTGTTCGAGCGGGCGCGGTTCGACGCGGCACCGGAGCTGGGTCCGCTGGAGGCCGGCGAGGTGATCCTCGACCGGGCGGTGTTCGAGCAGCGGGTCGAGGTCGCGGTCGAGGCCGGCCAGGTGTCCGCCGAGCGGGCCCGGTTCGCCTGCGGCGCGACGCTGCGGTTCGGCGACGCGCAGGTCAGCCTGGAACGTGCGGTGCTCGGCGGCCCGTCCACGGTGGCCGCCCTGGACGGGCAGCCGACGCTGACGTCGCTGCGGGAGGTCGACGTCGCCGGGCTGAGCGTGGTCGACGTGGACCTGCGGGAGTGCCGGTTCGACGGTGCCCGGCACCTCGACCAGTTGCGCATCGAGGGGCGCAGCGGCTTCGGGCAGCCGCCGCCGGGTGTCCACTTCGGACGGTCGTGGCCGCCGGTGTGGCGGTGGACCCGTCGCCGGGTACTGGCCGAGGAGCGGCCCTGGCGCGCCTGGAGCGATGACGAGATCGTGTCACCGGAACGGCTCGGCGTCATGTACCGGGCGCTGCGCAAGTCCCTCGAAGACAGCAAGAACGAGCCGGGGGCGGCCGACTTCTACTACGGCGAGATGGAGATGCGCCGGCACTGCGCCAAGGGTTCCGACCGGCTGGTGCTCTGGCTGTACTGGCTGCTGTCCGGGTACGGGCTGCGGGCGACCCGGGCACTGCTCGCGGCCGCGCTCGTGGTGGCCGCGACGACCGCGGTACTCGTCGGGTGGGGGCTGCCGCACGCGAGCCTGGAACTGGCGCTGCGCACCACGGTCAGCGCGATGGCCTTCCGCGACCCGGGTCCGTCGTTGACCCCGGTCGGGGTGTGGACCGTGATGGCCGCCCGGCTCCTGGGCACGGTGTTGCTGGCGATGACGGTACTGGCGGTACGGGGAAGGGTGAAACGATGACGGCACGGCCGCACGCCGGGCAGGATGTCGGCTACAAGGCACCCAGGCCGTTGGGCGTGCCGAGCCCGGTCGGCCCGTCGTACCCCTTGCCCGCGGTGCACAGGTAGTCCCCGCCGCAGTTCCAGTTGGCGTTGCTGCCCGACGTGACGTCGAACAGGCTCGACGCATGCGCATAGATGAATTTGGCGCTGGTCAGCGACGACGAGTTGCCGGCCAGCGCGATCGCCGCCGCGATGATGGGCGACGAGGCGCTGGTGCCGCCGGCGATCGTCCATTCGCCCTGCACGAACACGGCGACCCCGGTGGCCGGGTCGGCGACCGCGGAGATGTCCGACGCCATGCGCATCGGGCAGTGCGCGTCCTTCTGCCAGGCCGGTTTCGCGATGTACCCGGAGCAGCCCGACCCGGCGCCCTTCCACGCCGTCTCCGTCCAGCCGCGCGCGTTGGTGGACTTCTTCAGGCTGGTACCGCCGACCGCGATGACGCCCGCCAGCGACGCCGGCCAGCTCGCCTGGATGAACCCGGCGTCGCCGCTGGACGCGGTCACCGCGACCCCGGCGTGCGCGAAGTTCGCGTTGAACGCCTGCGCGTCGGTGTCCTCGTCGCTGCCCCAGCTGTTGGACACCGCGACCGCGCCGGAGCCGGTGGCCGCCTTCTCCGCGGTACCCATCGCGACGGTGGTCGCGTCGTCGGACTCGACGAGCAGGATGTGGCACTGCGGGCAGACCGCGGACACCATGTCGATGTCCAGCGACACCTCGATGCTCCAGTCGTCCGCCGGGTCGAACTTCGGCAGCGGTGACGCCTTCCCGTTCTGGTTCACCTTGCGGAAGCAGCCGTTCTGGGTGGTGCACGGCGGCAGGCCGTAGGCCTTGCGGTACGCCGCGAGGTCGGCCTCGGCGGTGGGGTCGTCGTGCGCGTCGACGATCGCCACGGTGCGTCCGGCGCCGCCGGTCGCCGGGAACTTGTAGGCCGACAGCAGGTCCGCGCGGGCCAGGCCGTGGGGCAGTGCGGTGCGCGCCGCCGCCGCCACCGCCAGGCACCGGGCGTGCCCCGGCTGCGCGTCCCGGCACACCGGAGCCATCCCCGCCGGGACGGTACCGGGTGCCGCCGGTGAGGCCGGGATCGCGATTCCGTTCGGCGCGTTGACCAGCGCCGCGTGGTTGACCGTCTCGTCGAGCGTGCTGCCACCGGCGTCGGCCGCGTGCAACCGCACGGCGAGGTACCCGGGCTTCAGGCTCGCCGGCACCGTGAACGTCCCGTGCACGTGGTGGGTACCGGTCCGCGTGACGGTCATCGGCGCCCAGGTCTTGCCGTCGTCGTAGGACACGTCCGCCGACGCGCCGGTCACCGCCGGATCCGCCGCGCCGGGCTGGTGGGCGAGGTCCATGTCGAAGGTGGCCGCGCCCGGCCCGACCGACTCGTGCCCGTTGGCGGTGAACCAGGCGTTGGCGAACAGGATCGCCACCGGGGTGGACGTCGTCACGTGCTGGGAGTCGAAGCCCCACGCGATGCGGGTGTGCGTGGACAGCGCGCTCTGCGCCGTGTCGTGCGTGGAATCGATGCGGTACACGTAGCGGTGCTTGGCCGCGTCGAGCTTCTGGTCGAAGATGACGCCCAGCGTGTCTCCACTGTAGACGGTCCTGCCGTCCGCGGTGATCGTGGTCGGGCCGTCGCTCCACTGGCCGAAGTCGCCGGAGGCGTCGGTGTCCTCCGCGTCGACCCCGTGCAGCACGTCCTTGGCGTCCCGGCACAGGAAGCACGGCCCGTCCACAGTGGACGGAGCGGGGACGATGAGCCCGCCGCGCCACGTCATGAACCGGTGCTCGCCCGGCTTGAACCGCACGACGCGCTGCAGTTCACCGTCGACGAACGCGTTGGGTACCGGCAGCATCAGCCCGTCGTAGACCAGGTTCGCCGACGCGGAGACGAACCGCCGGTCGGCACCCGGCGAGCGCCCGTCGACCGCGGACAGGCTGGGCAGTGTCACGTCGGTGGGACCGTCGCTGGCGAGCAGGAAGTCGTCCCACAGCAGCAGGTCCTGCTTCGGCTGGTCGGTCACGTAGGTCGAGTCGATGGTGGCCAGCGAGGAGGCGGCGACGGTGTACGCCTGGTTGGCCGGGATGTGGTCGGCCTTCGGCAGCATCAGCACGTACTGGTACGGCGACGCGGCCGACGACGGCGACACCTGGCGGGCGGTCACCGAGTACTGCATCAGACCGACCTGCGCCTTGGCCGCCGCGCCCACATAGAACCGGGTACCCGGCAGCGTGCCGACGTCCAGCAGCGCCTTGTGCGCCGCGGTACCCCGGACCCACCCGACCACGGTGTCGACATTCGTGCTCGGCTGTGGGGTGGTGAACGTGACCGGGCCGGCGGTGCGGCCGTCGAGCATGACCGTGGTCCCGGCCGCGGGTACCGTCACGTCGGTCACCGTCAGCATGTCGGTCTCGGTGGACCGGCCCTTGGCGTCGGTGTTGAAGATGGCCACCGCGACCGAGTAGTGCCCGGTGGGTACCTCGATCCGGGAGTCGCCGCCGGTCATCAGGCCGTCCCAGTGCGCCCGGGTCGGGTCGTCGGTGTTGATGACGACGACCTCGGCGACCGCGGCCGGGGTACCTTCGTGGTCGACCGCCTTGATGTGCAGCAGCGACATCGCGAACTGCGCCGTCACCGAGGGCGGCTCGACGGTCTCCACCTGGAACCCGGCCAGCGACGACAGGTGGGCGAAGGCGGCCACGGGTACCACGGTCAGCTGGCCGTCGACGATCGACGTGACGGCCGCCGCGGCATGGCCCGGCGCGGGCAGCAGGCGGGCGCGCACGGCGGTGCCGGCGCCGGTGACCTGGACCCGGTCGCCGGTGGGCAGCGGGTAGACGCGCGGCCGGCTGGCCGCGGCCGGCGTCACCGCGGGCGCCGGGGTTGTTGCGTGTGCGGGCGTCGTGGCGTGCGCCGGGAGCGTCGCGACGGCGGCCACGGCAAGGGGTACCGCGGCCACCGCACCGATGATCCAACTGCGTCGACCCATCGGCGGCGCTCCTCATTCTGGAAGGCTCCCTAACAATTAGCGCCGAATCTATGGCCAGACGTCGACCGCCGTCAATAGTCGTCCGATGTATCACCGGCCGGACTGCTGGTCGACCCGCATCGGGTCAGTCCCGCCAGTGCAGGCGCAGCTCGGCACCGGTCGCCCCGACCACCACCCGGCGCAGCACCAGGCGCAGCGACTGCCGGCGCCGGTCCGGCGGCAGGATGTCGGCCACCGCCTCGTTCAGGTCCACGAACCGGCCCCACACCTGCTGCTCGGCCTCGTCGGCGGGGACCAGCGGCCGGGGGCACGCGGTACTGGTGCAGCCGTAGTAGCGGATGCCGGTGGACATCAGGCAGGCCACCATCGGTACCCCGCACAATCCACACCACACGAGATTGCGTAACAGATACTGGTCGGTGCATTCGGTACCGCACGTCATTGCCCGAGCCTGTCCCGCGGCACCGCGCAATTCCAGGCAACCGGCCCGGCAGCTGACCGGAAGAACCGGCAGATCCGTGCGGTACGTAAACCGGCAAAAGAGCGGCCGCCGGTTCCGGAAAGAGCCCGCGCGCCGTTACAGTGCTCTCGCGTCGATTGACAAGGGGGCCATCGGCGATGCGACCGCGAACGCCCAACCGTGCCCTGATCGGTCTGCGCACCGAACTCGGCCTGTCCCAGGAGCAGTACGCCGAGCTGGTCGGCGCCGAGGTGCGCTCGGTGCGCGGCTGGGAGACCGGGGAGGTAACCTGCCCGCAGGCCCGGCACCTGGCCCGCCTGTACCGCCTGCACGGCGTGAACCACCCGGAACAGCTTGGCTTCTTGCCTCGCCGTCGTGCCGGGTCAGCAGCTACCGTGGGTCACACCGATCCATCGGAGGCTGACGTGCTCCGTCGAGACATCCTCGGCCTGGCTGCCGCCGCGGCGTTCACCAACGCCGTCGCCGCCCCCGTCGCCCGCCTGTTGGCACCGTGGCAGCACACCCGCACGCCGGCGGTCGGCGCCGCCGACGTCGCCCGGGTGCAGCAGACCAACCAGACGTTCTACGACGTGGACTTCCTCATCGGCGGCGGCGCGTTGCGGCCGGACGTGCTGCTGGAACAGTTCCGCAAGGCGGCCGGGCTGCTGCACGGTACCTTCGCGCAGGACAGCACCCGCGAGGAACTGTATTCGGCGGTCGCGCATCTCGGTTCGACCGTCGGCTTCATGCTTTTCGACCAGGGCCAGCACCTCGACGCCCGAAAGGTTTATCTGGCCAGCCTCCAGGTCGCGCAGAACGCGTCGGACATGTGGCCGCTGCGCTCCATCGTCCTTTCCGAACTGGCCCGCCAGTGCCTGCATCTGGGCGAGTACACCGACGCACTGGAACTGCTGCACATCGCGCACGGTGGCGACGACGAGATAACGCCGACCGCGAAAGCGATGCTGCACGCGGTACGGGCGCGGGTCCACGCGGGCCGCGGCGACGTGGCGGCCACCGACCGGTTCGCCGGGCTCGCCGAGGAGGAGTTCGGCCACAGCAAGCCGGTCGACGACCCGTCCTGGATCACCTGGTTCGACCGGGCCGAGCTGGACGGCGAGATCGGCCACGCCTACTACGCGCTGGCGCTGGGTCGCAAGCAGCGCGCCACCCAGGCGGCCGACCGGCTGTCCCGGGCCGTCGCCCGGCACGGGCCGGACCAGGCGCGGTCCAAGGCGCTGGCGCTGACCAAGCTCAGCAAGGTGCGGATGGTACAGCGCGAGCCGGGCGCGGCCGAAGACGGCGCGAACATCGCGCTGCAGTCGTTGGACCTCTACGAGCGGTTGCAGTCGCCGCGGGTACGGGAGGACCTGCTGTCGCTGCGGCCGCTCCTGCGGCCGCACCGCCACCTACCCGTGCTCGCCGAGCTCGACGCGCGGCTGGTCCTGGTCGGGCGGGGCTGACTCCCGGCTGGGTACCAGCAGCACCGCCAGCAGCACCGCGAGGCCGGCCTGCACGACCGGGGCGCCGGTGTACAGCTCGACGACCCCGCCGCCCGCGGCACCGGCGACGAGCCGCGCGGTCGCCAGGTAGACACTCCAGGTGACCAGGGCCGCCAGGCCGGCGAAGGCACGGTACCGGGTGAGCCGGTCCGGTGCCGGCCGCAGCACCCGGGCGAGCACGTCGACCACGACGCCGGACAGCACGAACGCGACGACCAGCGCCATGTTGCGCAACCCGGTCACCGCGGCGGAAAGCGCGCCGGTCGTCAGGTAGAGCAGCGTCGCGGTACCGGGCGGCAGCCGCCACCGGCGGGCCAGCGTCAGCAGGGTGACCATCAGCAGCAGGTTGGTCAGCGCCATCGACCCGACCAGCCGCGCGGTGAAACCCTCGTCAAACCGGGACATGCCGACCGTGACGTCCCCCGCGGTCAACGCCAGCGCGTTGGCGTACTGCAGGAACAGCAGCACCAGCGTGGCGCACAGGCACGCGGACACCAGGGCGGGCAGCAGCCGCCGCAGGCCCGGCGCGCTGGCCAGCGACCGGTCGGCCCACATCGCCCGGACCGGCGTGCCCACGATGACGAGCATCGTCGCGGCCAGGCCGATGTGCGTCGGGCTGAACAGGATGTTGATGTTCTGCTCGATGCCGAACGCCGTGTGCCAGGCCAGGTCGCCGCCACCGGCCAGGGCGAACCCGACGACCGCGACCGCCGACGAGGCGTACCCGACGGGTACCGTCCGCACGTCGAGCCGGCCGTCGCGCAGGCCGTCGCGCACCGTCCAGGCGATCCACCCGGCCGTGGCCGCGAAGCCGGAGTAGAACACCGCGTGCCACGGCGTGAAGAAGCTCTCCAGCCGGGGCACGTTGTTGTGCGCCCAGGCGTCCAGCAGCAGCCCGACAGTGAACCACAGGCCGAGCAGCATGGTGACGATGTTGGTGCGGTCGCTGGCGACCGGCCGGGCCGCGTCCGGCGGCGAGTCGGTCGCCAGTGGAGGAGTGGCCGCGGTGTCCATCCCGGATCACCCGCTGCGGCGGTTACCCCAGTGGCGTGGGCCCTGGAACGGGCCGCGCCCGTGCTCCGCCGGGCCGTTGCCGCGCGGCGGCGCGCTGCGACCCTTGCCCCGGGCGCGCCGGGCGGCGCGGTTCTCGAAGACCGGCGCCTCCTCGGCGTCGCCGGTGGCTTCCTCGTCGTCGTGCTCGGCCGGCTCCGGTTCGGTCATGAGGTGGACGGTAGCAAATACCACGCGCCACCGTCGCCGGTGCGCCGGTACCCGACGGCGCGGTACACCTCGTCGATCAGCGACTGGCAGCGCTCGTCGACCGCCACGCCGAACCGCTGCGCGTTCATCGTGTAGGCGAACGACAGCCGCGCGCGCGGGTCGGCGAACCCGAGCGAGCCGCCCATCCCGACATGACCGAACGCGTCCTCGCTCAGCAGCAGGCTGTCCCGGTCGGCCACCGGCAGGTGCCGGTTGTCCGAGGCCTTCACGAACCCGAGCGAGAACCGGGTGGGGATCAGCATCACCGCATCGACCGAGGTCGCCGAGCTGACCCCGGCCATCAGGGCGAGCTGGTCCGGACTGACCAGCGGGCCGCCGCCGAGCGCGAGGGCGCGGTACATGCCGGCCAGGCCCCGGGCGTTGGTGATGCCGCCGACCGCACCCATCTCGGCGGCGTGCGCGGCACGCGTGTCGGACTCGCCGGGTACCAGCATGTACCCGCCGCTGTTGCCGATGGACAGCGCCTGGACCGAGGTCGGGTCGGTCAGCGCGGCGACGTAGAAGCTGGGTACCGGATCGCCCGGCCCCGGTGGCGGCGCCGGGATCGTCGGCGCGACCCGGTGCTCGTGCTCCTCCGGCAGCCCGAGCCAGAACTCGATGCCCAGCGGCTGCGCGACCTCCTCGCGGAAGAACGTGCCGAGGCTGCGGCCGCTGACCCGCCGTACCACCTCGCCGACGAGGTACCCGAAGGTCAGCGCGTGGTACCCGCTGCGGGTACCCGGGCGCCAGAACGGCTCCTCGCGGGCCAGCGCGTCGGTCATCAGCGCCCAGTCGTAGAACGCGCCCTCCGGCAGCGGCTCCCGCACGGCCGGCAGCCCGGCCTGGTGCGCCAGCAGATGCCGGACCAGGATGGCGTCCTTGCCGTTCTTGGCGAACTCCGGCCAGTACGCGGCGACCGGGGCGTTGAGGTCGAGCAGCCCGCGCGAGGCGAGGATGTGCGCGCACAGCGCGGTGGCGCCCTTCGTGCCCGACCAGATGTGGCCGATGGTGTCGGCGGTCCACGGCCGACCGCTGGTGGGATCGGCGACGCCGCCCCACAGGTCCACGACGGTCTCCCCGTCGACGGTGATACAAACCGATGCGCCGACCTCGCCCCGTTCGGCGAAGTTGCGTGCGAACTGCTCGCGTACCCGGATGAACTCCGGTGTGCAGGTGCCTTCGATCTCCATGGGCAGATCGCAGCACCGCTGCTCCGGACCGGTCCAGTTGGGACTCCATAACTAGTAAGGTCGGCGCAAGGAGGTGGCACATCGCCGGGTCGCCATTCGTGGGCCGGGTCGGGGAGCTCGGGCGGGTGCTCACGTCCGTGGAGCGGGTACCCACCGCAGGGCTGGTCGGCGTCGTGGTCTCCGGTGCGGCCGGGATGGGCAAGTCGCGGCTGCTCGCCGAGGCCGGCCGGCGGCTGGCCGGGCAGGGCTGGCGGCTCCTGCGGGTGGACGCCGACCGGCTGGAGCGCCGGGTGCTCTACGCGGCGCTCGCGGCCGCGCTGCGCGCGGTCCCCATCGACAACGCCTACACCGAAGGGCTGCGGCGCGACGCGGTGGGCGCGCTGGAGGCGGGGGTACCCGATCCCGGCGCCTTCGGTCGGGCCTGCGCGGCGGTCGCCCGGCTGGTCACCGCGCTCGCCGCGCCCGGGCCGCTGGCCATCGTCGTGGACGACCTGCACGAGCTGGACGACGACTCGCTGGCGCTGCTGGCGGTCGTGCTGCGCCGGCTTGCCGCGGCGCCGATCGGCCTGCTGATCGCGATCCGGCCACACGTCGCCGCGCCGAACCCGGCCGCCGAGGAGCTGCTGGACCGGCTCGCCGCCGAGGTCGAGGTGGTCCGGGTGGAGCTGGGTACCCTGCCGCCGGGCGAGCTGGCCGGGGTGATCGCGCCGGTACTCGGTGCGCCGCCGGACGACGACCTCGTTGCCGAGGTGCACCGGCGCGCCGACGGCAACCCGTTCTTCGCCACCGAGTTCGCCCGCTCGCTGGCCGAGTCCGACCTGGTCGCGCTGGACGGCGGGCAGGCCCGGCTGGCGGTGGCCGCGCGGGCGGTCCGGCTGACCCGGCGCGGTGCGGTGCTGCGCCGGGTACTCCCGCTGACCGAGCAGACCCGGGCGGTCGCCCGGACGCTCGCGGTGCTGCGCACCGTCGACCTCGGCCGGATCGGGCTGATCGCCGAGGTGACCGGGCTGCCTTCGGCCACGGTCGCGGCCGCGTTCGACGACCTGGTACGGGCGCAGGTCATCGCCGAAGAGGGCGGCGGGTACCGGTTCACCCACGACATCGTGGCCGACGCGCTGTACGACGAGATCGGGCCGGCCGAGTGCCGGCGGCTGCACCGGGAGATCGCGGTACGGCTGCTCGCCGGGTCGGTGGACGTGCTGGAGGTCGCGTGGCACGTGGCGGAGTCGGCGAGTCCCGGCGACCCGGTCGCGGTGCGGGTACTGACCGAGGCCGCGCAGCGGGCACTGGCCGCCGCCCCGGAGACCGCCGCCGGGTACTGTGCCCGCGCGCTCGCCCTGCTCCCCGCCGACGCGGTTGACGAGCGGGCCGGCCTGCTCGCGCTGCGGTGCCGGGCACTGGCCCGCGGTTCCCGGCCGGCCGACGCGGTCGCCCCGGGACGGGAGGCGCTGGCCCTGCTGCCGCCCGGCGAGGACCGGTTCCGGGTGGCCACCGCGGTGATCAGCAGCCTGTTCCTGCTGGGGCGCATCGACGAGGCGATCGAGGTCGCCGACGGGCAGATCGCGACCGGCCCGGCGCCGGCCACGCTGCACGCCCAGCGCGCGGTCATGCTGCTGTTCGCCGGGCGGCCGGCACCCGACGAGGCGGCCGTCACCGCCGCCGCGGTACCGGCGTCACCGGCCGAGAAGGTCGTCGTCTTCGGGCAGCTGGCGATGCTGACCTCGATGCGCGGGCGGCACGGGGAGACCGTCGAGTTCGCCGACCGGGCGCTGGCGGCCGCGGGTACCTCGACGACGCTGCAAATGCACGCCCTGGCGGTGGGTGCCTCGACGGCGGCACTGGCCGGACTGGTACCCGACGCCACCACCCGGCTGCGCCGTGCCGAGCAGCTCACCGAGGACACCGGCGGCGCGTTCGCCGGCGAGCTGGGCCTGACCCGGGTCGTGCTGGACTGGCTGGGCGGCCGGTGGGACGCCGCGCTGGAGGCGTTGCGTACCGTCGCCGTCGAGCTGGAGACCCGCCAGCAGGCCACCCTCGCCGGTGCGCTGACCGCCGTCGCGCTGGACATCCGCACCTGGCGCGGCGAACTGGTACCCGCCGGCCGGCTGGCCGCCCGACCGGCGCCGGCCGCGCGCAACATGGCCGAGCTGCACGCGTTCGCGGTCGCCGGTTACCTGGCCGCCACCGGCGACCCGGACGGCGCGCGGGCGCGGCTGACGGCGATGCTGGCCGATCCGGGTACCGCGCCCTACGGCAGCCTGCTGCTCGTCCGGCTGATCGAGCTGGACCTGGACCGCGGGCGCGACGTCACCGGCCTGCTCGACACGCTCGTCGCGGTCGCCCCGAACGTGTCGCCCTGGTCGCAGACCATGCTGGCGCGCACCCTCGGCGTGGTGCGGCGCGACCCGGCGCAGCTGACCCGGGCGGTCGACACGGCGCAGCAGGGCGGCCTGGTCTTCGAACGCGCCCGCGCCCAGCTGGCGCTCGGTGAGCTGAGCGCGGCAGGTGCCGCCGGGCTCCTCGACGCGTACCGCACCTTCGCCCGGCTCGGCGTCGACGCGCTGCGGCGCCGGGCCGGTCGGCGGCTGCACGAGCTGGGGGAGAAGGTACCCCGGCACCGGTCCCGGGCGGCCGGCCTGCTCACCGAGTCGGAGGAGCGGGTGGCCCGGCTGGTCCAGCAGGGCATGCGCAACCGGGACATCGCGGCCGCGCTGCACTACAGCCCGCGCAGCATCGAGGTGTACCTGTCGCGCATCTACGCCAAGCTGCGCGTCTCCTCACGGCTGGAGCTGGCCAGGGCGCTGGACGCGATGGACCCGCCGGCCGAGCGCTCGCGCAGCGCCTCGATGGAGGGCACGAAGTAGTACGCGCCGCTGACCGGACGGGTGTAGTAGGTCAGCGCGTCGCGTACCCCGGTGGTGAGTCCGGCCATGCTGTCCAGCATCGCGGACAGCCGGCCCTGCTCGGCGCTGAAGCCGACGAACACGGTGCCGTGGTCGGTCACCGTGCCGTAGGGCATGTTGCGCCGGAAGATGTGGCCGAACCGGTCCTGGTCGGTGCTGCCGGCGTGCGACTCGTCCGGCCGGTCGGCCAGCTCGACGCTGTCCGGCTTGGTGCGCCCCATCACCCGCTCCTGCGTGTCGACCGGCAACGCCTCCCACGCGGCCGCGTCGTGTACCCACCTCTGCAGCAGCAGCACCGTGCCGCCGGCCCCGGCACCGGGCTCGGGTACCAGCGCGATGTCGGGCGCGTCGACCAGGCTGGGATTCTCGGTGCCGTCGATGAACCCGGTCAGGTCGCGGTCGTGCCGGTACGGCCAGCTGGACGTCTCCGCGGCGACGGCCGCGATGCCGGACAGCGCGGCGATGGCCCCGCGGGCGGCGTCGAACACCACGTCGTACGCGCTGCCGGACAGCCACAGCACCGCGTCGTGCTGGGTGGCCGGCATGGCGTACCCGTCGACCCCGGTCACCGCCTCGGCGAACCCGGACACCCCGGCCGGACAGTGACCGGGCGCCACCGCCCGCCACAGTTCCGGGCGGAACCCGGCGACCAGGTTCACCCCGCCCATCGTGGTGCGCGGTTCGCGCAGTGCCGCGACCGCCCCGACCAGTTCCTCGCCCGCGCCGTCGCGCGCGTCGAACTCCAGGTAGGCGTGCGAGGCGGTACCGAGCGCGAAGATTCCGTTCTGGGGGTTGGCCATGCGTTGACCTCCGCTGGGGGATAAGGACGTCCAGGATCCGTTCAGTCCAGCCGCAGTAGTGTCTCCTCGATCTCGGCGCCGCGGGCGTTGGCCCAGGCCACCTCGGTACCCACGACCTGGAACCCGGCCTTGCGCAGGACCCGCAGCGAGCCGGCGTTGTCGCTGGCGGCTCGCGCGTGCAGCGGCCGGACCCTGCCGGGCCATGCGCGCGTCGAACGCGGCCCGGACGTCCTGGTCCACGGGTGTGAACGCCGCGAGCCACCCCGCCGCCGGGTCGCGCGCCTGTTCGAACAGCGCGTCCAGGTCACCGTCCTCGACCGGCCGCAATGCCACTTCCACCACAATGGCGAGGTTAGTTGTTGTGGTTCCCGCATTGCCTGCCGGGCGGCCGCCGGCTTGCATACTCGTATGGCTGACACCGCGTACCGGACGTGCCCGCTGTGCGAGGCGACCTGTGGACTGGCGCTCACCATCGAGCGCGGCGCGGTCGTCGAGGTGCGGGGCGACGACGACGATCCGTTCAGCAAGGGGTTCATCTGCCCGAAAGGTGCCTCGTTCGGGTACCTCGACGCCGACCCTGACCGGCTGCGCACGCCCCGGGTACGGCGCGACGGCAAGCTGCTGCCGGCGACCTGGCCGGAGGCGTTCGCGGCGGTACACGCCGGGCTGTCCGCGGTCATCGGGGCGCGCGGCCGCGACGCGGTCGCGCTGTACCTGGGCAACCCGAACGTGCACACGATCGCCGGCGGGCTCTACGCCGGCGCGCTGCGCCGGGCGCTGGGGTCGCGCAACGTGTACACCGCGTCGACGCTCGATCAGATGCCCAAGCACGTCTCCTGCGGGTACCTGTTCGGGCACCCGCTGGCGGTGCCGGTACCCGACATCGACCGCACCGACTTCCTGCTGATCCTCGGCGCCGACCCGTACTCGTCCAATGGCAGCCTGTGGACCGTGCCCGACGCGCCCGGCCGGCTCAAGGCGCTGCAGGCCCGGGGCGGCCGGTTCGTCGTCGTCGACCCGCGGCGCAGCCGGACCGCCCGGGTCGCCGACCGGTACCTGCCGATCCGTCCTGGTACCGACGTTTATCTGTTGTTGGGCATGGTGCACGAGCTGTTCGCCCGCGACCTTGTGCGGCTGGACCGGCTGGCCGACCACGTGACCGGGGTCGAGGTGGTGCGCGGGCTGGTCGCGCCGTTCCCGCCGGCCGTGGCCGCGGCCCGCACCGGGATCCCGGAGCAGGCCATCCGCGAGCTGACCGCCGACCTCGCCGCCGCGCCGCGCGCCGCCGTGTACGGCCGGATCGGTACCACCACGGTCGAGCACGGCACCGTGACCAGCTGGCTGGTCGACGTGCTCAACACCCTGACCGGCAACCTCGACCGGCCCGGCGGCGCGATGTTCCCGCTGCCGGCGACCAGCCGCCGCGGCACCGGCACCGGCAAGGGCTTCGCCACCGGGCGCTGGCACAGCCGGGTGCGCGGGCTGCCCGAGGTGCTCGGCGAACTGCCCGCGGTCACCCTGGCCGACGAGATCGAAACCCCGGGCGAGGGTCAGGTCCGCGCGCTCATCACGGTCGCCGGCAACCCGTGCCTGTCGGTACCCAATGCCGACCGGCTCGACGCGGCCATCGCCGGGCTGGACTTCATGGTGTCGATCGACCCGTACCTCAACGAGACGACCCGGCACGCCGACGTGATCCTGCCGCCCCCACCGGCCACCCGGGCGGCGCACTACGACTTCTCGTTCACCCACTTCTCGGTGCGCAACATGGCCAACTACTCGCCACCGTCGCTGCCGCTCGACGAGGGTGCCATCGACGAATGCGAGATCATCACCCGGCTCGGGGCGATCGTCGCCGGCCTCGGTCCCGATGCCGACGTCGACGCGCTCCTCGACGGCGAACTGCGCGCCGCGGCGGACAAGGCCGGCATCGACGCCGCCGACCTGGACGGGAGCACGCACGCCGAACGGGTACTGGACCTGCGGCTGCGCACCGGCCCGTACGGCCTGTCCCTGGCGGAGCTGCGCGCCAACCCGCACGGCGTCGACCTCGGCCCGCTGCAGCCGCGCATCCCCGAGATCCTGCGTACCCCGTCCGGCCGCATCGAGCTGTGCCCCGACCCGGTCGCGGCGCAGGTCCGGCGGCTCGCGGCGGCCCCGGCACCCGTGGACGACGGACGGTTCGTCGTGGTGGGCCGGCGGCACCTGCGTACCAACAACTCCTGGATGCACAACGTGCCGACCCTGGTGAAGGGCCGGGAGCTGTGCACCCTGGTGGTCAACCGGGCCGACGCCGCCCGCCTCGGCCTCGTCGCCGGGGGAAAGGCGGCGGTGACCTCCCGGGTCGGCCGGGTCGAGGCCACCGTCGAGATCACCGACGACATCGCGCCGGGCGTGGTGAGCATCCCGCACGGCTTCGGACACGACCGGCCCGGTACCGAGCTCGCGGTCGCGCGCCGACACGCGGGGGTCAACGCCAACAGCCTCACCGACGACCTGCGGATCGACCCGCTGTCGGGTACCGCCGTGCTCAACGGCGTACCGGTAACGGTGACGCCCGTCCCGAATGGAACCGCGCCATGACCGCAACCGTCGTCCGTACCATCGCCGAACTTCCCTTCGCCGCCGCGACCGCGTACGGCGACCGGCCCGCGCACCGCGTCAAGCAGGGCGGCCAATGGGTCGACACGTCCTTCCGGGAGCTGGCCGGCACGGTCCGGGCACTGGCCCGCGGCCTGGTCGGCGAGGGCATCGTGCCCGGCGACCGGGTGGCCGTGCTCGCCGAGACCCGGCCCGAGTGGAGCCAGGCCGGCCTCGCGGTACTCGCCGCCGGTGCGGTGCTCGTCCCGATCTACCCGTCCAGCTCGGCCGAGGAGTGCGCCTGGATCCTGCGCAACTCCGGCGCCCGGCTGGCGATCTGCGGCACCGCGGCCCAGCGGAACAAGGTCGGCGGGGTACCGGCCGTGGTCATCGACGACGGCGGCCTGGCGCAGCTGGCCAGCGACGACAACGACGCGGAGATCGACCGGCGGCTGGCCGCCATCTGCCAGGGCGACCCGAGCATCATCATCTACACCTCCGGTACCACCGGGCCGCCCAAGGGCTGCGTGCTGACCAACCGCAACTGGCTGACCCTGTGCCGGATCAACGAGCAGCTGGGCAACATCGTGGCCGGCGACGTGGTGTACCTGTTCCTCCCGCTGGCCCACGTCTTCGCGCAGATCACCCAGTACGCGAGCCTGGACGCCGGTGCGACGCTGGCCTACTTCGGCGGCGACACCCGCGCCATCGTGCCGGAGCTGGCCGAGGTGCGGCCCACGTTCCTGCCGTCGGTGCCGCGCATCTTCGAGAAGCTCTACACCGCGCTGCAGGGCGCGCCGCCGGCGATGGTGCGGGCGGTGTTCGGCGGGCAGCTGCGGATGGCGCTGTCCGGCGCGGCACCGATCTCGCCGGCCGTGCTGGAGTTCTTCGACGCCGCCGGGGTACCGGTCCTGGAGGGGTACGCGATGACCGAGTCGGCCGGTGTCGGCACGGTCAACACGATCGGGCACCACCGGATCGGCTCGGTGGGCGTGGCCGCACCGGGTACCGAGGTCGCCGTCGCCGAGGACGGCGAGGTGCTGCTGCGCGGGCCGCACATCTTCGCCGGGTACTGGCGGGATCCGGCGGCGACCGCGGCCATCCTGGTCGACGGCTGGCTGCACACCGGCGACCTCGGCGTGCTGGACGACGACGGGTTCCTCACCATCACCGGGCGCAAGAAGGACATCATCATCACCGCGGGCGGGAAGAACATCGCCCCGGCCAACCTGGAGAACGACCTGCGGCAGAGCCGCTGGATCTCCTACGCCGTCCTGTACGGCGACCGGATGCCGTACCCGGTGGCGCTGCTCACCCTGGACCCGGAGGAGATCGTGCCGTGGGCCAAGGAACGCGGCCTGCCGGTGCAGCTACCCGAGCTCGCCGCCCATCCGGCCGTGCGCGAACTGCTGCAGGGGGTCGTCGACGAGGTCAACGCGCGGTACACCCGGGCCGCCCAGATCAAGCGCTTCGCCGTCCTGCCGCGCGACCTGTCCCAGGAGGCGGGGGAGCTGACCCCGACGCTGAAGGTCAAGCGCAGCGTCGTGTACACCAACCACGCGGCGGCGCTGGCCGCCCTCTACGACGGGGAGCCGGATGGACGCGGATGAGCTGCGCCAGCGGGTACGGCAGTTCCTGGCGACGCACGACCCGGCGACGACGCAGCGGCTGACGTTCCTGCGCGCGCGGTTCGACGCGGGCCTGGCCTGGATCAGCTTCCCCGAGGGGCTGGGCGGGCTCGACGCGCCGCGCGCGCTTCAGTCCATTGTGGACGGTGAGTTCGCGGCGGCCGGTGCGCCGGACAACGACCCGTTGCGCATCGCCATCGGGCTGGGCATGGCGGCGCCGACGATCCTGCGGCACGGCACCGATGCGCAGCGCCACCGGTACCTGCGTCCACTGTGGACCGGCGAGGAGGTGTGGTGCCAGCTGTTCAGCGAACCGGGCGCCGGCTCCGACCTCGCCGCGCTCGCGACCCGCGCGGTCGAGGACGGCGACTGCTGGATCGTCAACGGGCAGAAGGTGTGGACCTCGATGGCGCACGCGGCGCGCTTCGCGATCCTGCTCGCCCGTACCGATCCGGACCTGCCCAAGCACGCCGGCCTGACCTACTTCATCTGCGACATGCACGCGCCCGGCGTCGAGGTGCGACCGCTGCGGCAGATCACCGGCGAGGCCGAGTTCAACGAGGTGTTCCTCACCGACGTGCGGCTGCCGGACAGCCTGCGGCTCGGCGCCGTCGGCGAGGGCTGGCAGGTGGCCCGCACGACGCTGATGAACGAGCGGGTGGCGATCGGCGGCGGCGCGGTACCCCGGGAGTCCGGCATGATCGGCGTCGTCGCGGGTACCTGGCGCGACCGGCCCGACCTGCGCACCCCGGCCCAGCTCGACACGCTGATGCGGCTGTGGGTCGCGGCGGAGGCGGCCCGGCTGGGCGCGCAGCGGCTGCGCGAGCAGCTCGCCGCCGGGCAGCCGGGTGCCGAGGGCTCCGCCGCGAAGTACGCCTACGCCCGGCTGAACGCCGAGATCTCCGGGTTCGAGCTGGAGTTCCTGGGCGCCGAAGGGCTGCGGTACGAGGACTACCCGATGCGCCGTCCGTCCATTGTGGACTGGAAGCAACGCCCGCCGGGGTACCGGTACCTGCGCGCGAAGGGCAACGCGATCGAGGGCGGCACCTCGGAGATCCTCGCGAACATCATCGCCGAACGGGTGCTCGGGCTGCCCGCCGAGCCCCGCACCGACGTCACCGTGCCGTGGAAGGACCTGCCCCGATGACTCTTCTGTACAGCGACGTCGAGGAGGAGCTGCGGTTCTCGGTACGGCAGCTGCTCGCCGCCCGGGCACCGCACGCCGCGATCCTGCGCCGGATGGAGACCGACCAGCCCTACGACACCGCGCTGTGGCGGTCGCTGGCCGCCGACGTGGGGTGCGCCGGGTTCGCGGTACCGGAGAAGTTCGGCGGCGCGGGCGCGTCCTGGCGGGAGGTGGCGACGGTGGCCGAGGAGTTCGGCCGGGCCGTCGCCCCGGTGCCGTACCTCGGCGCCGCGATGGCCACCGCCGCGCTGCTGGCCGCGGGCGACGAGGACCTGCTGCCGGCGGTGGCCGCCGGGCAGACCACGGCGGTGCTCGTGCTGCCGTTCGCCACGCCGCCGGGTGCGCCGCCGCCGGTCACCCTCACCGGCGTCGCCGACGCGCTCGCCGCGGACATTCTGTTGGTACCGGCGCAAGACGCGCTCTGGGCGGTCGAGGCGCGCGATGCCGGGTTGACCCCGGTCGGCTCGCTGGACCTGACCCGTCCGCTGGCCGACGTCGCGCTCGACGACCCGCCCCGCCGCCGGATCGGCGACCTGCGGCCCGCGCTCGACGCCGCCTACACCACCGGTGCCGTGCTGCTGGCCAGCGAGCAGCTCGGCGTCGCGCAGTGGTGCCTCGACACGACGGTGGAGTACCTGAAGACCCGCCACCAGTTCGGCCGGCCGGTCGGTTCCTTCCAGGCGCTCAAGCACCGCCTCGCCGAACTGTGGGTGGCCATCACGCAGGCGCGGGCGGTGGCCCGGTACGCGGCTGGCTGCCTCGCCGACGACGATCCCGACCTGCCCGTCGCGGTCGCGCTGGCCCAGGCGCACTGCGGTCCGGTCGCGGTACGGGCGGCGGAGGAGTGCGTGCAGCTGCACGGCGGGATCGGCTTCACCTGGGAGTACCCGGCGCACCTGTACCTGAAGCGGGCCAAGGCCGACGCCATCGCGCTGGGTACCGCCGAGCGGCATCGCGCGGCCCTCGCCGCCCTGGTCGGTTTAGACGCGTAGGTCCATGACCGCGATCGCAACGCCCGGGCCGCTGGGCGGACCATTACAGCGCCGATATGTAGACGTTCACAAAGTGGTGGTCAACGTTAGCCCAATGCAGATGCCCGGATAGTGTCACGTCGCCTTCGGTGCCGAGTACGCAATGGACATGCGGCTTACCGTCCATGATTTCGCCGGTACCGCTCATTTCCATCGGCTGTTCGTACTCGGTGAGCAGGTCGCTGCTGGCATCGCCCTTCGGCATGTTGCTGAGGCAAGCGGAGCCGACCGCGCCGACAAGCGAGACGATCGCGCCGTTCTCGATGCCGTGCGCCTTCACCTGCTCTGCGACGGTCGCAAGCACTTCTTGCCCTGGCTGGACGTGGACAACGAACACGTACGGCTCCTTTGCTTCGAGGTTCTGTCTACATACTCAGCGGGTCGCTGCCCGCCAGGACGCTGCCAATGGCGCGTAGGTTCTCTCGGTTCGGTTCTTCGCGCAAGGCACGTTGCAATACCTGCCTGACCATTTCCGGGGAGACCTCGCGCACCTGACCGAGCACGA
>VAWN01000029.1:170726-186896 GCA_005885555.1 Actinomycetota bacterium
TGAGCCAGCGGGCAGCACCGTCGCGCGGGTTGTTGACCTCAACCGCGAACTTGCGGGCAATGTGCGGCGCTTTATCCAATGGCAGTCGCTTCCCCAGGGCTGCGGGTTCGTTCTCAATCACCGCACTCAGCCGGCCCGCTGCCTCCCAATCGAAGCCAAGCACGCGACTAACCACAGCAGTTAAATAGAGCTGGCGCGTATCTCTGTCACGCTTGAGCGCTGTTACAACCGTATCGGCAAGGTCGGCCGTGCCGAGCTTGGCGAGGATACCGGCGCTGTTGACGCGCAGCACCGGCGTTGCACCGTCACGCATCCAGCTAAGCAGTGCGTCAACCGAAGCGGCGTCGCGTGAGACGAACTCCCGAATAACCTGGTCGGTGTCGTGGCTGGTTTGCGCCGTTGCGAGCAGGCTGCTGTTACCGTTGGTAATATCGCCAAAGATGCGCTGGGCAACGAAAAAGTCCACGAACGAAGCGTGAGCGAACGAATAGCGGCCGTCGTTGTCAACCAGAATGAGATTGTTTGTCGCTGGGCGCATCGCTCTTGCCAACCTAGCAAGGCAGGCGGCCAGCGTTTGTGGCAACTCCATCGGGTGCAGCGCCGGCGTCTTATGTCGCCACAACTCCCAGGCGAACCACTGGACGCAATCCTGTACCGTTAATGCGCGCCCCTCAAGGCTGGCGAGCGGCGCAGTCAGGCTACTGACAGCGGCAGCACCAGTCAGCAGCAGGAAGTCGCTGCGTCTCACGTCGGCTTCCGACCCTTCCTGGTCGATGTCGTTGGGAAGCTTGAACCACAGGTACTGCTCAGGGATACGCAACAGCTGCGCCCAATGAATGAGCCGGTCAAGGTGAACAATCGGCGCGCCCGCCTCGATGCGGCTCAATTGTGATTGCGAGAGGCCGAACCAGGCGGCCACAGTATCTTGTGGCAGCGGTCGGCGGCCGTGGTGTCCGTGGTACCGGTAAGCTCGTATAACCTTACCCATATGGCGCGTGGCAAACGCGGCGTGCAAACCTCCGTCTTCCCAGAACTCCGCTGGCACGTCCGGCGCGGTATAAGCCCGTTCGCGGTGCGCTTGACGGCAGGCGGCGCAATGTGCACGGTCATTGTCGCGTGCCAACCGCGCGCCACACCGTTGGCAGTGCCGGACGCCAAAGGCGGTGCTCACGGTCAACCTCGCTGGCCTGACGGAAGAGAAGTAAAGCAGGTGCTCGGAGTCTAAACCCGCTCAGCATGGTCGCCGCTTGGTTGTATGCGTCGGATGCATACTGCCATGCACCGGTAGCCATAGCCGCGTGTAACCGGACGACAGCAAGCTGAGGATGTGCACCGGGGCGGCGCGGACAGGTCGTCAGAGAGACATGGGTTGGCAAGGTCGCCTCTGGCAAGAACGCCGCCCGCCTCGGTGCCCCTCGCAGCCCCGGCCGGACGTGATGTGATCTCCGGCCGGGCGGGCGCACCTTGCGGCTAACAGTGGGGAGCTTCGCTGTGGAAGCGTCAAGCGCGGTTGTGGTCAGCCGCACCGGTGCCGGCTGGCGGGCTGTCGTTGCTGGACACGGCTTGGTCGCCGCACGCAGCCTCCAAGCCCTCGACAGACGCGTTCAAACGGTCATGCATGGCCAGCCGGTCAGCTACCAATTCCGCACGGGCAACGACGAGCTTGACCGACTGGTGCGGCGGCTGCGCATTACCCGGGCGGCGGCCCGCCGCTATGACGACAAAGCACGGCGGTTAATTGATGAAATCCTGTTGCTGCAATCGCGGCTGTCCCAGCGGGACGTGAGCGTGCTCGTGGGGTTGAGCCACCAGCGCGTGTATCAGCTTCGGGCGCGGCAACGGGAACTTGGCCTGGGGCAAGGGGACTGATGCCATGCCCGGCTCGTCAGGGACGGTGTACCGTTCGGCCAGCGTAGCCACCGCACTCGCCGACGCTCGACGGTGGCTCGATCGTCATTACGCTAACAGCGAGGGGTTGTGCGTCATCTGTCAGGCAGCCGCGCCCTGCGAAGTGGCGAACGCTGCCGCTGCCTTTCTGGCGGAGCGCAGAGCCTTGTTGTGCAGGGATACTTGCCCTCGGTCGTCCACAGTGGACAAACCTGAGCGAGTGCTGTTGACATTCGGGTGGCAGCGGTGGTTTGCGTTGCGGCGCAGGCCGGGAAATGGAAACGCCCGCGACAGTGACGTGAAGTGTCGCTGCCGGTACCGATGTTCACCGCCACCGGTACGACCAGCAGGCTGGCGACGGCGCCGAGAACTATCCGCAACGCGTGCCGGCTCCCCACACCGGCGACTCTGGACCAATCACACGCGAAGGTCCATGACCGCGATGGCGCGCTCGGCGAGGCTGCCGAGGTACAGCCGGCCGGCGTGCTCCCGTACCCCGGTCACCATGTGGTACCCGGGCACCTGGTCCTGCAGGTCGTGCACCACCGTGCCGGTACCGTCGACCGCGATCGTCCACACCGTGCGCTGCTCGGGCAGCAGCCGCTGGGGCAGTGCCCAGGCGAGGCGGCGCAGTGCCGGATGCCGCGGGTGCAGCAGGTCCAGCCGCGGGTCGCGCGGACTGGGCAGGGCGACCCAGATCAGCCCGCCGGCACCGGAGGAGATGTTGTCCGGGATGCCGGGCAGGTTGTCCAGCAGCACCTCGTCGTGACCGGCCCGGTCGCCGGTCAGCCAGACGCGGCGCAGCCGGTACGCGCCGGTCTCGGCGACCACGGCGGCGGACCCGTCCGGCGCCAGTGCCACCCCGTTGGCGAACTCCAGCCCGTCCAGCACCACATCGACCGCGCCGGTCGGGTCACGGCGCAGCAGCCGGCCGGTACCGGAGTGCTCGAACATCTCCGCCCGCCAGTGCGCGATGCCGAACCGGCGCGACGAGTCGGAGAAGTAGACGGTGCCGTCGCCGGCCACCGCCGCGTTGTTGCAGAACAGGATGGGCTGCCCGGCCACCCGGTCGACGAGCGTGGTCACCGACCCGGACTCCGGATCGACGGCGAGCAGCCCGCGCACCGCGTCGCAGACCAGCAGCCGGCCGTCCGGCAGCAGTTCGATGCCCAGCGGCCGGCCGCCCGTCTGGGCGACGTTCTCCACCAGCCCGGTCTCCGGGTGTACCCGCAGCAGCCGCCCGTCGGCGACCCCGGTGACCACCTGCCCGTCCGGGGCGACCAGCACGTCCTCGGGTCCCGTGCCGCCGACGTCGATCAGCCGTACCGGCGGCAGCGGCACCGGTCCGGTCCGCGCCTTCGCCCGCGGCGTCGCGCGCGGCGGCTGCCAGACGACCGGCCGGATCGGTGGACGGCGCATGCCGCAGAACCCTACCCTGACGGGACGATTTGCCGTCTGGCAGCACACGGGTTCCCTACCGGCCGGTCACGGCCGACAATCGCGCAAGACATCAGATGAACCGACGTCTGGGGGGACGGTGGGCAGGCCGGAACAACCGTTGGACTCCGCGACCGGGCCGATTCCCGACTTCGCGCGCGATCTGCGCGAGCTGCGCCGCCTGGCGGGCAACCCGGGGTACCGCAGCCTGGCCCGGCGGGCCGGGTACTCGGCGTCGACGCTGTCGTCGGCGGCCAGCGGCCGGGTGCTGCCCTCGCTCCCGGTCACCCTCGCCTACGTCGGCGCCTGCGGCGGGAATCCGACGCAGTGGGAGGCGCGCTGGCACGCTCTCGCCGCGGCCACGTCCGCCGCGCCGGCGGCACCGGTACCGCCGGGCGGACCACGCCAGCTGCCGCCGGACACCTACGGGTTCACCGCCCGGACCGCCGAGCTCGCCGTCCTGGACGGGCTGCTGGACAACGCCGGCCGGGAACCGTCCGCGGTGGTCGTCTCCGCGGTCGCCGGTACCGGCGGGGTCGGCAAGACGGCGCTGGCGGTGCACTGGGCGCACCGGGTGGCCGACCGGTTCCCGGACGGGCAGCTGTACGTCGACCTGCGCGGGTACGACCCGGACCAGCCGCTGGACCCGGCCGGGGTGCTGGCCGGGTTCCTGCGCGCGCTCGGGGTACCGGGGGCGCAGATCCCGTTCGACGCCGCCGAGCGGGCCGCCCGGTACCGGACGCTGCTGGCCGGGCGCCGGATGCTCGTCCTGCTGGACAACGCCGGGTCGGCGGACCAGGTTCGGCTGCTGCTTCCCGGTACCCCCTCGTGTTTCGTGCTGGTGACCAGCCGGGACAGCCTCGCCGGCCTGGTCGCCCGGCACGGTGCCCGCCGGCTCGACCTCGACCTGCTGGCCGCCGACGAGGCGGTGGCCCTGCTGCGTACCCTCGTCGGCCCGCGGATCGACGCGGAGCCGCAGGCGGCCGCGGCGCTGGCGCAGCGGTGCGCCCGGCTGCCGCTGGCGCTGCGGCTGGCCGCGGAGATCGTCGCCGCGCGCCCGTCCGCGAGCCTCGGTGACCTGGTGGCCGGCCTCGGCGACGAGCACCGGCGGCTGGACCTGCTCGACGCCGGCGCCGACCGGCGGACCGCCGTGCGCGCGGTGTTCTCCTGGTCGTACCACCGCCTGCCCGAGCCGGCCGCCGGCCTGTTCCGGCTGCTCGGCCTGCACCCGGGCCGGGACCTGGACGGGTACGCGGCCGCCGCGCTGGCCGCCACCGACCTGCCCCGCACCGGGCAGCTGGTCGACGTGCTGGTCCGGGCGCACCTGGTCGAGCGCACCCCGACCGGGCGGCTGCGGATGCACGACCTGCTGCGCGCCTACGCCGCGGAGCTGGCCGGTACCGAGCCCGCGCCGGCCCGGCGGGCGGCGCGGGCCCGGCTCCTCGACCAGTACCTGGCCACCGCGTCGGCGGCGATGGACACGCTGTCGCCGGCCGAGCACCACCGGCGCCCACAGGTTCCGGTACCGGACACGCCGCTGGCCCCGGTCGGCGAGCCGGCCGCCGCCCGGGCGTGGCTGGCCGCCGAGCTGCCGAACCTGGTGGCGACCGCCGCGCATGCGACCGCCGAAGGCTGGCCGGGGTACGCCGGGCGGCTCGCCGTGACGCTGTCGTACCACCTGGAGAACGGCGGTCACTACACCGAGGCGCTGGCGATCTACGGCGACGCGCTGGCCGCCGCGCGCGGGCAGGATGTCGCCGCGGAGGCCGACGCGCACCACCGGATCGGCAACATCATGGTCAACCTGGGCCGGCACGCCGACGCGGCCGAGCACTACCAGCGGGCGCTGCGGCTGCGCCGCGAGCTGGGCGACGCCGCGATGGTCGGCCGCACGCTGAACAACCTGGGCAACCTGTACCAGCGGTGGGGGCGCCACGCGGAGGCGGCCGAGGCGTTCCAGGAGGCGCTGGCCAGCCAGCGGGCGCTGGGCGACCGGTACGGCGAGGCGGTCGTGCTGTGCAACCTCGGCGACCACTACGTCTCGTCGGGCGGCCCGTACCGGCAGGCGCTGGCGTACTACGAGCGCGCCGTCGGGCTGTGCCGGGAGGTGGACGACCGGTCCGGCGAGGGCACCACGCTGGCGTGCATCGCGCACCTGTTCACCCGGTTCGGCCGGTACGGGGAGGCCGCCGAGGCGGCGGTCCGCGGGCTGTCGCTGGTCCGCGAGGTCGGCGACCGGTACGGCGAGTGCTACGCGCGCGGCGCGCTGGGCCTGGCCCGGCTCGGCCTCGGGTACGGCGAGCAGGCCCGCGCCGACGTGACCGCCGCGCTCCGGCTGGCCCGGGCGATCGATGACCGGATGGCCGAATGGGACACCCTCGCGGCGCTCGGCCGGGTGTGCCTGCGTACCGGCCGGTCCGGCGACGCGCTGGAGCACTTCCGCGGCGCGCTGGCGCTGGCCCGGCGCAGCGGGTACCGCAGCCGGGAGGTCAGCTCGCTCAACGGGATCGGCGAGGCGCTGCGGGCCACCGGCGACCCGGCCGAGGCCGCGGTGCACCACGCGACCGCCCTGCGGCTGGCCCGCGAGCAGGCCAACGTGGACCAGGAGGCGCGTGCCCTCGACGGGCTCGGGCACGTGCGGTACCAGGCCGGGCAGCCGGAGCTGGCCCGGGAACACTGGCGGGCGGCCCTGGACCGGTACGCCGAGCTGGGGGTACCCGAGGCCGACGAGGTACGCCGGCGGCTGGACGAGCAGCCCGTCGCGGCCCGGTGACCGCATGCCCGGCCCGGACCGGGTGAACATGCCCGGCCCGGAGCGGGTAGAACCGAGGGCATGGACTTCGGTGTGGGCTACTTCCCGACCCATGACGGCATGAGCCCGGGCGACGTCGCGCGGCTGGTCGAGGAGCGCGGCCAGGAGGCGCTGTTCTTCGCCGAGCACACGCACATCCCGGCCAGCCGGCAGTCGCCGTACCCCGGCGGTGACCTGCCGCCCAAGTACTGGCACTGCTACGACCTGTTCGTCGCGCTGACCGCCGCGGCGGCGGCCACCACCCGGCTGCGGGTGGGCTCCGGGATCTGCCTGGTGATCGAGCGCGACCCGATCACCACCGCGAAGGAGGTCGCCAGCATCGACCACCTGTCCGGCGGCCGGCTGGAGTTCGGCGTCGGCGCCGGCTGGAACCGCGAGGAGATGCGCAACCACGGCACCGACCCGCGTACCCGGATGGACCTGCTGCGCGAGCGGGTCGAGGCGATGACCGAGATCTGGACCCGGGACGAGGCCAGCTACCGGGGCAAGTACGTCAACTTCGAGCGCATCTGGTCGTACCCGAAGCCGGCCCAGCGGCCGCGGCCGCCGGTGCTCGTCGGCGGTTCCGGACCGACCGTCCTGGACCGGGTACTGGCGTTCGGGGACGGGTGGTTCCCGAACTACGGGCCGGGTGTCGTGGAGCGGGTCGCGCAGCTGCGGGCGCGGGCGCAGCGGGCGGTCGAGGTACAGGTGATCTCGGTACCGGCCGACCCGCGGGTGCTGGAACGGCTGCACGAGGCCGGGGTACGCCGGGCGGTGCACTGGCTGCCGTCCGGGCCGCGCAGCCGGGTCGAGCGCGACCTGTGCGCCTGGGAGGACGCGATCGCGCAGTTCACCGTCGGATGAACCGGGAGGAGCTGCGGCGACGCTTCGCGTCGGGCCGGGTGGCCCGGCTGGCCACCGTGGACGACCGGGGGCGGCCGCATCTGGTACCCGTCGTGTTCGCCCTGTCCGGCGACACGATCTACAGCGCGGTCGACGCCAAGCCCAAGCGCAGCACCGCGCTGCGCCGGCTGGCCAACGTGGCGGCCAACCCGCGGGTGGCGGTGCTCGTCGACCACTACACGGAGGACTGGCGCGAGCTGTGGTGGGTACGCGCGGACGGGGTGGGCCGGGTCCTCGACCCGGCCGCTGCCGAGGCGCGGCGGGGGATCGCGGCGCTGGTCGACCGGTACCCGCGGCACTACGCCGACGACCCGCCGGGCGGACCGGTGCTCGCCGTCGACGTCACCCGCTGGTCCGGCTGGTCGGCCGCGGGCGACTGACGCCGCGCGGCCGCCGGGGTGCGCCGGACCGTGAGAGCCGGGTCCGGCGGGTGCGTGATCCTGGCACACTGTGCCGATGAACCCGGAATTGATCACGCACGACTGCTCCGCCTGCCTGGCGATGGACATGGCGGACGGCGCCGAGGACGGCTGGCTGGTACCCAAGCTGCAGCACCGGGTCAGGGACGCCAACACGCTGGTCGCCTCCCTGCAACGCACCCAGGACCGGGTCGCCGACGTCATCACCTCGTTCGCCGGCTCGCTGCAGTTCGTGTACCTGCACTCGATCTGGTTCGGCATCTGGATCCTGTTCAACATCGGGCTGATCGGCGCCTCGCTGGAGTTCGACAGGTTCCCGTTCGGGCTGCTCACCATGATCGTCAGCCTGGAGGCGATCTTCCTGTCCACCTTCGTGATGGTCAGCCAGAACCGCCAGGCGCTGCGCGCCGAGGTGCGCAACCGGCTCGACTTCGAGGCCAACCTGCGCTCCGAGGTCTGGGCCACGCACATCGGTGCGAAGCTGGGCATCGACGCCGACCACGTGGAGGCGGTGGTGCGCAAGGTGATCGAGCAGGCCCAGGCGAACGAGAGCGGTCCGTCCAGCGCGTCATGACGGTACGGGTGGCGATGTGGTCCGGGCCGCGCAACATCTCCACCGCCCTGATGCGCAGCTTCGGCGCGCGACCGCGCACGCTCGTCGTCGACGAGCCGCTGTACGCGTACTACCTGGCGAGCACCGGGCTCGACCATCCGGGCCGGGCGGCCATCCTGGCCAGCCAGCCCCACCGGTGGCAGGACGTGGCCGCCACGCTGACCGGTCCGGTACCGGACGGCACCGACCTGTACTACCAGAAGCACATGGCCCACCACCTGCTGCCCGAGGTGGGCCGGGACTGGCTGGGCGGGCTGCGGCACGGGTACCTCATCCGCGACCCGGCGCACGTGGTCGCCTCCTACGCCCGGGTACGCGGCGAGCCAACCCCGGCCGATCTCGGGTACGGGCAGCAGGTGGAGCTGTTCCGGGCCTTCGGCGGGCCGGTCGTGGACGCCGCCGACGTGCTGCGCGACCCGGCCGGTACCCTGCGGCGGCTGTGCGCCGCGCTGGGCATCGGGTACGACCCGGGGATGCTGGCCTGGCCGCCGGGGCGCCGGGACACCGACGGGGTGTGGGCGCCGCACTGGTACGCGGCGGTGGAGAACTCGACCGGGTTCGGCCGGTACGACCCGGCACCGGCGCGGGTACCGGACCGGCTGCGCGGGCTGGTCGAGCAGGCCCGCCCGCACTACGCCGAGCTGGCCGCCCACAAGGTCTAGACCGGGGTACCGTGCGAGCGCGCGTGGTCCAGGTACAGCCCGGCGATCCGGCGGGTGACCGGCCCGACCGACCCGTCGCCGACCGGCCGCCCGTCGATCTGCACGACGCCGGCGATCTCGCCCATCGTCCCGGTGCAGAACACCTCGTCGGCGGTGTACAGCTCGACCAGCGCCACGTCCCGCTCGGCGACCCGGATGCCGGCGGCCGGGGCGAGCTCCAGCACGGTACCCCTGGTGATGCCCTCCGGGCAGGCGACCGCGCGCGGGGTGACCAGCCCGCCGCCCACCACGGCGAACAGGTTGGTGGCGTTGGTCTCCGCGACGAAGCCGCGCCCGTCCAGCAGGATCGCGTCGTCGGCGCCGGCCACGTTGGCTTCGATCTTGGCCAGGATCGAGTTGAGCAGGTTGGTGTGGTGGATGCGCGGGTCGAGCACGTCCGGTCCGGGCCGGCGCACGCTCGCGGTGACCAGCCGCAGCCCGCCGGTGCCGTACACCGGCGGCTTGTGCTCGGCCAGCACGACCAGCGTGCTGCCGGCGGTGTTCAGCCGCGGGTCCATGCCGCTGGTGACCTTCACCCCGCGGGTCAGCGTGAGGCGCACGTGCACCCCGTCGCGCATGCCGTTGGCGTGCAGCGTGGCGATGATGGCCGCGACCATCTCGTCGCGCGACGGGATCGCGGTGAACCCGAGCGCGAGCGCGGAACGGTGCAGCCGGGCCAGGTGCGCGTCGAGACCGAAGATCCGCCCGTCGTACAGCCGCAGGCCCTCCCAGACCGCGTCGCCGCCCTGGACCACCGAGTCGAACGGCGACAGGCCCGGCTCGTCGCGGTGGCGCAGGACGCCGTTGACCCAGTACACGATGTCGGCGTTGCGCTCGTCGTAGCTCTGCAGCACGGGGTCAGTATGCGGCGAGCGCGAGGATGCGGGCCGCCAGGCTACCCGTGAACGACCGCACGGATCTGCGCTACCGCGATCAACCGGTCGACCTGGTTCGGCGGGCGTGGCGGCGGGCCTTGGCCCGGTTGCCGCACAACGCCATCGAGCACCACCGGCGGCGGCCGGTCGGGTTGGTGAACAGCCAGCCGCAGTCGTGGCTGGGGCAGGCGTCCACCGCGGCCGCGGCCGGTGTGGTCAGGAACTGCGCGGCCGCCCAGGCGATGGCCAGCAGCGGCCGGTCCGGTCCGGTACCGGTGAGCGACCATGCGGCGGGGATGCCGGCCGCGAGCCGCACCGCGGTACCGGCCGCGGCCACCTCGGTGTTGACCGCGGCCCAGTCGGCCGGGGTACCCGGGCCGGTGAGCACCGTGTAGAGCGCCGACCGGAAGCGGATCGCGCGCGCGACGATGTCCGCCGCCGGTCCGGCCGACCGGACCCCGGCCCGGCGCAGCCGGGGTACCTCGGCGGCCGGCAGCAGCCCGTTCGCGCCGGCCCAGACGGTCAGGTGCGCGTGGCTGGCCAGGTACTCCTTGGGTACCGGCGCGGACCACGCGGCCCGGGTGTTGCAGAAGTCCAGCACCGGATGGCCGGCCAGGGAGATGGGCAGCACCAGCCCGTCGATCACCGTGGACGCCATGCCGCCATGCTAACCTGTTCTCCTCGGTTTACTGGTTAGGCTCGGATACTCTCGTGGCGGGAGGACCGCGTGCGTGCAGTGCTGTTCCTCGCCTGGGCCCGGTTGCGGCACCGGCCGGCCAGCTGGCTGCTCGTCGCGCTCGGCGTCGCCGGTGCCACCGTCCTGCCGGTACTGACCGCGGGCAGCTCGACGATCGTGGCGGCGCAGGCGCTGCGGCACGGGATCGCCGCGCTGCCACCCGGCCAGCGCAGCCTCACCGTGTCCTACGGCGCGCTGGTGCTCACCCCGGACGACCTGGCCACGCTGGACGGGCAGGCCCGGGCGCGGCTGTCCGGCCTGTCCGCCGCGCCGGCCCGCCGCCAGCTGCTGTACCGGCCGCTCGCCGACGCCGCCGGCAGCACCTTCTCGCTCGGCGCCACCGACGACCTCATGGGCGCGGTACGGCTGACCGCCGGCCGGGCTCCGGCATCCTGCGCGCCGCGGCGGTGCGAGGTGCTGATCGTCGGCACCGGCACGCCGACCCTGGATCCGGCGCTGGGCCTGGTACCCGTCGGCCGCGCGGTGCGCACCGACCCGCTGCTGCTCGGCGGCACCTTCGATCCCGGCCACGACAAGCCGCTGCTGCTCGTCGACGGGGTCGGCGCGGCCGCCCGGATCGGCGCGCTGACCCAGTTCCAGCGCGCCTACGGCTGGGTCGCGCCGCTGGACCTCGACCGGGTACGGCAGCTCGGCGTCGCCGGTTACCTCGCGCGCAGCGCCCGGGCGCCGGATCCCGACCGGTGGCGGCCCGGCCTGACCCTGACCGCGCCGGACGACGTGCTGCGCGACGAGGACGCGCGGGCGCGCCGCTCGGCCGGCCGGTTCGCCTTGCTCAGCGGCGCGGGTACCGCCCTGCTGCTCGGCTTCGCCGTCATCGGCGCGATCGGCCTGCGCCGCGACCATGCCGCCGTGGTCGGCCTGGTGCGCCGGCGGGGCGGGGCGCGGTCCGCGGTGGCGGTGCTGACCGCGGTGCAGTCGGTGGTACCGGTGCTCGCCGGTACCACGGCGGGGCTGCTCGTCGCCGGTGGCCTCGCCGGTTACCGGGCGGCGGCCGCGGGGCTGCCCGGCTGGCCGTCGGCGCGCGGAGCGGTCGCCGGGTCGGTGGCCCCCGTCCTCGTCGGTGCGCTCGGTGCCGCCGCGGTCGTGGCCGCCACGCTGACCGCGCGGGCGGGATCGGCGGCGAGCGTGCGGCGGGTACTGGACCTGACCGTGCTCGCCGGGGTCGCCGCCGCCGCGCTGGCGCTCGCCCGCGGTTCGGTGACCGCCGGGCAGGCCGACCCGGTGCTGCTCGCCCTGCCGGTCATCGGGGTCATCTGCGGGGGCCTCGCGGCCGGCCGGGTCTGGCCGCTCGTGGTCACCCCGGTGGCGCGGCTGCTGCCGTCCCGCTGGCTGGGCGCACGGCTGGGCGTGCTGGCCGCGCTGCGCCGCCCGCTGCGACCGGTGACGACCGTGGCGTTCCTCGCCGCCGCGGTCGCCGTCGTGGTGTTCGCCGGGGCCTACCGCGCCACCCTCAGCCAGGGCGCGGTGGACCAGGCCGCGTTCGCGGTACCCCTGGACGCCCGCATCGGCATCGGACCGACCGCCGACCGGCCGCTGGACGTGGCCGGTGTTCCCGCGTTCGCCGGAACCGCGCCGGGCGTGACCGTCCATCCGGTGCTGCGCGCCTCCGCCGGGGTACGGGTCTCCGCGGCCGAGTCGCAGCCGGCCGAGCTGGTCGGCGTGGACCCCGCGGCGCTGGCCCGGATGCGGTCGTGGGACGCCGATACCGGGGCCGGGGATCCGGCCGATGCGGCGCGGCGGATCGCGGTACCGTCGGCCGGCGCGTCCGGCCCCGTCGTGCCGGCCGCCGCCGGCGCGATCACGCTGGACGCGGCGGGCGACACCGACCGGGCCACGGTGACCGCCTGGCTGCGCACCGGCGACGGCCGCGACCTCGGCCTCGCACTGCAGCCGCGGGGCAGCACGCTGACCGCCGCGGTACCGGCCGGGCTGCCCGCGCCGACCCGGCTGTTCGCCCTGGCCCTGGCCGAACCGTTGGACTACGCGACCCTGCACCAGCACCACATCGGCGAGGGCGGCACCGACGTCGCCGTGCTGTCCGGCACGCTCACCCTCGGGGTACCCCGGTTCGGCGGCGGTGGCGGGGGTGCCGGGTCCTGGGCCGGCTGGACGTCCACCGGCGCGCGGGTCACCGCGACCGGGTCGGCGCTCACGGTCGCGTTCCAGTTCACCGGTACCCATGTGGTGGTGCGGCCGGGTGCCGCCGACCCGGCGCCGGTCCCGGTGCTGGCCGACCCGGCGACCGCCGCGACCGCGGCCGACGGGGTACTGCAGCTCGTCGTGGGCGGCGACCGGACCGTGACCGCGCGGGTGGTCCGGGTGCTGCCCCGGTTCCCGACGGCGGGCGCCCGGTTCGTGGTCGCTGACGAGCGGGCGCTGGCCGGTGCGCTCGACGGCGTCGAACCGGGTACCGGCTCGGTGTCCGAGCTGTGGCTGTGGGCACCCGATGCCAGCGCGGCGCAGCTGGCCCGGTCGCTTTCCGCGGCGCCGTTCGATCGCCTGTCCGTCGACCTGCGCCAGGCCCGGCAGGACCGGCTCTCCGGCGACCCGGTGGCCCGCGGGGCGGCCAGCCTGCTGACGGTGAGCGCGCTGGTGGCGGTACTGGTCGCGATCCTCGCGGTGATCCTGCTGGTGGTCGCCGAGCGGCGCGACGAGTCGGCCGAGCTGTTCGCCTGGGAGAGCGACGGGGTCCGCCCCGGTACCCTGCGGGTCTCCCTGTTCAGCCGGGCGGCGGCCGTGGTCGCCGGGGCGGTACCGGCCGGCCTGGTGGTCGGGCTGCTGCTGTCCCGGGTGACGGCGGCGCTGGTACAGGTGACCGCGGTCGGCACCGCCCCGGTCCCGCCGCTGCGCCTGGCCACCGGGCCGGCCTGGGTCGCCGCCGTGCTCGCCCTCGGGGTGGCGGCCGGGCTCGTGGTCGCGGCCGGTGTCGCCGGTACCGCCATGCGCGAACGGATGCCCCACCTGCCGGGCGAGGTGGGATCGTGACGGTGGAGGTGCGCGACCTGTTCCACCTGTACCCGACCGGGCACGGGCACGTCGCCGCGCTGCGCGGCCTGACCCTCGACGTGGCGCCGGGGGAGCGGGTGGTGATCCACGGGCCGAACGGTTCGGGGAAGACCACGCTGATGCGGGTACTGGCGGGGGAGAGCGACCCGAGCGCCGGCACCGTCCGGGTCTGCGGCGTGGACCTCGCCGGCGCGGGGGAACGCAGCCGCCGGATGCTGCGCTCGCGCCGGCTCGGGCTGGTCGACCAGCATCACGGCCGCACGCTACGCCCGGAGCTGTCCACAGTGGACAATGTCGCGTTGCAGCTGCGGCTGGCCGGGATGCGGCGGGTACCGGCCCGGGTCCGGGCGGCGCAGCTGCTGGACCGGCTGGGCCTGGGACATCTCGCCGGGCGGCCGCCGGCGTCGCTGTCCGCCGGGGAGGCGCAGCAGGTCGCGGTGTGCGCCGCCGTCGCGCACGGTCCGGCGCTGGTGCTCGCCGACGAGCCGACCGGGCAGCTCGACCGGGACACCGCCGACCAGGTCTACGACCTGCTCGTGGCGGCCACCGAGGGCGCCGCGCNNNGTGCAGGCGACCCGGGTGGCCGACCGGATCGTGCGGATCCGCGACGGGCGGCTCAGCGAGGAGTGGACGCCCGACGACACCGGCGACGAGCGGCTCGTCGTCGACGACCGGGGCTGGCTGCGGCTGCCGGAGCCGCTGCGGGTACAGACGGGGGTGGCGTCGCGGGTGCGGGCGGCTGCCGGCGCCGGATCGATCGTGCTGACCCCGACGGCGCCGCCGGCCGACGCCGGCCCGGCCGCGGCCGGGCACGTCGCGCGGGTGCCAGGGGAGCCGGTCGTCCGCGCGGAGGTGACGGTCGATCTGGGCGGCCGACGGGTACTCGACGGGGTGCGCCTCGCGGTGCACGCCGGCACCCTGAACGTGGTGCGCGGCCGGTCCGGCTCCGGCAAGACCACGCTGCTGCGGGTGCTGGCCGGGCTGGAGCGCCCGGACGCCGGTACCGTCGACGTGCTCGGCACCGACCTCGGCGGCCTGGACCGGGCGGCGCTGGCCGAATTGCGGCGGCGCCATGTCGCGGTGTGCGGCCAGCGCCCGGTGCTGGTCGAGACGCTCGACGTGGTGGGCAACCTGGAACTGGTCCGGCAGGCCCGCAGCCTGGACACCAGCGCGGGCCTGATCGATGAGTGGCTCGATGCGCTGGGCCTGGCCGCGCTGCGCCACCGCCCGGTGCGGGTGCTTTCCGGCGGCGAGCGGCAACGGGTCGCGGTGGCCCGGGCGCTGGCCGTGCGGCCCGCGCTCGCCCTGCTCGACGAGCCGACGTCGCAGCAGGACGAGGCGAACGTGCACCGCGTGGTGGCGGTGCTCGCGGCAGCGGCGCAGCACGGTACCGCGGTGCTGGCCGCCACCCACGACCCGGTGCTCGCCGCCGCGGCGGACACCGTGCTGGAACTGGCCTGAGGTCAGTTCTCCCGCATGTTGCTCAGTTGCGACGACTCCAGCAGATCCGGCGGCGCGTTCCATTTCTGCAGGGTGGAGCCGTCGCAGGTGGCCATGACGATCCTGCTGATCTGGTCGCTGTTCGGCAGCAGGTCCGGATTCGGGCCGTTCGGGTCGCTGGGCATCAGGCAGTACCCGTTCTTGTCGACGATCCGGTAGCTGGACGTGTAGTCACCGGTGTCGCCGTAGACGGTCCACACCTCGTCGGCGGTCGGGCTGGAGCTGTTGCAGGCCACGATGATCGGGTACATGCCGACGGCCGTGGAGTTGGGCGACTTGAGGCAGTAGGTCGCGCCGCCCGGGTAGTCCAGGATAGGTCCGGTGACCTTGGTTGCCGTCGCCGGAACCGTCGGCACGTTCCAGACCTCGTTCCAGGCGATCGTGGTCGGGTCCGGTGCCTGCTTGCACGGCCAGGCGATCAGGTAGGTGGCGACCACCGGTACGTGGCCGCCGGTGACGTCCAGGCAGCGGCCGAACTGCGCGAAGTCGACCAGTTGGCCGGTGGCCGGGCCGGCGGCCCCGGCACCGGCAGACGGCTCCGGGAAGAACGACTGGATGTTGTCGTGCGGCTGCTGGCACAACTTTGACGCGTTGTCGCCGAGGATGACGAAGCTGCCCGGGGTGTCCGGCGTCTGCACGTTGAAGCACAGCCCGTTGAGCGTCTTGTTGTCCGAGGTGCCCTCGAAGTTGGCGTGGTTGTTGGCGCTCCAGCGCTGCCGGACGGCCACCGGTGAGGCGCACTTCTGCAGCTTGACCACGTTGCCCTTCGCCTCCGGGGAACCGGCTTCCAGGCACATCCCGGACCCGACCAGCGTGACGGTGAGGTCCTGGTTGTACGCCCACTTCTGCTGCCCGCTGCCTTCGACGCAGGGCTGCATCTGGACGTTGGTACCGGCCAGCGGCGAGCTGGAGCCGGCGTCCAGGCACAGGTCCTTGCTGGTGGGCAGCTTGTAGACGCGGATGTTCCCGCCGGGGATGTTCTCGTTGGTGATGTGGAAGGCGTAGGTGGCGGTGAGGCCGCGGTTGGGGGTTTTGGTGATGTCGGTGGTGGTCTGGTCGGTGCCGAGGGAGTGTAGGAGGGCGTATTTGGGGGTGACTCGGGCGCCGCCGCCGGTGATGCAGGTGATGGGTGGGTTGGCGGCTTGCCAGGTGGGGTCGTTTTCGTGGCCGCGGGGGTCGTTTTGGTAGTAGGTGATGGTGACGTTGTAGTTGGCGGTGGTGGCGGTGCTGAGGGTGCCGGTGAAGGGGCCGCAGGGGAGGGTGGCCAGGACGCCGTTG
>VAWN01000058.1 GCA_005885555.1 Actinomycetota bacterium
CGCGACGCTGCACGAATTGAACCTCCGGCAGTCGGTCGGCCGGACCGGGATCTGCTACGACAACGCCATGGCCGAATCATTCTTCGCCGTCCTGAAGAACGAGCGGGTCCATCGTACCCAGTATCCGACCCGCCGACACGCCATCAACGACATTGCGCGATACATCGAACTCCGATACAATTCAAAACGACTCCACTCGGCACTCGCCTACAAGACCCCAAACGAGGTCAACGACGAGTACCTGAACCGCCAGATCGCCGCCTGAAATTGGCCAATAGCGAACTGTCCGGAAAACGCGGGGCTCCCCAGTCCGCTTCAGCCTCGGCCGGTAGGCCGCCCCGCACGATCATCCGCGCGAACGGTCGCCAGAGATCACGAACACGCTTGTTTCAGGTCTAGCGCGTGGCGGAAGTGCAGCACCGTGCCGGCGCCGACACCCGCGAGGGCCAGCGCCATCGCCGCGGTGAACACGGCGGTCAGCCGCAGCCGGATCGGCACCCGCCGCATCACGCTCGGATCACCCCCGCGTTGCCGACCGGCCGGGGGGTGGGCCGGCCGCCGTCGCGGCGCAGCCGGTACCCGGCGCCGCGCACCGTCTCCAGCGACACGACCTGGAACGGTCGGTCGATCTTGTCGCGCAGCGAGCGGATGTGCACATCGACGACGTTGGAATGGGTCTCGGCGGTGAAGTCCCAGCACCGGTGCAGCAGAATCTCGCGGGTCAGGACCGTGTCCGGGTGGCGCAGGAACTCCTCCAGCAGCGCGAACTCCTTCGCGGTCAGGTCGATCTCCACCTGGCCGCGGCGTACCACTCGGGTGGCCGGGTCCAGGCTCAGGTCCCCGGCGCACAGCACGGTGGGCCGGGCCACCCCGCCGCGGCGGGCGAGGGCCCGGATCCGGGCCAGCAGCTCGACCAGGCTGAACGGTTTGGTCAGGTAGTCATCCGCGCCGCCGTCCAGCCCGCGGACCCGGTCGGTGACCCCGTCGCGGGCGGTGAGCATCAGCACCGGGCTCCACACCCCGGTGCGGCGCAGCCGGGCGCACACCTCGAAACCGGAGGCGCCGGGCAGCAGCACATCGAGCACGATCACGTCGTAGGACACGGTGACCGCAAGCTGGTAGCCGCCGTCGCCGGTGTGGGCGACGTCGACGGCGTAGCCCTCCTCGACCAGGGCACGGCGCAGCAGCCCGGCCATCTCCGGCTCGTCCTCCACCACCAGCACCCTCACCCGGCCACCTCCATGCCCGGGCTCAGCGTGCCCGGCCGGGATGAGGCCGGGATGAAGTTTCGCCCGGATTCGGCCGGCTTCATCACTGCTTCATCCACGCCGACTACCTGTTGTCGTGTTACCGCGGTTGCCGCGGGCGGGTCATCAGGAAGGAGACCACGAAGATGGCGATGAGCCGCAGAACACGGATCGGGATCGGTGTGGCGACGGGAGTGGCGGCGGTGGCGGTGGCCGGCATCGGCACCGCCTACGCGGTCAGCGGCGGCGACAGCAACGCCGTCACCGGCAGCACCGCCGACCGGACCCGCGCGGCCGCGGTGGCGGCCGTGCCGGGAGGACGGGCCGGTGCGGTGGACCGCGAGTCCGGGGAGGGCAACACCGCCTACGGGGTCCATGTCACCAAGCCCGACGGAAGCACGGTCGAGGTACGCCTCGACTCGGCCTTCACCGTCCTCGACGTCCAACCGGCCCGTAGACGGCGGGGACGGTGACGACGGCGATGACGGCTGACACAACCGTCGAAGGCGCCACACACACGGCGGGCACGCCGTGCCCCGGTACAGGTGCACGTCGACGAGGAACCGGCCAGCCCGTACACCGCGGCGTAGCCGACGATCCGCCGGGCCGGCACCGGCGGGACACGGACTGTCCCGCGTCTCTGAGGGTGCTCACCGGAGCGGCGCGGATGCGGCATTGTGTGCGCGACGGATCTTGGAGCGTGCCGGTCGGGTCGAGCTGTTCGTTTGGGGTGGCACCGTGCCGATGGAGGGCATGCGAAGGCCCTCCCGGTGATCTCTTTGGCCAGACGTCCCGGGAGGGCCGTGTAGCGCACGGAGGCGCTGTGCTGACGGTAGGGGCGAACCCGGTCGAGGTCGAGGTGGAGTTGGTGTCGGGCGGGCTGGTGTGTCCGGGTTGTGATGGTTCGTTGGGTCCGTGGGGGTGGGCTCGGAGACGGCAGCTGCGGGGCATGACCGGGCCGGTGGTGGTGCGTCCGAGGCGGGCGCGGTGCTCGTCGTGTCGGGTGTCGCACGTGCTCCTTCCAGTGTTCGCGTTGGCGCGACGAGGGGACTTGGTCGAGGTCATCGGGGCGGCGCTGTCGGCGAAGGCGGCCGGCGCGGGAGCTCGCAGGATCGCCGCTTCGTTGGGTCGTCCGGTGGAGACGGTGCGGGGCTGGTTGCGGTCGTTCGCGGGCCGAGCGCAGCAGCTGCGGGCTTGGTTCACGGTGTTGCTGGTCGATACCGGAGTCGATCCGGTGCTGCAGGCGGCGACGGGCACGCCGTTCGCGGACGCGGTCGCGGCGGTGTTCGGCGCGGTTGTCGCAGCCCGGTCGCGGTGGCCGCGGGTCGGGCAGGTGTCGCCGTGGTGGTGGGCGTCGGCGGTGTCGGCGGGCCGTCTCTTGGCGCCGTGCTGGCCGTGACGCTGGTGCAACACCAGTTCGCTCTGACGCGGGCATAGCTGCTGCTGGGAGCCTTCGCCGGATTGTCTCCGAGCGATGGTGTGAGGAAACCTGCGTTGAGTAAGCAAGACGATGAGCAGACCGCCCGGGTCGAACGGGCCCGGCGGATCGGCCTGTTCCGCTACATGCTGATCAGGGAGGCCGCCGATCCGACGTTGACCGGCCGGCAGCGCGGCAAGCTGGTGCGGGCGTTGGCCGCGATGACGCATACCGACCCGGAGGGCCGGTCGATCCGGATCAGCCGGTGGACGTTGGACCGGTGGATTTCGGAGTGGCAGCGGGCCGGGTTCGACGCGCTGGTGCCCTCGCCCCGCCAGTCGCAGCCACGCACCCCGGCCGAGGTGCTCGAGTTGGCGTCGGCGTTGAAGAAGGAGAACCCGTCGCGGTCGGCGGCGCAGATCCGCCGGATCCTGTCGGCCCAGCACGGCTGGGCGCCCGATGAGCGAACGTTGCAGCGGATGTTCGTGCGCACCGGTCTGAACCGGGTGGCAACCGGCAAGCCGGTGATGCCGGGGGTGTTCGGCCGGTCGAAGCCTCACGGCCGAACGAGATCTGGACCGGTGACGCCCTGCACGGTCCGCGCGTCGACGGCCGGAAAACGTATCTGTTCGCGTTCATCGACGACCATTCCCGGGCGGTGGTCGGGCATCGGTGGGGGTTCGCTGAGGACACCGTCCGGCTGGCCGCCGCGCTGCGGCCGGCCCTCGCGGCACGCGGCGTTCCCGAGCACGTCTACGTCGATAACGGGTCCGCGTTCGTGGATTCCTGGCTGCTGCGCGCCTGCGCGAAGCTGGGCATCAAGCTGGTGCACTCCGCACCCGGCCGGCCGCAGGGCCGCGGGAAGATCGAGAGGTTCTTCCGCACCGTGGGCGACGGGTTCGTCGTCGAGATCGCCGCCGGTGACGGCAAGCCTGGCCGGCAGATCGCCGATCTGGCCGAGATGAACCGGCTGTTCACCGCCTGGGTCGAGAACGTCTACCACCGCCGGGTGCACTCCGAGACCGGCATGGCACCCCTCGCCAGGTGGATGACCGGCGCCCCGTTTCCCGTCCCCGGCCCGGCCGACCTGGCCGAGGCGTTCCGCTGGTCGGAACACCGCACTGTGTCCAAGACCGCGCTGGTCTCGCTGCACGGCAACCGCTACCAGGTCGACCCGCAGCTGGTCGGCCGCCGCGTCGAGCTGGTCTTCGACCCGTTAGACCTGACGTTCCTGCGGGTTCGTGTCGACGGTGATGACGCCGGCACCGCCCTGCCGTTCCAGATCAACCGACACGCGCACCCCAAGGCCCGCCCTGAGGTCCCCGCTGAAGAGCCGAGACCCACGACCGGCATCGACTACCTCGGCCTGATCGACGCGGCGCACTCCGCCGAACTCGCCAACAAGGTCAACTACGCGGCGTTCGGGCCCGCGCCCGAACAGCCCATCGACCTGTCCGCAGCCACCCGCCAGCCCTGACCGGAGACCGTTGCTGTGATCGAGAAACTGCAAGCCCACTACGGCTTCCACCGCATGCCGTTCGGCCGGGACCTCGCCCCCGGCATGCTGCACCGGCACACCTCCCACAACGAAGCCGTCGCCCGGATCTCCTGGTGCATCAGCGAACGCTCCATCGGCGTGGTCACCGGCGAAGTCGGCGCCGGCAAAACCGTCTCCGTCCGCACCGTCCTCGCCGGCCTGGACCCGTCCCGGCACACCGTCATCTACCTGCCCAACCCGATGATCGGCGTCCGCGGCATCCACGAAGAGATCGTCGGCGCGTTCGGCCAAGCCCCGTCCCACCTCGGCTCCCGCCTGATCACCCAGACCGGCAAAGCCCTGCTCGCCGAACGCGAGGAACGCGGCCGCACCCCCGTCCTCGTCCTCGACGAGGCCCACCTGCTCACCTACGAACAGCTGGAAACCATCCGCATGCTCACCAACCAGGGCATGGACCAGGACTCCCCGCTGGCCTGCCTGCTCGTCGGGCAACCCACCCTGCGCCGCACCATGAAACTCTCCGTCCTGACCGCCCTCGAACAACGCACCGCGCTGCGCTACACCATGCCCGGCATGACCGCCACCGAGACCACCAGCTACATCAGCCACCACATCAAACTCGTCGGCCGCCCCCAACCAACTATTCACCGAGGACGCCCTCGCACTCATCCACACCACCGCCCGCGGCTACCCCCGCGCGGTCAACAACCTGTCCCTGCAAGCCCTCGTCGCCGCGTTCGCCGCCGGCAAGAACCTCGTCGACGAACCCGCCGCCCGCGCCGCCGTCAGCGAAGTCGTCGACTAAACACCGGCACCTTGCCCACAACCAGCGACACCGCACCGACCAACGCCCCGCCGGAACACCACCGGCGGGGCGTCCCTGCCTCACCACGTCGGCATCCTCAACGCCGCCTTCATCGGCATCTTCAATGCCGGACAACACACGGACCAGGCGCAGTCCGGGCGGGATACCGGCACCCGCGGTGTGCAAGACCACGGTCCACGCCATCGCCCTGCTCGCGGGGCCCTCTGCCCGGGTTGGCGGCAGCCGGGGCCACTGGGCGTTGAACCCGAGCGTGCCCGCAGGGCAGCGCCCCGGACATGACCTGGACCCAGCTGATCATCGTTGGACAGTGTAACCCCGGTTGCAGAAGGTAGCCGGGTGTTGGAGTACGACATTCACGGAGGTAGGAACATCGTGTCCAGAACGCGCACACTGCTGGTGGCAGGCGCCGTAGCGCTGGTCGCGGCGAACGCAGGCGCCCCGGCCCACGCCCACGATCACGACCATCTGATCCGGCCGGTGGTGACCACCGACGCCGACTGGGCACCGGTCGTCGCCGCGATCGGCCGCACGGGCAAGCTGTCCGCTGACGGCACCTCCTACAAGGTCGGCTTCCCCCGCCGCGACCTGACGGTCACCTCCTACAGGGTGGCGATCAAGCCGTCGTTCGCGCTGGCCGGCAACGCGTCGTTCGCGCGCTACCCCGGCGGGCACGCGATGCTGATGGGCGACCTGGTCGTCACCGAAGCCGAAGCCCCGGCCGTCACCGACGCGCTGCAGGCCGGCGGCATCGCGCAGACCGCCATCCACAAGCACCTGCTGGCCGAGTCCCCACCGCTATGGTGGATGCACATCGGCGGGATGGGCGACCCCGCGGTCCTGGCCCGGGCGGTCAAGGCCGCCATCGACAAGACCGCCACCCCGCCACCGGCCCCGCCCGCGCCACCCGGCACGGTCGACCTGGACACCGCCGGCATCGACGCCGCGCTGGGCGGCAAGGGCACCGTGGACGGCGGGGTCTACAAGTTCACCTTCGCCCGCCACGAGACCATTACCGAGGACGGGCACGTCATCCCACCCGGGCTCGGCGTCACCACCGCCCTGAACTTCCAGCCCCTCGGCGGCGGCCGGGCCGCGATCAACGGCGACTTCGCGATGACCACGGCGAGGTCCAACATGTCCTGGCCGCGCTGCGCCGCGGCGGGATCACCGTCGTCTCGCTGCACAACCACGCCCTGGACGACCACCCGCGGCTGTTCTACACCCACTTCTGGGCCACGGGCGACGGCGTCATCCTCGCCAGGGCGCTCCGCGCCGGCTTGGACCAGACCGCCATCATGCGGTAACCACCCCCGACCTGACAGCCGGAGACCGTCCGGTGCGGGGCACCGGGCGCGCCGGCGCCGACCCCACGGCGTCGGCGCGCCCATCGACCGCCGCGCAACGCGGACCAACACACGCCGCCCAGATGCACACGACGCGCGGGCACTGGTGCACCGCCGGTGTAGGCGGCTGGTACCAGGCTCTGCTCCGCCCAACTGGGGCTCCCTGTGGATTGGGTGCTGGTCCTTGTCGAGGCGGGCCAGATCGCCGGCTGGACCGCTTCCTCGATCGCCCGATCGCGCGACGCGGTCCCGGCCGGTTGCGTGACAAGCCCCCGTCGGGGGCGTTCAGGTGGTGTCGGGGTCGTGTTCCCAGTCCCAGCCGGCTTCTTCGATGGCGAGCAGGGCGGCGAATCGGCTGTCGGTGGCGGTCAGTTCGGTGGGGGTGCCCTGTTCGACGATGCGCCCGGCGGACAGCACGATGACCCGGTCGGCGTCGCGGGCGGTGGATAGCCGGTGGGCGACGGTGAGGATGGCGGTGCCGGTGGGTTGGATGTGGCGGCGTAGCGCGGCGCGAAAGGCGGCGTCGCTGGCGCCGTCGACGACGGCGGTGGCCTCGTCGAGGAGCAGTACTTTCGGGGTTGCGACCAGGGCCCGGGCGAGGGCGAGGAGTTGGCGTTGTCCGGCGGAGAGGACGACGCCCTCGCCGCGGCCGGTGTCGGACAGGACGCTGTGGTAGCCGTCGGGCAGGGCGGTGATGAACGGGTGGGCGCCAGCCACCGTCGCGGCGTGGATGACCTGGTCGGTGGGGATGGTGTCGTCGCCTAGGGTCAGATTGTCGTGGACGGTGCCGGTGAATAGTTGCACCGTCTGGGGAACCATTCCGAGCAGCGCGCGTCGATGCTCGTTGGCGGTGGTGGCGGGGTTGTGGCCTGCCACCCGGACCTGTCCGCTGTGGGGTGGGTACAGGCCGGCGAGCAGGGCGATGAGGGTGGTCTTCCCGGCGCCGCTTTGTCCGACGAGGGCGACGTGCTCGCCGGCGGCGACGGTGAGGCTGACGTCGTGCAGGACGGGCCGGTCGGGCCGGTAGCCGAAGTCGACCCGGTCCACGACGATGGCCGGCCCGGGCGCCGACGCGGCGGTGGGTGTGTGCGTCGATGCCGGCGATGGCGGTGGTGGGGTGGGGATGGCGAGGATCGTGAAGACGCGTTCGGCGCCGGCGAGTGCGGCCTGCACGCTCTGCCACTCGTCGCCGAGGTTGATCAGCGGGGTGAAGAACCGGGCGAAGAGCAGCACGAACGCGGTGAGGGTGCCGATGCTGACCCCGGTGGACCGGGCCACGCCACCGCCGCCGAGCCAGAGCAGGCCGGCGGTGGCCACCGCGGCCAGTACGGCCAGCGCCGGCGCGTAGAACGCGTTGTAGCCGGTGGACGTGTTCGTGGCGTGCAGCCAGCCGTGCAGCGTCGCGCGGAAACGGTCGGCGAACTGGGTCTGGCGGCCGAACGCGCGGATGACCGCGACACCGGCGAGGTCTTCCTGTAGGTGCGTGGTGGCCGCGCCGACGGCGGTACGGGTCGCGCGTTCGGCGTCGCGGATGCGTCGGCGCAGGTACCGGGTGAGCAGCGCCAGTGGGGGCACGACCGCAGCCGCGGCGAGCGTCAATGGTGGGCTCAGTGCCAGCATGGCGACGGCGACCGTGGCCAGGCGGACGGACTCGCCGAGCAGGGTGGCCACGCTGGAGGAGAACAGGTCGTCGATGGTCTCCACGTCGGCGGTGGCCCGGGCGATCGCGTCGCCGACCGGGGTGCGGTCGTGGTAGTCGGTGGGCAGCGCCAGCAGGTGCGCGAACAGGCGGGTACGCAGCGCGGCCAGGGCGCGCTGCGCGACGGTGGCGGACAGGTAGCCGTACCCGGCGGTGAGCACCTGCACCGCGGCGACGGCGGCCAGGTAGGTGTGCCGGGCGGTGAGGTTGTCCACGACATGGCGGATGACCAGTGGTGGGGCCAGGTCGAGCAGGGCCGCGGCGAGCACCCCGACGGCGACCAGCAGGAGACGGCCCCGCCAGGGGCGGACCAGGCTTCGTATCTGCCCGGCCAGGCGTGGCGGCGCGAGGGCGGCCGTCATGGGTGGACCGCCGGTGCCGGTTGGTGGGTGCGTTGCTGCGCGCGGTAGATGCGGGCGTACAGGCCACCGGCGGTGAGGAGCTGTTCGTGGCGGCCCTGTTCGACGATGCGACCGGCGTCGAGTACGACGATGTGGTCGGCGTGGGCGAACGCGGCCAACCGGGTGGAGCACAGCACGATCG
>VAWN01000030.1 GCA_005885555.1 Actinomycetota bacterium
CTTCTTGACGATCGCGGCGCGCGGGTCGTAGTTCTTGTACACGCGGTGCCCGAAGCCCATCAGCCGGACGCCGCGCTCCTTGTTCTTGACCCGCCGCACGAACGCCTCGACGTTGCCGTGGTCGCGCTGGATCTGGCCGAGCATCTGCAGTACCGCCTCGTTGGCGCCGCCGTGCAGCGGGCCGGACAGCGCGTGGATACCGGAGGAGACCGATGCGAACAGGTTGGCGTGCGCCGAGCCGACCAGCCGCACCGTCGAGCTGGAACAGTTCTGCTCGTGGTCGGCGTGCAGGATGAACAGCTTGTCCAGCACCCTGGTGAACACCGGGTCGACGGTGTACCGCGTCGCCGGTACCCCGAACGTCATCCGCAGGAAGTTCTCCACGTAGCCCAGGTCGTTGTCCGGGTACAGGAACGGCTGGCCGATCGACTTCTTGTACGCGTACGACGCGATCGTCGGCAGCTTGGCGATCAGCCGGATCGTGGAGATCTCCACCTGCTCCGGGTCGAACAGGTCGAGGCTGTCCTGGTAGAAGGTGGACAGCGCGCTGACCGCCGAGGACAGCACCGGCATCGGGTGCGCGTCGCGGGGGAACCCGTCGAAGAACCGGCGCAGGTCCTCGTGCAGCAGGGTGTGCACGTTGATCAGCCCGACGAAGTTGGCCAGCTGCTCGGCGGTCGGCAGCTCGCCGTAGATCAGCAGGTAGGAGACCTCCAGGAACGAGGAGTGCTCGGCGAGCTGCTCGATCGGGTACCCGCGGTAGCGCAGGATCCCAGCATCGCCGTCGATGTAGGTGACCGAGGACGCGCACGAGGCCGTGTTGACGAACCCCGGATCGTAGGTCACGTACCCGCTCTCCGCGAGCAGCTTGCCGATGTCCAGGCCGGAGGCACCTTCGACCGCCGGGTGTACCGGCAGCGAAAGGTGGCCGCCCGGGTGATCAAGCTTGACGTCCGTCATCTCGTTCCTCACTCCACCGGCCGCTATCGGAATTCTGTCCCCTATTCTGACCGTAGTAGGTAAACGATCGGTAGGGCGGGCGGATCCATCCACCGAACACCCGTTCCAGCTCCCGCGCGACGGTGATGGTCAGCGCGTCCCGACCGGGGCCGGCCGCGACCTGTACCCCCAGCGGCAGCCCGGCCGGGTTCAGCCCGAGCGGCACCTGGGTCACCGGCAGGCCGGCGAGGTTGAACGGCACCGCGTGGCCGAGCCACCACGGCCGGCCCACGGTGCGGCCGTGCCGCGGCGCGGCGGTCGCCAGCGGCGGGTGCAGCAGCACCGCGTCGCCGATCGCGGCGCACAGCTCGTCGGCCAGCGCCCGCCCGGCCGCGACCAGCTGTCCGGCCCAGCGCGTCGGGATCCGCCCGTGCACCGCCTCGGCGACCAGCAGCACCCGGGTCGCCACGGTGTGCGGCCCGCCCCGGCGCAGCAGCCGTACCGACTCCGCCCCGAGCACCTCCCGCGCGGTCTGCTCAGAGGTGCGCGCGAGCGTCGTGATGTAGAGGTCGCACGCGCGGCGCAGCCGGGGCATCCGCCGGTGCTCGACGCGCGCCCCGGCGGCGGCCAGCGCGCCGGCGGCGCGTTCCCGGGCGAACAGCAGTTCGTCGCTGGTCGGCACCGGCCAGGCGTCCTCGGTCACCAGCACGGTCAGCCCGCGCAGCGGGCCCGCGTCGGGCACGTCGACCGGCGCCGGTACCAGCGGGTCGACGCCGTCCGGGCCGGCGATCAGGCGCAGCAGCGGCAGCAGGTCCTCGGCCCGCCGGGCGAGGACGCCGTTGGTGAACAGCCGGGCGCTGCCGCCGCCGACCGGTGGCTGGTTGCCGGTCGCCGGTACCAGCCCACGCGACGGCTTGTGGCCGAAGACCCCGCAGCAGAACGCCGGGATCCGGATGGAGCCGCCGATGTCGGACCCGAGGCCGAACGGCGACGCGCCGCTGCCCACCACCGCGCCCTCGCCGCCGGACGAGCCGCCCGCGGTCCGGGCCGGATCGTAGGGGTTGCGGGTCCGGCCGTACAGCCGGTTCTCCGCCTCGACCCACAGGCACATCTCGGACGTGTTGGTGACGCCGAGCACGATCGCGCCGGCGTCGACCAGGCGCTGCACCACCGGCGCGGACCGCGGTGCCAGGGCACCGCGGCGCGCCACCACACCCGCGGTGTTGGGCATCCCGGCCACCGCGATCGACTCCTTCACCGTGCACGGCACGCCGAGCAGCGGGGGTACCGGTTGCCCCGCGGCCAGCCGGGCGTCCGCCGCCACGGCCTCCGCGCGGGCCTGCGCGAACCGCTGCGCGACGACCGCGTTGATGACCGGGTTGACCTCGGCCAGCAGGCTCAGGTGCGCCTCGACGACCTCGACGGCGCTCATGGTACCGGCGCGGATCGCCCGGGCCAGTTCGGTGGCGGACAGCTCGGTCAGCTCCACGCCCGCGACCCTACCGTCCGGTAACTTACTCCGGAAAGGGCCGGCTGGCAGGATGAGCGGGCATGGAGAAGCTGACCAGCGAGAAGCTGCCCCGCCCGGCCGGCCCGTACAGCCACCTCGCGGTGGCCGGCGGCCTGGTGTTCACCGCCGGCTTCGGGCCGCAGGATCCGGCCACCGACGCGGTACCCGACGGCATCCAGGCGCAGACCGAAGCCGTCATCCGCAACATCGAGCGGGCCCTGACGCAGGTCGGGCTGGACCTGTCGCACGTCGTCAAGGTGACCGCACACCTGGCCGACCTGGACGACTTCGGCGCCTACAACGCGGTGTACGAGCGGATGTTCCCGGCGCCGTACCCGGTCCGCACCACGGTCGGCTCCCACCTGCTCGGCATCCTCGTCGAGATCGACGTCGTGGCCGCGCTGCCGTGAGCGCAGCGGGGCGCGGCGTCGCCTGGACCGAGGAGCGAAGCGACAAGGGAAGGCGGCGCACCAAAGCGCCCCGCGAAGCGAACCAGGAGACGCTGAGCGCAGCGGGGCGCGGCGTCGCCTGGACTGAGGAGCGAAGCGACGAGGGAAGGCGGCGCACCGAAGCGCCCCGCGAAGCGAACCAGGAGGCACTGCCGTGACGCTGCTCGACTTCGCCGCGGTCGCGCGGTTGCGGGACAAGCCGGTCGACTGGCGGTACAAGGGAATGCCGCCGGATGTGTCCACTGTGGACGATCTGGTCGGCCGGCGGGTACCCGTCGACGGGTTCACCTCACCGGTCGCCGCCCTGGTCGGGCCGGCGCTGTACGGCAACCTCGACCGGTACGCCGATTTCTGCACGCGGCACGGGTTGGACTTCGCACCGCACCTGAAGACGACGATGGCACCGCAGCTCGCCGCCGAGCAGGCACGCCGGGGCGCGTGGGCGTTCACCGTCGCCAACGTCGCGCAGGCGCGGGTGCTGCGGGCCTTCGGCGCGCGCCGGATCATCATCGCGCACGAGGTGGTGGATCCAGCCTCGATCGCCTGGCTCGCGGCGGAGCAGGAGCACGCCGAGATCTACTGCTGGGTGGACTCACCGTCCACAGTGGACCTTCTGGCACGGTACCGTATCCCGGTCTTCGTGGAGCTCGGCGCCCCCGGCGGCCGCACCGGCGCGCGCAGCCGGGACGCGGCGGCCGACCTGGTGCGCGCGGTCCACGCGGCGCCGGGCCTGCGGCTGGCGGGCGTCGCGGGATACGAGGGTACCGTCGGCGCCACCCGCTCCCCCGCCGACCTCGACACCGTGCGCGGCTTCCTGCGCGACCTGGTCGCGTTCGCCGACTCGGTCGGCGCGCCGGCGGTCACCGCCGGCGGCAGCGCATACCCGGACCTCGTCGCCGAGGAGCTGGCCGGCTTTGCGGGGCAACGGATCCTGCGGTCCGGCGCATACGTGGCGCACGACCACGTCCACTACGCGCACCTGTCGCCGTTGCCGCTGGAGCCGGCGCTGCGGGTGTGGGCTACCGTGGTCTCCACGCCGGAACCCGGCCTGGCGCTGGCCAACCTCGGCAAGCGCGACGTCTCCTTCGACCTCGACCTGCCGGTGCCGCTGGGCGTGCCGGACAGCGTTTGCGTCACCGCGCTCAACGACCAGCACGCGTTCCTGCACGACCCGACCGGTACCCTGCGGGTCGGCGACTGGGTCGCGTTCGGCATCTCGCATCCGTGCACGATGTTCGACCGCTGGGCCGCGCTCCCGCTCGTCGACGGTCAGGACCGGGTCACCGACCTGATCCGCACCTACTTCTGAAGGAGACCACCGATGGGCGACGTGCGGGTGAGCGCTACCGGGAAGTTCCCGCCGGAACGGTTCGTCGCCGCGCTCACCGACTTCAGCGCCGAGCGGGAGAAGCTGTTCGGCAACAGCCAGGGCGGGTACCTGAAGGTGCACGGGCAGGGACCCGACTGGGCCGACGTGACCGAGGGCTCGACGGCCGGCGGCGGCATCTGGCAGCGGTACCGCTACGACTGGTCCAGGCCCGGCGAGGTACGCCTGGAAGTGTTGGACAGCAACACTTTCGGCAAGGGCAGCTACTGGGAGTACCACGTCACCCCGGACGGGTCGGGCGGCTCGCGGGTCGCGCTGCACATCCACCGCAACCCGACCAGCCTGCGCGGCCGCTTCCTCGACCTGGCGCTGCGCCTCGTCGGCAAACGGTTCTTCGACCGCGACCTGCGCCACACGATCGCCGCGATCGAAGCGGCCGGTTAGGAGTTGAGCGGGGCCGGATGCCGGTACCGTGCCGCCCGGGGGAAGAGACGTACGCGAAACCTTCACAAGGAACGGGCGGTGCGAATCGCCGTGCGCCGCTACGCTGTGTCGATCGTGCGAGGGGGGTGGGCGGTGACCGACACCGAGTACGGCGTCGTGGCGCGCGGGGTGACCCGGGGCTTCGGTCCGGTACAGGCGCTGCGCGGGCTCGACCTGACGGTGCCGTACGGGCAGGTGACCGCGCTGGTCGGGCCGAACGGCGCGGGCAAGACCACGCTGCTGCTGATCCTGGCCACGCTGTTGCGGCCGGACTTCGGCGAGGTACGGGTGGCCGGACTCGATCCGGTGCACGACCCGTCCGGGGTACGGTCGCGGATGGGCTGGATGCCCGACGTGTTCGGCGTCTACGAGCAGCTGACCGTGCGGGAGTACCTGGCGTTCTTCGCGGCGGCATACCGGCTGGACGGGGCCGTCAGCAACCAGCGGATCAGCGACGCGCTGCTGCGTACCCACCTGTTCGAGTACGCCAACCGGCCGGTGCACATCCTGTCGCGTGGGCAGAAGCAGCGGCTGGCGCTGGGCCGGGCGATGCTGCACGAGCCGGCGGTGCTGCTGCTCGACGAGCCCGCCTCCGGCCTGGATCCGCGGTCCCGGGTGGAGCTGCGCGACCTGCTGCGCGCGCTGGCCGCGGCCGGTGTCGCGGTGCTGGTGTCCAGCCACATCCTCAGCGAGCTGGAGGAGATCGCCGACCGGGTGGTCTTCGTGAACGAGGGCCGGACCGTCGACGAGCAGGACATCCACCAGCTCGCCGCCAACCACATGAGCCAGTGGCGGGTACGCGCGGCCGACCCCGACGCGTTGCGGGCCGCCCTGGAGCAGCGGGGCGTCACGGCAGGCGCGTCGAGCGGGGCCGGCACCGAGCTGCCGGCGATGGCCGAGGACGCGGCCGCCGAGCTGCTCGCCGGCCTGGTCGCCGACGGCGTGCGGGTCGTCGCGTTCGGCCCGGTCGGCAGCCATCTGGAGACGGCTTACCTCGCGATGACACAGGAGCGGCGATGAGTCTGTACGGCGTCATGCTGGTGGTGCGGCAGGAGTTCCGGGTACGGCTGCGCACCGGCCGGTGGCGTTGGCTGCTCGGGTCCTGGGTGGCCGTGCTGCTGCTCTTCACCGCGCTGCTCGACCTTTCGCTGACCGGCGCCACGGGGCCGCGCGGGGTACCGCTGTTCGGCGGGCTGATGCTCTTCGTCCTCGCCCTGGTACTCATCATCAGCCCGGCACTGACCGCGCAGAGCGTCAACGGCGACCGGGAACGCGGTACCCTCGCGACGCTGCAGGTCACCCGGCTGACCGCGACCGAGATCGCGGTCGGCAAGCTGCTCGCCGGCTGGGGCGTGGGCCTTGTCGCGCTGGCCCTGGCGCTGCCGTTCGTCGGCTGGTCGATCGTCGAGGGCGGCATGACGGTACTGCGTACGTTCGTCGTCCTGCTCGTCGTCGCGCTGCTGATCGGCGTGGTGTGCGCGATCTCGCTGGGCCTGTCCGCGTTGCTCGCGCGCAGCATCACCTCCGCGCTGCTGTCGTACCTGGCGGTGTTCGCGCTGACCGTCGGCACCGCGGTCACATTCGGGCTGTCCGCCGGCGTCATCGGCGGCGACCGCGCCACCGCGAAGGTGTGGTGGATGCTGGCGCCGAACCCGTTCGTCGTCCTGGCCGACGCCACGCCGAAGCTGCCGCCGGCGTTCGACATCCAGGGCCACGAGATACCCCAGCCGGGCGACCCGCTCGGCGAGCTGGGCCGCTCGGTGCGCCAGCTGCGCGACCCGGACTACTACGACGAGTACGCCGACGAGCCGCAGCACCATCCGAACCCCGGGCCGGTGTGGCCGTACGGGTTGACCTTCGACCTGCTCGTCGGTGCCGGCGCGGTGTGGCTGACCGCGCGCCAGCTGCGTACCCCGGCCGCCCGGCTCCCCCGCGGCATCCGGGTCGCGTGAGCCGGTTCAGCGCACCGCGAGGGAGAACACCGGGTGCCGCGGCGCCTCCGCGACGAAGTCCTCGACCGGCGAGTCGGGCGTGACGTCGAAGTACGGTCGCACGATCCGGATCGCGGCAAGGTAGCGCTGCAGCACCGGGGCGGCCGCCCGGGCGTCCACCTCGGTGACCGCGGCCTCCTCGGTGCGGTTGCCGCGGCGCAATGTCACCCGGCCGGCGGCCCGCGCGTTGCGTACCCACGACACCGCACCGTACGGCGCGACCAGCCATCGACCCTCGCCGGTCTGCACGAGCGTCACCGGTGTCGTGTAAGGCTTTCCGGTCCGCCGCCCCGGTACCGTGAGCAGGTAGGTGTCCTTCGGTCCCAGGCCGATGCGGACCAGCAGCGCCACCACGGCGTTGCCGATGCGCTGGCCCCGGGTCATCGCCGTGTACCGCCTTGCCATGCGTGCCTCCCGGTGCGTGGCGCTCGCTCGACGAGGGCAGCATAGCGGCCGATGATTGAGTGGTGCGCCTGCTGCCGGCCCCGGTACTGGAGCCGCCGCCCGGGTACGTGGCCTTCGTGGCCGCGCACCTCGAACCGTTGCGCGCCGAGGCGACCGGGGCCGCCGTCGACGCCGACGAGGCCCAGCGGCTGTACCCGGAGGCGCTGACCGACGTCGCCGTCCGGTGGCGCTGGCTGGAACTGGTACGGCGGTGGCTGCGTCGGCCGCAGGTCGCCGAGCGGTACCTGCGTCGCGCGTTCCACCGGCGGCTGCGGCGCTGGCGGGAGCAGTCGCTCGTGGCGACCGTGGACGAGCCGGCGGACTTCGACGTCCGGGTGTGGACTGCGGACCGGCTGTGGACTGCGGACCGGCTGTGGTCCGAACGGCCGCGGCGCGCGTACTCCAGCGGGGCGAGCCGGATGGCACCGTACGTGCGGCCGGTGCCCAGCGACCGGATGGTACTGGCCGAGGCGTCGGTCGCGTGGTGGCACGCGTACGAGGCGCACCGGCGGCGTCGGCGCATCGCGCTCGCGGTGGCCTTCGTGCTGCTGATCGGCTTCGTGATCCGCCTGCACGACGCGACGGTGGGCTGAGCGGGCCGGCGCGCCGCGGCAGCCGGTGCGCCGCGGCAGGGCGTGCTGCCGCGGCGTCACGGGCCGGCGGATCTTGGACGCCTGCACCCCCTCGCGGGGGGACAAGCGTCCAAGATTGCGCCGCAGCGCCCGCCCGCGGCACGGCCCCCGCAGCGCCGGCCCGCGGCACGGCCCCACAGCGCCCGCCCGCGGGCCGCCGGCGGCCCTACGGCCGCACCGCGTCCAGCGTGGTCCCCAGCTTCGGGTCGTTGACGAACTCGACACCGTGGCCCTTGTTTCCGCCCGAGCGGTACACGCCCCACTTGAGGTTGACGTGGTCGCCCTTGAAGATCGGCCCGGGGTAGGTCTGCTGGCCGTTGATGAACGTCTGCGGCACGCCGTTGAACCAGAACTGCACGAACCCGCTGCCGTCGCGCGCCAGGTGGAAGGCGATGACGAAGCTGTTCCACTGGCGGTTCGGGAACGCGGTACTCCAGATGTTGCGGTCGAACTTCCCGTCGGCGGAGACGAACTGCACGTACAACCGGCCGTCGCCGAGGGTACGCACGGTCATCGGACCGCCGCCCGGACCGGCGCCCGACCAGTGCAGCTGCCAGAACGAGGTCCAGCGACCCCGGGCGATCTGCACGTCCCAGTACGCCTTCCAGCCGACGTAGAACGTCTGGCCGAGCTTTGTCTTGTCCAGGTTCACCCCGGCCACGCCGCGGCTCTCGCAGCGCGACTTGATGCCGTGGTTGTCCCATGTCTCGTACCGGAACGACGGCCCGAACCGTCCGGTCGGGTCGCCCGCGACGGTGATGGTACCGGGCGCCTTCTCCAGCCCCTGGAACACCGAGGTACCCTTCGCGGCCACGCCCTCCCACAGCAGCCCGGCCGGTGCCGCGGCGGTCACCTGCGCGGCCAGTGCCATGGCGCCGCCCGGCACGAGTACCGCGGAGGTGGCGAGCGCGACGATGAACAGTCTGGTCCGATGGCGGCGCATAGGACCTCCTCTGTTGGCAGTGACGTTTGTCAATCTATACGCACGGCCAACCGACAGGGTCAACGAGAGTTTCCGTGAGACGGGCGGGCGGGCACGGAGACTGCGTGCCCGCCCGCCGACGCGACGCTCAGAAGACGACGATCACATAGTTGCTGCTGCCCGTGCTGCCGTTCGGGCCCAGCGCCACCTGACCGGCCGGGAACGTCCTGGTGAAGACCTCGAACGTCCGCGGCGTGCTCTCGTTGTTCTTCAGTGAGGTGCCGGTGTCGACCCAGCTGGAGTCCATCCATGGACGCCGGCCGATCCGGGTGTCCACCGCGACGGCGACCGTCGCCGAGGTGCTGATCGTGAAGGTCACCAGCGGGTCGGCCGTGGCCCCCTTGGAGTCGTTGGCCGTGCGGATCCACTGGGCCCCGTTCAGCGCCGACGGTACCGCGGTGAGGGTGAACGTGCGGTCGCCGTACTGCACGCTGCCCACGCGCAGGTTCGACTGGATCGACCAGTCCGCGGCGTTGGCCGAATCGGCCACCGACAGGCCGCTGATGACCAGGCCGCCGGTCGTCCCGACGGCCAGCGTGGCCGTCGCCGTATGCGTGGTCGTCCCGGCGGTACCGGTCACCGCGATGGCGAAACTGCCCGACGCGTTACTCGGTACCGGGATGGTCAGCACCGAACTGCCGCCTGCCGCCACCGGGTTGACGCTGAACGTCGGGGTGGACCCGCTGGGCGCGCCGCTCACGCTCAGCGACACGTTGCCGGGGGTACCCGACACCACGCTGGTGGACACCGTGAACTTCGCCGTGCCACCGGCGCTGACCGTCTGGCTGGCCGGGCTGATCCCGATCGAGAAGTCGCTGCCCTGGCTCGGGCAGGACTGGGTCGAGCCGGTCGCGGTCACGCGCAGCGCGCCACCCGCGGTGTTGGTGCTGTTCTGCACGCAGAACGGGTTGACGGTCTGGAACACCACGTCCGTGGAACCGGTGCTGCGCTCGGCCTGGAAGCCGTCGAACGTCACCTGGCTGCCGGTGTCGGCGATGACCGCCGGCCGGGCGTCACCGCTGCTCACCTCGACCCGGCTGCCGCCGGTGAAGTGGATGTTGTTGGCGTTGTGGATGTACCAGCCGTACGCCGGCCGGGTACCGATGCTGTTCGGGTTGTAGTCGGTCGAGTTGTTGCTCGGCACGCCGGTGCCGATGTTGGCATGCCCGCCCGGCACGGTGATCTTCACGTTGTTGAACGTCACGTTGCTCGGCTCGTGCGAGGTGTCCGCGCCCCAGATCGTCGGGCTGAACTGCGGGCTGCTCTTGCCGGCGATGGTGATGTCGTCATAGGTGATGTTGTTGATGTGCCCGACGCCGGGGCTGTCGCCGCACCGCTTACGGGTACCGATCTTCTGCATGACCGGTGACGCCACGTTGGTCACGTTGATGTTGCGGTAGTGCACGTCGGAAATGGTCGCGCCGTCCATCGACACCAGGCCCAGACCCGACTTGCTCGCCCCGGTGATGGTGATCGTGTCGAAGTTGTAGTCGGTGAAGTTGCTGCACGTCTCCGAACCGAACATCAGCGCGTTGCAGCACCCGGCCCGCAGCGTCGCGTTCATCACCGTCACGTGACCCTGGGCGCGTCGTCGTTGGCCTGGTCGTCGATGTTGGTGATGGTCGCGTGCGAGGTGTTGATGATGTTCCAGCCGTCGCGGTCGGACGCGGTACGGATGGTCAGGTGGTCGGAGACCACGCCGTCGCAGCCGTTGATGAGCGCGGCGAAATGCCCACCACGGGCCAGCGTGATGCCGCTGAGCGTGAGGCCCTTGCAGTTGGTCAGCGAGATCAGCTTGTCGGCCTGGCCGCTGCTCGGGTTGCCGGTGATGAAGTGGCCGTTGCCGGTGATCGTTCCGGAACCGACGAAGCCGATGTTCGTCAGGCCGTCGCCGAAGAACATCGCGTCGTGGAAGTGGCTGTGCCCGAAGTCCTGGAACGCCGAGTTGGGGTTGGACTCGGGAGCGTCGTACCCGGACGAGGCACCGGTGAGCGCCGCCCCGCCGTCCACCATGATGGTGATGTTGCTGTGTAGGTGGATCGTGTGCCCGGTCAGGTAGGTGGCGCTGGTACCGCCGGGAAACTCGACGGTACCGCCGCCGGCCGTGTTGGCCGCGTCGACGGCCTTCTGGATCGCGGCGGCGTCGTTGGTCGTGCCGTCGCCCTTCGCGCCGAAGTTCTTCACGTTGAACACCGCGTCCGGCGAGATGGCGCCGCTCGGGCTGAACGCGCCGGCCGACGCGATGCCCGCGGTGCTCGCCGCCGCCAGTGCGGTCGTGCCGAGGACGGCAAGTAACAGCCGCTTCGACCCGACCCTGCGAACTGGGATTCCTCGCACGAGCCTCTCCTTATTACCGCCGCTGGGGGACTTACTTGCAAACCTTTTCATGGATCTGGTTCGATCAGGCTAAGAGCCGGCCATCGGACCGTCAAGGCGGCGGCATGAACGATTTTGCATGCAGGAAATACCTTTTGCCGACGGGAATCCGTTGCCGTCACGTGGAATGCCGCAATCGGTTGCAGCCCGGCGGACCAGGCAATCCGCCGTACGGGAGAACATTGACGGTCGTCCCTGGGAGTTCATATCGTCCTCTCATATCGCGCCCGACCGCGCGCGGACTCTGAGAGGCCCCAGATGCGTACCAAGAGAAAGGTCGCCGTCCTCGCCGCCGCCGCGGCCCTGGTTGCGGCGCTGTTGGCGATACCCGGCGGACCCGCCCGTGCCGACCTGTTCAACCCGCGCCAGGACTGGCTGCGCGCCGCGACCGCGGGACTGTTCCTGCACTGGGGCGAGCGCACATCGCCGGCCCAGACCAACTGCACCACCTGGGAGAACGACGTCAACAACGCCGGCTGGGACGCCAACTTCTGGGTACAGGAGGCCAAGAAGCTGCACACCCAGTACATCGTGCTGGCCGCGTTCCACAGCCGCCTCGGGTACGCGCGGGCGTGGCCGTCGAAGATCCCCGGTACCTGCAGCACCAAGCGCGACTACCTCGGTGAGCTGCTGACCGCCGCGCACAACGGCGGCCTGCGCCTGATCCTGTACATGACCGACGACCCGTCGCACCACGCCGAGAACGGGTTCGAGTACTTCAACTCCTCGGCGTTCTCCAAGTTCGCCGGGCACACCGTGGACCTGTCCACCCGCGACGGCTTCGGCGAGTTCAGCTACGACAACTTCCAGGAGGTCATGGACAACTACCCCACGCTGGACGGTTTCTGGATCGACAACCTGAACGCGTACTGGAACTCGCACAACCTCTGGGACCAGGTCCGCACGAAGCGGCCGAACATGTTGCTGTCCAACAACAACGAGGACACCCCGGCGTTCGACACCGTCGACCACGAGCAGAAGACCGGGATGACCCCGTCGTACGACATGCCGCAGGCGATCTGGACCTCGCCGCCGCGGCTGACCGAAGCCGACTACAAGCTGCCGTCAAGCGGCGCGTGGTGGTTCGACGGCTCAAACTCCACAGTGGACAGAAAGCTGAACATCGGCCGGTTCGTCACCAACGCGGGTTCGTCCATCAAGTCGCTGATGGACGAGCAGGCCATGCAGGGCGGCAAGTTCCCGTCCAACCAGGCGGACTACAACAATTTCTTCAACGGGTACATGAACCAGATCTGGGAGTCGATCGGCGGTACCGACGGCGGCGGCTACGGCAAGGGTGGCCTCAAGCCCGGATCGTTCGGCAACGGCGCGTACGGCGTCACCACGGTCAGCCGCGCCGACCCGACACTGAACTACGTGCACGTCCTGGACAAGCCGACGTCGGGCAGCTCGATCACGGTGCGGGACAACGGGTACCAGGTGACCCGGGTGACCGACCTGCGTACCGGTGCCACGCGCAACTTCACCCAGGCCGCTGGCAGCATCACGATCAGCGGGATCACCACCTGGGACCCGTTCGACACGGTGCTCAAGGTGGAGACCAGCGGCCGGGTCGGCATCTACCCGAAGGGCACGGTGAGCGCGAGCGCGTCGGTCTCGGCCAGCGGGCACCCGGCCGCCGCCCTCGTCGACGGTGACGACGCGACGTACTGGGACAACAACGCCACCCTGCCGGCCACGGTCACGCTCGATCTGGGCAGCGCCAGGAAGGTCGCCTACCTCGGCGTCAACCAGACCGAGTGGTCGGTGGCGTACAACCGCTCGTCCAGCGAGCAGCCGGCGCGCATCCGCGACTACTCGGTCGCGGTCAGCTCCGACGGCAGCTCGTTCAGCACGGTCAAGAGCGGCACCATGCCGGACAACCGAGGTGTGCAGTTCATCGACCTCAATGTCGCGTCGGCCCGGTTCGTGCGGCTGACCATCAGCAGTACCTGGGCGGCGTCGAGCGACTCCAAGCACTTCAAGAAGGAACGCATCAACGACATCTACGTGGCGTCGGACTACCCGGGTGGCTCGGTCACCCCGCCACCCAACCGCTTCGAGGCCGAGTCCGCGACGCTGTCCCAGGCCGCGGTCGCGACCAACCACAGCGGATTCAGCGGTACCGGTTTCGTCGACTACACCAACGTGGCCGGCGGGTTCGTCCAGTGGTCGGTCAACGCCGCGGCCGCGGGCGGTGCCACGCTGACGATCCGGTTCGCCAACGGCAGCACGGCGGCCCGGCCGATGGACATCAGCGTGAACGGCGGCGCGGCGACGTCGGTGAGCTTCCCGGTGACCGGTTCGTGGGACACCTGGCAGACGGTCACGGTACCGGCGACGCTCGTGGCCGGAAGCAACACGGTGCGGGCCACCGCGACCGGCGCCGCCGGTGGGCCGAACGTGGACTGGTTGGAAATCAGCTGACGTGGTGAAAGGGGGCGGATGCGGCGGCGTCCGCCCCGTTAGCCTTCCGGCATGCCGTTGCATGTGCACACCTTCGGGCCGCCCGACGGCCGGCCGCTGCTCGCCCTGCCCGGGCTGCGCGGGCCCGGCCTGGTCTGGCGGCACCTCGCCGAGACGCAGCTTGCCGACATGCGCGTGTACGCACCGGACCTGCGCGGGCAGGGGTCCTCCGTGCAGGAACCGCCGTGGACCCTGGAACAGCACGCCGCCGACGTCCTGGACACCCTCGACGCCATCGGCCTTCCCGAGGTCGACGTCGTCGCGCAATCGTTCAGCGGCGCGGTGGCGGTGTCGCTCAACGCGGCCGCGTCGGGTCGGGTACGGCGGCTGATCCTGCTCGACCCGACGATCCGGGTACCCGCCGGCGTGGCGGACGTGATGGCCCGGCGCGCGCTCGACGAGCGGGCCGAGGGCGGCCGGGAGGAGGGCGGTCCCGCGCACCCGGCCGCGGTCGTCACCGGGTTCTCCGAACTGGCCCGCCCGCTGCCCGACCCGCCCACCGGCACCGCGATCCTGTTCGTCGTCGCGACCCGGTCGCCGGCCTGGCGCGGGTACCTGCCGGACTGGCAGGACGCGCTGGGCGCGGACCTGACCGTGGTCGAGGTGGACTGCGGCCACCAGGTGCTGCTGGAGGAGCCGGAACGGACCGGCGAGCTGATCCGGGCGTTCGTCAGGTGAACAGCGTCGCGGCCACGGCGACGTCGGTACCCGCGAGGCCCACCGAGCAGAACAGCGTGGTCGCGTCCGGCCGGGCCACCTCGCCGGCCTGGACGGCGGCCAGCGACACCATCCGCGCGCGGTCCGGGGTACCGGTGAGGAAGTACGGGTGCGCGTACCGGTCCACCTGGTCGAGCGAGTCGGTGGCGATCAGGCCGGCCCGCGCCGCGAGCGCCACCGGGCATTCGTGCCGGCCGGTCCCCTTCGGCCCGACCGTCGTCACGTGGCTGCCCGGCCGCACCCAGTCGGCCTCGATGACCGGTGTGCCGCTGTTCGTCGCGAGTACCACGAGATCGGCCTCCTCGACCGCCTCCCGGGCCTCGCCGACGGGCGACGCGGCGAGGTCCAGCTCGGCGCGGCAGCGGTGCGCGAACCGCTCCCGGCGCCCACGGTCCCGGCTGTGCACGCGCACCTCGCGCAGCGACCGCACGGCGCGCAGCGCCCAGAGCTGGCTCCACGCCTGGGTACCGGTGCCGACCAGCCCGACGGTCGCGGCCGCCGGGTCGGCGAGCAGGTCGACCGCGACCGCCCCGATCGCACCCGTGCGCGCCGCGCCGAGCCAGGTGCCCACGGCGGCGCCGAGCACCTCGCCGGTCCGGTCGTCGAAGACCACGGTCACCTGGTCGGCACCTGTGGTCGGCATCGTGTCGTAGACGCGGAACCCGTAGCCGACCCCGGCCACGCGGCCGGCCGTGAAGACCAGGTCACCGCCGGCGAGCGGGACGGGTACCCGCGGCGGAGCGGACAATCCGCCGGCGTGCTGCGCGGCCAGCGTCGCGCGTACCGCGTCGACCGCGGCCCGCGGCGTCAGTGCGCGCCGCACCGCGGCGTCGTCAAGCACGATCACCGTCGGAGCCTACGTGGTACGGAGCAGCCGCGCGGTCCGCAGCAGCCGCGGCCAGCCGACCCCCTCCCGGCGCAACGTGGCCCAGACCGCCTTGCCACCCGCGGTGCGCACGAAGCCCCACGTGGCCGCGACGGCGTCGACCAGGCGCAGGCCGTATCCGCCGCTCGCCAGCGCGTACGGCACGGGCGGCGGGTCGACCGGACGGGGCGGCCGCGGGCTGCCGTCGCGGGCCACGATGTGCAGGTACCGGGTCCGTGCCGCGGCGACCAGGCGCAGCGGCGGCGCGCCGTGCCGGACGGCGTTGCCGGTCAGTTCGGACGCGATCAGCTCTGCCGCCATGCACAACTGCGGCAGCCCCCATTCGAGGCAGGCCGTGGAGACCAGGCGCCGGGCCTGGCGCTGCGCATCCGGCCCGAACGGCAGGTCCGCCCGCAGCGCCGGCGGTCCCGGCTCCGGTTCATCCAGCGCCGCGACCGCACTCGCCCAGTCCTCGTGTACCGGCAGCATCCGGCCCAGGTTCCAGCGGGCGAACCGGTCGGCAACCGGACCGGACGGCGCGCACAGCAGCACCGGCGGGGCGCCCGGCCAGGAGCGCGCCTGCCGCGCGACGGTCGGGAACACCACCAGCGGCAGGTCCGAGTCGACGTGTAGACCGGACACGTCGACGATCAGCCCGGTGGGGCAGTCGGCGAGGCATTTGAGGAGGATCCCGCGCACGCGCGGTACCCCCTCCAGGGTCAGCATTCCGGTGAGGACCACGGTGACCAGTTCGCCGGTGCGGGCGACCCGCACGTCGGTCGGCATATGCTCAGGCGCCCTTCGGGTACTCGTCCTTCTGGTCGAGCACGGACATACCCAGCGCTTCCGCAACGCCGGTGATATGTAGCACCCGGGCGACGACCCCGGTGGCGTTGCGCACGGTCAAGGAGCCGCCCGCGTCGTTTACCGCGTGGTACCCACGGACGAGCGCGTGAACCCCGCTGGAGTCGAGAAATCGGAGCCTCTCGAAGTCGACCACCACCCGCGGGGTGGCCGCGTGCCGGGCGGCCTCCAGCAGGGTCCGCTCAAGAACCTCGCTGACGGTCATGTCGACCTCGCCGGCGGCGTGGACGATCACCGCCCCGTCGTGGCGGGTGTCGGTGCGGACCTCGAACACGGTGGACTCCACGTGCGGAAAACGGTTACGCCAGGGACAAAATACTCCGGGAGGTACCGGCCGGCGAAGCCCTCGAACGGGCCGAGAACCGGAGCGGTTCGGTTGCGCTCGGGTGCCTTTGGGTTTCCGCTATCCCGAAAGTCGCACCGGCTGCCTAGCGTATCCGCCATGAACAGCAGCTACGACGTCCCGACCGGTGTCGACGCCCGGGTCGCCCTTGATGAGCTCATGGCCCGGGTGGGTGTGGACGGCCTGGTCGCCGCGCTGCGCTCGCCCGGCCTGCTGGCCGCCGTGGACCAGCACGCCGCCGCGGTACGGGAGGCGATGCTCGTACGCGCCGGTCGCGTCGACGCCGCCGGCCTGGCCGACTACGCGAAGTCGGTCACCGCCGCCGCGCACCGCATGGGCCGGCCGCTGCCCGACCCCGCCGGGCACAGCGGCGACGTGGACTGGTCGCGGGCCGGCTGGCACCTGCTCCGGCTGCTCGCCGTCTGCTTCGTCGCCGAAGAGGGCGGCCTGCTCTAGCTCTGGTCACTGAGCCCGGTCGAGGGGTCCCCACTCGTCGGAGTCCTGCCCCTCGACCGCCTTCTCGCACTGCGCCAGGGCCTCCTCGGAGATCCAGGCGACCGGCCGGCGGCATTTCACCAGTGGCTCGTTGTCCGGGCCGCGCCCGCACTGCTCGCCGACCAGTATCCAGGGGCGTACCCCCGGCCCGCGCCGGTCGCGCAGGTGCCGGTAGTCGTAGAGCCGGCGGGCCACCCACAGCCTCAGCGAGCGGTCACCCCACCAGGGCTCGACCCGCAGCGGGTTGGCCGACAGCCCCGGCAGCGGTACCCCGGTCAGCGCGTCCCGGCTGGACTGTTCCGGCCGGTCGGTGTCTGCCGCGGGTCCCCGCGACCACCGCACGTACAGATCCTCGTCCGGGCCGGCGGCGGCCAGCAGAGCGGCCAGCTCGTCGAGGTCGTGGATGGTGGGCAGATCCTGGTCTCGTGGTACCACGTCGCCTTGCGTGCCCGGGTTACTGACACTTACACATTGGAGCGTTTGACAACGTTGCCAGTATCGAATATCGCCGATAGCGTCATTTTCATGCAGCGAAGAGTCAGCCTGGTCGCCGCCGGGGCGGTCGGGGCCGTCGTACTGGCCCTGCTACCCGTCACGTCGGCGCACGCGGCAACGAACATCACGATCAGCGGTAGCGCCACCGGGCGCCGCTTCGACGGGGTCGGCGCGATCAGCGGCGGCGGCGGCACCTCGCGCCTGCTGCCCAACTACCCGGCCCAGCAGCAGAGCGAGATCCTCGACTACCTGTTCAAGCCCGGCTTCGGTGCCGCCCTGCAGATCCTCAAGGTGGAGATCGGCGGGGACACCAACAGCACCAACGGCGCCGAGGCCAGCCATATGCGCAGCGCCACCGACCTGAACTGCAACCGCGGGTACGAGTGGTTCCTGATGGAGCAGGCCAAGGCGCGCAACCCCAACATCAAGCTGGCCGGGCTGGCCTGGGGAGCGCCGGGCTGGCTGGGCAGCTTCAACTCCACCAACACCATCAACTACATCATCAAGTGGATCGGCTGTGCGCAGCAGCACGGTCTGACCATCGACTACACCGGCGGCCAGAACGAGGCCGGATACGACAAGAGCTGGCTGGAGCAGCTGAAGAGCGCGCTGCGGGCCAACAACCTGTCGACGCAGGTCATCGGCGGCGATGAGATCGGCGAAGTGTGGAACATCGTCGACGACATGAACTCCGACGCGACGCTGCGCGGCGCCGTGGACGTCGCCGGGGTGCACTACCCCTGCCAGAACGACGGCGGACCGGCCGACAACTGCCTGCCGCCGGCCGGCACGAACCCGGGCGCCCTGAGCAAGCCGACGTGGGCCAGCGAGCACGGGTCGCAGAACTTCGACACCGGCGCTCCGGCACTGGCCCGCGCGATCAACCGGGACTACATCGACGCCCGGATCACCGCGATGATCCACTGGAACGCGGTCGACGCCACGTACCCGTCGCTGCCCGACCCGGGCGACAGCCTGATGCAAGCGAACAGCCCGTGGTCCGGCGCGTACCACGTCGGCAAGCAACTGTGGACGGTGGCGCACACCACGCAGTTCACCCAGCCGGGCTGGCAGTACCTCGACAGCGCGACCGGGTACCTCGGCGGCAGCCGCAACAACGGCAGCTTCGTGGCGCTCAAGTCGCCCAACGGCCGCGACTACAGCACCATCATCGAGACGACCCGGGCGACCGCGGCGCAGACGGCCACCTTCAACGTCACCGGCGGCCTGTCCACCGGGACCGTGCACGTGTGGGCGACCAACCTCAACTCGTCCAACCCGTCGGACTTCTTCGTGCACACCACCGACGTCACGCCGTCCAACGGCAGTTACACGCTGACGCTGCAGCCGGGGTTCGTGTACAGCGTGACCACCACGACCGGGCAGGGCAAGGGCGTGACGAGTCCGCCGCCGGCGTCCGGCCTCAGCATCCCGTACTCCGACAACTTCGAGTCCTACCCGGCCAACTCGCTGGCGAAGTACTTCGCCGACGACGCCGGCGGGTTCGACACGCAGCCGTGCGTCAGCGGGCACACCGGCATGTGCTACAAGCAGGCGGTCACCACCGCGCCGATCACCTGGCCGCTGGGGTCCGACTCGCCACCGATCACCGTGGTCGGTGACCCGTCCTGGAGCAACTACCAGGTGAAGGTCGACGCGCTGTTGCAGCAGTCGGGCAACGTCGACGTGATCGGCCGGTCCTTCGGCGTCTCGCAGTTCGGCCCCGGCGGCTCGCAGGGCTACCACTTCCGGATCAACAGCGCCGGTACCTGGAGCCTGTTCAAGGAGGACGGCAACCAGAACGACACCACGCTGGCCTCCGGTAGCCGGACGATCGGCACCAACACCTGGCACACATTGACGCTGAACCTCAACAGCACCAACATCCAGGCGTCGATCGACGGTACCCAGGTCGCCGCGGTCACCGACACTACCTACCACAGCGGCCAGGTGGGCCTGCTGGTGAGCAAGTGGCGCAACGCCGAGTTCGACAACTTCGCGGTCAACCCGCCGGGCGGGCCGGGCGGCCCGAGCATCACGACGGTCGACGACGCCAACTTCACCTTCAACGGTGCCGGCTGGCAGCACTGCGGCCCGTGCGGCGACACCAGCCTGTTCAACGACAGCAACAGCTGGGACAACACCGCCGGTGACTCGACCACGGTCGCCTTCACCGGTACCCAGATCGCCTTCTACGGCGTGCTCGACCCGCAGCACGGCATCGGTGCGGTGTCGATCGACGGCGGCGCGGAGAAGAACATCGACTTCTTCTCGACCACCCGCTCGGGCGACCACCTGATGTTCACCAGCCCGGTGCTGGCCAGCGGCAACCACACGTTCAAGCTGCGGGTGACCGGTACGAAGAACGCCAGCAGCAGCGGCACCTTCGTGGTACCGGACCGGGTGGACATCACGGCCGGCGCCACGCAGCCGCCGCCACCGCCGCCGGGTACGACCACCGTCGACGACCCGGGGCTGACCTACGCCGGTACCTGGTCGCACTGCAGCGGTTGCGGCGCCGACCTGTTCAACGGCACCAACAGTTGGAGCAACACCACCGGTAGCACGGCGAGCATCACCTTCACCGGTACCCGGATCGCCTTCTTCGGCGTGAAGGACCCGCAGCACGGCATCGGGGCGATCTCGATCGACGGCGGTCCGGAGACGATGGTGGACTTCTTCGCCGCCAGCCGTAGTGGCAACACGTTGATGTTCACCAGTCCGGTGCTCGCAGCCGGCAGCCACACCTTCCGGATAAGAGTCACCGGCACGAAGAACGCCAGCAGCAGCGGCACCTTCGTGGTACCCGACCGGGTCGACATCACAAGTTAAGGCACTATCTTCACGGCTCGCACACGGATGCTCCGCATCCGTGTGCGAGCCTCTTTCCATGCGGGTGACCATGATCCTGCCGGCGCTGACCGAGGCGACCAGCCCGTTCTTCCGGCCGATCAAGTACTCGTTGTTCCCGCCGCTGGGCCTGGCGACGCTGGCCGGGTACCTGCGCCCGGACGACGAGGTGCGGATCTGGGACGAGCACGTGCGGCGGCTCGACCTCGACGACGACCGGCCCGACCTCGTGGTGATCCAGGTCTACGTCACCTCGGCCCGCCGCTCGTACGAGCTGGCCGACGCGTACCGTGCCCGCGGCGTGTTCGTCGCGCTCGGCGGGCTGCACGTGACCGCGCTGCCCGACGAGGCCGCCGCGCACGCCGACGCGGTGTTTCTCGGGCCGGGTGAGGACACCTGGCCGGTGTTCCTCGACGACTTCCGCCGCGGTGAACCGAGGCGGCGGTATGAGTCGCGGCAGCGGACGCTCGACGGGCTGCCGCCGATCCGGCGGGACCTGATCGAGCGGCACCGGTACCTGGTACCGAACTCGATCGTGGTGTCCCGCGGCTGCCCGCACCACTGCGACTTCTGCTACAAGGACGCGTTCTTCGACGGTGGGAAGTCGTTCTACACGCAGGCGGTCGACGCCGCGCTGGCGGAGATCGACCGGTTGCCCGGACGGCACCTGTACTTCCTCGACGACCACCTGTTCGGCAACAGGCGCTTCGCGACCGCGCTCTTCGACGGGATGCGCGGCATGGGACGGGTCTGGCAGGCCGCCGGTACCGTCGACTCGGTGCTCGCCCCCGACCTGCTGGAGCGGGCCGCGGCGGCCGGATTGCGCAGCCTGTTCGTCGGCTTCGAGACGGTGAACGCGCAAAACCTTGCGGGACAACGGAAGCGGCAGAACATCGGACGCGACTACGCCGCCGTCGTGCGCCGGCTGCACGACGCCGGGGTGATGGTCAACGCGAGTTTCGTGTTCGGCATGGACGGCGACGGACCGGACGTGTTCGACCGTACCGTCGACTGGGCCATCGCCCAGGGCATCGAGACGGCGACGTTCCACATCATGACGCCGTACCCGGGAACCGCGCTGTACCAACGGATGCGCGCCGCCGGCAGAATGCTGCACGAGGACTGGGACCGGTACGACACGCGCCAGGTCGTGTTCGCGCCGCAGGGCATGACCGCCGGCGAGCTGGAGTCCGGGTACCGCCGGGCGTACCGCGACTTCTACCGGTGGGGTGGGATATGGCGGGGTGCCGCGACCAAGGCGTTGCTGCGCGACCGGTTGCGGCACTTCGCCTACGCGGGTGGCTGGAAGAAGTTCGAGCCGGTGTGGGACCTGCTGATCCGCAGCCGCCAGGTGCTGCACGCGCTGCCGTTGCTGGAGGCGGCGCTGGGCAGCTTCGGCGCCCACCGCAGTTCCGGCGCCCACGGCAGTTCCGGCGCCCACGGCAGTTCCGGCGCCCGCGGCGGGGTCAGCGCAACTCGTGACCGGTCGTACTGTCCACGTGGTCCGGAATCTCGCCCGAGTACCGGTCTCCCGTCGTCGACGTACCCGACGGTTCGAACATGAGGATGGCGCCGCCGGGCGACGACGGCTTGTGCTCGGCGCCGCGTGGTACGACGAAGGTGTCCCCGGCGTTGAGCACCACCGTCGTCTCGACCCCGGCGGCGTCGCGCAGCGCGATGTCGAAACGGCCGTCGAGCACCAGGAAGAACTCGTCGGTGTCCTCGTGCACGTGCCAGACGTGCTCACCCAACGTGTGCGCGATCCGCACGTCGTAGTCGTTCATGCGGGCCACGATCCGCGGACTGTAGACGTCGTCGAAGGACGCCAGCGCCTCGGTCAGGTTGACGGGTTTCGCGGTCATGGGGCGATTATCGCGGTCATCCCGGGCGGCCGTTCAGCGGTCCAGCGTGACGACCGTCGCGCTGCCCGCCGGCAGGTTCAGCGACAGGTGGTTGCCGTTGATGCTGAGCGCGGTCGGCGCGGTACCGGCGAACGTGCCGTTCTTGCCGACGAAGTGCCCGCCGAACATGATGCCGGTCTGGCTGGTCAGCGACGGTGCGGTCAGCGCCTCGGTGTTGCCCGACGTGTACGTGGCGCCCAGCGCGATCGACGTGCTCAGCGCCGACGTGGTCACGTTGACCAGCACCAGCTTCAGCTCGTTGCCGTTGCGCAGCGCGTAGGCGCGCAGCCGGGTCAGGTCGCTGTTGCTGACCGAGGCGAAGGTACCGGTGCCGAGCGCGTGCACCACCAGCGACGAGTAGTACACCGGCCGCACGCGCAGGATGCCGGCCGCGGCGTCGGCGTCGGTGGCCGCGCAGAACGGCGTGTACGCCTTGTACAACGGCTTCGGCGCACCGCACCGGGCGACCGCGCTGTGCAGGTAGAAACCCTGCAACCCCGCGGAGGCGTACAGCAACTGCGCGTCCACACCCCACAGTGCCGAGGCGAACACGTCGCTGACCCCGTCGGTGCCCTCGCACGAGATGGAGTTGCCCTCGTCGAGCAGGCCCGGTACGCCGAGACCCTTGGCCAGGCCCGCGACCAGGTCGGCGCGGCCCTTCTCGCCGGTGCGCGAGGTGGTGGACAGCAACGCGCTGATCGTCGGGGCCGGGCTGCTTTTCGCGCACAGCGGGTAGTAGTGCCCGGTGAGCGCGGCGATGTCGACCTTGCCGGTCTCCCGGGAGGCGAAGTCCTTGAGGTAGGTGTCGCCGGCGGACACCCGGCCGGGGCTCGGCCCGACCAGCCCGACGCCCGGGGCGGTCTTGGCGATGGCCGCACGGTAGGCCTGGAAGTCCGACCAGTACCGGGCGGGCGAGTAGTTCGGGTAGTAGTTCGGCTCGTTGCCGACCTCGATCGCGTACAGGCTGCTACCGAGGATCTGCTTGGCGAACATCGCCTCGTCGGCGGCCCGCGCGGCGTCGGGCTGCTTGAGCGTCACCCCGAGGATCACCTTCCAGCCGCTGTTGTCCGCCAACGTCTTGAGCCGGGTGAGGTCGGCCGGCGTCAGCGTGGCGACCGCCCACGACGGCTGCGGCTCCCCCTTCGACGTCCAGAACGTGGTGTCGACGAAGTTGCCGCCGAACCGCATGACGCCCGGGCCGAGCGTCTTCATGTACTGGTACAGGTTGCCGGCCGACGGCCCGGTACCGGTCAGCACGTTGGCCTCGAACGAGAAGCCGACGAAGCTGCTGCCCAGGCCCACGCCGGTACTCGAACCGACGGACACGGACAGGGACGCGGCCGGAGTGGCGGCGTGGGCGGCGACGCTGGCCGTGGCGACCAGGGCCACGGTCAGGGCGATCGGGGCCAGGTGGCGCTTGCGCATGCGGAGTCCTCGTGGTCGGGCCGCGCTTTCATCCGATGTCTAGTCATCTTGGTGATCAAAGTCAATGTTCTCCCGTGGGCGGGAAACACACCTGGACCGATTGGCGGCGATCCGATACGAGAACGGCGTTCTTCCGACCGGCGCCCGGCCGGGTGGAGCGGGCGGTCCGCAATCACCCGAGCATTCATCGGCGTCACGGTCCGAGGGTCAGGTCCTCCGGTACCGACGGGAGCACCCGGGCGAAGTAGTCCTGCATCGCCGCCACGGTACCCACGTCGCGGCCCGTGGTCTCGGACAGGAACCAGCGGTGCTCCAGGATCTCGTGGAAGATCTGCGCGTCGTCCAGCCGGCCACGCAGCTGCGGCGGGATGGCCGCGATCACCGGATCGTAGATCTCGGCGAGCCACCGGTTCGCCGCGACCGCCTCCCGTACCGGCTGCTTCTCCGTCTGCTCCAGATGGGCCCGGTAGCCGGCGATGTCGTTGAGTAGGCGGCGTGCCTGGTTCTCCTGCGCGACCAGGCCGGTGCGGGTGAACAGCAGCTGCCGGTGGTGGCCCGGCTCGGCGACCCGGGTGGTGATCCGCAACCGGTACCCGTCGCCGACGTCGACCAGCTCCACCTCGTCCACGTCGAAGCCGAGCTCGTTGAGGCGACGCAGCCGCTCGCTGATGCGGTACCGCTGCTCGTCCGGGCGCAGGATCTCCTCGCGGGTCAGCTCCGACCACAGCGCCGCGTAGCGGCGCTCGATCTCCTCGGCGGTCGCCACCGGATCGACCGCGTCCGGCAGCATCCCGCCGGCCTGCAGGTCGAACAGCTCGCCGGCGACCCGCTCGACAGCCATCTCCACGTCGTAGGCCCGCTGCCCCTCGGACAGCGTGCTGTGCAGCTCGGCGGTCTCCGCGTCGACCAGGTATGCGGCCAGCGCGCCGGCGTCGAGCCGGAACAGCGTGTTGGACAGCGAGCAGTCGCCCCACATGAACCCGGCCAGGTGCAGCCGGGCGAGCAGCTCCACCTGGGCATCCATCAGCCGGCCGGTCGGGTGCTGGAGGCGCGGGTGGGCGAACAGCGCGCGGTACGGGATGGAGTAGTCGAGGAACGTCGTGACCAGTACCGCGTCCTGCCCGTCGGGCCGGTCCACCACCACGCCGACCGGCTCGACCGCGCGTACCCCGAGCCGGGCGAGCTGGCGCAGCAGGTGGTATTCGCGCCGGGCCAGCCGCTCGTCGAGCTCCTTGAGCGCGAAGATCTCCCCCGCCTCGGCGACGAACCGGACCACGTGGCGCGACAAGCCCCGGTTGCGGATCTCCAGCAACCGGTCGTCGCGCCACTGCGCGAGCGGTTCCCGCCACGGCAAGCTGACCAGGCCGGCGGTCGCGTCCCCGGGCGGGGTGAACACGAAGCGCACCGGGAACCACGATTCGCCCGGCGCCGGGCGATGTCAACGGGCCGGCTTGCGCGCCGCGGCGAAGGTGACGACCGTGGAACGGACGACGGGTACCGCCTCGTCCCAGTCTGCGGTGTTGACGCCGACGTGCAGGTACAGGCCGCCGGCCGGGCGCCGTACCGCGACCGCGGTCACCAGGTACGGGCGCTGGTCGGCGCCCATGATGAGCTGCTCGGCCGGGTGGCCGAGGTACCGCGAGAGCTGCTCGTACGTGGCGGAGGCCAGGGCTTCGAGGTATGCCTCGGCGAGCACGACCGCGAAGTCGCGTCCGCCGGACGGGTAACCGCTTTCCACTGGCACCTCCCCGTAGCCTCATCTACACAAACGGCTGACCGGCGCATTCCGTTCAGCAACGTTGGCGCCTGCTCCGCAGGCGCCAACGTGTCAGCCAGCCGGGAGTGGGCGGCGGTCAGTCGCCGGTGTGCCGGATCAGGTCGGCGAGGTCGGCCACGTCGGCGTCGGCCGGCCGGCGGACTCGGCGGCGCTGGTGGCCCCGGTACTGGCCGGGGACCCGGAGAACGTCGCGGCCTGGCTGGTACTGGCCCGGGCGATGGTGCTGCTCGGCGACCATGCCGAGGCGCTACGCGCCGCACGGGAGGCGGCCATCCTGGCACCCGACCGCACCCACGCGCATCTCGTCGCCAGCGAGGCGCTGCGCCAGCTGGGCCGGCACCCGGAGGCCGTCGACGCGGCCGAACAGGCGGTCCGCCTCGATCCTGACCGGCCGGGGTCCCATCAGGTGCTGGCCCTGGCGCTGGTGGCCGGCCGGGTACGGCTGCCGCAGGCGTGGGCCGCGGCGCAGACCGCGGCGCGGTTGGCCCCGACCGAACCCGCCTACCTGATCACCTGCGCCCGGGCCGCCGAGGCCCTGGGCGCGCGGGCGGACGCCCGGCAACTGCTGCAGGACGCACTGCGCCTCGACCCGCTGCACCCGGTCGCGCACCACGAACTCGCCCGGCTCTCGTCCACCGGGGCGGCCACGGGACTGGCCGAGGCGGCGACCGGGTTCCGCACGGCACTGGGCATCGACCCGCGACGGGAGGTCAGCCGCACCGGCCTTGATCTGGTGCTGCGCGCGTTTCTGATCCGGGTCGCCTACCTGATGCTGGCCGGCGCCGGCGTCGCGCTGCGGGTGGTCCAGCACGGCGGTCCGGCGCTGGCCCGGGTCGCGGTGCTGCTGACGATCGCCGTTCCGGCCGGGTTCGCCGCACGGTTCCTCGTCCGGCTCGACGGCAACCTGCGCGGGTACCTGCTGTCGGTGGCCACCCGCGGGCGGCAGCGCGCCGCCCTGGCCGCCGAGGCGCTCGCCGCCCTGTTGCTGCTCGGCGCCGCCGTCGCTCCGGGCGTGGCGATCCTCGCGGCTGCCGCGGCCGCGGCGCTCACCGCCCGCATCCTCGTGCACGTCGAGACCAACGCCTACCGGCGCTCGCGCGGCCTCGGCACGCGGTACCTGCTGAGCAGGGTGACCGTGTGGTCGCTGGCCACGGCGCTGGTGCTGCTCGCCCTGCTCGGCCTGCTCGTCGCCGCCACGGGCGGGCCGGCCTTCGGGCTGGGCATGGCCGCAGTCGGCGGGCTGCTCGCCGCCGCGACCATCCGGGCCGCGCGCCGCCGGGCCTAGAGCGAACCGACGACGGTACCGTCGACGCGCCCGAGCCGTTCGCGCTGCGGGCCTGTCAACGGGTGCCAACGGCGCGCTCGGCGAGCAGCGCGACCTCCAGCTCCAGGCGCTGCGCCGGATCGCGCAGGGCCGGGCCGAACAGCGTGTCGAGCTGGCGCAGCCGGTACCGGACGGTCTGCGGGTGCACGTGCAGCCTCGCGGCCACGTCGGTGGCGTTACGGTCCAGTTGCAGCCAGGCGAGCAGGGTGTCGGTGAGCAGGCGGCGCGGCCCGGCGCGCAGGCCGGCCAGTGGAGCCAGGCGGCGGCCGACCAGCACCGCCAGCAGCCGCTCGTCGCGGAACAGCGCCAGGGTCGCCAGGTGCTCGGTGCACCAGACCGGCTCGCCCGGCAGCAGGCCGCGCTCGGCCAGGTCGAGCGCCTGCCGGGCCCAGCGCAGGGAGCTGGCCGCGTCCGCCGGGGGTACCGGCACGCCGACCGCCGCGGGGACGCCGCGCAGGCCGGCGGTGAGCGCGCGGCGCTGGGCGAGCCGCTCCGGCTCGGGTACCAGCAGGCACGGCTGCGGCCGCTCCAGCCCGACGAGGACATCGGGCGGCAGCAGGGGCGTGTGGGACAGCGTCGCCGGTACCGCGACGGCAGCCAGCCGGGCGGGCAGCGGCCACCGGGCCGCCTGCGCGGCCGTGGCGAGCGTCTCGACGGGTACCGCCGGCTCGGCCAGCAACAGCTCCAGCAGGCGGCGGCGACGGCGGTCGAGTTCCCCGGCCTCGGCCGCCTGTGCCTGGGCGTACCCGGCGGCGGACGCGTCGGCCACCTGGTCCAGGTAGCCGAACAGCAGTTCGGCCAGCCGCCCGAGTACCGGCAGCGGCAGCCCCTCGGCCTGCGCGAAGTCCACCAGCCACCGCCAGCCCAGCCGCGCGCCCAGCCGGGTGGCCGCCTGCAACGCGTCCAGGCTGCGCCCCTCGCGCTGCTCACCGGCGCCGATCGCGCGGAACAGCTCGCGCCACTCCGGACGGCCGGAGTCCCGCTGCTGCAACAGGTCGAGGAAGTGGTTCAGCGACGCGTCCACGGCCATCCGGACGACGCGGGGGTACCGGGCATCCGCCGGCCGGGCGTACTCCGGGATCCCGGCCTGGATGGCCGCGGTCATCTCGGCCGCGATGGTCGCGGCCTGGTCCCGGATGCGGGCGACCAGTACGGCGTCATCGACGCCGGTAACTGTCACCGGGCCAGGATAGTCCCGGGTTCCGTGAGCTCGGGCCGGGTACGGCGCACTAGGCTGGTTGAGGGTTCAACCTCCATACCCCGCAAGGAGGCACCGACCATGGGGATCTTCCGGCTCAACCACGCCGTGCTGTACGTGCGCGACGTCGTTGCGAGCGTGCGCTTCTACACCGAGGTGCTCGGCTTCCAACGGCTGGACATGACGCCACCGGACTCGACCACCGCGGCGTTCCTGCGCGCACCCGGTTCCACCAACGACCACGACCTCGGTCTGTTCGCGCTCGGGCCGGCCGCCGGCCCGTCGCTGGCCGGCCGGTCCACCGTCGGCCTGTACCACCTCGCCTGGGAGGTGGACACGCTGGACACGCTGGAGGAAACCGCCGAGGCACTGGGCCGGGCCGGTGCGCTGGTCGGGTCGTCGGACCACGGTACGACGAAGAGCCTGTACGGCAAGGACCCCGACGGGCTGGAGTTCGAGGTGGTCTGGATCATTCCGGCCGACCTGCTCGACGACGACGCCCGCAGCGCGCCACGCCGGCCGCTGGACATCGCGAAGGAGAAGGCCCGCTTCGGCGGGCAGACGCACGGGCGGGGTCGTAGCGCCGGTCACAATCCGTCCGGTTCGGGTGGCAGCCCGTCCGCCGCTCTGCTTCACTCCACGGCATGTCCGCCATTGATCACCTGCTGCACGCCAACCAGAAGTACGCGGTGGCGTTCCCCGGCCCCCGGCCGATCCGCCCGCGGCTACGGCTGGCGGTCATCGCGTGCATGGACTCGCGCCTGGACCTGTTCGGCGCGCTCGGCCTCGACGTCGGCGACGCGCACCTGATCCGTAACGCGGGCGGCCTGCCGACCGACGACACGCTGCGCTCGCTGGCGATCAGCCAACGGTCCCTGGGTACCCGCGAGGTCGTCCTCATCCACCACACCGAGTGCGGCATGGAGGGCTTCGACGACGCGGCGTTCCGCGCCGAACTGACCGCGGCGGGCGGCCCGCAGCCGCGGTGGGACGTGCCTGGGTTCACCGACATCCACGCCACCATGCGCCACTCGATCGGCGTGGTACGGGAGTGCGCCTGGTTGCCGTACCGCGACGACGTGCGCGGGTTCATCTTCGACACCGCGACCGCCCAACTGGAGGAGGTCGGTTAGGCGGGCTCGGCCGGATCGGCCGGATCGGCGGGCCCGGCCGGCGGGTCGGGGCGCCGGAACCAGGCGCGCGCGGGCGGAGTGAACAGCAGGACCGCGTACACGACCGGCGAGCCGACGGACCACAGCGCGCCCTGCGAGCCGACGGACCACAGCGCGCCCTGCGAGCCGGCGGCGGCCAGGCGCAGCAGGCCGAGCGCGAGGCCGATGACGCACAGCACGAGCACCGTGCGGCGGGCCCATGGCCGGCCGAGTTGGATCTTCCGGGCGAGCAGCAGGTACAGCGCGCCGAGCACGGCGTAGACGAGTGCGGCGGGTCGCCCCCTGACGGCACCGACGAGCGCGGAGAGCAGCGTGATCGCCCCGCCGGCGTACAGCAGGATGGCGGTCGCCTGCACGACCCCCGGAACCGGACCCCGTTCGGACACGAGCGGTGATTGAACCAGGAACCGGCCGGCGCCGCCGCCCCGGTTCAGAGGAGTTCGGCCAGCCGGTCGGCGAACCGGGCCGGGTGCGTCAGGTACCCGAGGTGGCCGCCGGGGAACTCGGCGACCCCGGTACCGAGCCGCTGCGCGAGCACCGGCGCCGGCCGGTACGGCAGGGTACCGGCGGACTCCTCGCCGACCCCGAGGACCAGCCGGTCCACGTGCTCGCGCAGCAGACCGGGGTCGGGCAGCAGCGCGGCGTACTGGCGCAGCTCGTGCTCCAGGAAGTATGCCTGGTTTGCACGAACGCGCTCCAACAGCTCGACCACATGCGGCGGCAGGGCGGCGTCCGGCGGCGGCTGCGGTACCTCCAAGCCGACTCCGGCGGCGAACGCGCGCATGGCGGCGTCCACCCCGTCGCGCCGGTAGATGTCGTAGATCCTGTCGAAGAAGCGCAGGTGCTGCGCGGCGTCCGGGAGCAGGCGCACCAGTGGCGGCTCGTGCGCGACGAGCCGGGCGGCCCGCTCCGGGTACCGGCGCAGCAGGTCGAGCGCGATGATCGCACCGGAGCTGCTGCCGAACACGTACCCGTGACCGCCGCCGTACCGGTCGAGCAGCCCGGCCGCGTCCTCGACGTCGGTCGCGAACCGCTGCGCTTCGTCGACCGGCAGAGCCTCGACCGGCCCAGCCCGGACCGACCCGGCCTCGACCGGCCCAGCGGCGCTGCGCCCGAACCCGCGCCGGTCGTAGCTCACCACCGTGTACCGGCCGGCCAGCTCCTGGGTCAGCGGCTGGTACCCGCCGGCGTCGCCGTTGCCACCCGGGATCAGCAGGAGCACCGGCCCGCTGCCGTGGACCTCGCTGTAGAGAGACATAGCGTCAACTGTAGTTGACAAATCCGGCACGCGTCAACCAGAGTTGACAGCCGGTCAGTCGGGCAGCAGCGGTACCACCAGGCCCTCGTCGTGACCGAGCAGCGCACCCCGGGTGACCGCGGCGGACCCGAACCGCTCGCGCACCGCATCCAGCGCGGCGTCCAGCTCGCCGCCACTGTGCGCCTCGAAGGGCAGCACCAACTGCTCCCCGCCGTCGTCGAGGTTGCCGACCGCCACCCCGACGAGCGTCACGCCCCGGTTGGCGATCATCGGCAGCGACGCCGCCAGCAGTTCCCGGGCGGCGTGCAGCAGCGTCGGCGTGTGCGCGGTCGGGTGGGTCAGCGTGTGCGACCGGGTCGCGCGGGAGAAGTCGGCGAAACGCAGCCGCAGTACCACCGTCCGCCCGGCCCGGCCGGCGGTCCGCATGCGCCGGCTGACCCGGTCGACCAGCCCGGCCAGTACCGTGTTGAGCTCCTCGGTCGTGCGCGGACCCCGGCCCAGCGCCCGCTGCGCGCCCATCGACCGGCGGCGGCGGCCCACCTGGACCGGCCGCGGATCCCGGTTGTGCGCCAGCGCGTCGAGGTGCCTCCCGGCGAACGCGCCGAGCATCGACACGAGCGCCGGCTCGCCGAGCCGGGCCACGTGCCCGACCGTGGTGATCCGCCGCTCCCGCAGCTTGCATGCGGTCACCGGCCCGACGCCCCAGAGCCGCTCGACCGGCAGCCGGTGCAGGAACGCAAGCTCGCCGTCGGGCGGTACCACCAGCAGGCCGTCCGGCTTCGCCACGCCGCTGGCCACCTTCGCGAGGAACTTCGTGCGCGCCACCCCGACCGTGATCGGCAGGCCGACCTGCTCCCGCACGTCATCGCGCAGCTGCGCGGCGATGTCGGCGGGCGGGCCGGCGATGCGCCACAGCCCGGCCACGTCGAGGAACGCCTCGTCGATGGACAGCCCCTCGACGATCGGCGTGGTGTGCCGGAACACCTCGAAGACCGCCTTGCTGGCCGCCGAGTAGGCCGACATTCGCGGCGGCACGACGACCGCGTGCGGGCAGAGCAGCCGGGCCTGCCGGCCGCCCATCGCCGTGCGGACCCCGAACGCCTTCGCCTCGTAGCTCGCGGCGAGCACCACCCCGGCCCCGACGATCACCGGGCGGCCGCGCAGCCGCGGGTCGTCGCGCTGCTCGACCGACGCATAGAACGAGTCCAGGTCGGCGTGCAGGATGGTGGCCTCGCCACGCACCCGACCATGTTCGCACACCTGTTCGAAGACACGCCAGCGCACAGCCAAAACACAGGGACTTCCCATACAGGTCCGAGGCGGGCGGCCGATGGTGAAGGACATGACCACCGGTGTGCTGACCCGCCCGCAGCAGCAGGCGCCGCAGGAGCGGATCCGCAGCCGGTACCCACGGCGGCTGGTCCTTCCGCTCACCGTCGGCGCGGCCGGGTTCCTCGCGTGGATCGTGACGCTCGCGGTACGGCTGCCGGAGCGGTACGTGGCGGGACACTGGAACGTCGCCTGGGTCGGGTTCGACGTGATCCTGCTGGCGAGCCTGGTCACCACCGCCTGGGCGGCCGCCCGGCGCCAGCACGTTGCCCCGGCCGCGGCGCTGGTGACCGCGGTGCTGCTGCTGTGCGACGCTTGGTTCGACGTCACCACCGCCTCCGGCGCAGTCGACGTCGCCGTCAGCGTCCTCTCCGCGCTGACCGTCGAGCTTCCCGTCGCCGGCGTGCTGCTCTGGGCCGCCCGCCGGCAGTTGCGCCACCAGCCGGACACGAGCGGACCGACCCCCGGGAGGTGAGCCGGGTGCGACGAGGCGGGCGGCGCCGCGCCCTCGCGGGTCAGCCTCCGCGCCGCGGCGGCCGCCCAACGGCCAGCCGGCTGAGCCGCCAACGCATGTCAGCGGCCGTCCTCGCGCTGGCGGTCATCGCCCTGCTCACGCTGTTCGCCGGGCCGGCACCCGCTGAGGCCGCGCCCACCGCCGGTACCGTCGCCGCCGGCCACGCTCACCACCCGCAGGCGGTACCGCTGCGGCTGCCGGACAAGCACCTGAAACAGCACCGGCGCGCGATGCCGGCGGGCATGGTTGCCGGTACCGCCACCGCCGTGGTACCCCTTCCGCCCGGCCGGACCGGTACCGGCACCCGACGGATCCGCCCGGCCGCCACCCGGCCGCGCGGCCGGGCACCACCCCGCTGAGGTCGCATCCGCGTCCCACCAGTCCACCACCCGCCAGGGAGACCTCAGCATGTCCAGCACACTCATGCCGACCCCGGACCGCCGCCGGCCCGAGCTTCTCGCGAGGCTGCCCGAGCTGCGCGCCCGGTTGGAACGGCACCGGCAGTACCTGGTCGAGCAGCTGACCGCGCTCGACGCACCAGGCGCCGAGCGGCCCGCCCGGCCCGGTGACCCCGAATACCAGATCGACCTGTTCATGGCCGACGCCACCCGGGTGGCGCTCGGCGACGTCGAGGTGGCACTGCACCGCATCGCCACCGGACGGTACGGCACCTGCCTGTACTGCGGCCGCGAGCTGCCACTCGGCCGGCTGCTCGCGGTACCCGAGCTCGACGCGTGCGCCGAATGCGCGCGCGAGCTGGAACCCGAAACCTGACCAGCGGGCCGCCGGCCGGTAACCGGGCCGGCCGGCGGCCGTACCCATACTGAGCGCCCACCCCCAGCCGGCTTCCAGGCGGCTCCCAGGGATCCGCGCTCTACTGGAAAGCACGACCCGTCCGGGTCGCGACGAGAGGGAGGCGCAGCCGCCATGGACGAGACGTACCGGGGACACGACGCCGCGGCCGGGCCGGAGCAGCCCCGGCAGCCGGGTCCGGGGTACGCGCCGGCGGGTACGGTGATCTGGCCGCACCCCGCTCCCCCGCCGGGGCCGGGACCGTACGGGGCTCCGTACGGCGCGGGCCAACCGGGCTGGCCGCCGCCGTACTGGCCACCGCAGCAGCCGTACTGGCCGCCGCAGCCGCCGCAGCGCCGCCGGGTGGCCGGTTGGGTGGTCGGCCTCCTCGCCTTCGCGCTCGTCGTGCTGCTCGTCGGTGGGCTCACCCTGGCCGTCGCGATCCGGCGCGCGGCCGACGGTACCGACTCGTCCGCGAGCGGATGGTCCGGCCCGCAGGGTGGCCGTTACGGCGCGCCGGCCAACCCCGGCACCATCGACGCGACCGCGGTCGCCGCGAAGGTCGACCCGGCCGTCGTGGACATCAACACCATCCTGGGGTACCAGAACGGGCGCGCCGCCGGTACCGGCGTGGTGCTCAGCTCGTCGGGCCTGGTGCTCACCAACAACCACGTCGTCGCCGGCGCGACGAGCATCAGCGTCACCGACGTCGGCGACGGGCAGACCTACGCGGCCTCGGTCGTCGGGTACGACCGGTCCGAAGACATCGCGGTCATCCAACTGCGGGACGCCTCGGGGCTGGCGACCGCGTCGATCGGCGACTCGTCGAAGGTCAGGGCCGGCGACGGCGTCGTGGGCATCGGCAACGCCGGTGGTACCGGTGGCACGCCGTCGGTCGCGCCCGGTACCGTGACCGCGCTCAACCGGTCGATCACCGCAAGCGACGAGGCCACCGGTTCCTCGGAGACGCTGACCGGCCTGATCGAGGTCGACGCGAACATCGTGTCCGGTGACTCGGGCGGCCCGCTGGTGAACAGCTCCGGCCAGGTGATCGGCATCGACACCGCCGCGTCGGCCGGCTTCCAGTACCAGGACAGCCAGGGCCAGTCCGGCGGTGACGGGTTCGCCATCCCGATCAACCAGGCGATGACGATCGCGAAGCAGATCCAGGCCGGCAACGCGTCGGCGACCGTCCACATCGGAGCGACCGCGTTCCTCGGCGTGCAGACCCGCGGCGGCCGCGGCGCCCAGGGCATCGGCGGCGCACCGGTGTCCGGCGTGGTGTCCGGCTCCCCCGCCGAGTCCGCCGGGCTGGCCCGCGGCGACGTGATCCAGTCGTTGAACGCCAAGGCGGTCGACTCGGCGACGACGCTGACCACGCTGCTGGACGCCCAGCACCCGGGCGACAAGGTGTCGGTCGGCTGGGTCGACGCGAACGGCCAATCGCACACGGCGACGGTCACCCTGGCAACCGGCCCCGTCGGCTGACCCCGCCCGCCGGGTCGGGTCAGGACCAGGGGCGGCGGGGGTAGCCCTGGTACGGGTACGGCGGGCGGCGGCGCAGGAACGGTACCGCCGCGAGGAACCCGAAGACGAAGCCGACCACGTGTGCCACGTAGGCCACCGAGCCCGCGGCCGAGACGGCGTACCCGGCCGAGTACGCCCACTGGAGCACGAACCACAGTCCCAGTACCAGCCAGGCCGGTAGCCGCAGCGGGATGAACAGCAGGAACGGTACGAGGCTCCACACCCGGGCGCGCGGGAAGAACATCAGGTACGCGCCGAGCACCCCGGCGATCGCGCCGGACGCGCCGATCAACGGGTCGGTCGCGTTCGCGTTGACCAGCGCGAACCCGTACGCGGCGAGGTAACCGCAGAGCAGGTAGAACACCAGGTACCGCAGCCGGCCCAGGCGGTCTTCGACGTTGTTGCCGAAGACCCACAGGAACAGCATGTTGCCCAGCAGGTGCAGCCAGCCGCCGTGCAGGAACATCGAGTACAGCACGGACAGCACCGGGATCTTGTGGTACCCGGACGGGCGCACCACGCAGCCCGGCCCGTTCGGCCCGACGCCGACCTCGCCGTCCGGCGTGGCCGGCAACTGCCGGTTGTCCAGCATCTCCCGCGGGATCGCCGCGTAGTGGTCGTAGAACGCCTCCTCCTGGCAGAGCTGCGCCAGCCGCACCGGGGTCACCCCGGTGTCGCGGGCGGCCGGGGTGAACAGGAAAACGGCCACGTTCACGGCGATCAGCACGTACGTGACCCAGGGGGTCCGGCGTACCGGGTTGACGTCGTGCACGGGGATGACCACGAACTCTGTATACCGGAAACAGGGGTTGCCGGACAGGGATCGAATTGCTTCGATTTAACCCATGCGCCTCACCCCGATCGCCGCCGCCATCGTGCTCGCCACCACCCTGACCGGCGCACCGGCTCAGGCCGCACCCGACCAGCCGCGCATCGCCGACCAGCCGCCGATGGGCTGGAGCAGCTGGAGCTCGTTGCGCGGCAACATCAGCGCGGCGATCATCGAGGCGCAGGCGGACGCGATGCACGCGCACCTGCAGCAGTTCGGGTACCGGTACGTCAACGTGGACGCCGGCTGGTCGGACCACCTCGACGGGTACGGGCGCGACGCGTGGAACGCCACCAAGTTCCCCGACGGGATCGCCCCGGTCGCCGACCACGTGCACCAGCTGGGCCTGCGGTTCGGCATCTACCTGGTACCCGGCGTCCCCAAGGCGGCCGTCGAGGCGAACCTGCCCATCTTCGGTACCCCGTACCACGCGCAGGACATCGCCGACACCACCACACCGGGCAACACGCTCGGCGACGCGTGGCGCATCGACTTCACGAAGCCGGGCGCGGTCGAGTACGTCCAGTCCTACGCCGACCTGCTCGCCTCCTGGGGCGTCGACTACATCAAGATGGACTTCGTCGGGCCGGGCGGCGGGCGCAACCCGGCCGACAACACCGCCGACGTCGCGCAGTGGCGCGCCGCGCTGGACCGCACCGGCCGCGACATCCACCTGGAACTGTCCAACTCGCTGTCCTTCACGCAGGCGGCGTGGTGGGCGCGGTACACCAACGGCTGGCGCATCGAGGGCGACGTCGAGTGCTACTCGAAGTGTCCCGGCCTGCTCACCAGTTGGTCGCCGCGGGTGGTGCAGCGGTGGACGGACGCGCCGAAATGGGTACCGTTCGCCGGCCCCGGACACTGGAACGACATGGACTCGCTGGAGCTGGGCAACGGCGCCCGGGAAGGGCTCACGCCGGACGAGCGGGTCAGCGTGCTGACACTGTGGGCGTTGCAGGCCTCACCGCTGCTGCTCGGTACCGACCTGACCAGGCTGGACCCGTACGACCTGAGCCTCATCACCAACCGCGAGGTGATCGCGGTGGACCGGGCCGGCCGGCCCGGACACCCGATCTCGCAGGCGACGAAGCAGCAGGTGTGGTTCCGCGCCGACGACGCGGACACCTACACCGTCGCGCTGTTCAACCTCGCCGACACCGCGGCCACGGTGAGCGTGAGCTGGACCGATCTCGGGATCGTCGGGCGCCGGGTACCGGCGGTGCGCGACCTGTGGACGCACACCGACCTCGGCCTGGTGCGCCAGGGGTACCGCGTCGTGCTCGCCCCGCACGCGGCACAGCTGCTGCGGGTGCACATCGTCTTCTAGTCCACCGTCAGGGTGTCGCCGGAGACGGTGACCTGCTTGCGGGCCAACGCTGTCGTATCCGTCGGCACGCCGTCGCCGGGCTGCACGACCGAGCCGTCCGCGATCGAGTACCGCGCGCCGTGACACGGGCAGTTGATGGTGCCGTCCGCGACCGAGGCGAGGAAGCAGCCGCGGTGCGTGCAGGTGCCGCTGAAGGCGAGGTACCGGCCGGCGGTGGGCTGGGTGATCACGGTGCCGTCCGGATCGAGATCCGGGAAGATCCGCCCGCCGCCGACCGGGATGTCGGCGGTGCGGATCGCGCCCGGATGTGCGGTTGTCGGCGCGGGACTTTGCGCGGATCCGCCACACCCGCCGACCGCGGCCACGCCAGCAGCACCGGCGCCGGCAAGGACCGTCCTGCGGGTACTCTGCACGCTTTCTCCGCTCCACCAGTCGGACTAAGATCGCCGGGACACATGGTACGGAGGGGTCTGGGTGGACGCGAGCGGCTTCGAACTGACCTCGCATCGTCAGCGCCGGTTCGGGTCCGGACGGCGCCGGCGCTGGCCGCTGCTGCTGGCCGCCCTGCTGGTGGTCGCTGTCGGCGCGGTCGCGCTGGTGCTGCGCGGGCCGTCGGCGGCGCACCGTCCGGGAGCCGCGCAGGCCTGCACGGGTACCCCCGTGACCGTGACCGTGGCCACGGCGCAGAGCGACGTGACCACGTTCAGCGCGCTGGCGCGGCGGTGGAACACCACCACCCCGGCGGCGGACGGGCGGTGCCTGGCCGCTTCCGTGGTACCCGCCGAGCCCGCCGACGTGGCCGCCCAGCTCGGCCCGGCATGGAACCCCGCGCACGAGGGTGGCCCGCCGACGGTGTGGCTGCCCGACTCCAGCCTGTGGCTCGCCGCGGCGGCCATCCGGCCCGACGCCGCGCCGATCCTGTCCGGGCAGCCGACCAGCGTCGCCGCGTCGCCGGTGGTGCTCGCGGTGCGGCAGCCGGTCGCCCAGGCGCTCGGCTGGCCGCAGCGCCCGCTCGACGCGCAGCAGATGCTGGCCTCTTTCGTGGATCCGGCGAAGGTCGGGCAGTCCGGCCCGCCGATGAAGCTGGGCATGGTCGACCCGCAGAAGTCCACCGTCGGGCTGGCGATGGCGCTGGCGATGCTCGACCCGGCCGGCACCGGTACCGTCACCGACCAGCAACTGCTGGCCGGCATCCAGTTCAGCCAGGTCCTCGGTACCGTCGCGCCGGACGTGCAGACGTTCCTCACCGCGATGGACCGGCCGGCGGCGGCCACCGATGTCGCCGCGTTCCCCGCGCTGGAGCGCGACATCGCCGGCTACGACGCCGGTTCCCCGGCCAACCAGCTCGTGCCGGCGTACCAGCCGAACCCGGTCGTCGCGGACTTCCCGTACACGATCCTGTCCGGCAGCTGGGTCGACGCCGCGCACCGCGGCGCGGCCGAGCAGTTCCGGCAGTACCTGCTCAGCCCGACGGCCCAGGATTTCCTTGCCACGCAAGGGTTACGCGGGCCGGACCGGGCCGCGCGCACCGCGCAGTACCTGCCGGCCGCGCAGGGGTTCCAGCCGACGGTACCGGCGCCGCGGCCGCCGGCGACCCCGGCCGGCCTGCGCCAGGTGCTCGACCAGTGGACCTCGATCCAGCGGCCGTCCAACGTGCTCGTCGCGCTGGACACGTCGGGTTCGATGAACTTTCCGGTCCCCGGCGGCACCCAGAGCAAGCTGCAACTGCTGCAGCAGACCGCGACGGACGGCTTCGCGCTGCTGACCAACGTGACGAGCATCGCGATGTGGGACTTCTCGGTCGCGCCGGACCGGACCGATGAACACCGCGAGCTGGTGCCGTTCGGCCCGATCTTCGACCGCGTCGGTCCGGTGACCCGGCAGAAGGCGCTGTACGGCGCCGTGGCGGGACTGCACGCCGACGGCTTCACGCCGCTGTACGACACCGCATACGCGGCGTTCCACGAGATGCAGAACCGCTGGCAGCCGAACGCGACCAACGTCGTGCTACTGGTCACCGACGGCGCCAACGAGCTGGACGGCGGGCTGGACCTGGCCGGCCTGGTCGACCGGCTCCACCACGAGCAGCATGCCGACCGGCCGGTGCAGATCGTCAGCGTCGCGGTCGGGTCCGAGGCCGACGCGAACGCGTTGCAGCAGATCTCCGCGGCGACCGGCGGGCACACGCTGCTGGCGCGCGATCCTACGAAGGCGGTGCAGCAACTGGTTCTGGCGTTCGCCGGACGCCTCGCCTGACCGCGACGCGACGCCCGTAGAGGGACACCGCGACCGCGAGCACCGTTGCGGCGCTGGCGGCCGCGGCCACGGATACGTTGCCGAGGCCGAGGAGCTTGAGCGCGCTGGCGAGCAGTACCACGACCAGGGCCGACCGCACGAACCCGGCCGGGGCACGCGAGGAGAGCCGGGCGCCCACCAGTACCCCCGGAATCGAGCCGACGAGCACGGCCGCCGCGATGTCCAGATGCAGGTCGCCGAACAGCGCGTGGCCGAGCGCCGCGGCCGCGACCAGCGGGATGGCCTGGACCAGATCCGTGCCGACCAGATCGTTGGCGCGCAGCGCGGGGTAGAGCGCGAGCAGCACCACGATGATCAGCGAACCGGAGCCGACCGAGGTGAGCCCGACCACCAGCCCGCCCGCGGCGCCGAGCAGCGCGGTCGGCAGCGGCCGCACGCGGATCTCGGCCGCCGGCCCGGTGCCGCGCCGGCGTGCGGTGTAGGCCTTGGCGACCAGGCCCGCGGCGGCGAGCAGCAGCGCGGCCGCGAGCGCCCGCTGGATCATGTGCTGGACCACCGGACCCGGCGCGGCCAGGCGCAGCAGCAGCACGCCGAGGAACGCGCTGGGCACGCTGCCCACGCACAGCCAGCCCACCAGCGGCCACCGCACGGTGCCACGGCGCAGGTGCACCCAGCCGCCGAACGGCTTCATCACGGCGCTGGCCGCCAGGTCGCTGGACACCGCCGCCACCGGGGGTACCCCGAACAGCAGCACCAGGATCGGCGTCATCAGCGCGCCGCCGCCCATGCCGGTGAGCCCGACGACGATGCCGACGCCGAAGCCCGCGAGCGCGAGGACCGGATCCATGAACCGAGCCTGCGGCAGGCCCACGGGCTTTGTCTACTTCTCCGGCCGACTTTGTCAAGAGGTCCGTCGGGCAGCGGCCGGGTACCCTTTTCGGGTGGATTTCCGGCTCGAACTCGTCCAGGTACCCGTGTCCGACGTCGACCGCGCCATCGGCTTCTACGCCGACCAGGTCGGCTTCACCGTCGACATGGACACCGAGGTCGGCGGTGGCATCCGGTTCGTGCAGCTGACCCCGCCCGGGTCACCGGCGTCGATCGCGATCGGCACCGGGCTCACCACGATGGCGCCCGGCTCGGTCGAGGGCCTGCAGCTCGTGGTGACCGACGTCGAAGCGGCGCGGGCGGAACTGGCCGGGCGTGGCGTGCACGTGAGCGACATCCAGGACTTTGAGTGGGGCCGGTTCGTGTTCTTCAGCGACCCGGACGGCAACCGCTGGGCGGTGCAGCAACCGCCGGCGCGCTGAGCCTCCGCCGGGCCCGGCGGCGCCGCGGCCGCGCCCATCGGCGCGGCCGCGGTACACGTCAGCCGAGCGAGAAGCCGACCGCCACGGTGTTCGACTGCCAGCCGACCCCGATGCTCGACACGATCGTCCGGTCCCGGGACCGTACCAGCACCACGTAGGCACACGTCGACATGCCGGTGGTGTCGAGGTGCCAGGGGTCGCCCGGCGCCGGCGCGGTCTCGACGGTGCTCGATGGCGGCGTCAGTACCCCGGTGCCGCCGGGCAGGTTGTCCGGTAGCACGGACAGCGACCAGCTGCCGAAGTGGTGGTTGGCATCGACCGCGAAGACGTGGCCGTTGATCGGGTCGCCGACGGCGAACTTCTTGCAGTCCCCGCCGTTGTCGATGTGGATGTCGACGACGGGTGCGGTGTTGTGCGGTACCGGCCGCCGGGTACCGGTTCGCCCTGCACCACGACCTCGCCGCCGAACGGGCACTGGCGCGCGTCGGTGAACCCGCCGGTGAGCGCGAAGTGCGCACCGGGCCGGGTCAGGCCGGTGCCGGACGTGGCCTGGCTGACCGGGTTGTAGGCGCTGTCGATGTCGGCCACCCCGATGCCGCCGACGGCGAAGACGTTCAGGCCGGTGCCCGAGCCCGGTTGCCCCAGTACGCTTTCGCGTCAGGGTCCACTGTGGACGGTGGCACGTTCCACGACAGCACCGCGCGGATCCGGCCGATGACCGGCTCGTCACACGCACGCGTGTACGCCGACAGGTCGACCGGCAGCACCGCCGCGTAGCTCAGCCCACCGTGCGGCAGGGGCGCGATGTCGTGCACCGGTACCGCGGCGGTGCCGAGATAGGTCAGCGTGCAGTCGGAGTCGCCGCGGCTGCGGTGGGGCGGATACGTCGGCCGGCGCCGGCTGCTGCGAGATCTTGGACGCCAGCACCCCCTCGAAGGGGCACAACCGTCCAAGATCGGACGATCCTGTACCGTGCCAAGCGGGCCTGACGCTGTGGAGGGTGCGATGCCGGTACTCGATTCCTTCCGTCTGGACGGCAAGGTGGCCGTGGTGACCGGTGGCAACCGCGGGCTGGGCCGGGCGTTCGCTGGCGCGCTCGGCGAGGCCGGCGCGAGCATCGCGATCCTGGCCCGGGACACCGCCCGCAGCGCCGCGGCCGTGCGGGAGCTGACCGACGCGGGCATCCGCGCACAGGCGTTCCGCGCCGACGTCGCGCGCCGGCCGCACGTCGACCGCGCGGTCGAGGAGATCGTCGCGGCGCTCGGCCGGGTGGACATTCTGATCAACAATGCCGGTACCTGCATCCACCGGCCCGCCCTGGAGGTCACCGAAGCCGAATGGCGGGAGGTGATCGACGTGAACCTCACCGGCGTGTGGAACTGCTGCCAGGCCTTCGGCCGGGTGTTCGCGGCGGGCGGCGGCGGCACGATCGTCAACGTCGGTTCGATGTCCGGCCAGATCGTCAACCGGCCGCAGTGGCAGCCGGCGTACAACGCGTCCAAGGCGGCGGTACACCACCTGACGAAGTCGCTCGCGGCGGAGTGGGCGCCGCTTGGCATCCGGGTCAACGCGATCGCGCCGGGGTACGTGCACACCGAGATGGCGCCGGTGGACGATCCGGAGTTCCGCCGGTACTGGATCGAGGACGCGCCGCTGCAGCGGTACGCGACGCCGGCGGAGATCGCGCCCAGCGTCGTCTATCTGGCCAGTGACGCGGCGGCCTTCATGACCGGTAGCGTGCTGGTCATCGACGGCGGATACACGGTGTTCTGACACCGGAAGGGAGCCGATGATGCCTGCCCTTTCCTACGCCCACGGCGCGTCCGACCAGCCGCTGCTCGGCGAGACGATCGGCGCGAACCTGGCCCGCACCGTGGCCGCGTTCCCGGACCGGGAAGCGCTCGTGGACGTGCCGACCGGCCGGCGCTGGACCTACGCGCAGTTCGCGGAACAGGTGGAAGAGCTGGCCCGGGCGCTGCTGGCGATCGGGGTGGGCACCGGTGACCGGGTGGCGATCTGGGCGCCGAACCTGCCCGAGTGGACGTTCACGCAGTACGCCACCGCGCGGGTCGGCGCGATCCTGGTGAACATCAACCCGGCGTACCGCACCTCCGAACTGGAGTACGTGCTGCGCCAGTCCGGCACGCGGGTACTGGTGTCCGCGCAGCGGTTCAAGACCTCCGACTACCGCGCGATGGTCGACGAGGTGCGGCCGCGATGCCCGGCGCTGCAACAGGTCTACTACATCGGTACCGACGACTGGGCGGGCCTGCTCGGGCAATCGTCCACAGTGGACGGTACGGCGCTGGCCGCGCGCGAGGCGGAGCTGTCCTTCGACGACCCGATCAACATCCAGTACACGTCGGGTACCACGGGGTTTCCGAAGGGCGCGACGCTGTCGCACCACAACATCCTCAACAACGGGTACTTCGTGGCGCGCACGCAGCGCTGGACGGAACAGGACCGGGTGTGCATCCCGGTACCCTTCTACCACTGCTTCGGCATGGTGATGGGCAACCTCGGCGCGACCACCCACGGCGCCACCATGGTGATCCCGGCGCGCTCCTTCGAACCGACGGCCACCCTGCGCGCGGTGGCACAGGAACGGTGCACGGTGCTCTACGGGGTACCCACGATGTTCATCGCCGAACTCGCCGAACCCGACTTCGCCTCCTACGACCTGGGCAGCCTGCGCACCGGGGTGATGGCCGGTTCGCCGTGCCCGGTCGAGGTGATGAAGCGGGTCATCGCGGAGATGGGCATGGCCGAGGTGACCATCTGCTACGGCATGACGGAGACCTCGCCGGTGTCCACGCAGACCCGGCCGGACGACGACCTGGAGCGCCGGGTGTCCACGGTCGGCGCGGTGCACCCGCACGTCGAGGTGAAGGTCGTCGATCCGGAGACCGGCCGGGTGGTACCCCGCGGCGAGCCGGGCGAGTTCTGCACGCGCGGGTACAGCGTGATGCTCGGGTACTGGGAGATGCCCGAGCGCACCGCGGAGGCGATCGACGCGGCGCGCTGGATGCACACCGGCGACCTCGCGGTGCTGGACGAGGCCGGGTACGCCTCGATCATCGGGCGGATCAAGGACATGGTGATCCGCGGCGGCGAGAACATCTACCCGCGGGAGATCGAGGAGTTCCTCTACACCCACCCGGACATCGAGGACGCTCAGGTGATCGGAGTACCCGACGAGCGGTACGGCGAGGAGCTGATGGTCTGGGTGCGGCTCCGCGCGGGAGCCGCACCCCTGACCGCCGAGGCGCTGCGCGAGTTCTGCACCGGACGGCTCGCGCACTTCAAGATTCCGCGGTACGTCAAGCTCGTCGACGCGTTCCCGATGACGGTCACCGGGAAGATCCGCAAAGTCGAGATGCGCGAGGTGTCCGTGTCGGAACTGGGCCTTCAGTAGCGGTAGTGCTCGGGCTTGTACGGCCCGTCCACGTGTACGCCGAGGTACTCGGCCTGCTTCTTGGTCAGCACCGTCAGGTGCGCGCCGAGCGCGTCGAGATGCAGCCGCGCCACCTCCTCGTCGAGGTGCTTGGGCAGCATGTGCACACCGGTGCCGTACTCGCGGGTGAACAGCTCGATCTGCGCCATGGTCTGGTTGCAGAAGGAGGTGGACATCACGAAGCTCGGGTGCCCGGTCGCGTTGCCGAGGTTGAGCAGCCGCCCCTCCGACAGCACCAGAACCGAGTGCCCGTCCGGGAACCGCCACTCGTGCACCTGCGGCTTGACCTCCACCTTGACGATGCCCGGCACCGCGGCGAGACCGGCCATGTCGATCTCGTCGTCGAAGTGGCCGATGTTGCCGACGATCGCGTTGTGCTTCATGCGGCTCAGGTGGTCGACGCTGATGATGTCGGGGCCGCCGGTCGCCGTGATGAAGATGTCGGCCCTGTCGACGACCTCGTCGAGGTGCACCACCTGCAGCCCGTCCATCGCGGCCTGCAGCGCGCAGATCGGGTCGATCTCGGTGACCACCACGCGGGAACCCTGGCCGCGCAACGACTCCACGGCACCCTTGCCGACGTCGCCGTACCCGCACAGCACGGCGAGCTTCCCGCCGAGCATCACGTCGGTGGCCCGGTTGATGCCGTCGACGAGCGAGTGCCGGATGCCGTACCGGTTGTCGAACTTGGACTTGGTGACCGAGTCGTTGACGTTGACGGCCGGGAACAGCAACTGGCCGTCGCGGGCGAGCTTGTAGAGCCGGAGGACGCCCGCGGTGGTCTCCTCGCTGACCCCGTGCATCCCGCGGGCGATGCGGGTGAACCGCTGGCCGTCATCGGCGAGGCTGTCCGCGAGCGTGCGCAGCAGCTGCCGGTACTCGGGGTGGTCGCCGTCGGCGGGCAGCGGTACCGCACCGGCGGCCTCGAACTCGACTCCCTTGTGCACCAACAGGGTCGCGTCGCCGCCGTCGTCGACGAGCAGGTTCGGCCCGGTGCCGTCGCCGAAGTCGAACAGCTGGCGGGTGCACCACCAGTACTCGGCGAGGGTTTCGCCCTTCCACGCGAACACCGGCATGCCGGCCGGGCGGTCCGGGGTACCGTCGGCGCCGACGACGACCGCCGCGGCGGCCTCGTCCTGCGTGGAGTAGATGTTGCAGGACACCCAGCGCACCTGCGCGCCGAGCGCGGCCAGGGTCTCGATGAGCACGGCGGTCTGCACGGTCATGTGCAGCGACCCGGCGATCCGCGCGCCGCGCAACGGTTGCGTCGCGGCGTACCGGCGGCGCAGCGCCATCAGCCCGGGCATCTCGTGTTCGGCGAGCCGGATCTGGTGCCGGCCGGCCCCGGCGAGCGACAGGTCCGCCACGGCGAAGTCGATGCCGTTACGGCGTTGGAGTTGGACAGTCATCGAAGAGGTCACCTCCTCGTGGGAGGCGCCCTTGCGGGTAGATCACGGGCCGAGCGTGGCGGATGGTATCCGTCGCAGCGCCTCTCGGCCTGGACCGCGCCGGCATGCCCGGCGCAACGGGTATCAAGCTAACACGGGCACTTCGGCCCTGGCCACTGGGTCGTCCGGCGACCGACCCTCGTAGTCGTGAGTACGAATCAGCCGGCCGACGATCTCGCCCCGTTGCCGGATCTGTTGCAGGGCCGGGCCGGCGCGGGTCCGGTCCGCACCCGCCGGCCGGTGTACCTCGACCTGCTGCCGCCGTGCAACGCCGGCTGCCCGGCCGGGGAAAACATCCAGGCGTGGCTGGCCGAGGTACAGGCGGGGCGGTACGAGGCGGCGTGGCGGGAACTGGTGCGGGACAACCCGATGCCGGCCATCCACGGCCGGGTCTGCTACCACCCGTGCGAGACCGTCTGCAACCGCGCGCAGCTGGACAGCGCGGTGTCCATCCACGGCGTCGAGCGGTTCCTCGGCGACCTTGCGCTGCAACGGGGTTGGCAGTTCGACGAGCCGGCCGCGCGCAGCGGTAAGCGGGTACTCGTGGTAGGCGCCGGACCCAGCGGGCTGTCCGCCGCGTACCACCTCGCCCGGCTCGGTCACCAGGTGGAGATCCGCGACGCCAGCCCGGAACCCGGCGGCATGATGCGCTACGGCATCCCGGCCTACCGGCTGCCGCGCGACGTGCTGGCCGGCGAGATCGACCGGATCGCGCAGCTCGGGGTGCGGATCACCGGCGGGCACCGGGTCGAGGACCTGGCGGCGGAGCGGCGCGGGTTCGACGCGGTGTTCGTCGCGGTCGGCGCGCACCTGTCCAAGCGCGTCGACATCCCCGCGCGCGAGGCCGGGCGGATCGTCGACGCGGTCTCGTTCCTGCGCGACGTCGCCTCCGGCGAGCGGCCGCTGATCGGCCGGCGGGTGGCCGTCTACGGCGGCGGCAACACCGCGATGGACGCGGCCCGCGTCGCCCGCCGGCTGGGCGCCGACGAGGCCCTCATCGTGTACCGGCGCACCCGCGCGCAGATGCCGGCGCACGAGGAGGAGGCGCAGGACGCGGAGCGCGAAGGCGTGCGCATCAACTGGTTGCGCACCATCACCGCGTTCGACGGTCCGGCGCTGACCGTCGAGGTGATGGAGCTCGATCCCGGTGGCCGCCCGCGCGGCACCGGACGGTTCGAGACGCTCGCGGCCGACACCGTGATCCTGGCGCTCGGCCAGCGCACCGACACCGGGTTCCTGCGCGCGGTACCGGGCGTGGAGTTCACCGCCGACGACACCGTGGTCGTGTCGACCTCGCTGATGACCGGCTCCCCCGGCGTGTTCGCCGGCGGCGACATGGTACCGGCGGAGCGCACCGTGACCGTCGGCGTGGGACACGGCAAGAAGGCGGCCGGGCACATCGACGCGTACCTGCGGCAGGCCGTCGCGCACCGGCCGGCCAAGCACGACGTCATCGAGTTCGACGGCCTGCACCTGTGGTACTTCGGCGATGCGGCGCGGCGCACCCAGACCGAGCGCGAGCCGCAGGACCGCATCACCGACTTCACCGAGGTGGTCGGTGGGCTTTCCGTGGCGCAGGCGGCCTACGAGGCGGGCCGGTGCCTGTCCTGCGGCAACTGCTTCGAGTGCGACGGCTGCCTCGGCGCCTGCCCGGAGGACGCGGTCATCAAGCTCGGCCCGGGGCACCGGTACCGGTTCGACTACGACCGCTGCACCGGCTGCGCGGTCTGCTACGAGCAGTGCCCGGTGCACGCGATCGAGATGGTGTCTGAGAGCCGGGCGGAGGACTGATGCGCGCGACGGTGGACGGCAACGAGGCGGCCGTCTCGGTGGCCTACCGGCTGAACGAGATCTGCTGCATCTACCCCATCACGCCCTCCTCGCCGATGGCGGAGCTGGCCGACGAGTGGTCCAGCGGCGGGCGGTGCAACATCTGGGGCACGGTACCGACCGTGGTCGAGATGCAGAGCGAGGGCGGTGCGGCCGGTGCGTTGCACGGTGCCCTGCAGAGCGGCGCGCTCACCACCACGTTCACCGCGTCGCAGGGCCTGCTGCTGATGATTCCGAACATGTACAAGATTGCCGGCGAGCTGACCCCGGCGGTATTGCATGTGGCGGCCCGGTCCCTTGCCGCGCAAGGGCTTTCCATCTTCGGCGACCACTCCGACGTGATGGCGGTGCGGGCGACCGGGTTCGCGTTGCTGGCGTCGGCGTCGGTACAGGAGGCGCACGACCTGGCGCTGGTGGCGCAGGCCGCGACGCTCGCCACGCGGGTACCGTTCGTGCACTTCTTCGACGGGTTCCGCACCTCGCACGAGCTGAACACCGTCGAGCTGCTCGACGACGACGACCTGCGCGCGCTGGTACCCGCCGAACTGGTGCGGCAGCACCGGGGCCGGGCGCTGTCACCGGAGCGGCCGTTCATCCGCGGTACCGCGCAGAACCCGGACGTGTACTTCCAGGGACGCGAGACGGTGAACCCGTTCTACGCCAGGGTTGCCGACGCGGTGACCGACGCGATGGACGCGTTGGCCGCGCGCACCGGCCGGCGCTACGGCATCGTGGAGTACACCGGCGATCCGGCGGCGGAACGGGTACTGGTCGTGATGGGCTCCGGTGCACAGACCGCGCGGGAGACCGTGGCGCACCTGACCGCCGCGGGGGAACGGGTCGGCGTGCTGCAGATCCGGCTGTACCGGCCGTTCCCGGCCGCCGCGGTGCTGGCGGCGCTGCCGGGCACGGTGCGGCGGATCGCGGTACTGGACCGGACCAAGGAACCCGGCTCGCTCGGCGAACCGCTGTTCCTCGACGTGCTGACCGCGCTCGCCGAGGCGCACGGCAACGGTACGCGGCCGGTGCTGCCGACGGTCGTCGGTGGCCGGTACGGGCTGGGATCCAAGGAGTTCACGCCCGGCATGGTCGCCGGGGTGTTCGCGGAACTCGCCGCCACACAACCGCGGTCACGGTTCACCGTCGGCATCACCGACGACGTCGGCGGCACCAGCCTGCCGTACGACTCCACATTGGACATTGAGTCGCCGGAGACCGTGCGCGCGGTGTTCTTCGGGCTCGGGTCGGACGGCACCGTCGGCGCGAACAAGAACACCATCAAGATCCTGGGTGCCGATCCGCGGCTGCACGCGCAGGGCTACTTCGTCTACGACTCCAAGAAGTCCGGCTCGCAGACCGTGTCGCACCTACGGTTCGGGCCGGCGCCGATCCGCGCGCCGTACCTGGTGGCGCAGGCCGGTTTCGTCGGCTGCCACCACTTCGGGCTGCTCGACCGCGCCGAGGTGCTCGACCGGGCCGCACCGGGTGCCACCCTGCTGCTCAACTGCCCGTACCCGGCCGATGAGGTGTGGGACGCGCTGCCGCGTCCGGCACAGGAGCAGATCCTCGCCAAGGCGATCGACCTCTACACCATCGACGCCGACCGGGTCGCCCGGGAGGCCGGGCTCGCCGGGCGCACCAACACCGTGCTGCAGACGTGTTTCTTCGCCATCTCCGGGGTACTGCCCCGGGACGAGGCCGTCACCGCGGTCAAGGCGGCGATCGGCAAGACGTACGCCCGGCGGGGCGCCGAGGTGGTCGCCCGCAACCACGCCGCGGTCGACCACACGCTGTCCGCGCTGCACCGGGTCGAGGTGCCCAAGCGGGTCACCGCGACCCGCGAGCGGCCGCCGACGGTACCCGCACACGCGCCCGACTTCGTCCGCACCGTCACCGCGGCGATGATGGAGGGCCGTGGCGACCAGCTTCCGGTCAGCGCGCTTCCGGTGGACGGCACGTATCCCAGCGGTACCACGGCCTTCGAGAAGCGCAACATCTCCGACCTGGTCGCCACGTGGGACCCCGACCTGTGCATCCAGTGCGGCAACTGCAGCTTCGTCTGCCCGCACAGCGTCATCCGGTCGAAGTTCTATGACCAGTCCACAGTGGACGGTGCGCCGGACGGCTTCGCGTCGATGCCGCTGGACGTGCGCGGGCTGCCGGACACCCGGTACACCCTGCAGGTGTACATCGAGGACTGCACCGGTTGCGGGCTGTGCGTGGAGGCCTGCCCGGCCAAGGCACCGGCACAGCCGGACCGCCGGGCCATCAACCTCGCGCCGCGGCAACCGCAACTGGCCGCCGGCCGGGAGGCGATCGCGTTCTTCGAGACGATCCCGGTCAACGACCGGTCCCGGGTCGACTTCGGTACCGTGCGCGGCGCGCAGTACCTCCAGCCGCTGTTCGAGTTCTCCGGCGCCTGTACCGGATGCGGCGAGACTCCGTACCTGAAGCTGCTGTCCCAGCTGTTCGGCGACCGGCTGATGATCGCCAACGCGACCGGCTGTTCCTCGATCTACGGCGGGAACCTGCCCACGACGCCGTGGACGACCGACGCGCACGGTCGCGGGCCGGCCTGGTCCAACTCGCTGTTCGAGGACAACGCCGAGTTCGGGCTCGGCTTCCGGCTCGCCGCCGATCTGCACCTGCGGCTGGCCCGCAGCCGGCTCGGCGAACTGCGCGACGCCGTGGGTGCCGACCTCGTCGACGCGATCCTCGACGCGCCGCAGCGCCGCGAGTCGGAGTTCGCCGCGCAACGAGACCGGGTCGCCGCACTCCAGCGCCGGCTGGCCGACCTCGACCCGGCCCACCCCGCGGTCGCGGACCTGACCACCGTGCTGGACCACCTCGTACGGCGCAGCGTGTGGATCGTCGGCGGGGACGGCTGGGCGTATGACATCGGCTCCGGCGGCCTCGACCACGTGCTCGCCTCCGGCCGCGACCTCAACGTCCTGGTACTGGACACCGAGGTCTACTCCAACACCGGCGGCCAGATGTCCAAGGCGACCCCGTTGGGCGCGGTCGCGAAATTCGCCGCCGCCGGGAAGACGACACCGAAGAAGGACCTGGCGTTGCAGGCGATCGCGTACGGCAACGTGTACGTCGCCCGGGTCGCGATGGGGGCCGATCCGCAACACACGCTGCGGGCGCTGCGGGAGGCCGAAGCCTACGACGGGCCGTCGCTCGTCATCGCCTACAGCCACTGCATCGCGCACGGCATCGAGATGCGTAACGGTCTCGACCAGCAGTACCGCGCCGTCGCGAGCGGGTACTGGCCGCTGATCCGGTACGACCCGGTGATCCGGGCACGCGGCGGCAACCCGTTCCTGCTCGACTCACCGCGGCCACGCATGCCGCTGACCGACTACACGATGCGGGAGCTGCGGTACCGGTTGCTGGCCAACGCCGACCCGGCCGAGGCCGAGCGGCTGCAAACCCTTGCGCAGCAAGCGGTCGACCAGCGCTGGCAGGTCTACGAGGAGATGGCCGCCCGCGGCGCGGAGCGGTTCCCGGCCGACGCGAGCAGGAGCGCATGATGGAGCTGGCGACCACGTACCTCGGCATGGTGCTGCGCAACCCGTTGGTGGCATCGGCTTCGCCGCTGTCGCAGACCGTCGCCGGGGTGCAGTTGCTGGCCGACGCGGGTGTCGGTGCGGTCGTGCTGCCGTCGCTGTTCGAGGAGCAGCTGCGCCGGGAGGCCGAGCAGACCGCCCGGCTGGCCGACGCCGGCACCGAGAGTTTCGCCGAGTCGCTGTCGTACCTGCCGCCCGAACCCGAGGACGCGCAGGCCTCCCGCCGGTACCTGAGCCTCGTGCGGCGCGCGACCAAGGCGGTCGACATCCCGGTCATCGCGAGCCTGAACGGGGTCACCGCGGCGGGCTGGATCGACTACGCCAGCGCGATCCAGGACGCCGGTGCGGCCGCGATCGAGCTGAACGTCTACTATCTGCCGAGCAATCCGCACGCGTCCGGCCGCGACGTCGAGCAGCGCCACGTCGACATCCTGCGCCGGGTCAGGTCGGCGGTGAGCATACCGGTCGCGGTGAAGCTCGGCCCGTACTTCAGCTCCACCGCCGAGGTCGCCCGGCGCCTCGACGAGGCCGGCGCGGACGGGCTGGTGCTGTTCAACCGGTTGATGCAGCCCGACATCGACGCCGAGACGCTGACCGTCACCGCGACGGTGCCGCTGTCCAGCCCGGTCGAGGCGCGGCTGCCGCGCGCGTGGATCGCGTTGCTGCGGGGGCGGATCCGCGCCTCGCTGGCCGCGACGACCGGCGTGGCCGGACCCGCCGACGTGGCGACCTACCTGCTCGCCGGCGCCGACGTCGTGATGACCGCCTCGGCGTTGCTGCGCAACGGGCCGGGGTACGCGACGGTACTGCTCGACGGGCTGGTGGACTGGATGCGGCGCAAGGGTTTCGGGTCGGTCGACGAGTTCCGCGGGCTGCTGCGGGTGTCGGCCGGGCGCGACGCGTACCTCACCGGGATGACGACGGCACGCGAGGTCTACGGCCCTACCCGCTGACCCGGTGCTGGCTCCAGAACGAGGTCAGGTCCGTCGAGCCGGCCGCCGCCTGGGCCGCCTTCTTGAACGCACCCACGGTGGACACGCCGAACCGGTGCGCCTGCGCGTACGACGACATCAGCTTCGTCATCGCCGTCGTGCCGATCAGCCGCCGCAGGTCGTGCAGCGTGCACCTGCCGAACCCGTAGACGACGGTGCCGTACCGGCTGGGATGCGCGTCCCAGTACGCCATCGAATTGGTGAGCCGCTCCGTCGACGACTGCCAGGTGATGCCGCAGCCGCTGCCGGTCCGGCCGAAGTACAGGTCGGTGGCGTAGTCGGTGAACCCCTCGTCCAGCCACGGGCTGTTGTACTCGTCGTCGCCGACGATGCCGTACCACCACTGGTGCGCCAGCTCGTGCGCGAGTGCGTTGCTGTTGACGAGGTCGAGGACGAAGCCGGGGTACTCCATGCCGCCGAACCAGAAGCCGTTGTCCAGCACCACATCCGCCTCGCCGTAGGGGTACGCGCCGAACCGGCCGGCGTGCGCGTCGAGCGCGCTGGTGGCGAGGTTGAGCATCGACTGCGCGCTGGACGTGCTGATGCCGCTGACCGAGTACACGTTGACCTTCACGCCCTTGCCGGAGGTGCCGGAGAGCTTCGCGAACGGTCCGGCCGCCCAGGCGAAGTCGCGCACCTTCGTCGCGGTCGCGTGGGTGACCGTGCGGCCGGCCGAGCCGGCGGTGTCGACCGAGGTGCCGGTCGCCGGTACCGCGAGGCTGCCCGGGTGGTCGAGGCTCACGTTGAAGTCGCTGATGAGCGTGTAGAACGACTCACCGTTGTTGGTGTACGGGTCGAGGTGCCAGCCCTTCGCGTCGCGGACGGCCAGCACCGGCAGCGCGTTGCCGACGAACGTGAACGCGCCGTCGCGCCCGAACCGGTCCACCCCGGCGGGTACCGCGATCCGCAGGTCGAACCCGACCGTCGCGGAACCGTTCTGCGCCAAGGGTTTCGGCAGCGCGACCCGCAGCGCGGTGCACGCCACGGTCGGCGCGTCCGGTGTGCCGCCGGTCAGGTTGGTCACCCGGATCGGCATCGCCGCGCAGGTGCCGTGCCAGTTGTCCCACAGCCGCAGGTACACCTCGGTCAGCGCGACGGCGGAGGCGTTGGTGAACGACACCGACTCGTGCCCGGTCCACGTGGCGCCGGACGCGTCGCTGGACAGGGTGACCGTGTAGGAGGCGGCGACGGGGGTACGGGTGGCGTCCGTGGTCGCGGCGTTCGCGGCGACTGCCGGGACCACCAGCAGGCCACCGGTAAGGAGCAGGGCAGCGGTCAGCGCGATCCTTCGCATATCGACAAGCATGAGCGCGGCTGGCCGGCCGGACAAGTGCCCGACCGGCCAGCGAACACTGTTACCGGACCATGAAGCCGGCCGAGGCGGTGTCGACCTGTACCTGGTACCCACCCGACTCGACCTGCGGCCGGGCGGTGGAGTCGACGTCGCCCGCGGTCACCGCGAGCACGGAGACGGGGAACGACAGGTGCACCACCGTCGACTGTCCGGGCGCCAGCGTGACCCGGGTGAACGCCACGAGACGCTGCGGCGGTACCACGACGTCGCTGACCGGCTGGTGCACATACACCGGCACCACGTCGGTACCGGCGCGGCTGCCGCTGTTCGCCACGGTGAGGGTCACGTGCATGGTGCCGTTGCGCGACACCGTCGGGTTGTCCACGGCCAACCCGCTGGTCTGGAACGTGGTGTAGCTGAGCCCGAACCCGAACGGGTACCGCGGGTTGTAGTTGTGTCCCTGACCCGACCCGGTGTCCGGCAGCTGGTCGAAGAACTTCGGCTGGTCGCCCAGCGGCGACGGGCAGGTGCCGCAGAAGTCACCACCCGGGGTGTCCGCCTCCGACGGCCAGCTCACCGGCAGCCGCGCGCTCGGGTTGACCTTGCCGAAGATGACGTCGGCGACCGCGGTACCGGCTTCGGTGCTGCCCTGGTACGCCATCAGCAGGCCGGCGGCGTTGCCGGCCGGGCCGAGGCCGAGCGGCCGCCCGGCGATGACCACGACGATGACCGGCTTACCGGTGGCCTGCAGGGCGGCGACGAGCGCCTTCTGGTCGGCGGGCAGCGCCGGCGCCGGGTTGTCGCCCAGCCCTTCGGCGTAGGCCTTCTCGCCCACCGCGACCACGATCGCGTCCGCGCCCGCGGCCGCCGCGACGGCACTCGCCTGGTCGGGCGCGAACGTCACGTTCGGGTCGGCGGCCGAAAGGCCCGCCTTGACCGTGGTACCCGGCGGGATCTGGTCGGGCGGTCCCATGCAGCAGACGTGCCCGGCGCCGAACACGCCCTGCCAGCTGACGCTCCAGCCGCCGAGCTGGTTGGTCATCGAGTCGGCGCTGGGGCCGGTGACCACCAGCTTCGCGCCCGGCGACAGCGGCAGCAGGTTGTTCTGGTTGCGCAGCAAGGTGATCGACTCGTCGGCGGCGGCCAGGGTGCTGTCCCGCCCGGCGTTGACGACCGCGTCGGCCTTGGCCGGGTCGACGAACGGGTGGTCGAACAGGCCCAGCGCGAACTTCAGCCGCAGGATCCGCCGTACCGACTGGTCGATCCGGGCCACCGAGACCAGGCCGTTGCTCACGTCCTGCAGCAGCCCGGCCTGCCAGCCGGCGAAGTCGAACGGGGTCATCGACATGTCCACGCCGGCGTTGACCGCCTTGGCGATCGCGCCCGGGAAGTCGGCCGCGATGTGGTAGTTGTTCGCCAGCGCCGGTACGTCGCCGTAGTCGCTGATCACCACGCCCTGGAAGCCGAGCCGCTCGCGCAGTTCGGTGGTGAGCAGGAAGTGCGAGGCGGTGGCCGGAATGTTGTTGATGGAACCGGAGTCCACCATCACCGTCGCCGCGTTGGCATTGATGCCACCCGCGTAGGACGGCAGGAACATGTCCTGCAGGTACCGGATCGGCAGTTGCGCCTCGACCCGGTCGTGCCCGTTGATGGACTCGGAGTACCCGGCGAAGTGCTTCACGGTCGCGGCGGCCGGCAACCGGTTGCCGTCGCCACCACCTTGCAGCCCGGTGACGAAACCGGCGCCCATCGCCGCGCTCAGTACCGGTTCCTCGGCCCACGTCTCGTAGGCCCGGCCCCAGCGGTTGTCCCGGTACAGGTCCTGTACCGGCGCGAAGTCCCACGTCCAGCCGGTCGCGACCAGACCCCGGGAGGTCGTCGCGCCGCCGGCCTGTGCGGTACCCGGATCCCACGTCGCACCGACGCCGATCGACTGCGGGAACAGCGGCGCCTGGAACGGGTGCCCGAACCCGTGTACCGCGTCCACCCCGAGGATGACCGGGATGTGCAGCCGGGAGTTGTCGATCGCGGCGTGCTGGATGGTGTTGGCCCATTCGGCCCAGCCGCGCCCGGTGTTCATCGGCGGGTTGTCGGTGCCACCGGCGAGGATCGAGCCGGTGAAGTTCTTCACGAGCACATTGTCCAAACAGGACGGTTGCAGCGGATCGGTGTTGCCGCCGGGGTTGTGGCAGTTGCCGTCGGCCGGGTTGGTGGTGTCGCGCAGCGCCCCGACGACGATCTGGTCCATCTGACCGACCTTCTCGGGCAGCGTCATCCGGTGCAGCAGATCCTCCACCCGGGCCGACACGCTGGCGTTGGCGTCGAGGTAGACCGGGCCGCCGGCAGCGGGTACCGCGGCGCCGGAGGCACCGCCGGTCGCGACCAGCGCGGCCGAACACAGCAGGGCCGTGGTGACTGTGCGGGGGCGCCGGCTCACGAGACTTCGGCCGGCGCGTGTCAGTACATCGAGATACATCGTCCTCGTCCATTCCGGATGTGGAAGGCGCTCGGTCCGGCCGACCCGAGGTGCCGATGCAGTGGTCCGTCCGCCCAGATCCGGACCCGACGCCGACGCTAGGAGTCGATGATGATCGAAGTCAATACCTACGTTGCTGAATTGTTACCGGCCACAACAAAACCCGACCCTTGCGCGCCGTAACGCGCTGGTCATAAGTTTTAAGCGAAAACAAAGCTCCCCCGCCGGTCCGGCCGCCATGGGGGAGCTACCCCGACGACTCCGCCCTAGAAGTAGTTGAGCAACTGGGCCGCCGGCCCGGCGCCCAGCAGGTCCAGTGCTGCCGGGTGCTGCCCGGCGGCGCAGCGCAGCAGCCCGGCCCCGGCCACCGTGACCGCCTGCGCGACCCCCGAGTAGAGCAGGCCGAACCCGCGAACGTGCAGGTGCAGCGCGGGCTCCTCCGTGCTGCGCCGCAGTTCGGCTGCGCCGTCGGCGACCTCGAGCCGCCACGCGCCGGTGTTCCACGGCGCGTGCGGGTCGTCGACGGCGAAGTCGACCGTGCCGCGGATGTACGGCGGCCAGCCGCGGCTCTCCACCGCGCGGACGACGTCGACCGGCCGGTGCATCCAGACCTGCTGGCGGTACTCGCGGGCACGTTCCAGCGGCAGGTGCGCCGCCACGGCATCGTGTGCCAGCAGCCGCAGCCGCAGCGTCGGCGCCACGCTCTGCCAGCTGGCGAGCACGCCGACCAGTTCCCGGGCGGCCGCCCCGGTGGTGGCGAGCAGGTCGTGCACGGTCAGCACGCCGCTCGCGTCGTACCCGGAACCGCGCTGCCAGGCCGCATACCCGACCAGCCGCCCGCCGTCCTCGACGAGGGTCAGCCCGTCGAGCCACTCCGGCAGCGCATCGGCGGGCCGGTCGAACAGCGCGCCGTCACGGGTGAGCATGCCGCAGCGGTACCGGGCGACCTGCTGGTACAGCTGCGCGACCGCGGGCAGGTCGGCCGGCTCACCGGGCCGGACGGACAGGTCCGGCGACGGCCGGTGCCGGGGCAGCGAAGCGGTGGCCAGCTCGACGGTACGCAGCACGCCGGTGGCCTCCCAACCGCAGCTGCGGTACGGGGCGGCCACCGTCGGGTACAGCGCGCTGACCGCCGCGCCCCGCTCCCGGGCGCCGCGCAGCAGCTCGACGAGCAACGCGCGGGCCACGCCGCGGCCGCGCGCCTCGGGCAGTACCGCTACGCCGGCCACGTCCGCCGACGCCACCCGGCGACCGCTCCACCACTGCTCCTGGTGCCGGTCGATCGCACTGCCGAGCAGCCGGCCGTCGGCGTCGAAGGCGCCGTAGCGCAGCGATCCCGGTACCGCGGCGGGCTCGGGCGGCGACACGGGTCGCGGTCCGGAACCGAAGGCGAGCCGACCCAGTTCCCACGCGGCCGGCAGCTCGTCGACCTGCACTTCCCGGATCTCCACCCGGCCGAGCATATATAGCGGTGGCGTCACGCCCCCGCGCGGAACCTGGATCCGGTCCACTCGCCACCCTCGGGCGGCTGGGACATGCAGTAGTAGATCCAGCTACCGTCGGCCAGCTGCACCGGCCACGCGTCGCGGTTCCAGCCGGCGGTAGCGGCCGGATCGACGCTGCGGTCGTGTAGCGCCTTCGCCGAGCAGACGCCGCTGACGTCGGCGCGCTGCATCAGGCTGTCCTGCCGCTGGTCCTGCGCGTCGGCCGGCAGGTACCCGGCGGTGAACGCCTCCCAGTAGTGCGCCTGCGCGCAGTCCACCTTGCCCGGCTTCTGCGCCACGCCGCTGATCGACGTCAGGCCGCCGAAGCACGCGGAACCGGTCGGGCAGAGCGCCCCGCCGCAGCCGACGAACCCGGCCGGCACGGCGGTACCGGCACTGCCGCGGGCCGGGCTGCCGAGGGTCGGGCTGCCGCCGGTACCCCCGGTGCCGGCCGCACCACCGCGGCCGAGCGTGAACCACAACCCGCCCGCCGCGAGCGCGGCCGCGACCACCACGGCGAGCACCACCGGCACCAGCCGCCGCCGCGGCGCGGGAACGGCGACCGGCGGCGGGGCCGGAGCCGGAGCCGGCCAGGAAGGCGGCGGCGCGGGCGGCGGCGCGTCCGCGCGGGCGACCGCGGTGGCCAGCAGCGCGCCGTGGGCGACCGGCAGCTCCGGCTGCTCCGGCACCGTCGGCGCGATGCCGAACCGGGCGTGCAACCGGGTGGCCACCAGCGGGATCCGGCTCGACCCGCCGACCAGGAAGATGCCGGCGAGATCCTCGCGGGCCAGACCCGAACGCTGCAACAGCCGCCGGGTCTCGTCGACGGCCCGGTCGACCAGCGGCCCGGCGACCCGCTCCAGCTCGTCGCGGGTCACGTGCAGGGCTTCGGGCGTGCGGGGCAGCTGCACCGGAGCCGTGGTACCGCGCGACAGCATCTCCTTGGCCGACCGCACCTCGGTCCAGAAGGCGCCGCGCTCGCGCAGGTCGACGGTGTCGACCGAGTTGCTGAGCCGGCGCCACAGGTCCGCGTCGCGCAGGGCGATCAGCTGGCCGAGGTGGCCGACGAGGGCCGCGTCGACGTCCAGGCCGCCGAGGTCGTCCAGGCCGCCGGTGGCCAGCACGCGCAGCCCTTGCGGCTCGCGGCGCAGGACAGCGAGGTCGAGGGTACCGCCGCCGAAGTCGAAGATGACCAGTGAGCGCCCCGGCGGCACCTGCTGGCGCAGCACGTCCATGCAGTACCGGCCGGCCGCGACCGGTTCGTCGACGAGCAGCGCGTTGCCGATCCCGGCCAGGCGCGCGGCCTCCTTGAGCACGGCGCGCCGCTGCGGTCCCCAGTCTGCCGGGTAGGTCAGTACCGTGGCGCCGCTCGCGTCGACCCCGGCCTGCCATGCCTCGTGCGCGACCCGGCGCAGGATGGCACCGAGCAGCGCCGGTACCGGTACCGCGGCGTCGCCGAGCAGCACGGTGCCGTCGTCGACCCGGCGCTTGGGGTGCGGTTCGAAGCGGGCCGGTTCGAGCATCGACAGCCGCTCAGCGTCCCGCCCGGTGTGCAGCACGCCGTCACGGGCGGCGAAGACCCCCGACGCCAGTACCGGCGACCCGTCGAACAGCAGCGCGCGCGGCGGCTGGTCGCCCCGCTGGACGACGGCGACGGTGTGGCACGTGCCGAGATCGACGGCCAGCCGGACGGGTACCGCCATGGCCGCTCACCCCCCTGGTCCGCCACGGTGGACCCGGGGATCGTACGCCCACCGGAAAAGAACCGTGAAGACCGGTGCGAGGATCGCGGTCATTGCCGCTCACCGCCACCGGAACACAAAGCTGAAGTCCTGCGCGCAACGCCCGGTCAGCTTGCGTTCGGCGGAGATCCGTCCGGCGGCGAGGTGTTTCGCGACCTCGGCGCGGGACAGCCGCAGGCCGGTCGCGATGAGCGCCGTCACCCTGATCGGGATGCGTTGTGCGAAGTGGACGCTGACGTGGAGGATGTCGGCTTTCGGTAGCTCGACGGGTGTCGTCTGCAATGTCCACGCACCGGTCCAGTCGAGCACGACGTCGTTGCGGTGCGCCAGCGCAGGATCGGCCAGCAGCTTCGCCGCGAGCGCGGGAGCGTTGTCATGGAAGCCGTCAAGCATCGTGGGTTCGATGCAGCGAACGTGCACACGCTCCAGCACCGTCAGCTTGACCGTCTCGCCGCACCGAACGCACAGCGCCAGCAACCAGACGTCGAGCAGCTTGTGGTTCGCGTTGACGCGGAATCGTCCGTGCGTCCGGTACCGCGTCGAAGGGCAGGTCCGGCAGCGGCGCCGGATGATCGGAAAGTCTGTCGGGCGGACGAGCCACTGCGTCGTGGCGCGCACGCCAAAGCTGTCTTCCTGCACCAGGAGAGGCCAATCAGCGGCGAGACCAACGTTTGCGAGGTCGGCGCGGCGCGGATCGGCGCGGCGCCGGATCGGGCCACGGGTGCCGCGAGGCGGGCAGCCGGACGTCGATGACCTGCCGAGGGCACGCTGAAGCAGGCCGGCAGCGCGGCGGCGCTACGCGGCCACGGACCCGTCAGAGCGCGGCGTACCTTCTCGGCGCGATGAACGTCTCAGCTGGTGTACAACGGCCTGTCCTTGACAGAGCGTGCATCGGCGCCGGTCGGCGCCGCCTGGATGACGGCACGACGGTAGTGCCGATCGGTTGTCCTACGCGACGGAATTTCGGCGGCGCCAGCGTTGGTGATCTCAGCCGGGGTGACCGGGCCGGCGCCTTCTGTGCCAAGCTGGCCGGCATGACTTCAGCAGCGGCGGCGGGTACCTGGCAGCTCGGCGACCTGACCGTCAACCGGCTCGGGTTCGGCGCGATGCGACTGACCGGCAGCGGCGTATTCGACCGCGGTACCCCGAGCGGGCGCGACCGGGCCGTCCGGGTCCTGCGTCGCGCCGTCGAGCTGGGCGTCAACCACATCGACACCGCCGCGTTCTACTTCTCCGCGACCCGGTCGGCCAACGAGCTGATCAACACCGCGCTGGCGCCGTACCCCGACGAGCTGGTCATCGTGACCAAGGTGGGGCCGGGTCGCGACCCGTCCGGCGAGTGGCTGCCGTTCGCCGCGCCGCACCAGTTGCGCGGCCAGGTCGAGGAGAACCTGCGCCAGCTCGGCCGCGACCACCTCGACGTGGTGAACCTGCGGATGTACGGCGACAATCCGCTCTCCGAGCACTTCGGCGTGCTGGCCAAGCTGCGCGACGAAGGGCTGATCCGGCACCTGGGCATCTCCAACGTCCGGCCGGCCCACCTCGCCGAGGCGCAGGCGATCGCGCCGGTGGTGTGCGTGCAGAACCGGTACGGGCTGGACGTGCGCACGCCCGACAACGACAAGCTGCTGCGGATGTGCGGCGAGCAGGGCATCGCGTTCGTACCGTTCTTCGCGATCGCCGGTGCCGGACGCGAGGACGGCGCGGCTCCCGCCGAACCCGAGGCGGTGCGCACCGTCGCGCGGGCGCGCGGCGCGACCGCGGCACAGGTCCGCCTGGCGTGGACCCTGCACCGCGGCCGGCACGTGCTCGCCATCCCCGGCACCGGCAACCCGGAGCACCTGGAAGCCAACGTGGCCGCCGGTGCGCTGCATCTCACCGCCGAGGACATGGCCCTGCTGGACGGCTGACATGTGCCACCTGGGAGGGTCAACCAAGCCCGGGTACGTCCGCGTTGACCAGCATCTGGAGGACCAGCCTTGATTCGTCGGCGGTGGGCTCGTCCGCGGTCCACTGAACGACGTGGGCGTCGCCGCCGACGTTCGTGGTCTGCGGATGCGTCAGCCACTGGGCGTAGGTCCCACCGACGGTGAACGACTTTCCGTCGGTCAGCGCGCCGGGCACGGCTGCGGCGTAGCCGTCGGCCGCGGCCCGGTCGGCCCAGGCGGTGCACACCACGGCGCGCGGCGTGTCCGACGTGGACTTCGGGGGGCGGACGCCGACCGCGATCTCGGTCAGCTTGTCGAGCTGGACACCGTGCGGTACCCGTGCCTGCACGGCCGGCTGCTGGGTGGTCGCGGACCGGTACCGGGTGGTCAGGTTCGCCACCGCTACGTCACCAAGGCAGTCCGCCAACGCGGCGGTCGCCCGGTCGTCGGCCAGCGTCCTACCCGGCAACGGGTGGCCCGCGGTGCCGAGGTCGGTGCCTGAGCGTCCGATCACCACGTCCGAGCCATCGGGCCGGACCTGGGCGAAGGTCAGCCCGTACCCCGCCTTCCGGCCGGTGTTGGTGAGCTGTGCGGGATCGGGCGCCACGTACCGGTCGCCGTTCCTCGCCCAACCGAGCGTCGTCAGCGAGGTGCCGATGCGGTCGGCCTGTTGCCCACCCGCCAGCACCGTCACCGTGTGTGGCTGCAGTCCAGCCGCGATCCCGTAGTCGGCGTCCAGCGGAGCGATGCCGGTGTCGGTGGGCGCGGTCACAGCGTCCGAGCGCAGATCGGTGCCCTGCAGCAGCAGGAGGCCGAAGCCGCGGCCGGGCCGCTTACCTACCACCCTGGTCAGCTCGGCGATGGCGTCGTACCCCAGCCAGGCCCGGGTGTCCTCGGTGGCCGCCACCCTGGACAGGGCCTGGCGTAGACCGGTTGCCCTCGATCCGGTGCCGGTACCGCCGCTGTCCGCAGATCCTGTGGAACAGCCGGCGAGCACCGGGCCGGCAGCGACACACAGAACCGTGACGACCGTGATTGCCTTGCGCACCGCGCGACCATAGCTTGTCGCGTCGGTACGATTCGACCCCGCGCACCGCGGTCAGCGCAGAACCCGTCGACCGCGGCCTCATACCCGGAACTTCTCGTACAGCAGCGGATGGTCGGTGAACCGCATCGGCAGGTGCTCGCCCTGCATCCACTGGATGTTGCGGGTGAAGAAGACGTGCTGCACGCTGCCGTCGCCGCGCCGGTCGTAGCCGGCCGGGGCGCAGCGGCGCACGTCGTGGGTACCCGCCCGGGCGGCCAGGTTGAAGTCCCCGGCGACGATCACCTCCGGCTGCACCCAGGACTCGGTCAGCGTCGCGCGCAGTTCCCGGCACTGCCGGGCCGCCGTGTCCGGGTCGGTGGACAGGTGGGTGGTGCACGCGGTCAGCCGGGCCCGGATGACCGTGGCACAGGTCCAGGCCCGCGCCTCGTCGCTGCCGTCCTGGCTCTGGTACCAGCCGCTCTGGTGCCCCCGTCCGGAGTAGTGATAGATCAGCGCGTCGCCGTACGGTTCGTCGTCGGTGCACCGGTACCAGTCGTTGGTGTCGCGGTCGACCGCCGGTACGAAGTCGACCGACACGTGCCGGCTGCCGTAGATCCCGGCCATCGCCTGCGCGAGCCTGCCCCAGCCGGTCGGCGAGTACAGGTCGTCACGGCAGATCTCCTGCAGCGTCACCAGTTCCGGCGGGTACTCGTGGATCTTCTCGACGGCCTCGTCGACCGAGCGGCCGAACCGGTAGCAGGTGCCGATCGCCAGGCCGCTGTTGCACAGGTTCATCTGCAGGACGACGAACGTGGTCTCCGCGTGGGCGGGCTTCGCCGGTACCGATGAGATGAGCAGCGCGGCGGACGCGGTGACCACCAGGGCCACCAGCGGGCGGGCCAGCCACCGTGCCTGCATCAGCGAAAACGGTACCTCAGGAGGGCTTGTCCCAGACGGACACGTGCCGGCGGCGGGACAGCGGCAGCGCGATCCGTCCGGTACCGATGGCAGCCGGCGCAGGTCCGGCACGCCGACCTCGATGACGAAGCAGCCGCCCGGTACCAGGTGCGCCGCGGCGTTGCGGAAGCAGGCCACCTGGGCCGCCTGCGTGGTCAGGTTCATGATCGTGTTGAAGACCAGGTAGGCGACGGAGAACCCGCCGTCCACCCGGGTCGTCGCGAAGTCGCCGATGGTCACGCCGATCGCGTCGCCGCCGGGCTTGGCGCGCAGTCGGGCGACCATCGCGCGGGACAGGTCGATGCCGTGCACCGGCACGCCGCGGCGGGACAGCGGCAGCGCGATCCGTCCGGTACCGATGCCGAACTCCAGAGCCCGCCCACCGCCGGCCAGTTCGGCGAGCAGGTCGACCGCCGGCTCGACGGCGGCCGGCTCGAACATCTCCGCGGACGTCTGGTCGTACCGCGCCGCAACGCTTTCCCCGAAGTACCCGTCGTCCACGGCGGTGACGGTACCGCAGACTGACCCCATGACCCGACAACTGCGGCTGTGCGTGACCGCACCCGACTACGACACCGCGCTGCGCTTCTACCGCGACGTTCTCGGCCTGACCGAGAGCGGCTCCTACACCTCGCCCGCGGGTGACCGGGTGACGATCCTCGACGCCGGTACCGCGACGCTGGAGCTGGCCGAGCCCGGCTATGCGGCGTACATCGACGAGGTCGAGGTGGGCAGGCGGGTCGCGGGACCGGTCCGGGTGGCGTTCGAGGTCGACGACTGCCGGGCGGTGACCGACCGCCTCGCCGCGGCGGGTGCGGAGATCATCGCGCCGCCGACCGGTACGCCGTGGGAATCGCTCAACAGCCGGCTCTCCGGACCGGCCGGGCTGCAACTGACCGTCTTCGCCGAGCTGGCGCCGCGCGGTGGCGCGCCGGTCGAGGTGATCGGGCCGGACCGGCTCACCGACGCCGACCCGACGCCGGGGATGCACCGGCAGCAGGCGATCGGGGTACCGGGACTGTGGGCGGGACTGGTGCACACCGAACCCGGCGCGACGTCGGGCTGGCACCACCACGGCGACCACGAGACGAGCCTGTACGTGGTGAGCGGGGCGATGCGGCTGGAATTCGGGCCGGGCGGCGGGTCGGTCGTCGACGCCGGGCCGGGCGATTTCATCCACGTACCGGCGCACACGGTGCACCGCGAGTCCAACCCGACCGGGCAGCGCGCGACCGCCGTCATCGCGCGCGCCGGCGCCGGGGTACCCACCGTCAACGTCGACGGGCCGGCCGGCTGACCACGGCGAGGTGCAGCGCCAGCAACGGTGCGATGCCGACCGCGTACCAGAACAGGTCGGCGCGGTGGAACGTGGTACCGAAGACCATCCGCAGCAGCGTCCCGTGTGCGGACAGCGCCGCCGGTACCGCAGTGAGTTGCGCGAACTCGATCGCCCAGCACAGTCCGAGGGCGACCGCCCCGGCCACCAGCGGCCTGGCCCGCGGCGCGACGAACACCACGATCGCGTAGACCATGGCGGCGTACAGCGCATCACCGGCGTTCTTCGCGACAGTGCCGCCGGTCCACGACCGTACCGTCACGCCGGCCACCAGGATGACCGCACCGGCGACGGCGACGGCGAGCCGGTTCACCGCAGCGCCTCGGCCGCGGCGTCCCAGTTGGCGTGCAGGCGGTCGAGGTACGACTGCGCGACCGGGCCGGGCGTGGCACCGCCCGCGAACGACTTCATGCTGCCCGGCCCCGCGTTGTACCCGAGCGCCAGCAGCTCATCCCTGGTGTACCGCGCCGGCCAGTGCGCGGGCAGCACCGCGGCCAGGTCGTGCAGGTACCAGGCGGCCGCCTCGATCGCCAGGTCGGGATCGTCGGGCAGCTCCTCCCAGGTGCGGCCCGCGAAGTCGCGGCCGCGCTTGGTGTCGTCGAAGGTACCCCGGTGCATGTTGGCCACCCCGAACGCGGCGTTCGGGTCCATCTTCTGCCAGGCCCGTTCCAGCTTCGGATCGTGCGGCTTGTACGACTCGTTGTAGAGGATCGCCATCAGCAGCTGGGCGTCGACGCCCGCCGCTGCCGAGTACCGGCGCACCTGCGGCGCGAACCCGGCCGTGCTCGCCGACCCGGCCGACGGCGACGCTGACGCTGCCGACGGCGGCGCCGACGAGGTAGGCGCCGGCGCCCGCGGCGGACCGGCGGGACCGGCCGGCGCGCAGCCGGCCACCAGTACCGCTGCCACCGGGGCGCGAGCGAGGAGGTACCGGAGTCTCCGGCCGGAGCGGCGGCGGCTGTTCGACATCCGGGAACGGTACGCCCTCGCCGGGCGGGCGCCACCACCGGCCGGCTCGCGGCCGGAGATCGTCACGAGCTGGGCCCGCTCGCCCGGCGGCCCGGCGGCCCGGCGGCGGATCTTGGACGCTCGTCCCCCCTGCAGGGGGTGCAGGCGTCCAAGATCCAAGCGGAGGTACCCGCATCAGGGGACTGCTGACGACCGCACCCCCTTTCTAGGCTCGCGAAGACGAGCCGACAACCGATCGGAGGACACGATGGCCGACGAGAAGGTCGAAGAGCAGGAGGAAGTCAGCATCGAACTGGTCGAGGAGTCGACCGAGACCGAGCAGTACGTGTTCGTGCGGATCCGCCTGATCAAGTGACCTCACATGCGGACGCTGGAAACTGACGAGATCCTCGGCGATCCGGCGGTCTTCTTCGGGCGGTACTTCAACCGGGAGCCGTTTCTGCGCCGGTCGGCCCTGCGTGCCGATCCGGCGCAGATCCTCTCCGTCGCCGATCTCGACGCGGTGCTCAACTGCGAGGCGATCCGCCCGCCGTACCTCGACGTCGCCAAGGACGGCCGGCAGGTGCCGCCCGCCGCCTACACCGAACCCGTTGTGGTGCAAGGGACCTACGTCACCGACCGGGTGGTGCCCGACCGCATCGCGGGCCTGTTCCGCGGTGGCGCCACGCTGACCTTCAACTCGCTGAACCACCACCGGGCCAACCTGCGCGCCCTCGCGGCGTCGATGACCGAGCTGTTCGCCGCGCAGGCCGAGGTCATCGGGTTCCTGACGCCGGCCACCCGCCGCGGGCTCGCCCCGCACTACGACCCGGTCGACGTGTTCGTCGTCCAGCTCGCCGGCACCAAGACGTGGAAGGTGTGGCCGGTACCGGAAACCCGCCGCGGTGACGACCGGGGCAACCTGAACGAGGCGGCGCTGGGGGAACCGGCGATCACGGCCACGCTCGAACCCGGCGACGTGCTCTACATGCCGTACAACTGCGCGCATGTCGCCACCGCCGGCGACCGGGTCTCGCTGCACATCTCCGTCACCGTCCAACCGCGACGGTGGTCCGGCCTGCTCGAAGAGGTGGTGGCACGCCTGATCCGCGACGATCCGCGGTACCGGGGCAACCCGTGGCTGCGCGACGGTACCACCCCGGCGGAACTGCGCGAGGTGCTCACCGCCCTGGGCCGGCAACTGTCCACAGTGGACACCGAGGCGGAGGTCGCCCGCCTGGTGGCCGACGGCATCGGCCGGGCACAGGGTGTCGACGCGTTCGGGGCGCTCGCCGACGCCGCCGCGGTGGACGCGATCGAGCCGGACAGCGTGCTGGTGCGCAACGGAGAGGTCCGCGTCGACGTGGTCGGGCGCGCGGACGGCAAGGCGCGCGCCGCCATCGACGGCGCGCTCTACACCCTGCCGGACGCCGTCATCGAGGCGCTCTCGGCGCTGCCCGACGGCGGTACCTGCCGGGCCGGGACGTTCCTGCCCGGCAGTTCCCGCGACCTGTCCACGCGGACGGCGCGCACGCTGGCCCGCATCGGCGTGGTACGTCCGGTCAGTCGTTGAGGACCTTGCGCAGGCTCGTGGCGAAGTCCTCCGGTTCGCCGGTCATGCCGAACTCACCACCGAGGAACCCGCCGTGGTCGCCGGGGAACTCCACCGGTGTGGTACCGAGCCGCTCGGCCACGGCTGCCGCCGCGCGACCGGCGATCTGCCGCCGGGACTTCGCGCCGACCACGACGACGATCCGGGTCGGCGCGGCCCGTAGCGCGGCGAAGTCGTGCCGGTAGTGCGTGCAGGAGACGATGTTCTGCCCGACCAGCGGGTCGTTGCGCGAGCCGTCGTCGGTCGACGGCAGCCCGAACTGCGCCGGGTCCGGCGCCGGCCGGTCGAGGTAGTCGGCGGGAAGCTCGCCCTCGTACCCGACCAGCGCGATGAACTTCGCCATCGCCGGGCCGAACCCGGCGCGCAGGTACGTCTCGTGGATGTCCACGTTCGCGGCCAGTACCCGCTCGCGGTCGGGCAGTTCCTGTACCGCCGGCGGTTCGTGGGCCACGAGCGTGCGCACCTGCTCGGGGTGCCGGGCGACGAGCACCAGCGCGTTGACCGCGCCACCGCTGGTGGCGAAGAGGTCCACCGGACCCGCGTCCAGCGCGGAGATCAGCCGGTGCAGGTCGTCGGCGTGCTCGTCCGGGGTGGTCTCGGTGGCGCCGTCGGTGCGCCGGCTGCGCTCGGCACTGCGCGGGTCGTAGGTCACCACCGTGCGGTCGGTGAAATACCCGGCGAGGGTACCGAACCCCCGCGCGTCCATCGGCGAGCCGATCATCAGCAGGACCGGCTCGGTGCTCGAATCGTTGCGCCGCACGTCGTAGTGCAGGACGGCACCCGGTGCGTCCAGGGTGTGCGTCGTCGGCTCGGTCATCGGTGCCCCTTCCAGAGATGTTGCGCGATCTGACAGTGCTGACCGCCGCGGCGCGCGAAACTCATCGGTCCCGCGCCGGCGACAATGCAACCAGTACCGCCAGCACGAGCGCGATCATCGGCAGCGGTACCGGACCGAGCGGCGCGGCGAGCACCAGCGCGGCACCGACCAGTACGGTGACCGCGCCGCGCCGCCGCACCCGGTGCAGGAACGTGACGCTGAGCAGGTACACGGCAACGGGTACCGCGACCGCATAGCCGGCGAGCCGGGCACCCACCGGCGCCCCGGTGACCCGGTCCACCGCGACGGTCAGCCCGGCCCCCACCGCCGCCGCCGAGGCGAACACCAGATAGTGCCCGTACCCCCAGGCGATGCCCCACGGCAGCGAGTCGAGTCGCGCGGCGGCCGACCGGTCGAAGTACGTCCACCACAAGGCGAACACGATGACGAGACCGGACGCGGCGACGGTCAGCGCCCCGCGCAGATGCCCGCCGGTGTCCAGTGCGGACTGCAGTGCGGTGGTGGCCGCGAGGATGGATTCGCCGAGCACGATGAGCGTGAAACACCCGTACCGCTCGACGATGTGGTGCGGGTGCCAGGTGGTCCGGGCGCGCAGCTCGGCCCACACCGGCACGGCGAGCTCGGCCAGACCGAGGACGACGAACGACCGCAGCGCCCAGGCCGCCGGCAACGCGAGCCGGGCCACCCAGCCGACCTGTACCAGGGTGACGCCGATCGCGAAGCGCAGCGCGGCCGGCCGGCGCGGCGGGTCGCCGTGCGCGGCGCGCAGCCATTGCGCGACAAGGGCCAGCCGCATGACGACGTACCCCGCTGTGATGACCCGGAAGTCGCCGTTCTCGGCGGCCCGGGTGACCCCGGCCGCGAGGACCAGTACCCCGCTGATCTGGATGAGGGTGGTCAGCCGGTACACCGCGTCGTCGGTGTCGTAGGCGGAGGCGAACCAGGTGAAGTTGACCCACGCCCACCAGATCGCGAAGAACACCGTGACGTACCCGAGCATCCCCTGCCCGACGTGCCCGGCGGACAGGTCGTGGTGCAACTGCGCCGCGGCGCGCGCGACCGCCACCGCGAAGCACAGGTCGAACAGCAGTTCCAACGGGGTCGCCACGCGGTGGGCCTCGCGGGTGTCGCGTGCGACCATCCGTGCATACCAGTGTCCGGTCCGGGATTCCGCCACGCCTGCGATCATCCCAGCCGGGCCCGCCGGCGGCCCGCGCCGGGGGCGCCTTGATCGACTGACGTCTATCTATGCGGTGTGATCTGCGATACGCTGAGCGGGATTGCGCCACCGTCGTGCACCACGACGGTCTCCGTCCACTGTGGACTTGCCTCGCTCGAAGGAGGTCCGTGGGATGCAGGCGAATCGCAGCTCCGGCCGGCGGCGGTTGCTGATCGCGGCCGGCGCCGTCGCGGCGGTGCTGCCGCTGTGCCTGACCGGGAGCGCGACGGCGGCGGCCGGCCGGCCCACCGGCCAGCAGGCCACCCCGGTGGTCAACCCCGACTACCTGTACGGCGAGCTGTACGCGATGGCCAAGGCGTTCAGCTACCGCGTCTCCGGTGCCGACGGCGACCCGCGCAACCCCGCCGACCCGTTCAACGTGCCGCCGACCGTCAACGGCTGGCAGGAGCTGATCGGGTACTGGGCCGGCCAGCTCACCGACCGGCGGGCGGGCGGCGACCTCGCCGCCTTCGCCACCCGGGCGGACCACTACTTCCGCCGCACCGGCGGGTACCGGTTCGACTCCGACGACGTCGAGGTGACGATCCCGGGCGCGTCGTGCCCCGGGCAGCGGGTACTGCTCGCCGCCCACCCCGACGAGACGCCGGTGCCGACCGACATCGTCGGGCTGATCGACTCCGGGACGACCAGTGGTACCACCGGGTTCGGCGCCGCCCGCCGCCACATCACCGACAGCAACCTGGGCAACGAAGGCGCCTACGACGGACTGTCCGGCGTGGCGCTGACGCTGGCCGAGTACCACGCGCTGCTCGACTGGTACCGGGCCAACGGCACGTACCCGCGGCGCACGCTGAAGGTCACGCTGCTGGATGCCTCGCGCGGGAAGACCGCCACCGGACTGTTCACCCGCGAGGGATCCCGGTACTACGCGGACAACCTGATCCCGGCCGGGCCGCAGGGCCAGTACGTGCTGTTCGCCAACATGGACTCGCTCGGCCTCGACTACCCCGCCTACCACCTGGGTACCGAGTTCTACTGGAACAACGTCACCGGCGGCGGTGTCGGACCCTGGTTCACCTTCGTCAAGGCGACGCCGACGGCGCCCGACCCGGCATACCCGGACACCGGCGCAGGATCGCCGGGCGCGAACATCACGGCCAACGCAGCCGCTATCGCGCAGGCGCGCGCCGACCTGCAGGCCGCCATCGCGGCCGGGTTCGGCCAGCAGGGCGCCAAGTACAACTTCGCCATGCCGCTGGAGAACCCGTTGCGGTACAACCAGTCCGGGCAGGCGCCGAACCCGTACAGCGGCGTGGTGCCGACCAAACCCGCGTACGGCGCCGCCGACCAGGCCGCGTTCTCGCCGGTACGCGACGACACCGACGCGCTGGAGGACGAGCAGGCGTTCTTCGACAAGGGCATCCCGGGGTTCACCGTCTCCGGCGTGAAGAACTCCGATACGGATGAGAACCCTTACGCAGCAACGGTTTCCGATGCCACGAAGGCGACGCCGGTGGTCGGGTACGCCGGCAACCAGACCACGTTCCAGTTGGGCAACGGCACACCGCAGCCGGGCATGACGACCACCGCGGCCACCACCGCGGCCGGCGACACGACCGTGAAGGTCGCCGCGGTCACCAACCTCGCGCCGGGCCAACCGGTCTTCATCGGTACCGGCGCCGACACCGAGTACGGGCAGCTCGCCTCGGTCGGCACGGCCGGGCCCGACGGTACCGGGGTCACGCTCGCGGCACCGCTGGCCCGCGCCCACCCGAGCGGCGTTGCCTTGTACGTCAACGAGAACCAGCCGGTCGGGTACCTGTCGGACACCATCGAGCACCTCAACTACTTCGCGGCCGGCGCACCGCACGGCCGCCAGCCCCAGCAACCGACCGAGGGACTCAAGCGGGCGCTGGAACTGCCCGCCCAGTGGACGGGCATGCTGCTCGCCGGCGACAACTACCTCGGCGCGGTACCGCGGCCGGACCAGCCGGTCGCGTACTTCGAGACGACGCCGGCCCGGCCGGACACCACGCTGACGGTCACGTTCGACGCCGGGTTCTCCCGTGACGCCAACGGGAACGCCAAGGGCCTCAAGTACTTCTGGGACTTCGGCGACGGTACCCAGGCGGTGGGGCAACGGGTCACGCACACGTTCGCCGGTCCCACGTTCGCCGACGTGAAGCTCGCCGCCGGGCGGGGCCGCGACTTCGGCCTGTACCGGCAGACCGTCGCGGTCGGCGGCCCGACCGGTACCGCACCGGCGACCGGCGCCTGCGGCACGTTCACCCCCGACGAATCGGCCCGCCTGACCGCGGCCGCACGGAAGGGTACCCGGTCATGAGACGCATCGCGGTGGCGGCCGTCCTTCCGCTCGTCATGCTCGTCGGTGCGGCCGCACCGCACGTGCGCGGCCCGGCCGACGCGCCGGACCGTCCGGTCGTCGACGCCGCGTTCCTCTACAACGAGCTGTACTTCCTCGCGACGAACTTCATCTTCCGCGCGGCCGGCGCGGACGGCCCGCTGGCGAACCCGGCCGATCCGAACAACCTGCCGCCCAACTACAACGGCGCGCAGGAGTTCTACCAGTGGTTCGCGCAGGAGATGACCAACGCCGACGCCGCGCACATGGGACCGCTGGGCCGTTTCCTGACCGCGAAGGACCACATATACCCGACGCGCGTCTGGCAGCTGAACGACCTCAGCGTGACCATCCCCGGGCAGGACTGCCCCGGCCAGGTCGCGCTCATCGCCGGCCACAACGACAGCACGCCGACCTCGACCTCGGTCGCGAACGGCGCGGCCAACGGCAGCGCGACGCCGATGACCGGGATGCGCGGCGGCAACTGGGGCAACGGTTCGGCGTACGACGCCGGCTCCGGTGAGGCGATGGGCATGGCCGAGTTCCAGGCGCTGCTGCGCTGGTACCAGGCCAACGGCACGTACCCGAAGCGCACCATCAAGATCGGCCTGTTCGACAACGAGGAGGGCGGCCTGGTCGGGTCCGGCGACTACTCGCAGACCAACGTGTCGACGCTCGCGGCACCCGTGACGGCGGGCAGCACCAACGTGAAGGTGGTCGCCCGCACCGGGGTCGGCTTCGCCGTCGGCGAGACGCTGCTGGTCGATCCGTTCGGCGGCCCGGAGACGGTCACCATCACCGCGGTCGGCACGGCCGGCGCCACCGGTACCGGGATCACGTTCGCCCCGGCCCTGGCAGCCGACCACGTGCTCGGGGCGCCGCTGTCGGCCGGCGCCGCGAACGTCGGCGGGCTGATCCCGGACGGCCCGCAGGGCGGGTACGTGATGGTCGCCAACATGGACCAGAACGGCATCGAGTACCCGGCCCGCCACTTCGGCACCGAGCACTTCCTGAACAACATCGTCGGCGGCGGGGTCGGGCCGTGGTACACGAACATCAACGCGATCCCGTTGTACACCACGCCGAACACCATCTACGACGCCACCGCGATCCAGCGCATCCAGCACAACCTCGTTGCGGCGCAGGCGTTCCGGGACGCGGTCGCCCGCGCGGTGAGCGACGCGTTCGCAGTCCTCGGCCAGAAGTACGGGTTCCGCATGCCGCTGGAGAACCCGCTGCGGTTCGACCAGGTCGGGTCCACCCCGGTCGATCCCGGACCGCAGTCGGTACCGGCATACCTGCCCGACGACATCGCGAAGTTCTCGCCGGTCGTCGACGACAACACCGGCCGCACCGACCAGGTGTCGTTCATCCGCAACTGGGGCATCCCCGGGTACGGCATCATCGGCGCCTACGACACCAGTACCAACCAGCAGATCGGTGGCAACGAGAACCCGTACCCGCCGGGCTACGCCAGCAAGCCGACGCTGAACCAGTACGCGCTCTACGACACCGACGACGACACGCCCGAGCACCTCAACTACTACGCCTCGGGCACCACGCACGGGCCGGGCGGTCCGGGTACCCCGTCGGAGGGGCTCAAGCGGGCGCTGGAACTGCCGGCGACGTGGACGTCGTACGTCATCGCCGGTGACGCGTACGGCGGCGCGCAGCCCCGCGGCGCGGACCCGGTCGCGTACTTCGAGACGGTGCCGGCCAAGCCGTTCCTGACCTCCACGGTCACCTTCGACGCGTCGTTCTCCCGCAACGAGGGCGGGCAGACGGGCGGCCTGACGTACTTCTGGGACTTCGGCGACGGTACGACGATGGCCACCACCAGCCCCACGGTCACCCACGAGTTCGCGAGCACGCCGCGGTGGTACGACGTGAAGCTGGCGGTGCGCGCCGGATCCGCCTGGGACTTCTACCGGCAGGCGCTCGCGGTGCGGTTCGTGCCCACGCACTTCCCGGACGTGCCGCTCGCGGGCGAACCGGCCCCGCCCGCGACCGACCCGTGCGGCACGCTCACCGCCGACGAGCAGGCGCAGCTCAAGCAGCAGGCGCAGGGCATGATGGACCGGCTGCGCGGGTCGACGACCGCCGTGGTGTTCCGCCGCCGGTAGGAGGCAACCGTCGGGACCCCGGGTGCGTCTAAACCGGCATGAGCGGTCGGCGGTACCCGATGATGTTCGTGACGGCCGTGCTGGCGATGACGCTGGCCGGCTCCGGCGGCGCGCCCACCCTGGACAGCCTCACGGCGGGCGACGACCGGGCGTGGCCGGCACCCGGCTCCCCCGTCGCCGATGCGGCCTTGGGCGTCGCCGACCTCGGGTACCGGCTGGCGACCTCGGCCTACCCGCAGGACCGCAACGTGGTCCTCTCGCCGCTGTCCATCGCGGTCGCCTTCGCCATGGTCCGCGCGGGCGCCGGCGGCAGCACCGCGGCGCAGCTGGACCGGGTCTTCGGCTTCCCGGCCACCGGTGTGCACGACGCGTTCAACGCGATCACCCGCCAGGTGGTCACCGCGCAGGTACCCCCGGCCAGGCCGGCCGACCCGCACGACGCCGGCCCGCCCGTGGTGTGCCTGGGCAACGCGCTGTTCCCGCAGCACGGGTACCCGATCGGCCAGCCGTTCCTGCACACCCTGGCCGCGCAGTACGGCGCCGGCGTGCACCCGGTCGACTTCGGCGACGGCGGCCGGGCGACCGACCTGATCAACCAGTGGGTCAGGCAGCAGACCGCCGGGCGCATCGACAAGGTCTTCGACCAGCTCGACCCGTCGACCAGGCTCGTGCTGGCCAACACGGTGTACCTGCGCGCGCGCTGGGACGGCGGCCCGTTCATCGAGAACGGGGCCAGCGACGCGCCGTTCACCCGCCTGCACGGCGGCCAGGTGCTGGTACCCACGATGCGCGCGGAGGAGGACCTGCGCTACGCCGCCGCCGACGGCTGGCAGGCGGTCGAGGTGCCGTACGACCGCGGGCAGCTGGCGATGCGCATCCTGCTGCCCGCCCCGGGCCGGGCGCCCGCGGCGATGCTCGCCCCGCGGGCGATGGCGGCGGTCGCGGCCAAGCTGCAGAAGCGGTACCTCGCGCTTACGCTGCCACGCTGGAACTTCTCCGCCGACCTGGATCTCGCGGCGGCGCTGCGCGGCCTGGGCCTGACGGCGCCGTTCCGGCCGGACGCCGACCTCGCCGGGATCGCGCCCGGCCTGTACGTCCAGCAGGCGGTGCACCGGGCGAACATCACCGTCGACGAATGGGGTACCGAGGCGGCGGCGGTGACCGGACTCAGCTTCCCCACGGCGGCCAGGATGCCGCCGCAGTTGCGGATGGACGTCAACCGGCCGTTCGCGTTCGCGATCGTGCACATCGCGACCGGTACCCCGCTGTTCGTGGGCCAGGTGACCGATCCGTCGGCGCACTGAGCACGCGGGCCTCACTCCGGCGCGTCGGACTCCGTGGCGGTCAGGTAGATCTGCAGCGAGACGTCGGCGAAGTGCAGCAGCTCCGGCGCCGGCCCCCGGTCCTGCTGGCGCGGCGCGAGGGACACCGGTACCAGCGTGGTGGTCCGCAGGGTGTCGCCGGCGAGCAGGGCCCGCAGCGCGTCGGTGACCGTGACGTAGGTGTCCAGCGGGGTCAACGGATGCGGCGGGCGCAGGTCGGTCGGATCCGTCGACGGCTCGGGTACCTCGCAGTGCCCTTCGTCGCCGTAGCAGCCGCCGTGGCCGAAGACGGTGAACCGGCCCGCGTACCCCTCCTCCACGGCGCGCGGGGTACCGGCCGTCGCGGCGGGGTTGTTGAAGAACAGCCGCACCTCGTAGGAGCTCGTCGAGTGGTCCACGCCGGTGAAGACGACGTCGGCGCGGGTGAACGGCTGCGCACCGGCGGCGGTCGGGTACGGCAGCTCGACGATCACGGTCTGGTCGCTCTCGCCCCGCGCCGCGTCCTGCATGGTGACCATCGCACCGCTCCTAAGCGACGACCTGGACGGCGTACTCGTAACCCAGCCGGGACACGTCGAGGACCTGCCGGACGGTGACCGGCCAGGGCGCCAGCGCCCGGTCGAGCAGCCAGGCGGGCGGGTTGACGCCGCGCGGGCTGATCTGCCACAGGTACCACAGCCGGTCGATCATGCTGTGGTGCGCCCAGAAAACCGGGTCGTACGCGGCGATCGGTACCGCCGACATCGCCCCGCCGACCCAGCCGTGCACGCTGTTGTGGATGCCTTCGACCAACCGGCTGAAGTCGGTGAAGGTGGGCGCCCGCAGCGCGCGGGTGACGGTCCGCTGCCGCGGCAGGTCGTCGGGCGGCCCCGGATCCCGAACGGTGACCGGTGACGGACCGTCGCTGATCGCGCCGGGAAGGTTGCGCCGCACCGTCGCGAGATCGCTGTCGTCGAGGGTGACCGGACCGGCCGCGAGCGGGTTCCCGCCGTCGGTCGCGTATCCTGCCGGCAGCCCGGCGTGGTGCGACGTGGCCGAGGTCCAGTCCCACCACGGCAGGCTCACCGCCACCGCCGGGTCGCCGCGGGCGCGCCGCAACGCGTCGGTCAGCGCCCGCTCGAAGAAGTACAGGTATGCGCGGTGCCAGAGCAGGAACAGGACGGTACCGTGCTGGCAGTACGCCGGCAGCGGCAGCCCGTGCAGTCCCGCGTAGAAGCCGTACCCACGTTCGTCGCTCAGCCGGTAGGCCGCGGTGAACGCGTCCCGAAGGTCGGTCCACTCGGCATCGCCCAGCGCCGCGGTGCTCTTGCGCAGTCCCATGGTGTGCCGCCATCCCTGGGTTCTCCGCCCATGCTGGCACCGCCGGCAACGAACGGGACCACGAAGTGTCGGCTACCCGACCGTGCCGACCTGCAGCGGCGAACTCGGGCTGCCGTACACCTCCAGCCGTATCGTGCCCAGCCCGCCGCCCTCGTCGGTGCTCCACACCGCGACCGCGATCGTGTTGTCGGCGTCCGGGCGCAGGATGCCGGCGGGTACCGGGAAGCTGTGCTGCGGTCCCACACCGTTGATGTACTGGCCGAGCTGCCAGCCGTTGACGAAGATCTGCGCGCGGTAGTGCCGGGCCGGGTCGTCGTCGATGCGCAGCCCCACCGACGTGTCCTGACCCGCCGGCAGGTGCGGGTTCACGGAGGTGCGGTACCAGGCCACGCCCGGTAGCCCGGCGGTGTGCGGCAGGTCGACCGTGGCCCACGAGCCGTCCGCGAACCCCGGCAGGTACCAGCCGTTGCGCTCGCCGAACAGTCCGCCGGTGTTCAGCGCGCCGCGCACCGGGTCCGCAGTGTCCACGTTGCCCTGGATCCGCCAGGTGACCGCGGTCGCCGCGCCGGCCAGTGCCGCACCGGTCAGCCCGCGCGCCTCCTTCTGCGTGTCGTCGGCCCGGAAATCCTCGTTGTGGCCCATGTTCTCGACGAGCACGGACACCATGTTGTCGGTACCGGCCGCGACCGACCCGGCCGGGAACGTGAACGTGTGCCTGGCATCGCCGGTGCTGCCGAGGAACGTGCCGTTGAGCCAGACCGACCAGACACCGGCCCGGCCGGTGACCGCGGACAGGTTGATCCCGGTCTCCGCACCGGTACCGGTGAAGTGGCCGCGGTACCACACGTCGCCGTGGTGGAACCCGTAGTCGTCGGCGAACAGCACCGGCAGCGTCACCGGCTTGGTCGTGCTGGCGCTCGCCAGCCGGTCGGCCACCAGCCAACCGGAGTCGTCGAAGCCGGGTGCCGCCTCCGGTGACTCGGGCCGGTACCGCCAGCCGGTGAGCGCGGGCAGCGTGACCGGTTGCGGTCCGGGCAGGGTACCCAGCCGGCTGCCGCTGTCCGTCCCGCTCGTCGCGACCGGCTGCCCGTTCCACAGGATGCTCGCCGCGCCGCCGAAGACCTCAAGGTCGCCGGCTGCCGCGGTGTCCCCGGTCAACGCGAGGAACTCGCCCGGCGACGGGATGTCCCGGGCCGCCACGGCGCCCTGATCCACATACCGCGCCGAGCGCAGCAACTGCGGCCCCCGCACCAGCACCGGCCCGCGCGCGGTCTGCTGCTGCCAGAACGTGGCGGCCACCTCGTCGGTCGCCAGCAGCAGGAGCAGTGGCCGGGCCCCGCCGGTGACCAGTACCCGGGCGAGGCCGCTGTGCGGGTAGTCCAGCCGAAGGTCACCGTGCGCGGCGTCCCAGGCGACCTTGACGTCCCCGGCCAGTACCTGAACCTGCGGCTCGGTGGCGTACCGCAGCACGGTCTGCCCGTCCTGCCCGGCCCGGCCGTACAGCAGCGCGACGTCGCGGCCGGCGATCCGCGCCTGGGTCATCAGCTCCGAGGTCGAGTACCGCAGGTCGCTGTCGCCGAGCCGGTAGTGCGCCAGCAACAGCTTCGCGTCCCGCCCGGCGAGCGTGACCGGCACCGTGACGTAGTCCGGCGGCGCGGGCGCGTCGACCGCGTCGACCGCGACCGCGGTGTTCGTGGCGGCCGGGTTCTTCGTACCGGTCACCACGATCTGCAACGTGTGCGGCCCGTCGGCGAGCCCGTCGGCGGCGTAGAGGATCTGCTGGAACACCTTGGCCGGCGCGTATCCGTCCACTGTGGACACCTTGGTGCCGTCGAGGAACACGTCGGCGATGCCGTGGCTCGGGTCGCGCGACGACACCCAACGCACCGCGGTACCGGTGAACGGCACCGTCACGCTGTCACCCGCGGTGGTGCTGAACGACTCGGTACGCCCGAAGTCGCCACCGGTGTAGGTCTGCTTCGCGGTCGCGTGCGTCCACTTCCCCGTGTACGCAAGGCCCGCGTCGTCGAAGCTGTACCCCGACCGGGCGGCCAGATCGAACGTGACGCGCGCGGTTTCGGTCGCGGTCGAGGTGACGTCGGCGTGCCGCAGGACGTGGAACTGGGTACCGTCGTCCGGGTTTATCCGGGCAGTGTCCACAACGGACGGTGCGTCGGCCGGGAAGGCCGCCAGCCCGTCGGTCTTCGCCAGCGGCGCCACCGCCTGGGTGAAGTACCCGATCCGCTTGTCCTCGTCGTACTTCGCGGTCAGCTGGCGCGCCTCGGTGATCGGGGCACCGTAGTCGTACGACGAATACACCTTGCTCGGGTCGGCCTGCCAGCCCCAGTTGGTGCCGCCGTAGGTCATGTAGAAGTTCTGGTCGGTCACGCCGTTGGCGATGTTGTCCTTGTAGAACACCTTCTGGAACGCCGGACCGGTCAGGTCGCGGCACTTGTCGTACCCCGGCCCGCCCCACGGGTCGAACGAGCCACCCTGGAACTCCCTTATCCCCAAGGGTTTCCCGTCCGCGCGGTACCGGGTCTGGTCGCGCAGCGGGCGCCAGGTGCCCGGGTTGGCACAGTTGAAGCCCTGTGGGTACAGGTCCGGGCTGTCCACGTCGAGAGCCGCGTCGCCGGTGTTGAAGGTGGCGTTGTCGTTGCCCACCAACGGAACCGTGATGCCGTCGGCGCGTACCTTCTGCTCCAGGTGCGCCAGGTACTGCCGGCCGGCCGCCGACCCGTCGTAGAACTCGTTCTCCACCTGGTACATCAGCACCGTGCCGGTACCGTCGGTCACCTGGTGCCGGGCGAGGATCGGGTCGATGTGCGACAGCCACTCGTCCGCGGCCGCGAGGTAGTCCGGTGCGGTACTGCGGGCGTGCCCGGCCTGGGTGAGCAGCCAGTCGGGGAAACCGCCGCCGTCCACCTCGGCGTTGATGTAGGGACCGGGCCGCGCGATGACGTACAGCCCGAGGTCGGCCGCCATGGACAGCAGCCGGTCGACGTCGCGGACACCGGAGAAGTCGTACCCGCCGGGCTGCGGCGAGTGGTACGCCCAGTCGAAGTACAGCGACACGGCGTTGAACCCGCCGGCCTTCATCTTCGTCAGCACGTCGCGCCACAGGTCGGGGCTGGGCAGCCGGAAGTAGTGGAACTCGCCGGACCACAGGTACACCCGCTGGCCGTCGACCAGCCACGAGTACCCGTCGTAGGTCACCGAATGCGCGGCCGGCGCGGCTGTCGCGCGCGCGGCTGCGGGTGCGCCGGAGATGAGCAGAACGGCTGCGAGCAGAGCCGCGCGCAGGCGGCGGGACGGGTTCCGCATGGCTCCAACATAGCGAAGATCAGCGATATATTCGCGACCCGGTCGACATTGCACCGCGCGGGTACCGTCAAATCGTGCGATCACGTCGGCGGTACGACCCCTACGACGAGTACCCCCCGCCCGGCTACCGGCGCCGGGGGCGCCGCGGGTACGGCGGGGGCGGCGGTTCCTGCTGGCGCGACGCCTGCCTGCTGGAGACCGGATGCTGCATCGGCGAGGCGATCGACAACAACTGCCTGCTCGCCGGGGTACTGCTCATCCCCCAGTTCCTGGCCGCGCTGCTCGCCGTCCCGGGCCGCCGCCGGCCCGCCGGGCCCGCCGAACGGCGCGGCGTCCGCCCGCTGGTGGCCGCCATCGAGGTGTACCAACGGGAGATCAGCGCCAACCGGCCGGCCTGCTGCCGGTTCAGTCCGAGCTGCTCGCACTATGCCGTCGACGCGCTGCGCACCCACGGAGTACCGCGTGGCCTGTACCTCGCCGCCCGGCGCCTGATCCATTGCCGGCCTGGTGGCCGGCGCGGCGCCGACCCGGTGCCGCCGCCCCGCACCGCGTAGGCGGTCGCGGCCGCCGCGATCCGGCGTCAGGCGGCCAGCTCGGCCCGGCCCGGCAGGTACAGCCATGCCTGCGTGTTCGTTTCCTTGTTGACGACGTCGACCTTCTGGTAGCTGTCCGGGTCGGTCATCCCCGGCTCCTGCTGGATCACCTCGTTGTAGATGTACGGCGAGACGATCAGCCCGAGCACCGCCCCGTGAGTCGCGACCGCGCTCTTGAACGCGGGCGCGTCGAGCATCCGGTAGACGTCGACGATCGCCTGGCCGGAGAAGCCGTAGCTGTCGCGGTACACGTGGCCGGCGTGCACCGCCATCCGCAGCACGATCCGGGCCTCGTGGCTGGAGACCTTGTTGTGCCGCCGGATCAGCGCGTAGAGATACCGCACCAGCGGGTCGACGACCAGGGGGGCGTCGTCGAACGAGACGATCATCAGTGCCCCGTCACCGCGGTCCTCCCGCCAGTCCGGCGCCGGCCAGCCGACCTCCGCGCTGGTGAACGCCTGTTGGAGTACCGCGTACATCTCGGTCCGGACGTGGTTCTGAACCTGCTCGTCCTTGCGCCCGAACTCGCTCATGTCGACGCCGATGATCGTCCGGTGCCGACGCACCCGGAGCACCGGTGCCGCGGACGCGGTTACCTCGTCGCGTACGACAGACAAGCGCGCCCGGTCGCGCCGCCGACCCCCCACCGGCTTCACCAGCCGGCGGATACCGGTGACCGACATCAGCGTTCGTGTCAGAAGGTTTACTGGATCCACGTTCGATGGATCGGCGTAGGCCTGCGGCGCGTTCATCTCCGTCGCCCTCCTTGCCTGCTGACTGAGCTGTTGTGCCTGGTACACGGGTGTGCCTACAACAACGGCTCCCGTTTGGACGGGAGCCGCAGCGCTCGGGAAGTCTGGGAGGAGACGGGCCATACTAGTGAATCCACTGGCCCGTGCTACTAGTATGTGTCTGGTGAGCCCGCTCATACCGGCCATCCCAACATCTCGCCTTGGACACAGGCTACGCGACATCGGGGGTCGGGTAAAGCGGAGTCAGTCTGAAGGACTAGATTGGTCTTCTCGCACCAGTAGGTCAGCTCATCCCACTTGTTGGTATCAGAGGGAGAAACGATGACCGGGCCGATTTATCGGCAGATCGCCGAGGAGCTGCGCCGCCGGATCGAGTCGGGCGAGCTGCCCCCGGGTAGCCAACTGCCGACCGAGCTGGAGCTGCGGGAGATGTTCGACAACGCCTCCCGAAATACCGTGCGCGACGCGATCAGGTCGCTGGTCACCCGCGGCCTCGTGGTCACCCGCGCGGGTCAGGGCACCTTCGTGGTCGAGCGCATGGTGCCGTTCGCGGTCACCATGTCGACCGACAGCGTCACCGGTCTGGGCGGCGGCGAGGGGGTCGCCTACATGGGACAGGCCCGCGCCCAGCGGCGGACCCCGGAGGCCACCCTGCCCCGGGTCGAGATCCAGACGGTGTCGGAGCTGATCGGCAGGGAGCTGCGGCTGGACCCGGGCGCCCAGGTGGTGTCCCGCCACCAGCGACTGCGCATCGACGGTAAACCATGGTCCCTGCAGACCTCGTTCTACCCGATGAGCTTCGTCGAGCAGGGCGCCTCCAAGCTCGTCGAAGCGAAGAACATCGAACCCGGTGCCGTCAAGTACGTCGGCGAGACGCTCAACCTCAAACTGGTGGGCTACCGCGACCAGGTGCTCGCCCGACAACCCAACGAGGTCGAGAGCGCGTTCTTCCGGCTACCCGACAGCGGGGTGGCCGTGCTGGAGAGCATGCGGACCGCCTACGAGGCGGGCGGCAAGCCGATCCGCTGCACCGTCACCGTCTGGCCGGCAGACCGCAACCGCCTGGTGTACAACGTCGGCGCGGTACCGGAAGAAGTGCTGTTGACCGTGGCGGACGACCAGCCCGGCAGTGCTTCCGTCAGCAGCGCAACCGGATCCTGAGCAGCCGGGCCACCTCCCGCAGGCCGGCCCACCGCGGACCCGCTACCGCCCGCCATACCCTCGACCGATCTGAGCCCGGAGCCATGGACACGAGCCTCGACGAGCCGCGACAAGCCACGAGCGCGGACCACCAGACGATCCTCCACCTCTACAAGGACGCCTCGGACTGGCTGCACACGAAGAACACCGACCAGTGGGCGAGACCCTGGCCATCCTGGGAGGCCCGGGACCAGCGAATCCTCGCCAGCATCGCCGCCGGCGCCACGTGGATCGTCGGGGACGGTACGGACGCGGTCGCGACGATCACCGCCCACCACAGGGGCGACGCGGCGCTCTGGACCCGCCGGGAACGCCGGCAACCCGCGGTCTACGTCCACCGCCTCATCGTCAACCGGGACTACGCCCGGCGTGGGGTCGGCGCCGGGTTGCTCGACTGGGCCGCTCGGCGCGCCGCCGCGCAGTACGGTGCCCGGCAGGTCCGCATCGACGTCTGGACCACCAACACCGCGCTGCACGACTACTACCGCGGGATCGGCTTCCTCTTCGTCCGGTTCGCGGACTGCCCCGCGAGCTACCCGTCCCGGGCACTGTTCCAGCGCCCCATCCCGGTACCCGGCCGCGCGGCCGGCGACTGCGCCGATGACTGAGCCCGACCGGCCCAACGCCGACACGCGGCAGATCTCGTGGGCTGCGCTCGCCCACCGCGACCTGCGCTGGTACCTGGCCGGCAATGTCTGCTCCAACATCGGCACCTGGCTGCAGAACACCGCGCAGATCCTGCTGGCCTACCAGCTGACCCGGTCGGCGGTCGGCGTCGGCCTGGTCACCGGCGCGCAGTTCGCCAGCGCTCTCGTGCTCGGTCCGTGGGCCGGGATGCTCGCCGACCGCTTCGACCGCCGGCGCGTGCTGGTCGCCACCCACGTCGCCTCCGCCGCGGTCGCCGCTGTCATGGCGACGCTCCAGTTCAGTCACCGGCTGACCCTTCCGCTGCTGATGACCGGCGCGCTCGCGATCGGCACCGCGTTCACCTTCACGCTTCCGGCCCTGTCCGCCCTCGTCCCCACGCTGGTACCGGAGGAGAAGACCAGGGCCGCGATCGCGCTGAACACCGTGTCGTTCAACGTGGGCCGGGCGATGGCTCCGGTGCTCGGCATCGGCGTGGTCATGACCATGGGCTTCGGGTGGGCGTTCCTCCTCAACGCGGTGTCGTTCGTGGCGCTGGCCGGGGTGTTCGTCGTCCTGCGGCCGCGCGCGGTGGTCCGGGAGGCGCGGCGGCCCCGGGTACTGGACGGGCTGCGCATCGCCCTCGGCGACCGGAAGATCCTCTTCGTGCTCTGCATGGTCGCGCTGGTGACCATCACGACCGACCCGCCGCTCGTGCTGGGACCGTCGCTGGCCCGGGAGTTCGGGGTACCCGAGGTGTGGTCGGCGTATTTCCTGGCCGCCTTCGGCACCGGCACGCTCGCCGGGTCGCTGTTGCCGGCCAGAAAGCCGAACTTCCTGACGGCCGGCTGCTACCTGGGTGTCGTCGGCGTCATGATCATGGTTTTGCCGCACGCCCCCAACTTCGGGCTGGCGATCGCCTTCGTCGGCGTTGCCGGTGCGGCGTCGCTGCTGGTGGGATCGGCGTTGCAGACGCTGCTGCTCGGACTGGCCGGCCCGCACCGGGCCGGGCGGATCATGGCGGTGTGGACGATCGCGTTCGCGGGTAGCCGGCCGCTGGCGACCGCGTGGGACACGTGGCTCGCGGCCCAGCTCGGTACGTCGTGGGGTGTCCTCGTGCTCGCGGCGCCCGCGGTCCTCGTGTCGGTCGCCGTGATCTACGTCCGGCGGTCCGAGCCGCGCCGGGAACTGGCACGTGCCTGGCTGCGCCGTGGTCCGTTCTGGCCGCTCCGCGTTCCGGCGTAAGATGCGACAAACCATCGCAATCCTCCGCACACCGCGTGACGTGATCTATCTCTTGAGTAACAATCCACGGACAGCCTAAAGAAAGGGAGGCGCCGTGGAGGCAACCATCATCCCCGCTCCGCATCCTGATACCTGGGTCAACCTGCTTCACGGGTACGTCGCGGAGGCCGTGCGTGCTCTTGCGCGCCACGAGTTCCACGTGCACCGCAGTTGGCTCGACCCGGCCGACCCACGGGACGCCACCATCGTGTGCTCGGACCGGGATCTGATGTTGGCGCTGGTCTGGGACGAGGAATCGGGCTGGCGTCGGGGAAGCTTCGTGGACGGTGGGCAGGGTCGCCGGACCGTCCTGAGCCAGGTCGCGTACCTCGGGGGCGGCGTCCTCCCGGAACCGGACGCGCTGGCGCATCGCATCACCACGCGTGGTACGGCGGCTGCTCCGGGGTACCGCCGCTACGGTGACGTTCACGACGGTCTGGACGACGCGCTCCGGCGCTGGCAGTAATGGCGAGATCTTGGACGCGGGTACCCCTTGCCGGGGGTGCTCGCGTCCAAGATTGCCGCACCAAGGGCCGGCGCTAGCAGGGCGGGCGCTAGGTTGATGCGCGCTGGATGGCGGCGAGCAGTGTGTCCCGGGTGAACGGCTTCTGGAGCAGGTTGTCCACGTCGATGCTGGCCTGCGGACCCACCACGGCCGGCGCGTACCCCGACGTGTAGAGCACCCGCAGGCCGGGATACCGCTCGCGGAGCAGCGCGGCCAGTTCCGGACCGGTCATCCCCGGCATCACCACATCGGACAGCAGCAGGTCCGGATGCACGTCGGTGGGCAGGCAGGTGAGCGCGGTCTGCGGATCCGTGGCCACGGTGACCTGGTAGCCCGCGGGCTGCAGCAGGTACCGGATCAGGTGCGCGAGTTCCGGCTGGTCCTCGACGACCAGGATGTGCCCCGGAAGCGCGGCGACCGGCGGGTCGGCGGCCGGCACGGGTACCGGCGTCTCGGCGCACGGCAGGTACAGCTCGACCGTGGTGCCCAGCCGCGGTACCGAGTCCAGCCGGATCTGCCCGCCCGTGGACCGGATGATGCTCGCGGCGGTGGCCAGGCCCAGCCCGGCGGCGTTGGGCTTGGTCGTGAAGAACGGCTCGAAGGCGCGCTCCCGCTGCTCAGCGTCCATGCCGCTGCCCGTGTCGGCCAACGCGATCCGCACGAAGCGGCCGCCGGCCGGAAGGTCGTCGAGCTGGCCCGGTTCCAGGATGACGTTGATGGCGGTGACGGCCAGGACGCCGCCGCGTGGCATGGCGTCGCGCGCGTTGGCGGCGACGTTGACCAGTACCTGCTCCAGCGGTCCGCGTTCGGCGTGCACCGGCTTGACGTCGGGCGCGACGTTGATGTCCAGCCGGATGTGCTCGCCGAGGGTGCGGTCCAGCAGGTGGGTCACCGAGGCCAGCAGGTCCGGTACCGTCGCGGTCTCCGCCCGGCCGCCGCTGCGGCCGAAGGCGAGCAGCTGGTGCGCCAGTCGTCGCCCGCGGGTGGTCGCCTCGACGATCTCGGTGGCGAGCTGGTGGCGGGTGGAACCCGGTTCGGCGTCACCGGCGATCATCTCGGCCGACCCGGCGACGACTGTCAACAGGTTGTTGAAGTCGTGCGCGATGCCGCCGATGAGCTGGCCCAGGCTGTCCAGCCGGCGCAGGTGGTCGAGCTGGCGCTTGAGGCCGCGCGCCTGTTCCTGCTCGGTGACGTCGCTGACCATGCACAGCGCACCGCCCGGCTGGCCGGGCAGCGGCGCGGCCGCCACCTGTACCCAGCGGACCGCGCCGTCGGCGCGAACCAGCCTCGTCTTGTGCACGCTCTGCTCGCCGTGCCCGCACTCGGCCAGCCACTTCGGCAGGTCGGCCAGCGCGCCGGGGGCGAGGAACGAGCGCATCGACCGTCCGGGTACCTGGTCGCTGGGCAGCCCGAGCAGGGTGGCCATCGGCTCGTTGACCGCGGTGGTCACGCCGTCGGGGTCGAGCTGCCAGACTCCCTCCAGCGCGGTCTCCACGATCCGCCGGTACCGCTCCTCCCAGGTACGCAGCAGTTCGGTCGAGCGGGCCGTGGCCAGTGCCAGGGCGACCTCGCCGGCGATGTCGCGCACCAGGTCGACGTCGGCCGGGCTGTACCCGCTGTCCGGCGCCGTCCTGGCGAGGGCGAGGTACCCGAGGCGTGCGTCACCGGCGAGCAGCGGGCACAGTACCCCGGCCGAGCCGGCGAGTACCACGGGCTCGCGGCTGCCGGCCAGGTCGCCCGCGGCGGCGAGGACCCGGACCAGCGCGTCGGCGTGTCCGACGTCGTCGGGGTGGATGGCCGGCGGGCGGTTGCGACCGTCCGCCCCGACCAGCCCGACCGCGGCGACGTCACCCACCATCCGCGCGGCCGCCTGCGCGGCGGTCTCCGCCACCGCCTCGGCGCGCGTCGCGGCCGCGGCCAGCGCCCCGGCGAGATCGGCCAGGGCGTGGCCGGTATTCGGTACCAATACTGCCATGTCTCCACTATGTATCGAAACCAGGACCTAGACCAGCAGAATGGGCGGTAATCTGAGGACGTTTCAGGCCAGGGGGGTGCCGATGGGCTACGCCGGTGCGGTAGTCAGTGACGAGTTGTCCTACTACCAGCAGATGATCGACAACATCACCGAGTACGAGGTGATCCGGCTCGACGACAACGGGATCGTGCAGAGTTGGCATGCGGGAGCGGAGCGGCTCACGCAGTACACCGCCGAGGAGATAATCGGCCGGCCGGTCAGCGTGTTCTACCCTCCCGAGGAGGCCGCCAGCGGGCGGGTGGAGCAGGACCTGCGCATCGCGCGGGACACCGGGCGGTGCGAGAGCGAGGGCTGGCGGGTCCGCAAGGACGGCAGCCAGTTCTGGGCCTCGACCTTGCTGACCCCGATCCACGTGCACGGCACGGTGGTCGGGTACGTCAAGGTGAGCCGCGACCTGACCGAGCGCCGCGAGCAGCAACTGGCCGCGCTCGGCGCGGAGCAGATGCTCGAAGCGATCACCGACTACGAGGTGATCCGGCTGGACCGGGACGGGTACGTGCGGTCGTGGAGCCCCGGCGCCAGCCGGCTCAAGCAGTACACCGAGGAGGAGGTACTCGGGCACCACGTGTCGATGTTCTACGCCGAGGAGGATGTCCGGGACGGGCTGGCCGAGCGCGAGCTGGCGACGGCGGCACGGGAGGGCCGGTTCGAGACCGAGGGCTGGCGGGTCCGCAAGGACGGCAGCCGGTTCTGGGCGAACGTCACCCTGAGCCCCATCCGGGACAGCACCGGCGAGCTGCTCGGGTACGTCAAGGTGGCCCGGGACCTGAGCGAGCGGCGCGAACAGGAGCAGCTCGTCCAGCGGCAGCGCGACGAGATCCTGGAACTGTCGACGCCGGTGATCCAGGTGTGGGACAAGATACTGGTGCTGCCGGTCATCGGCACGCTGGACAGCCTGCGCGCCGCCCGGCTCACCGACGGCCTGCTCGAACGCATCGCGCGCGACCAGGCCGAGGTGGTGATCCTGGACATCAGCGGGGTACCGGCGATCGACACCGACGTCGCCCAGCACCTGCTCAAGACCGTGGAGGCCGCCCGGCTCATGGGTACGGCGAGCGTGCTGAGCGGGGTACGCCCGGAGACCGCCCAGGCGATCGTGCACCTGGGCATCGAGCTGGGTACCCTGCGCAGCCGCAACAGCCTGCGGGACGCGCTGCAGCTCGCCCTGCAGATCGTCGGCGGCACAGCGGCGGAACGGGAACCGGTCGATGTCTGACGACATCCCGATCCTCCGGCTGGGCCCGAACCTGATGGTGACCCTGCAGGGCAACCTGGAGGACACCACGGTCGAGCACATCGAGCGGGCGGTCACCCACGAGGTCGCCCGGACCCGGGCGACCGGGCTGCTCATCGACGTCAGCGGACTGTCCATAGTGGACTCGTTCGTGGCGCGGGTGATCGCCCGGCTGGTCGCGATGGTGCGCCTGCTGGGTGCCCGGTCGACGATCGTCGGAATCCAACCGGCGGTCGCCATCACGCTGGTGGAGCTGGGGGTACCGATGAGTCACGTCCGCACGGCGCTCAACGCCGAGCAGGGCATGGCGCTGCTGCGGGAACCGACCGGCCGATGACTGTGCTCGCCGAGGATGCGGTCCTCACCATGACCATCAATGGTGAGGCCGACCTGCTGCACGTGCGTTCGATGCTGCGGGCCGAGGCGCAACGGGCCGGGCTGACCCTGACGGCGGAGACCAAGCTGGTCACCGCCGGCAGCGAGCTGGCCCGCAACATCGTCCGCTACTCGACGCACGGGCAGGGCGTGGCGTCGGTCGAGCGGCTGCACCGGAACGGGCGGCACGGGGTACGCGTCGAGTTCCGGGACGACGGTCCGGGTATCGCCGACGTGGAACAGGTCATGCGCGACGGGTACACCACCGGCGACAGTCTCGGGCTCGGGCTGCCGGGCAGTCGGCGCCTGGTGGACGAGTTCTCCATCGACTCGGCCGTGGGACGCGGTACCACGGTCGTCATCGCCCAGTGGAGCCGTTAGTGCGGTGGTAGTGATGCGGCAGACCAGCCACCGCCGGTACCCGGTGGCGGACGAGACCGACTCCGGCGAGGTGCGCCGGGGCGTCGGGCGCGTCGCGGCGGAGCTGGGCGCGGGGCAGTACGCGCAGGGCCACGCCGAGCTGGTCGCCACGGAGCTGGCCACCAATCTGGTACGGCATGCGAAGCCGGGTGGCTGGATGCTGATCCGGCCGGTACCCCCGGATGAGGTCGAACTGATCGCGGTCGACCACGGTCCCGGCATCACGGACCTGCCCGCGGCGCTGAGCGGGCGGAGCACCACGCCCGGTGGCCTCGGCTGCGGCCTGGCCGCCGTCCGCCGGGCGTCGACCCGCTTCGACGTGTACAGCGAGCCCGGCCACGGTACCTGCGTGCTCTCGGTCGTGAACCTGGCCGAGCCGCGGCCCGCAGCGGACCGGCGCACCTGGGGCGGCATCTCGATCGGGGTGACCGAGGTCTGCGGCGACGGCTGGGCGGTCGCCGAGCTGGACCACGGCGTCGCGGTCGCGGTCGTCGACGGCCTCGGGCACGGGCCGAAGGCGTCGCTCGCCACCGACGCGGCGCTGACCGCGTTCGCGGCCGGACCGGCTGACCTCGACCGCCTGGTCGGGCGGGCCAACGACGCGATGCGGCAGACCCGCGGCGGCGCGCTCACCGCCTGCCTGATCGACCGGGACCGGCAGGAGCTGCGGTACTTCGGGATCGGCAACGTCAACGGCCGGGTGCTGTCGGGCTCGGGCGACCGGGGACTGGTCTGCACGGTCGGCACCCTCGGGCTGAAGATGGCGCCACCCAAGGTGCAGCTGATGACCGCACCGTGGCCGGCCGACGGGGTTCTCGTGGTGTGGACCGACGGCCTGCGCAGCCGGCCGGACCTGGCGGCGCTGTCCGGCCTGCTGTCGCACGACCCGGGACTCGTGGCGGCGGTGCTGCACCGCGACTTCGCCCGGGAGCGCGACGACGCCACGGTCGTGGTGGTGCGGCCATGACCGAGCGGAGCGAGGTCGTCAGCGAGGTCGCCGCGCTGCGCGCCGAACTCGCCGCGACCAACCGCGGCCTGCTCGCCGTCTACGCCGAACTGTCCGAGCAGAGCGACCTGCTCGAACAGGCGCGGGCCGCGGCCGAACAGGCCAGCGGGGCGAAGGCGGCGTTCCTGGCCAACATGAGCCACGAGATCCGCTCCCCGCTCAACGCGGTCATCGGCTTCACCAGCCTGCTGCTGGAGACCGCGCTGGATGCGGAGCAGGCGGAGTACGCCGAGCTGATCCGGGCGGCCGGCGACCACCTGCGGGGGGTGATCGACGACATCCTCGACCTGTCCAAGATCGAGTCGGGCCGGCTGGACCTGGAGATCATTCCCTTCGACCTGGTCGCGTGCGTCGAGGAGGCGGTCGGCATCATCGCACCGAAAGCCGAGGAGAAGAGACTCGCGCTGGCCGCGCTGTTCGCCCCGGACACGCCGGTCACCGTGCTGGGCGATCCGGTCCGGTTGCGGCAGATCCTGGTCAACCTGCTGTCCAACGCGGTGAAGTTCACCCCGGCGGGACAGGTCACCGTCGACGTGGGTACCGCACCGGCGGCGCCCGGCCGGATCCGGCTCGCCTTCGACGTCACCGACACCGGCGTGGGGATCGCGGCCGACGCGGCGGAGAGCATCTTCGCGCCGTTCACCCAGGCGGACGTGTCGACCACGCGCAACTTCGGGGGTACTGGACTGGGCCTGGCGATCTGCCGTGAGCTGGCCAGCCGGATGGCCGGTGGCATCACGGTACGGTCGACGCTCGGCGAGGGATCCACCTTCACGTGCTCCGTCGAGCTGGGACTGGACGACCCGACCCGGCTCGCCGGATCCGACCGGGTACTCGCCGGCCGGCGGATGCTGGTGGTGCACCATCAACCGGTGGTCGCCGAGGCGCTCCGCCGCCACCTGGCGAGCTGGGGCGCACACGTCGCGACCACGGCATCGGTCGAGGAGCCGGCCGGCGACTGGTCGCTGGTCCTGCTGGGGGCGACCGACGCGCTCCCCGCGGACCTGGCCCGCGTGGCGGCCCACCACCACGGTCCGGTCGTGGTCACCGCGCCGCTGGGCGCACGGCCGGTGGACGCGGACGGGATGGTGCGCGCCGTACTGTCCACGCCGCCGCGGCGGGCCCAGCTGCGCGCGGCCGTGCTGGCCGCGCTCGGCTTGACGGGTACCCCCGCCCGGCCGGCCGCGCCGACGCCGGCCGCCCCGCCGCCGCGCACCCTGCACATCCTGCTCGCCGAGGACAACCCGGTGAACCAGCGGATGGCCGCCGCCATTCTCGACCGGCTCGGCCATCCGGTCGACGTGGTCGGCGACGGCGAGCAGGCGGTGGACGCGGTACTCGCCGGCTCGTACGACCTGGTGCTCATGGACCTGCACATGCCGCGCCTGGACGGGATCGGGGCGACCCGCAGGATCCGGATGTACCGTCCCGGCCACCGGCCGCGGATCATCGCCCTCACCGCGAGCGCCACCGACGAGTCCCGCCGCGCCTGCGTCGCGGCCGGCATGGACGGCTTCCTCGCCAAGCCGGTCGAGGCTGCCGACCTCGCCCAGGTGATCGACCGGATCCTCGTCGAGGAAGCCGACGAGCTGCTCGACACGCACGGCCGGTCCTCGGCGACGACGCATCACTGAGACCGGCCCGCGGCACTGACGCCGGTCGACGGCGCCGCGCCGGCTCGGACCCTTGTCCCGACCCGCGTGTCCGCCGGTCAGCCATCGACAGTCTTGAAATCTTGCGGCGCCCGACCGACGATCCGGGTGCGACCGGGCACCGTCCGGTCCGCTTCGGGGTGGATGGGGGCGTCACATGTCTCTTCGCCGTACGGCAACCTTCGCAGCGGCCGCCATGTTCGCGGCCGCCGCCATCATCACGGGTACCGCCCTGCCGGCCTCGGCAGCGGTCGGTATCACCAACGGGGGCTTCGAAACCGGTACCCTCGCCGGCTGGACCTCGGCCGGCACGACCAGCATCACCACCAGCGGTCCGCACTCGGGGACGTTCGCCGCCATGGTCGGCTCGGCGAACATCACCAACGGCGACTCGTCGGTCCGCCAGACCTTCGACGCGCCGACCGGGGCCTCGACACTGTCCTTCTGGTACAACGTCACCTGCCCCGACACGGTGCAGTTCGACTGGGCGACGGTGACCCTGCGGGACAACACCGCCGCCTCGACGAGAACCCTGCTGGCCCGTACGTGCACCATCAACCAGGGCTGGAAGCAGGTCACCGCATCGCTGATCGCGGGGCACAACTACACGCTGAGGCTGATCAGCCACGACGACAACTTCGCCGGCGACCCGACGTTCACCAAGTACGACGACGTCAGCCTCAACGTGGCCGCCAACGACTTCTCGGTCTCGGTCAGCCCGAACTCCGCCGCGGTGAACCCGGGTACCTCGGCGACGGCCACCGTGTCGACGGCGACCACCGCCGGTACCGCACAGACCGTGTCGCTGTCGGCCAGCGGCCTGCCCGCCGGTGCGGCCGCCTCGTTCAACCCGACGTCGGTCACCTCGGGCGGCTCCTCGACGCTGACGCTGACGACGGCCACCTCGACGCCGGCGGGTACGTTCCCGGTCACGATCACCGGCACGGGTACCAGCGCCACGCACACCACGACGTTCACCCTGACGGTCAACGGCAGCGGCGGCGGGCTGACCCTGGTCAGCACCGACCCGTTCACCAACACCACCAGCCAGCACGCGACCGAGCTGGAGCCGGACACGTTCACCGCCGGTAGCACGATCGTGTCCTCGTCCCAGGTCGGCCGGTTCAATGACGGCGGCGCCTCGGACATCAGCTTCAACACCTCCACCGACGGCGGCGCGACCTGGATGCACGGCATGCTCCCCGGGATCACCGTCTTCCAGGGCGGCGGCCAGTTCGCCCGGGTCAGCGACCCGAGCGTGGCCTTCGACGCCAGGCACAACACCTGGATGATCACCGGGCTGGTCATCGACGCGAACGTCAACGGCGTCGGCGTGACCGTGAGCCGGTCCACCAACGGCGGCACCGCCTGGCTCAACCCGGTGGTCGCGGTCGGCAACGACGGCCAGAGCTACGACAAGGAATGGATCGCCTGCGACAACACCGCGACGAGCCCGTTCTTCGGCAACTGCTACGTCGAGGTCGACATCACCAGCAGCGGCAACCGGATCGTGCTGAGCCGCTCCAGCGACGGCGGGGCCACCTGGTCTGCCGCCGTGTCGCCGTCGGGCAGCCCGTCGGGTCTGGGCGGGCAGCCGGTGGTGCAGCCGGGCGGAACGGTCGTGGTGCCCTACTCGGCCAACGGGTCGGCGATCCGCTCGTTCACCTCGACCAACGGCGGTACCTCCTGGAACGCCACCGTCCTGATCGCCAACGTGACCGCACACGGGGTGGCCGGCGGCCTGCGCGACGGTGAGGGGCTGCCCTCGGCCGAGATCGACGGGGCCGGCACGGTGTACGTCGCCTGGCAGGACTGCCGGTTCCGGTCCGGCTGCCCGGCCAACGACATCGTCTTCGCCACCTCGACCAACGGCACCACCTGGTCGGCCGTGACCCGGGTACCGATCGACGCCACCACCAGCGGGATCGACCACTTCATCCCGGGCATCGGCGTCGACAAGGCCACCTCCGGCGCGACCGCGAAGATCGGCCTGTACTACTACTTCTACCCGGTGGCCAACTGCACCGCCTCGACGTGCCAGCTGGAGGTCGGGTTCGTCTCGTCCATCAACGGCGGCGGCACGTGGAGCGCACCGCAGACGCTCGCCGGACCGTTCCCGCTGTCCCGGATCGCCAGCACCACGCAGGGCCGCATGGTCGGCGACTACATCTCCTGCTCGGTCAGCGGCGGCAAGGCAGTGGCCATCTTCGCGGTCGGCAAGCCGCCCGCGAACGGGCAGGCCTTTGACGAAGCCATGTACAGCGCGGGCGGGCTCACCGTCGCCGGTGGCGCCGTCCGGTCGTCCAGCGCCGGCGCCGCGGTGCCACCACAATCCGTGGGTACCGCAACGCATCCGACCCTGTTCTGACCGCGCGACCCGGTGCCCCGCCCGAACCCGGGCGGGGCACCGGTGTGTCACGGGACGACCGCGACGGATGACGTTCATCCGATACCGCATCGGACTGGCAGCGGAGGGTGATCTACGGGCAACCGAGCGTACGTTCACGGAAGAGCAATCACGGTGGTGGCTATTGACCGGTAGCCGGATACCGTTCGCGACCAGACACGGGGCCACCGATGCGTGCTTTTGGGTATGCAAGGAGGAGCCGATGAGGAAGTCTCTCTTCGTGGCCATCGGAAGCCTACTGACCCTGGGAGTGGTGGCTGTCGGATCGAGTCCGGGTATCGCGACCCCGCCGTGCCATGAGGTTGGGCCGCCCGCCCACGTACACTCAAGCATCGACAACACGAACTGCACCGCGACGGCGGGAGCGTGTACCTCCGGTGTGTTCACTGGTGACGACCTACTCGCCGGCACCACGCACGCCGTTGGGGACGGGGTCGCCGAGTCGGCCGGTATGCCAGATGCCGAACCGTCGAGCACCCTGTCCTTCGACACCGTATACACCATCACCACGCAGAACGGTGCGGTCGTCTTCAACGACACCGGTGTGTTCGACGGAGCCGCCGGACTGTTCGCCGAGCGGATGGTTGTGACTGGCGGTTCGGGCCGGTTCACCAACGCGAGTGGCCATCTGTTCTTCACTGGTACCGGAACGACGACGTTCGACGCCGACGTCACCGGCGAGATCTGCCTGCACTGAACCTGTGGCATAGACGAACGGATGCCTTGCACAGTTTCGAGCAGACCCGGGTGGCCGTCACCGCGATGCTGCCGTCATGCGGGACGGACTGACGATAACCGACGGCGCGACACTGTACCTCGACCTGATGAAGCGGATCCTCACCAACGTGATCTACCAGGATCCGCCGCAGGCCGTCTTCTGGTACCCGGACCGGACCTACAACGGGGACCGGCGCGCCACCGGACGGGACTGGCCGTCGGTCGCGCACACGATGGTCGGCCTGGAGCGCCTGCACAACGTCCAGCACTGCGTCGAGGACGTCATCGCGGGCGGGGTACCCGGTGACCTCATCGAGACCGGCGTGTGGCGCGGCGGCGTCTGCATCTTCCTGCGCGCTCTGCTCGCCGCCCACGGGGTGACCGACCGGACCGTCTGGGTCGCCGACTCGTTCGAGGGCATCCCGGACTCCACCGAGGGCGATCCGCGCGATCAGCTCATCGCGCTGGACCGGTTCAACGACGTGCTGGCCGTTCCGCTGGAAGAGGTACAGGAGAACTTCCGCCGGTACGGGCTTCTCGACGAGCAGGTGCGGTTCCTGCCCGGGTGGTTCAGCGACACGCTGCCGGCCGCGCCGATCGAGCGGCTTGCGGTGCTGCGCCTGGACGGCGACCTCTACGGGTCCACAATGGACGCACTGACCAACCTGTACCCGAAGGTGTCCGTCGGCGGGTACGTCATCATCGACGACTACATCATCAAGGCCTGCCGCGAAGCCGTGCACGAGTACCGGGACCGCGCCGGCATCCACGACGAGATCGTGACCATCGACGAGTGCGGCGTGTACTGGCAGCGCACCGCCTGACCGGCCGGTCAGGCGGTGCGGCGTGACGGGTGCTCAGGCCATGCCCGGTTCCCGTGCTCCGGCAACGGTTTCCAGCCGCTCGTCGCTCGTGAGGCGGGCCGCCTGGCGGGCGGCGTACCGCTGCCGGCCGCGACGGTACATCGACCGCAACCACAGGTACAGGCCGCCACCGTCGAGCATCAGTCCCAGTACCGCGATGGTGGCGAAGTCGATGGAGGTGAACCGGGTGTGCCCGCCGGTCACCAGCAGCAGCACCTGGTAGCAGTACCCCCATAGCACCGGGATGCCGACGAGCAGGAAGAAGCCCACGGCGAAGAACCGCCCGACGATCCAGACCGGCGCGAACCACCGGACGACGCGCATCTCCCGCGCCGGGATCGTCGACTGGTCCACCCGCTGCGGCGCGCGCCGCAGCGCGGCCATCTTGTTGTACAGGTAGTCCTCGGTGTCGGTCAGCAGGCTCTTGCAGTTGAGCGCGGTGGCCACCACGTAGTACCCGTCGGTGCGCAGGAAGAAGAACCACTGCCAGGCCACCCGGGTGCCGTATGTCAGCATGACCGCGCTGATCAACAGATCCGCGTTGCGGGGCAGGTGGTACCAGCCGTGCCGGCCGGTGTACACCACCATGGCCAGGATCGAGTACGACACCAGGTCGACGAGCGAGCCGACCATGAAGGCGAGGTACCGCCGGCGCTTGGGTACCAGCCAGATCCCGCTGAGGTCGGTCTGCGCGACCAGGACGTACAACTGGTTTCCCAGACCCAGCCGCGCCGGGATCCCGGCGGCCCGGGCGGCCACCCCGTGCGCGAACTCGTGCAGCGCCACACCGACGAGGGCGAGGCTGAACGTGGCCCACGTGAGTGCCGCGAAGTTGACCGGGAACAGCAGGGCCTTGGGCGTCGGCATCGTCTGCGGATCGATGACGTTGACCGCCACTCCGGCCACACTGATCAGGCCGAGCACGATGAGGATCGGCGCGCTGAGCAGTCGCCGGGCCGTGCGCTCCGGCAGCCAGTCCATGCTCCAGCTGCGGCGCGACCGTTTCGGTGCGGGCTGCGCCGCCTCGGGTACCGCCGCGGCGTCACGCGGCTGGACAAAGCCCTCCTGTTGGAGGGCGTCGAGAAAATCTTCGATATCTGGCGTCTCGTCATAGCGTTGCTCGTAGCGGCGTACCGTCTCGCCGACGGTGTGCCCGGCTGCGAGCGAGTCGAGGATGTCCATACCCTCGGCGGGAATGGCTAGGAACACCTGTCGGTCGATGTCTCCGATGGTGACTGTGTCGCCTTCGCGCCGATGGGTGAACGGCCGCACCATGACATGTGAGTCGGGCGGATAACCGGCCATCTTCCATTCCCTTCGGACCGTTGGGGATCGTCGGGAACCGGAGTCCTGCGCTGTGCCGGACTCCGGTCCCCGCCGAGGTTGTGGTTCCTTGCTGTCAGGCCGACGCGGACGCCGAGCACGGGGCGGCAGCGCTCGTCTTTACCGGCTCCAGCCGGCGAACAGTAAGCTTCTTCATGGTGGTCACCTCCTCTCCTTGCGAGTAGGGACACGTCATCCTTGTCCGGTTGGCCGATCAGGTTCTGCTCACTTCAAAGCAGACGCGGGGTTTCGTCGATACAAAACGCCGCGCCGGACACGCAGACGACCGGGGCGCCACGGCCCGGCCGTGACGCCCCGATCAGTTGACTCAGTACCTGCGGCCGCGCATCAGCAGATCGACCACGGCGTCCAGGTCAGGCAGCGCACTGAAGCTGGACATGGGCTCGGCGAGCCGGAACCGGTCGATGAGCATCGAGATGATTTCCACCCGGTCCACCGAGTCGGCGCCGAGGTCCTTGAGGTGCTTGTCGCCGGTGACTTCCTCCGGTCGCACGCCGGGCAGGATCGTGGTGACGACGTCGCTGACGACAGCCGAGACCTCCGCGCGCGGGTCGGCGGGCGCGCTCATTGGGACTCCGCCGGTACCAGACGCAGCGTGCAGACCGCGAGCACCCGTCCCGCGTTGCGGTCGCGCAGCACGACGTCGACGGCCTCGTCCGGGTACCCGTCGGCGACCTCCGTGGCGCGCCAGCGGCGCACCGAGGCGGTGAGCACGGTACCGGCGTCGGCGTTGCCGAGGTAGCACAGCTGCTGGTCCACCACGACGCGGTCGAGGAACGACCGGTCGTCGCGGCCGAGCCGGCGCCACAGCCGCAGCAACGCCCAGTCGACGATGGAGAAGTACGACGCGAAGTACAGCAGCCGGGCGCCGTTGAGGTCGCGGGACGGGTCGACGTGGTACTCGGCCCGCAGCTCGTCGCCGTCGGCGCGGTACCGGTCGGTGTCCACAAAGGACAGTGCGGTGCGCGCCCGGTGGTACGCGTCCCGCGGCGAGTACCGGGCCGGCAGGACCGGCAGGTGCTCGTACCGGAAGCCGGGCGGTGCGGACCGCACCAGGTTCTCGTTCGAGTCGTCCCGGCTGCGCGCGACCCACCGGTTGAAGTTCTCCACATAGAGACAGTCCGCGTCACCGAAGCGGTAGAACTCGTCGGGATCGACCGGTGTGGTACCGCCGGACCGCGCGGGCGTGATGCGGTGCAGCGTGAGCACCGACTCGCTGCCGAAGCCGAACACCGTCGAGGTCACCCGCAACCGGTCGCCGAACGCGGGCGTGCGCAGGTGGAACCGGCGGCTGCCGCGGATCCGGTAGTAGTAGAAGGACAGGTACGTCGGTGCGCCCGACGCGTCCCGCGCATTCAGCACGTCGATCCCGCACAGCGCGCTGACCGCGTCCCACGTCCAGTCGCCGATCTGCCCGGCGAACAACGAGTTGTGTCCGCACATGCTCGGCCGCACCACTTCCGTGCGGCTGACCGTGGCCCGGTCGACGACGATCAGCCGCGGGTCCGGCGCGAGTGCGGGCGCACCCGCCTGCGTAGTGGTCACCGCGGGTCGAGCGTGCTGCGCACGCTGGGCCGGTCGAGCGTGCTGCGCACGCTGGGCCGGTCGAGCGTGCTGCGCACGCTGCGGGGCGCCAGCTCGATGACGACGCGCTGCTGCGGGAACCGGGCGCGGTACGGTTCGCCGCGGTACCGGTGGGACAGGCGGTCCATGTGCGCGCCGGCCGCCTCGGTGGCGGTGCGGACCAGCCCCGCCTCCACGTGCACGACGCGGTACATGTCCTGCGGGTCGACGAACAGCAGGGTCGCCTGCCGTTCCCGCTCGACGTGCGCGAGCCAGTACGCGCCACGCCAGCTGTTGAGCCAGAAGTGGCCGTCGCGGAACTCGTACCACGCCGGGTTCAGCTTGACCGTGCCGTTGCGCCGACGGGTGCCGACGATCACCGGCATCACCCCGCCGAGGAACCGCGCGGTCGCGTCGTCGATGTGCTCGGCCATGGGTAAACCTTGCCCTGCCGGTACCCCGGACAGAAGCTCAATAGTGACCAGACCGCCCGGTCCCGCCGGAACACGATGTGCCAATGAACATCGCAGCGTCGATCAGGGACATTCTCGTCACCGACGTCTTCGTCGAGGTACCGGTCGACGAGATGCACGACGACGACAGCCTCCGCGACGTGTACGGGCTCGACTCGCTGGGCTTCGTCGAGCTGCGCGTCCAGTGCGAGAAGCGCTTCGGCGTGACCATCAGCACCGACGACTTCACCCCGGAGAACTTCGCCACCGTCGGCGACCTGACCGCGTTGGTGGACCGGCTGCGACAGGACACCGTCGCCGCCGGAGCGCAGCCCCGGTAACGATGGCGACCGTCCCCGGCCCCGCCGACATCTGCGTGACGGGCATGGCGTGGACGACCCCGCTCGGCGACACGCTCGACGGCGTCTGGCAGCGCCTGCTCGCCGGTGACCACGGGCTGCGGGACACGCCGTCGCCGTACCCGCTGCGCACCACGCTGGCGGCGACCGTCCCGCGGCAATCCCCGGCCACGCGGCAATCCCCGGCCACGCAACAATCCCCGGCCACGCAACGGCAACTGGACCTCGGCGTGCAGACGCTGTCCGCCGCGTTCGACTGCGCCGGACTGGATCCGGGCGAGCCGAGCGCGCGGTTGGTGTGCGGTACGAGCTATGGACCCTTCCTTGATGAACCCGCCGGCTCCTGCGACGACTGGGCCGTCGAGACCGCGCGGCGGGTCGGGCATCCGCACCGGCCGGTCTGCGTCAGTACCGCATGCTCCGCCGGTTCCGACGCCATCCTCGTCGGCGCCGAACTGATCCGCTGCGGCAGCACCGAGGTGTGCGTGGCCGGCGGCGTGGACGTGGTGACACAGGCCAAGCGGCTCGGGCATTCCGCGCTGGGCACGATGAGCGAGGACCGGCTGCGCGCGTTCGACGCGCGGCACGACGGCATGGTACCCGGCGAGGGCGCGGCGTTCCTGGTACTGGAATCCGCGCGTTCGGCCCGGGAGCGCGGCGCGCCGGTGTACGCGATCCTGCGCGGCACCGGTTCGTCGAACGACGCGACCGGGCTGACCAACCCCGACCCGTCCGGCGACAGCGTCACCCTCGCGGTGCGGCGGTGCCTGGCCTCCGGTGGGTCCACTGTGGACCGGGTGGCGGTGGTGAGCGCGCACGCCACCGGCACCCCGGTCAACGACGCGGTGGAGAGCGCGAGCCTGGCCCGGCTGTTCGGTGCGGGCGCCGCGGCGCCGGTCGTCTTCGCCACCAAGGGCGCGCTGGGGCACAGTCTCGGCGCGACCGGTGCCATCGAAGCCGTCGCGCTGATCCTGGCCCTGCGCGACGGTCGGATACCGCCGGTGTACGGGTTGGACACGCCGATGCCGGGTTTCCCGCTGCCGTTGGCCGCCGGTGCGCCCAGACACTTCTCCGGGGACGCCGGCATCAGCCTCACCATCGGGTTCGGCGGCTTCAACACGTGTCTGCTCTTCGAGAGGATCGACGGTGACCCGGGGCGGTAACGGAAACGGTCTCACCGTCATCGCCGACGGTACGGTGGCGGCCGCGGATCCGCGGCGGTACTCGCGCAACGCACCGTCGTTCTACGCCGACCCGGCCGGCTGGCTCGTCGCCGCGGCGGTACAGGAGGCGTTCGACGGATGCGCCGGGGAACCGTTGTCGGTACCCGACGAGGTCGGTGTGGTCGCGGTGAGCGCGGCGTGTACGGCGCACACGATGGGGGCGATCGCAACCAGCGCCCGCGACGGGCTCGTCTCGCCGCTGCGGTTCGCCGGTGCCAGCCCGGGAATCCTGGCCGGCCTCGCGTGCATCCGGTGGAAGCTGCGCGGACCCACGCTCACGCTCGCGATGGATCCGGTCGCCGGGCTGGACGTCGCCGCGACCGTCGCCGGTGGATGGCTGCGCGACGGGCAGGCACGGTACGTCCTCGTCGCCGCCTACACCGTCGAGGACGACCAGCACGTGGCGCGCTGCGCGGTCACCCGTAGCCGGCGCACCGGCGAACCCGACGGACGGCCGCGCATCCGTGCGCTCGTGGCCGGTCCGGTACCCGTGGCCGCAGGTCGGTAGCCGTGGCCGGCGACGGGTACCCGCTGCCGTTCGGGTACGGCGACGTGGCGCGGTTCCTGACCGGCGTCGTCGACCTCAACCGGGCGGGCGGGGCGGGCTTCGACGACGTGGCCGGCGATGTCGCCCGGCTCGGCCTGCCGGCGGGTACCCCGGTGCTCGTCTGCCTGTCCAACGGCCGCCGGCTGCTCGACATGTACTTCGCGGTGCTGCTGGCCGGCGGGGTACCGCTGACCGTGTCGCCGGCGACGAGCTCCGCCCGGATCGCCGCGCTGGCAACGGAAGTGGGAGCCGGTGCGGTCGTCGCCGCCCGGCCGGACCCGGCACGGTACGGCGGCGAGACGGTGGTCGCCGTGGGCGACGCGCAGGCCGTGGTGCTTCCGGCGCGGTACCGGCGCACCGGGGTCGCGGGTACCGTCCTGATGTCCACCTCCGGCACCTCCGGACTGTTCAGCGCGTGCCTGCACCGGGCGGACTCGCTGGTGCGCAACGCGCGGCGGCACGCCGACGCGGTCGGCCTCACCGGGCGGGACACCGTGCTGGTCAACCTTCCGCTGTTCTACTCGTACGCGATCGTCGCGCAGGCGTTGGCCGCGCTGGTGACCGGCGCCCGGCTGGTCGTGTCGGGGCCGCCGTTCTCCCCGGAGGCGTACGAGGCCGCCGTCGGGCGGTACGCGGTGACCAGCTCGTCGCTCACGCCGACGATCGCGCGGCTGTTGCTCGCACAGGGCACGCGGCTGCCGGTGGGGCTGCGGATGCTGACCGTCGGCGGCGACCGGATCGCACCGGAACACGTGACCCGGCTCCGGTCGGCCAACCCGGACGTGGAGCTCTACGTCACCTACGGGCTGACCGAGGCCGGGCCGCGGGTGTCGACGCTCGCCGCGCACCGCGAGCCGCCGGGTCGGCACGGCTCCGTCGGGGTACCGCTGGACGGCGTCACGGTGTCGCTGCGCGGCGCACCGCCGGACGGTACCGCGGCGGAACTGCTCGTCAGCGCCGATACCGTGATGCTCGCGAAGGTGGGTACCCGGCAGGCCGGGCGCACGCTCGTCGCGCCCGGCGTCGTCGCGACCGGCGACCTGTTCCGCATCGACGACGGGTACCTGTTCTTCGAGGGCCGGCTGTCGGACTTCGTGGTCGTCCGCGGCGAGAAGGTGTCGCTGCATGCGGTGCGCCAGTTCGTCCAGTCGCTGCCCGATGTCGTGCGGTGCAGCACGCACGTCGGCGAGGATGCCGCCGGTACCACGCACTTCGACCTGGAGGTCGGCGTGACCGGCGGCACAGACGTTGCGCGGCAACGGATCCGGCGCGCGGTGGACCGGTTCCTCCTGGCCGGCGAACGGCCCCGGGACATCACCGTGCACGAGGCCGACCTGGCGGTGTTCCAGAAGTAGTAACGGTTACCGCATGCTCAGGATGGCGAGCTCGTCGGCCCGCAACCGCTCCTCGGCGTTGTGCTCCACCCGGGCCATCGCCCAGCGCAGCATCGGCGGCGCGGTGACCGACGTGATGACCGCGATCAGTACCACGATCGTGTATGTCGCCGTGGTGAGGATGCCCAGGCGCAGTCCCACGGATGCCACGACCACCTCGACGACACCGCGCGAGTTGAGCCCGGCGCCCAGGGCGAGGCCCTCCCAGTGGCTCAGCCGGCTCAGCCGCGCGCCCGCGTACCCGCCGGCGAACTTGCCCACGATGGCCAGCAGCAGGATCACCAGGCCGGCGAGCAGCACAGCGGGGTGGCCCAGCGCGCCGAGGTCGACCCGCAGGCCCGCGCTGGCAAGGAAAAGCGGCGCCAGCACGGACATCGTGACGGTGCGCAGCGGCGCCAGCCGCTTCTGGTCCTCCGGCCGCGCGGCGGTGAGCAGTACGCCGGCGACGAAGCCACCGAACACGGCCTCCAGTCCCAACGCCTGGCTCGCCGCCGCGCCCAGCAGGACCACGACGGCCGCGGCCGCGCAGACAGGCCCGTCCTCGGCGGACCGGCCTGCCGCGCGGATCGCCAGGCGTACCAACGGCCGCCCGACGATCGCGGCCAGTACGGCGAAGCCGACGAGGTACCCCGCGGACAGCGCGATCCGTTCCGGGCGCAGGCTCGTCACCGCCATGGTGGAGACCATGGCCAGCAACAGCCAGCCGACGGCGTCCTCGATGGAGGCCGCCGCGAGGGTGAGCTGTCCGACGTCGCGGTGCAGCAGGTTCATGTCCGCCAGGGTCTTGGCGATGACCGGGATCGCGCTCACGCCCAACGCCACGCCGAGGAACAACGCGAACGTCGGCCGGCTCGCGCCGTTGCCCAGCAACGCCACGGGTACCAGGTAACCGGCTGCCACGCCGAGTCCCAGCGGCACGATCAGGCCGCCCAGGCTGACCCGCGCGACGACACCACCGCGGCGGCGCAGCATCTTGACATCCAGGTGCGCACCGGCGATCCCGACGAGAAGCAGCACCGCGAACTGGCTCACCGCATCGAGCAGGTGTACCTGGTCGGCGCGCGCGGGAAGCAGCCAGCCGGACACGCCCGGCGCGACGCGGCCGAAGACCGACGGGCCGAGCAGCACTCCGGTGGCCAGCTCACCGACCACCGCGGGCAGTCCCAGCCGCCGGGCCAGCCGGCCCAGGCACAGCGCCAGCAGCAACAGGACACTCAACTGCAACAGGAAAAGCAACACCTGGTGCGCGCTGAGTGCGGATACCGGTGTCAGCGCCAGTGTCATGCTGACAGTCTGTGGTGTATGTGGCCGCGCGCCTGCTCAACACTGGGCAGTACCCGGGATCCGGGCGTCGCTACCGTCGGGCGCGGCCGACCTGAGGTAGCCGCCGGCCGACGACGCGGGGAGGCAGTCATGCCGATCGCACACGCGCCGGGCGGTGGGGCCCGGTCCGCACCTGTCGTGCTCGGCCGGCGGCACGTGCTGGTGGCCGAGGGTACCGACGAGTCGGGTACCCCGGCGCTGGCGGTGTGGCAGGCCGACGCGGCCGGGCGGCCGCTGGCCGGTTGGGTGTTCCCGACCCGGAAGGCTTACGGCGAAAGGGAAACCGCGCAGCGCCTGCTCGCCGCGGCGGCGACGGGTGCGCTCGTCGGTGCCCGCGAGGCGAACGGCCGCTGCGGGGCTGTCGGGGTACTGGATGCGCTGTCCCGCTCGACGGGTGTACCGGGCAACCATGCCGGGCGGGCGCTCGTCGAGGTGACCCGGGTCGTCGCGGAAATCTGCGGGTACGAGCGGCGGTACGCGTCGGCCGTCCCGGACTGGCGACCGCTGCGGCCACGGTACCCCGGGCTGCGGTACCCCGGGCTGCGGTACCCCGGCCCGGCGGCGCCTGGCGACGTGGTGAGCGAGGTGCTCGCCGTGGCCGGACAACTGCGCACCTGTGCGGTGCTGTGGCAGCGGTTGGAGGAGGCCCGCTGCCGGTACCCCGGGTTGCGCGAACGGTTCGGACCGGTACGGCCGCTGCCGCCGCACTGGCAACGCCTGCTGGACGTCGCCGGACAGCGCCGGCTCGTCGGCGGTACCGGCTGGGCGCGCTGAACCCACGCCCAGCCGGCGCGTACCAGCCGGCCCGGATCAGCCGGCCCGGATCAGGCCGCGGCAGCGGCCCGGCCGGGCAGCGCGGGAGCCTGGTAGCCCGCGGGCGCCTGGTAACCGCGGGCGATGAAGTCGTCCAGCCGCGTCTCGTTGACCACCAGGAAGCAGTCCCGGGCGCGGGCCACCAGACCGGCGTCGCGGAAACGTTTGAGGAAGAAGCCGATGCGTGACCGGGTGGTGCCCACCATGCCGGACAGCTCCTCCTGGGTGATCCGCTCCTCGATGCGCAGCAGGTGCGCGTCGCGCTTGCCCAACTTGCGCGCCAGGTGCAGGAGTATCGCGGCGAGCCGGTACTCGCTGTCGGCGGTGACCAGGTCGGTGATGAGCTGCTGCTGTTCGGACAGCCGGCACGCCAGATACCGCACGAACTCCTCGCGCAGTCCCACGTCGTCGAGCGTGGCGACCACCTTCGCGGCCGGGATGCGCCGCATCACCGCGCGGGTCATCGCGATCATCGTCTCGGTACGCGTACCCCCCGCAAGGCACAGCTCGCCGAACACGTCGCCGACGGTGTAGATGCCGAGCAGGCACTCCTTGCCGTCCCGGGACGGCGCCACCGCCTTGACCTGGCCCTGGTCGACCAGGTAGATGCTGCGGTCGCCGGCCATGCAGCCGTACACGACGTCCCGGCGGGCAACCTCCACAGTGGACGCCGCGAGCAGCCGGCTGTGGATGAGCCGGTTGAGGTTCTCGCCGAACGTGGCCGGCGACCACGCCGCGGCGGTCATTGACACTCCCGCGGTAACCGGACCGTACAGCCGGATTCGCGTCGCGTGTTGTTCACCATTCCGTCTCCTCCATCGACAACTGATCCTCGGCCCAGATGTGCAGGCTGACGAAGCGCATGTGCCGCAACTGCGCGCTCACGCCCAGGCCGATCGTCCTGGCCAGTTCTCTCGCGTCGTCCGCCCGCGCCGCAGCGACGAAGGCGACCATGTACATCTGTGTGCCGAGACGCTTGACCCGCAGGTGCTCGATGCGCGCCCCGGGATGGCGGCCGTTGTGCCGGGCGCTTTCCGCCGCCGCTTCGACTGAGGGTGCGATGCTGCCCTCATCGAGGGCGAAACACAGCTCGACCGCATACATCGCCGATCAGTCCGCTGCGCCGATTCGGCGGTACCCCCACTCGAATCCCCCGTCTCCTCCGTGCGCGGCACACCTTGGTACGACAGACATGAGGCCCCCGATCCCCGACGCTTTCGAACCGGTCCGGTAAGGCCCGGTCACCACCCCCGGCCCGAGCCACTTCCGATGGTGCATCGGAATATCCGCGCAAGCATGGTGCAGGAGTTGCCATGACAGTTCGCTGCCAATCCGACCCGCGGGTTTGTCGGGCAGCCGACCGCGCACCGGTCACCGCGAGTGAGCGCAGCGGCCGAACCAAGCGGATGACCCCGGGGGAACCAAAAATACGACGCCGGACGTCCCCGTCCGGACAGACGGTGGCACGATCGCTCTATGTTGGAGGTGGCGCGGAACGGTTAGCATCCGAAAGCGTTGACGGCAGCGGGCCGGCTGCAGGGCGTGCGACCTGGGGGGGTGCTCACGTGAGGCCACCATCGTCGACGGAGCCGGAGACGACGGCGGGGACGGGCCGCACGAGCCACGAAGCACTGGACGACGAACGGCTGGCGGCCGCCTACCTGCTGCTGATCGACCAGCCGGGGCTGGACCTCGAAGAGTTCGCGGCCCGGCTGGGCTGCTGCGAGGCCACGGTACGGCGCGTCTTCGACCGGCTCACCGACCTCGCGCTGCTCTATCAGACCGCCGAGGAATCGGAACTGGTACCGGTCAGCCCGCTCGCGGCCATGCACCAGTTGATTTCGCGGGAACAAACACTACTCAAACAACGGCAGACCTTCCTGCAGCGCAGCGCCGACACGTTCTCGTCCATCCTGTCGAAGTACGGCGGAAACCCCGACGCGACCGGTGCCGTCACCTTGGCCGAACACCTGCCGGACCTGCCGGCGGTCCGCCGCCGGTTGCAGGAGTTGGCGATGTCGGCCCGGGAGAGCGTGCTGGCGTTCAGCCCGACCGCGGCGAGCCCGGCCGCCAGCCGCATCGCCAGCCGGCCACTCGACCTCGGTGCCCTGCGGCGCGGTGTCCGCATGCGGACGATCTGTCTGGACGGGATCGTGGTCGAACCCGATGCGATGGCCTACGCGCACGAGCTGACCGCGTCCGGCGCCGAGCTACGACTGGTCTCGCGGCTGCCGATGCGCATGATCATTATTGACGGCACCGTGGCGGTGGTACCGCAGAACCCGCGCCATGCGGCCGACGGCGCCTACGTCTTCCGGCACGAGTCCGTCGTGCTCGCGTTACTGGCACTCTTCGAGTCCTACTGGGAACAGGGCCGGCCGCTGCTGGCCGACGAAGCACCGCGCGGCTGCAACAACCATTTCGAGCGGGCGGTGCTGCGGATGCTCGCCACCGGCGCGAAAGACGACGCGGTGGCCCGGCAGCTGGGTACCTCGGTGCGCACCATCCGGCGCATCGTCGCCGATCTGATGACCCGGGCGGACGTCAGCTCCCGGTTCGCCCTGGGCGTGTACGCCGCGAAGCACAACTGGACCGAGTCCCGACCCGCGCCGGTCGTTACCGCAGAGCCCGGGTGAGATCCTGCTGCAGCGCGGTGGAAACGTCCGGCCGCTCGCCCTTGAGATAGAAGTGGTCGCCGGGAAAGACCCGCATGGTGAACTCACCGGTCGTCTCCCGGTGCCAGCCGAGCAGTTCCGGCCGGTCCACCTCCGGATCGTCGGCGCCCATGTAGGCCGCGACCGGGCAGTCCAGACCCGGGCCGGGCAGCGGCCGGTAGTACTCGTTGAGCTCGAAGTCGCAGCGCAGCGTCGGCAGCAGCAGGCGGACCAGTTCCGGCGCGTCGAGCACCTCCGGCGGCGTACCGCCGAGCCCACCCAGCGCGGTGAGGAACTCGGCGTCGGGCAGCGTGCAGAACAGCCGGCGGGTGGTCGGCAGGTGCGGTGCCCGGCGCCCGGAAACCAGCAGCAGCGCCGGCGCCCGGCCGGGACCGGCCGACAGCCGCCGCGCGACCTCGTAGGCGAGCACCGCGCCGAGGCTGTGCCCGAACAGGACGTACGGCCGGTCGAGGTACGGCCGCAGCGCCGCGCACAACGGATCCAGCACCTGCTCGACCCGCCGGTACGGCAGCTCCCGTACCCGCGACTCGCGGCCCGGCAGGACCACCGGTCGCACGTCGACGCCCGGTGCCAGCAGCCGCCGCCACGGCCGGAAGAAGACCGCTCCGCCGCCCGCGTGCGGGAAGCAGAACAGCCGCGCGGTGGCGTGCTCGGTGGACACGCCGGCGTCCCCGCCCAGCCATCGGGTGGCCTCGGCGGGCGGCGCGACCGGCAGGTAGGTCACGGTTGCCTCCTCGACGGGACGGCCGGCCGGGCGAATACCACGCTCGTGTTGAACCCGCCGAACCCGAAACCGTTGGACAGCGCGAACTCGATCCCGGCGGGCTGCGCCCGGTCGCCGACGAACCGGCAGTCCGCGGCGATCGGCCGGCGCAGGTTCGCGTTGGGATGGACGAAACCGTCGCGCATCTGCACCAGCGTCGCCACCGCCTCCACCACGCCGGCCGCGCACAGCGTGTGCCCGATGAGGCCCTTGGTGGAGTTGACCCAGACCCCGGTCACGGCACCGCCGAACACCGCACGCAGGGCCTCGACCTCGACCGCGTCGCCCGCCGCCGAACCGGTACCGTGCGCGTTGACGTAGCCGACCCGCTCCGGGGTCAGGCCGGCACTGCGGACCGCGCCGGCCATCGCGGCCGTCTCACCGGCGGCGCTCGGATCCGCAAGGCTGTTGGCGTCCAGGCGCAACGCGTACCCGGCCACCCGCGCCCATACCGGTGCCGCCCGGCGGGCCGCCGAACCGGCCGACTCCAGCACGACACATGCGGCGCCCTGCCCGGGTACGAAGCCCTCCCGGTCGGCGTCGAACGGCCGGCACCGCTCCCCCGGTGCGTCCGCGCCGCCGGTACCGGCCATCGCGCCGAGGTTGTAGAAGCCCTGCAGTTCCATGGCGGACAGGTCGGTCAGCGCGCCCAGGACGAGGCAGGCGTCGACCGAGCCGGCCGACACCAGCCGGGCACCGTTGATGATGGCCACGTTGCCGCTCGCCGAGGCACCGCCGACGGTGTACCCCTCGCCGGTCACGCCGAGCACGTGGCTCACCGTTGCGACGTGGTCGGTGTCCATGAACTGCAACGGGTACCGGGCCGGCAGGTGCACCGGACTCGTCGCGTACCGCGGCCGGACCTCGTCGGCGTACCGGCCGCCGAGGTTGTGCCCGGCCACCACGACGCCGATCCGCTCGGCGGGCAGCGGTACGTGATGCAGGCCGGCCCGCTGCCACCCTTCCAGCGCCACCACCACCGCCGCCTGTACCGGCAGCGGCGCGCGCCCGGCCACCCGTACCGCGAGGCGCCGCAACGGTTCCGATAGGCCGCTTCGGGCGGCGACAGCGGTCCGGAAGTCGAACCCGGACAGGTCTGCCGCCAGGCGCGGAGACAGGCCGTCGACGCCGGACCCCGGCCGCACCCCGATGCCGGAACGGCCGGCCCGCAATGCATCGGCGAACGCGTCGGTGTCCGCCGCGGTGGCGCACAGCACGCCGGTACCGGTCACCACGACCTCGTGGCCACCGGTCATCGCACGTGTCTGCGCAGCAGCCGGGCGAGCGTACCGATGTCGTGCACCTCGCGGAACTCCACCACCGGCACGGTGACGCCCAGGTCGTCCATTGTCATGGTGACCACGTCGACGCGGTCGATGCTGTTGGCGCCCAGGTCGGTCAGCGACCGGTCCTCGGTGACCAGCTGTCCGTCCACCTCGGGAAGCACCTCGACCACACTGCGCCGGATCGCGGCCAGGACGGGATCGTCCATCGTCGTACCAACCTCTCTCAGCGCCACTCGTACATGCGTTGGTAGTCCTTGGTTCTGGTGTGCACGAGAAGCTCCGGACGGCCGCCGTCCCGCCCGCCCAGGAACGACTCGTAGCGGTCGAGGTCGACGACCCGCTCCGGCACCGGTACCAGGGTGGCGAGGGTGTCCGGCAGCAGCGCGGCGTACTCGTCGAAGGACAGCTCGCGCCGCCGGGCGAGGTGCGCGCCGATGCGGTACCTCTTGACGGCCGCCACCGATGCCGCGTCGACGGTCCCGGTGAAGAACTCCGAGGAGCAGCCCGAACCGTAGGAGTAGAGCCCGATCCGGGTACCGGCCTCGATGCCGGCGTGGTCGAGCAGGCTGGCCAACGCCAGGTACACCGAGCCCGAGCACAGGTTGCCGACCAGTGACGGGTACACCAGCGACGGCGCGACCCGCCGCTGGAAGTCCGCCTCGATGGCGTCGCCGCGCGCGCCGGCCTCGCGCATCATCTTGCGGTGCGCGGCTTTCACCAGGCCGGCGAACGGCGTGTGCAACGCGAGGTGGTCGAACGTCGTGAGGAAGTCGGCGCCCTCGACCCGGGACCGGTAGTCGGCGAAGCTGTTCGCGAGGCAGTCCAGGTATGCGAACAGGGAGCGGTCGACGTCGGCGATGTCGAACTGCGGCGTCGGCCGGGCCGAGTCCATCGTTTCGTAGCTGTAGCAACCGAACGCGCCGAGGTCGAGCGCGAGTACCCGCGGATCGTCACCGACGAGCACCGCGGCCGCGCCGTGCCCGGTGGCCGGTTCCGCGTACTGCGCCCGCGCGTCGACCAGCGCCACATCGGTCGCGATCACCAGCGCCTTCGCACCCGGCGACACCCCGGACGCCAGGTAACCGGCGGCGAGCTGGAGCGCTCCGGTGGCGGCGTAGCACGCCTGCTTGACCTCCAGCAGCCGGCAGTTGCGGCTCAGGCCCAGGTACTCGTGGACGTACGAGGCGACGGACTTGCTGAGGTCCAGCCCGGACTCGGTCGACGTGACGAGCACCTCGATGGCGTCGCGCCCGGCCGGGTCGAGCGCGTCGACGACCGGCTTCGCGGCGTTCACCGCGTTGGTGACCGGATCCTCGAACGGCAGGCCGACCGAGCGCGCCCGCATCGCCAGGTTCTCCAACCGCGCGGGATCCAGGCCGCGACCGGCGAACAGCTCCGCCACACCGATCCGGGCCAGACCCGCGTACACGTTCACGGCTTCGATGCCGTACCGCATCGGGCGAACCTCCTCTCGTCGTTGGCGCGCAGGAACTCCAGCAGCAGCCGGTGTACCTCGTCCGGGTGGGTGAGGCAGGGGAAGTGCCCGGCGCCGGCCAGTTCCACGTAACGCGCGTCGGGAATCGCGCCGTGCAACAGGTGGGCGGCCTTCACCGGTACCACGGTGTCGTGGCGGCCGTGCAGGATCAGCGTCGGCACGGCGATCTCGGGGAGCCTCGCGAACAGCGTCGGCTGCGCGGCGAAGACGTCCAGATAGCTCAGCCCGATCCGCGGGTCCATGCTCTCGCAGCGCAGCAGCAACTCCTCCAGACCCGCCCGCTCGTCGCGCAACCGCGCCGGGCCGCCGTTCGCGGTGATCCGGTCGAAGTCCTCGCGGGCGACGACGGACAGGCGGTTCACCTCGCCGTGGCGGTTGCCCACCTTGTAGGAGCTGCCGACCAGTACCAGGGATGCGCAGTCCTGCGGGAAGCGCAGCGCGAACGCCTGCGCGACAAGGCCACCGAACGAGGACCCGAGCACGTGTACCGGTCCGCGTTCGCCGAGCCGGTCCAGTGCCGTGCGGTACAGGGCGGCGATGCCGTCCAGGGTCAGGTCCGCCGCGGCCGTCGTCGCGCCGACACCGGGATGGTGCACGGTCACCAGCCGGTACCGGTCGGGCAGCGCCGCATACTGTTCGGCGAACACCCCGGCGCCGATGTTGAACGGCGGGACGAGCAGCAGCACCGGTCCGGTACCGGCGGAGAACACCTCGACCTCGCCGTCGGGTACCCGCAGCAGGGTGCGCTCGGCGGCGGGCGCGCGCTCGCGCAGCACGGCCGCGTTGTCGTCCTTCGGCCGGTGTCCTTCACGCATCGCCGCCTCGATGTCGTCGGGCAGCTCGCCCGCCGGATGGTACCGGCTGCCGACCGGACCGGCGCTCTGCACCGCAACGAGGTCCGGCACCGCATCGGGATCGCGCCACAGTGCCACCAGCCGCTCGGCGACGTCTGCCGCCTGCGCGACGGAGAAGCCGACCGGTACCGCCAGTCGCAGGTACCGTTCCGGCGCGCCCTTGCTCAGGTGCGGCCCGCCGCGCACGCCGGTGCGCCCGTACAGCCACGCGAGGCACGACTCGACCGGCAGGCTCAGCCCGGCGAAGGACGGCATCCGGTCCACGTCGAGCAGCACGCAGTGCCCGGATGCGGGCGCCACCACCGGTACCCCCGCATCGGCGAGCGCCGTCCACAGCGTGCGTACCGCGTCCATCCGGACCGCCACCCCGGCGGCGACCGCGGCGCGGTCGTCGAGCGCGCAGGCGAGCAGCTTGCGGGCGAGCAGCCCGGTCTCCCGCCCGCGCAGCGCCTCGTGCTCGCGCAGCCGGTCGGCCAGCGCCGCGGTCCGGGTGGCGACCAGGCCGCCGGCCGGCACGCCGAAGTCCTTGGAAAGACTGAAGGTTGCGGTGTCGGCGAGGGCGAGCAGTTCGCGCACGACCGCCCACACGTCGCGGCCGCGCCACCCGTCCTCGTGGCCGGTGATGAACATGGCGTTCTCCACGATCCGCGTCGCGTCGACGACGACCGGTACGCCGTGCCGGACCGCGGCCTCCCGCACCGCGCGCAGGTTGGCCATTGAGATGGGATAGCCGCCGCCGGCGTTGCCGCTCAGTTCGACGCAGACGAACGAGACGCCGCCGTTCGTCGCGGCCAGCCGGCTGCGCAACTGCGCGAGGTCGAGGTCGCCCTGGAACAGCTCGGTGGTGCGCGGCCGGCGGTCCGCGGCGGTCGGCGTGCGCAACGCGGTGAAGCCCGCGTCGGCCAGGCTCAGCGCCCAGGTCGGGAACAGCTCGGTGTGGATGACGGTACCGCGCGGGCCCGGCCAGTTCCGGCACAGCAGCGCTTCGGCCTGGCGGCCGGAACCGGTCGGTACGGCATGGTCGAACGGCAGCCAGTCCGGCATCGGGAAACCGGCCGGGTCGGCGGCGCGCCGCGCGCGGTCGTGCAGTTGCGTTGCGCGCGCGAGGATCGCCGGGCTGTCGAGTTCGGCCCACGAGTCGGTGATGAGGTCGACCGCGACGTCGGCGTGGCGCAGGGCCAACGGGTTGTACCCACAGGCGGCGAGCTGTCCCGTGCCGGATGCCGGCCGCACTTCCGTAGCCGGCTGCGGTGCCGGCCGCGCCGGCTGCGGTTCGGCGTCCGGCGCGGTGAGCATGCCCGGTGCCGTCGCGGCGGTGTCGGGGTTGGCAATCATCAGGATGACGTCGGCGACCGACGTGTGCGGCTCGTCGGCGCGCTGGCACAGGTAGATCGGGAGGTTGGTGGGCCGGAACTTGTTCTTGAACTGGAAGTTTCCGGTACCGAAGATGCCCACCGACCGCAGTTCGTCCAGCCCTTCCTCGACATCGGGAGCCGCGTTCGGCGAGTCGCAGACCTTGACGCCGAAGCTCGCCCCGAAGCTGAACATCGGGTACCCCTCGTCGCGCAGGCGTTCCAGGATCGACACGATCGCGTACTCCAGCCCGCCGCGGGGCGCCTTCTTCGGGTAGAACTCCAGATCCAGCAGGTACCCGGGCTCCGACGGGATCCTCGTGACGATGACGACATTGGCCAGCTCGCCGTCGACCCGGGTCAGGAAGACCCGGTGCCGCGCGTCGAGGATGCCGTGCCCCAGCTCGTCGCGAACCACGGCCACGTACGGGTTCACCATCTGCTTCTGGTCGCCCCACCGCCCGACCATGTCGGCGATCTCGCGATCGGTGGTGGTGTCCGAGCCGGGCCGGTACTCCTCGGTACGGCAGTCGCCGGCGTGTTCGAACTTGCGCACGAGGTACCGCAGCCGGGTCATCCGGCCGCCGTCGAGGGTGAACTCCGCCAGATCCGTTATCCGTTGTACCGCGCCGAACGGCGTGGCGGTCAGCGGTACGCCGGCCACCTCACGCATCGGCAGCATGGAAAGGAAGTTGGCGCGCAGCCCGTACCGTCCGGCGTAGTCCAGCCATTCGCCCACGAGTACCGGGAACTCGTCCGCGGATCCCGCGTAGCTCCACGCGAACAGGTCGGCGCCGCGGCGGGAGAAGTTGAAGTACGCCTGCCGGGTCGAGCCGACGAACGCCAGCGGCGCGATGTCCCGCCCAGCGAGCCCGCCCTCCTTGCCGTGCCGGCGGTCGATGTCGTCGAGCGCACCGGCGAGGTGCGGCAGCGCAACGAGATCCCGCTTGCGCACCACGACCGCGCCGTCCGCCGCCGGTCGCGCATCAGCGTCGGTACCGAGGCGGACGCCGTCCTCCGGTGACCCGACCGGTACCTCCTCGGCCGCCACAGCACGCAGGAGTTCGACCGTTGCGGACGCGCCGTGGGTACCGGCGAGCTGGCCGGCGAGCGCGTCGACGCTCGGGTGGTCGAACAGCAGCGTCTTCGGCAGCGCGCCGAACCGGCGTTCCAGCGCGCTGACCACGCGGAGCATGTCGAACGAGGTGAGCCCGTTCGCGGTGAAGTCGAGCGCGGGGTCGACGGTGCGGTCGACGATCCGCTGCACCGCACCGCGCAGCGCCTCGGCCGGTACCGGCATCGCTTGCGGCGCAACGTCCGGCGCCGCCGCGGTCAGGTGCGCGGCGAGTTGGTCGACGGTGTCGTACTCGTACAGTTCGGCGGCCTGCAGGTCCAGCGAGAAGGTCGCGTTGAGGCGCCGGGCGAGGTCCATCCGGAAGATGGAGTCCAGTCCGAGGTCGACGAACGACCGGCCGGCGTCCACCTCGTCGGCGGTCAGGCCCAGGATGTCCGCGACATGGCCGCGCACCGCGGCGGTGACATCGCGGCCGCGCACCGCGGCTGCGACATCGCGGCCGCGCACCGGTGCCGGCTCTACCGGCGTGGGTTCGGCCACCGCCGGGACGACCGGCGTCGCTGTCTCGGCCGGCGCCACCGGTGCCGCCCCGTTCGACGGCGGGACAAGGCTCACCTTCCCGCCCCGGTGCCGCACCGCTGCGGGAATCGCCTGCGGCTGGGCGGGTTCAGGCACGGCCGCCTCCTCTCCGGCGCGCTGCGCGCGCCCGTCGAACCAGTAGGGCCGGCCGGACAGCGGCTGCCCGGGCAGCGGGGTACGGCCGGGTTCGCGCCCGTGCCACCACTCGTCCCACGACACGTCTTCGCCGGCCAGCCAGCGGCGGGCCAGGTCGTCCAGCGCCGGTACGCCCGTGGTCGGTACCGTCCCGTCGGGGGTACCGGTGGCGGCCGCGCGCAACGCGTGCACCGCCTCGACCGGTTCACTGGCGACGACAGCGAGCCGGTGTGCCAACGGTTCCCGGCCGGTCTGGAGGGTGTGAGCGGCGCGGGCGAGGTCGGTGTCCGGGTGGCGCTCCAGATGGTCGGCGAGCGCCGCCGCCGCGGTACGCACCGACGGCTCGTCCCGCCCGGACAGCACCAGCAGTTGCGGCTCGCCGGGCACCGCGGCCGGCGGTGGCACGGCATGCGATTCGAGCACGACGTGCGCGTTGGTACCGCCGAAGCCGAACGAGCTGACCCCGGCCCGCCGGACCGCGCCGCCGCTGCCGTCGGGTACGCCGTCCCACCGGCGTAGCCGGTCGTTGACGAAGAACGGGGTACCGTCCAGCCGCAGGTACGGGTTCGGCTCGGTGAAGTGCAGGCTCGGCGGCAGCAGGCCGTACCGCATGGCGAGCACCGTCTTGAGGATTCCGGCGATGCCGGCGGCCGCCTCCAGGTGGCCGACGTTGGTCTTCACCGAACCGACCGCCACCGTCGGCTCCTGCGGCGCCTGCCCGCCGGTCAGTTCCGCGAAAGCCTTCTTCAGCCCTTCGATCTCGACCGGATCGCCCAGTCGGGTACCGGTACCGTGCGCCTCGATCGCCGTCACCGTAAGCGGATCGACGCCGGCGGTCCGGTACGCGCGCACCAGTACCCGAGCCTGCGCCTGCGGGTTCGGCGCGGTCAGCGACGTGGACCGCCCGCCGTGGTTGACCGCGCTACCGCGGATGACCGCGTAGATGTGGTCGCCGCACGCCTCGGCGGCGGCCAGCGGCTTGAGGACGACCGCCCCGACGCCTTCGCCGCGCGCGTACCCGTCGGCGCCGCTGTCGAAGGTCTTGCACGCCCCGTCCGGGCTCAGCATGCCGGACTCGGTGAACGCGGTGAACAGGCCCGGGCTGAGCAACACGTTGACGCCACCGGCGACGGCCACCGTGCAGTCCCCGGCCGCGAGCGCCTGTACCGCCCGGTGGATCGCCACGAGCGAACTGGAGCACGCGGTGTCCACCGCCTCGCTCGGGCCGCGCAAGTCCAGTACGTGGGACACCCGGTTGGCCAGGATCGAATGGGCTATGCCGCTCGCGGTGTGCGCCGCGACCGGGATTCCGTGCTGGCGCAGCAGATCCGCGTAGTCGGTGGTGGACACGCCGACGAACAGGCCGGTGTCGGTGCCGGCGAGGCTGCCCGGCCGGTACCCGGCATCCTCCACGGCCCGCCACACGGTCTGCAGGAACAGCCGCTGCTGCGGATCCATCAGCGCCGCCTCGGCCGGCGAGATGCGGAACAGCTCCGCGTCGAACGTGGCCACGTCGTCGAGGAACCCGGCGCGCACCCCGGCGGTGTCCGGATGGGCGTGCAGTTCCAGGCGATCGGCGGGGGCCGGCCCGACGAGATCGTCACCGGCCGCGAGGTGACGCCAGAACGTGTCGAGGTCGGGCGAGCCGGGAAGGGTACCGGCGATACCGACGATCGCGACGGCGCCGTCGGGTACCGCGACCGCAGGACGTGTCTCAGGCCCCGGGACGGGTACCCGCTCGGCTGGTGCGGTGCCGCCGCCGATCTCGGTGGCGTGGTGGCGCACCAGGTACTCGGCGAACGCGCGCAGGTTCGCGCACTCGAACAGGACGGTGGGCAACAGGTCCAGCCCGTACGCCTCGTTCACCTGGTTGATCAGCTCGGTGAGCGAGATGGAGTCGAACCCGGTCTCCATGAGGTCATCGGACAGCTCGACCTCGACAGGATCGATGAGCAGGAACGTCGCCGCCATCCCGCGCAGCCGGTCCTCGACCGTCTCCTGCAGTCGCTCGGTCGATGCCGCCGCGACCGGCGCGGCAACGGCCGGCGCAACCTCGGCAGGCGCGGCCTCTGGCGGCGTCGCAACGGATTCGACCACGACGAACGTGCTCTCCCCGCCGGACAGCCCGCGCCGGAACGCGTCCAGCCCGACGGCCGTGCGCATCGGCACCATCGACCAGTGGCGCGCCATGAGCCGGCGGGTCGCGTCGTCCACCGTCATGCCGCCCTCGGCCCACAGTGGCCAGCCGAACGCGACCGTGCGGCCGGACCGTTCGCCGCGTTCCCGCCGTACCTCGCGAAGCTGGGCGAAGGCGTTCAGGAACGCGTTGGCGGCGGCGTAGTCGACCTGGCCGGGGTTGCCGGTCTCGGCGGCGACGGAGGAGAAGAGGGCGAAGAAGTCCAGCGGCGCGTCCGCGGTCACCTCGTCGAGCAGGACGGTGCCGAGGACCTTCGGGGCCAGTACCGCGGCGATGTCGGCCCGGGTCTTGTGCACCGCCCGGGCGTCGCGGGTGACACCGGCGGCGTGCACGATCCCGCGCAATGTTCCGCAGTCTCGGACCAGCCGGCGCAGCTCGTCCTCGCGGGTCACGTCGGCCCGCTCGAAGCGCACCGAGGCACCGGACCGGCACAGTGCCGCGATCCGTTGCGCCGCTTCGGGTCCGGGTTGCTTGCGGCCGGCGAGCACCACCTCCACCGGGCCGTCGCCGGCCAGGTACCCGGCCACGTGCAGGCCCAGTCCCCCGGCGCCGCCGGTGATGAGGTACGTCCCGCCCGGCCGGACGATCGGACCGCCGGCCGGTGCCGGGGTGAAGTCCTCCAGCCGCTTCACCCAACGCAGCCCGTCCCGGTAGCAGACCTCCATGTCGCCGCGCCCGCCGGCGGTCACCTCGTCGGCGAGCCGGGCCGCGCGCTCGGCGGCGGACGGCGGCACGCCGTCGGTGTGGGCGAACTCCACGCGGGTACCGCTGAAACCGGTGTGTTCCAGGGCGAGCGTCCGCACCGCCGCGGCGACCGCGACGTGTTGCGGCGCCGGTCCGTCCACCCGGGACGGGTGCGCGAAGACCGCGCGCAGCGGGCCCTGCGGCCGTTCGCCGAGCAGCGCGGTGCACAGGCGCAGGAACGGGTACAGGCCACGGTCGAGATCCGCGGCCAGGCCGTCGGAACCGGCGCTGCCGGCGTCGGCCACGGCATGCACGAGCGTATCGGGCAACAGGCCGCGCCGGGCCAGCGCCTGGGCCAGTTCGGCACACTGGTCGTCGGCGGCCGGATCGAACGCGTACCCGAAGCTGCCGGCCTGGACCAGTCGCGGCCCGCTGACCGCGGTGACGCACCGGGTACCGGAATGGCGCAGCGCCGCGGCGACCGCTTCGGCGAGCGAAAGGTCGGCGGTGACCACGAGCACCACCCGCGGATGCCAGACGGCCGGCGTACCGGCCCGGGGCACCCAGACCGGGCGCTGGAACCGGCAGACAGCTTCCGCGTCAACGGTCACCGGCGCGGCGATGGCAGCCGGCGCGGGAACCGTTGCCGGCGCCGGGCCCGACATCCAGTACCGCTTGCGCTCGAACGGGTAGGTGGGGAACGGGATCCGGCGCGGTACCGGCGCCGGCCACAGCGCCGGCCAGTCCACCGCCGCACCGCGTACCCACCGGGCGGCGATGTCGGCCGGCGAGGCACTGCGGTCGACGGGTGCGTCGCTGCGCGCCGCGGTACCGGTGCACAACCATTCCGGCGTGGTACCGCCGGCGAAAGCGGCCAGGGCCGCGGCGAGCGCGGCGGTGTCGCGCACCGGCACGGCCAACCGCTCGGCCAGCTCCCGACGGCCGACCTGGCTGGTGTAGCAGAGTGCGTCGAGGTCGACCATGGCACCCGCCGGCCCGACGAGGAACCGCGCCACCCGGTCGGCGAACGCGGCGAGCTGGTCGCGGGTACGCGCGGACAGGACGAACACCCGTTCGGTGCCGAGCGGCGCGGCGGGGCGCGGCGATTCCGCGTCGGCGTACTCCTCCACAACGAGATGGACGTTCGCGCCGCCGGCGCCGAAGGAGCTGACCCCGGCCCGCCGCGGTACCGGACCGTCCGGCCCGTCGGCGCGCGGCCACGCGGTCAGCGACGTGGGTAGGTAACAGCGGTCCGGGTTCAGCTCGATCTTCGGGTTCACCTCGTCGAGGTTGGCGCACGGCGCGAGCTGGCCGTGCCGCAGTTGTAGCAGCACCTTGGTGAGTCCGGCGATCCCGGCCGCGCCTTCCAGATGGCCCACGTTCGCCTTCACCGACCCGATCGCGCACCGGACGCCGCCGGGCGTACCGGCACCGAGCGCGCGGCTCAGACCGGCCAGCTCGATCGGATCGCCCAGCTCGGTGCCGGTACCGTGCGCCTCGACGTAGCCGATCGTGGCCGGGTCGACGCCGGCGCGGCGGACCGCCTCCGCGACGAGTGCCGCCTGTGCGTTGGGATTCGGCACGGTGTACCCGCCGGTCTTGCCGCCCGCGTTGGCGAAGCCGGACCGGATGACGCCCCAGATCCGGTCGCCGTCGGCGACGGCCCGGGACAACGGTTTGAGCAGAACGGCACCGACGCCTTCGCCGGGTACGAAGCCGTCGGCGCGCGCGTCGAACACCTTGCACCGCCCGTCGGCCGAGAGCATGTTGAGCCCGCTGAGCGCGACGAAGTGCGCCGGGTGCAGGATCACGTTGACGCCACCGGCGATCGCCATCCGGCACTCGCCACGGCGGATGCTCTCGCTCGCCAGGTGCACGGCGAGCAGGGACGAGGAACACGCGGAGTCGACGGCGAAGCTGGGCCCGCGCAGGTCCAGGAAGTACGAGACGCGGTTGGCGATCGACCAGTACGCCGAGGTCGCCCCGGCCAGCTGCCCGTGTGCCCAGCCGGCCGCGGCGAGCTGACCGTACGAGCCGTACATGGTGCCGACGAAGACGCCGGTGTCCGGCTCACGCGTGTGCTCGCCGAGATAGCCGGTCTGCTCCAACAGGTTCCACGCGGTCTCCAGGAACAGCCGTTCCTGCGGGTCGATGTTCTCCGCGTCCCGTGGGAGGATCCCGAAGAACCCCGGGTCGAACTCGTCGATGCCGTCGAGGAAACCGCCCCAGCGACTGTAGGTGCGTTGCGCCCGGCCCTTTTCCGGGTCGAAGTGGGTGCGCCAGTCCCAGCGGTGCGCGGGTACCTCGGTCACACCGGTCCGCCCGTCGGCCAGCATGTGCCAGAACTCGTCGAGGTCGGCCGCGCCGGGGTACCGGCCCACCACACCGACGACCGCGATGTCCCCGTCCCGGACGGCCGACCGGGTGGCACCGGCCGGCAGCGCGGTGCGCGGCGCAGGCGCGGGCGGCGCTGCCGCCACGCCGAGCAGCGCGACGAGCGCCTCGGGGTGGGTTGCCGCGAAGTGCCCGGCCAGGTCGGCGATCGTCAGGTGCTCGAACAGCAGGGTCGCCGGCAGGGTACCCAGGTCGCGCTCGAAGCGGCCGAGGATGTCCAGGCTGACGAGCGAGTCCACACCGTAGTTCTCGAACGTGACCCGGTCGTCCAGGTCGCTGTCCCGGAACCGGAGCACCTCCGCGAAAACCTTACGCACGTACCCTCGCACGGCGTCGCCGGCCGGCCCGCCGGTCGCTCCGGCGGCGACCGCGACGAACAGGCACTGCTCCAGGTCGTCCGGAGCGGTACCCGCAAAACCGAGCGTCCGCACCGGATCGAACCCGGCCGCGGCGAGGCTGCGCCGCCACTGGGCCGGGCCGAGCAACGGCGAATGGGGCAGCCGCACCGCCGCGTCCTCGGCACGCCACCAACCCGGCGTGAGGCCGAACGTCAGCGTCACGAACGCCGACACCCGGGTCACCTCGTTCACCAGCAGCAGCCCACCGGGCCGCAGCAGCCGGCGCGCGTTCGCCAGCGTCCGTGGTACCCGCGCCGTCGCGTGCAACACATTCGTCGCCAGTACCACGTCGTACCCGTGCTCCGCGAAGCCCTGGTCGACCGGATCGCGCTCGATGTCGAGCAGTTCACAGCGCAGGAACGGGAACCGGGCGGCGAACGCGTCCTCGCCCCGGCGCAGGAACGCCGAGGAGATGTCGGTGTACCGGTACTCCACCGGTACCCCGCTGTCGGCGCAGGCGGCGAGCACGAAGGCGCTGCTGGCACCGGTACCCGCGCCGACCTCCACGATCCGCACCGGCCGGCCGGTTGCCCGGTGCATGTCCGGCAACGCGGTGCGGACCTGGTCGGCCATCATCCGGTGGTAGTGATCGGCCGAGGACTGTCCACTGTAGACACGTTCGATCAGGTCGGTCGAGCCGCCCGGGAACAGTACGCCCGTCGCACCGCGGCTGCCGTCGAGCACGTCGGGCAGCGCATCGATGCAGCGCTGCAACAGCTCGATGTGTGGGGCGAGGTCGGGGTACCGGACGCCCAGGGCCTCCGGCGTGGACAGGGCCGGCGGCGTGGCGGTGCCGGGTTCGAGCCGGTCGCCGGCGCGGCGGACCGCACCGGAGCGCTCCAGCAGCTCCAGTACCGCCGCGAACAGCCGTTCCTGCTCGGGTCGAACGTGCAGGCGCGCGGCGAGTTCGGCGACGGTTGCCGGTACCGACAGCGGCTCCCGCAAGCGCTGGGCGAGCAGGACCGGTGCGAGCGCGTCGAGTGCGGTGAACGCCTCCCTGGCGCGGGCGGTCGGGTCGTCGGGGGCGGCCGCCGGCCGCACCGGTTGGGCAGCCGGCGATCCGGTCGCCGGGCGCACCGGTTGGGCGGCCGGCTCGACGCCCAACCGGGCGAGGCCGTCCGGGTTCGCCTTGACCACGAGCGCCTGGGGTACATCGTGGTGCAGCAGGGCGCACAGCGCCGCCATGCCCTCGGCCGGTGCGATCGAACCCACGCCGAACCCGGCGAGCCGTTGTGCGTAACGCTCGTCGGCGACCACGCCCACGCCGCCCCAGTAGCCCCAGTTGACCACCGACACCGGGGTGCGGTACCGGCGGCGCAGGTCCATCGCGTACGCGTCCTCGAACGTGCTCGCCGCGGCGTAGTTCGCCTGTCCGGCCGCGTCGGTGAAGGACACGGCCGAGGAGAAGAACGCCAGGAAGTCCAACCGCTCGGTGCACATCGCCTCGCCGAAGGCCACCGCCCCGGCCACCTTCGGCGCCAGTACCTCGGCCAGCTCGTCCTCGTCCATCCGGGCGAGGGTGCGGTCGCGCAGCACGAGCGCGGCATGGAAGGCACCGTGCAGCGCGCCGAACGTGCGCCGGGTGTGGCGGACGACGGCCCGCAGCGCGGCCGGATCGGTCACGTCGGCCGGCAGGTACACCGCGCGCCCGCCGAGCCGCTCGATCTCGGCGAGCAGCGCGGCGCTCCGCTCGTCGGGCAGGCGCCGGCCGACGATCGCCAGGCGGGCGTGCACGGTCCGGGCGAGGTACCGCGACAGCACCTGGCCGATGCCGCCGGTACCGCCGACGATCAGGTAGGTGCCGCCCGGCCGGAACGGGCCGCCGGCGGGTACCGTGCCGGCCGACAGGCGCGCGGGTACCGTGCCGGCCGGGAGGCGCGCCGGTTCCAGCACCCGGACCAGTCGGCGCCCGCCGCGGATCGCCACCAGCCGGTCGGTACCGGGCTCGCGGCGCAGCAACCGCACCAGCTCGTCGGTGTTCCAGCGGCCGGTACCCACGTCGACACAGCCGACCGTCCACTGTGGATACTCGGCGGCCAGCGACCCGACCAGCCCGGGCAACCCGGCCGCGTGCGGGCGCACCTCGCCGTCACCGACCGGTACCGCACCGGCCAGTACGACCGTCAGCGTCAGCGGCCGGCGTACCGGTGCCGTCCCGGTCAATGCCTGGATCACGCGGAAGAGCGCGAGCGTCGGCTGTTCCCCGTCGGCGGGCACGCGGCCGCGCCCGCAGGCGAGGAAGTACACCAGA
>VAWN01000076.1:0-1198 GCA_005885555.1 Actinomycetota bacterium
GGGGTGGGCCGCGGCGGTTTGAGGATCGGGGTGGGCCGCAACGGTCCGACGATGGGGTGGGCCGCGGCGGTTTGAGGATCGGGGTGGGCCGCAACGGTCCGACGATCGTGATCGGCCGAGGCAGCACGACGACCGCGATCGGGCGAGGCAGCACGACGATCGGGGTGGGCCGCGGCGGTTTGAGGATCGGGGTGGGCCGCAACGGTCCGACGATCGTGATCGGCCGCGCCGATATGACGACCGGGATCGGGGGCCACGCAGCGACCGGGACGCTGAACGGGAACCCCGGGACAGCGGTCCGGAACTGCCCGAGGACATCTCGGCGGAGGACTTGGACAAGACCGTACGCGGCGAGTTGCAGTCGTTGGCCCGCCTGACGGCCGAACGGGTAGCTCGGCACCTGGTGGCGGCCGGCCGGTTCGTCGACGAGGACCCCGAGCTCGCGTTGGCGCATGCGGTAGCGGCGCGGCGGCTCGCACCGCGGGTGGCCGGGATACGGGAGGCGGCCGGGATCGCCGCGTACCAGGCCGGGGACTGGTCGGCGGCGATCGCCGAACTGCGGGCGTACCACCGGATGACCGGGCGGCAGAACCACCTTGCCGTGATCGCGGACTCGGAACGGGCACTCGGCCGACCGGCCAAGGCGATCGACATCTTCCGGTCGGTCGACCGCAGCCAGCTGGACACCGCCGACGCGGTCGAGCTGCTGGTCGTCGCCTCCGGTGCGCGCCGGGACCTCGGACAGGAGGAGGCCGCGGTCGCGATGCTGCAGGTACGCGAGTTGACCCAGGACGCGCCGTGGGCGGCGCGGCTGCGGTACGCGTACGCCGACGCGCTGCTCGGCATCGGCCGTACCGACGAGGCACGCGAGTGGTTCGCGCGCGCGGTCGAGGCCGACGAGGAGGGCACGACCGATGCGGCCGAGCGGCTGCTGGCACTCGACGGCGTGGTACTCGACGACGAAGAAGAGGACGACGAAGAAAAGGACGAGGGCGAGAACGAGAACACCGACGAGGAGAAGGCCGACGACGAGGAAACCGGGTGACCGCGCTGGTCGACGGGTACGACCTGGTGATCCTCGACCTCGACGGGGTCGTGTACCTGGATACCGAACCGGTACCCGGCGCCGTCGACACGGTCAACCGCCTGCACGAGATCGGCAAGCCGCTCGCCTACGCCACCAACAACGCCGCGCGGC
>VAWN01000076.1:1258-29658 GCA_005885555.1 Actinomycetota bacterium
AGGCGGCCGCCGCCCTGCTCGCCGAGCGGTTGCCGGCCGGCAGTGCGGTGCTGGTTGTGGGTACCGATGCGTTGGCGGCGGAAGTGGCCGGCGCGGGCCTGAAGCCGGTGTCGAGCGCCGACGACCGGCCGGCAGCGGTCGTGCAGGGCTACGGACCGCGGGTGGGCTGGCCCGACCTGGCCGAGGCGTGCGTCGCGGTGCGCGGCGGCGCGCTGTGGGTGGCGACGAACGCCGACCGTACCCTGCCCTCGCCGCGCGGGCCGCTGCCCGGCAACGGCGCCCTCGTCGCGGCCCTGGCGACGGCGTTGGGCCGGGAGCCGGACGAGGTCGTCGGCAAGCCGGCACCGGCCCTGTTCCAGCGGGCGGCGCAGCGGGCCGGCGCGCGGCGGCCGCTGGTCGTCGGCGACCGGCTGGACACCGACATCGACGGCGCCAGGCGGGCCGGGATGGACAGCATGCTGGTGCTGACCGGGGTGAGTACCAGAGCAGACCTGGATGCCGCGCCGCCCGACCGGCGGCCCACCTACGTTGCGCCCGACCTGAGCGCGCTGTTACAGGAGCTTGCGTAGCTTCAGCAGGTCGAACGGGTTGGCGTTGATGGAGATCCGGCCCGACGACCAGGCCCGGGTGAGGTCCAGTTGGCCGGCGACGAGGGCGATCAGGTCGTCACTGGTGGTGGTGAGGCGGATCTTCGCCTTCGGGTCGTCACCGTCGGCGACGTCGACCAGCCGGCCGCCGGTGAGCCGGCCGTGGAAGTGCACGCCCAGGTCGCGGATCGTGCACGCGAGGGGCCGGTCCAGGTCGACACCGCTGCCCGCCTCCGCGACGTGCGCGTCGAGCTGGGCGGCGAGCTTCTCCAGCGCCTCCCGGCACTCCTCGACCGTGGCCATCTGCACTCCTCACGCTTCGTCGGTGCCGCGACGGGGACGGTACCGCACCAACGCTCACCGCGCGCCTTGTAGCGTGGTGCCCTGGGTTCGAGTTCCCGAACCCTCCACACATCAACGAGGTGCGAGACATATGGTGCGGCGGGAGGAGATCCGCGCGATGCAGGACGCCTGGCGGGCATACCTGGACCTGGCGCTCGGGCTGACCGAGACGTCCCGTAAGAGGGCCACCAAGGTGGTCAAGAAGCTCGCCGGCCGGGGCAACGCGACAGCGGAGCAGTTGCAGTCGATGGCCGAGGAGCTGGTCAACACGAGTATGGCCAACAGGGAGGCGCTGACCCGGCTGGTGCGGTACGAGGCGGAACGGGCGTTGAACCGGGTGGGCCTGGCCACCACCGAGGAGGTCAACGCGCTGACGGCCCGGGTACGCGAGCTGGAGGAGCAGCTCGCCGAAGCGCGGGCGGTCGCCGCGGCGGTACCCGTGCCGGTGCCGGAGCGCAAGGTCGCCAAGCGGACCATCGCGCCGGTCGACTCCACGCCGGTGGTACCCGCACCGGTGGCGCCGGCGCCGCCCGAGGTCATCGCGGCGACCGAGGTGGCGGCCGAGCCGGTCGCGACGGTACCGGCGGTGAAGAAGGTGGCCGCGAAGAAGGTCGCGGTGAAGAAGGCCGCCGTCAAGCAGGCACCGGCGAAGAAGGCAACGCCAGCCACGAAGGCGACGCCGGCAACGAAGGCGGTCGCGAAGAAGACCGTCGCCAAGAAGACGGTCGCCAAGAAGACCCCACCGGAGCAGCCGTGATCGAGCCGGCCGCCGTCGACCCGACCGGGCAGCCGGCGGTCGACGCGGCCGTCGAAGCGCTGGACCAGGCCGCCGACCGGCCACCGGAGGAGCAGGTCGGCGCGTACGAGGAGGCGCACAAGGCGCTGTCGCAGACCCTCGCGGCCATCGACGAGGGCTGATGGTCCGCCGTACCCGGCTGGACGCCGAACTGGTCCGGCGCGGGCTGGCCCGCTCCCGGGAGCAGGCGGTCGCGCTGATCGAGGCCGGTCAGGTCGAGGTGCGGGGTACGGCGGCCCGCAAGGCGGCGGCGCTGGTGGACCCGGCGGATCCGGTACGGGTACGCGACGACGGGGCGGTGCAGTACGCCTCGCGCGGCGGGTACAAGCTGGCCGGCGCGCTGGCTGAGTTCGGGCCGGCCGGGCTGGTGGTCACCGGCCGGCGCTGCCTGGACGCGGGCGCGTCGACCGGCGGCTTCACCGACGTGCTGCTGCGGGCCGGCGCGGTCGAGGTGGTGGCGGTGGACGTCGGGTACGGGCAGCTGGCGTGGGCGTTGCGGACCGATGCGCGGGTCCGGGTGCACGACCGGACCAACGTGCGGTCGCTGACGCCGGAGCTGATCGGCGGGCCGGTCGACCTGGTGGTGGCCGACCTGTCGTTCATCTCGCTGCGCCTCGTGCTGCCGGCGCTGGCGGCGTGTACCGGGCCGGGCGGCGATCTGGTACCGATGGTGAAGCCGCAGTTCGAGGTCGGCCGCGAGCGCGTCGGACCCGGTGGCGTGGTCCGTGACCCGGCGCTGCGGGCCGAGGCGGTGCTGTCGGTCGCCGCGGCGGCGCAGCCGCTCGGGTTCGGCGTCGCCGGCGTGGTCGGCAGCCCGCTGCCCGGACCGGCCGGCAACGTGGAGTACTTCCTCTGGCTGCGGCGGGACGCGCCACCCGCGGATCCCGGGCGGGTCCATACGATGGTGGCGGGTACTGATGGAGAGGCGGGCACGTGACCCGGGAAGCGCTGCTCGTGACGCATATCCGCCGGCGCGGGAACACCGCGCACGCCCGTACCGTCGCGACCGACCTGCTCGCCGCCGGCTTCACCGTCCGCGTGATCGCCGAGGAGCTGCCCGACCTGGATCTGGCCGGAGTGGTACCGGTGCGTGGACCGGAGGCCGCCGAAGGCGTGGAGATCGTGTTCGCGCTGGGCGGCGACGGTACCTTCCTGCGCGCCGCGGAGCTCGCCCGGCCGGCCAAGGCGCCGCTGCTCGGCATCAACCTGGGCAAGGTCGGGTTCCTCGCCGAGGCGGAGACCGCCGACCTGGACCGGGCGGTCAGCGAGGTCGTCGCCGGGGCGTACACGGTCGACGAGCGGCTGACCCTCGACGTGCTGATCGAGCCGGCCGGCCGGCCACCGGTGCGCTCGTGGGCGCTCAACGAGGCGACGGTGGAGAAGAACGAGCGGGAGCGGATGCTGGAGCTGCTCGTCGACGTGGACGGGCGGCCGCTGTCGCGGTACGGGTGCGACGGGGTGGTCTGCGCGACGCCGACCGGGTCGACGGCGTACGCGTTCTCGGCCGGCGGTCCGGTGGTGTGGCCGGAGGTGGAGGCGCTGCTGCTGGTACCCATCAGCGCGCACGCGCTGTTCAACCGGCCCCTGGTGACCGCGCCCACGTCGACCATCCGGGTGACCGTGGACCCGTACACGTCCTCGGCGGTGGTGTGCTGCGACGGCCGGCGGGTGTTCGACGTGGGGCCGGGCGCGGTGGTGACGGTACGCCGGGGGGACCTGCCGGTCCGCGTGGTGCGGCTGCGGCCGAGCCCGTTCACCGACCGGCTGGTGGAGAAGTTCGCGCTGCCGGTGGACGGGTGGCGCGGGGCGCGCTGATTTGTTGGCGCTCGCTCCGCTCGCGCGGCGCCGGGGCGGCGGCTAGTGGCTGCGCGGTAGCGACTGTCGGACCGCCCCGCTACTGTCGGGTCGTGCTGGAGGAGCTGCGCATCACCGGGCTCGGGGTCATCGTCGACACGACCCTCCCGCTGGCCGGGGGGATGAACGTCATCACCGGCGAGACGGGCGCGGGCAAGACGATGGTGGTCACCGGCCTCGGGTTGCTCTTCGGTGGCCGGGCCGATGCCGCCCGGGTCCGGGCCGACCCGGGGCGCGCGGTGGTGGAGGGCCGGCTGCGGCTGTCCGGCACCGTCGCGGCCAGCGTCACCGAGCGCGTCGTCGACGCGGGCTCGGAGCCGGACGAGGACGGCAGCGTGCTGCTGGCGCGCACGGTCAACGCGGAAGGCCGGTCGCGCGCGCACGTGGGCGGCCGGGCGGTTCCTGTCGCGGTGCTCGGTGAGCTGGGCGAGCAGGTGGTCGCGGTACACGGGCAGTCCGACCAGCTGCGCCTCCTGCGGCCGGCCGAGCAGCGGGCCGCGCTGGACCGCTTCGCCGGGCCCGAGCACGACAAGCTGCTCGCCGAGCTACGCGAGCGGTACACCCAGTGGCGGGCGGTCTGCGACGACCTGGACGACCGGCGCCGGCACGCGCGGGAGCGCAGCCAGGAGGCCGACCTGCTGCGCCTGGGGCTCGACGAGATCACCCGGGTGGACCCGCAGCCGGGGGAGGACGACACGTTGCGGGCGGAAGCGCAGCGATTGGAGCACTCCGAAGGGTTGCGCACCGCCGCGGACACCGCGCACGCGGCACTGGCCGGCCCGGGCGACGGCGCGGGTGACACGCCCGACGCGACGGGGCTGCTGGCGTTGGCCCGGCGCACCCTGGAGACGCAGGCCACGCTCGACCCGGCGCTGGGCGAGCTGGCCGCCCGGCTGACCGAGGCGGCGACGCTGGTCGGCGACGTGGCCGTCGAGCTGGGTGGCTACCTCGAATCGCTGGACGCCGACCCGGCCCGGCTGCAGGAGATCTACGAGCGGCGGGCGGCTTTGCGGGCGTTGACCCGCAAGTACGCCGAGGACGTCGACGGGGTGATCGCCTGGGCGCAACACGCGCAGAGCCGCCTCGCCGAGCTCGACACGTCCGACGAGCTGCTGGAGGAGCTCGACCGGGAACGGCAGCGGCTGGCCGGCGAGGTGGCCGACCTGGCGGCACGGGTACGGGTGGCCCGGCAGGAGGCCGCCGGCCGGTTCGCCGCCGCCGTCACCGTGGAGCTGACCGGCCTGGCGATGCCGCACGCCCGGGTGGATGTCGAGGTCACACCGCGGACACCCGGGCGCGGCGAGCCGACGCTGACCGTGGCCGGTGCCGAGTGCGGCATCGGCCCCGACGGCGCCGACGAGATCGAGCTCAAGCTGGTCGCCCATCCGGGTGCGCCGGCGCTGCCGCTGCAGAAGGGCGCGTCCGGCGGGGAGCTGTCCCGGGTGATGCTCGCGATCGAGGTCGTCTTCGCCGGCGCGGGCGGGCCGCCCACCCTGGTCTTCGACGAGGTCGACGCCGGGGTCGGCGGGCGGGCCGCGGTGGAGATCGGGCGGCGGCTGGCCCGGTTGGCGCGGGCGCATCAGGTACTGGTGGTGACGCACCTGCCCCAGGTCGCCGCGTTCGCCGACCGGCACCTGGTGGTCGCGAAGGACACCGGTGGGGCGGTCACCACGAGCGGGGTACGGGTGGTGGAGGACACCGAACGGGCCCGGGAACTGGCCCGGATGCTGGCCGGGCTGCCCGACTCCGATCTGGGCATCGCGCACGCCGAGGAACTGCTGGCCGTGGCCGAGCGGGAAAAGTCCGGATAGCGACGGGGTCGGTGGGGTAGGCATGTCGCGTACCAACCGGCGACGCCGGCCGTGACAGGATGGGTCACGATGCGTTTACCAGTCTTGCGCCGGTCCCGGGGCGCCGAACCGGGGGTCGTCACCGGCACCGTACGGCTTGATCGGCGGACCAAACGCCTGGTCGGACGGCTTCGGCCGGGCGAGATCGCGGTCATCGACCACGTCGACCTGGACCGGGTCGCCGCCGACTCGCTCGTCGCCGTCGGTGTGGCCGGGGTGCTCAACGCGAAGCCGTCCATCTCCGGGCGGTACCCGAACCTGGGCCCGGAGGTACTCGTCCAGGCCGGCATCCCGCTGCTGGACGATCTCGGCGAGGCGCTGTTCGAGGGGCTGCGCGAGGGTGACGTCGTGCGGGTCGAGGCGGACACCGTCTACCTCAACGGCGAGCCGGTCGCCAGCGGTACCCGGCAGGACGCCGAGACGGTCGCCAAGGCGATGGTCGACGCGCGGGAGGGCCTGTCCGTCCAGCTCGAGGCGTTCGCCGCGAACACCATGGAGTACCTGCTGCAGGAGCGCGACCTGCTGCTCGACGGCGTCGGGGTACCCGACGTGGCGACCAAGATCGCCGGCCGGCACGTGCTGATCGTGGTGCGCGGGTACGACTACCAGGACGACCTGGAGGTGCTGCGGCCCTACATCCGGGAGTTCAAGCCGGTGCTGATCGGGGTGGACGGCGGCGCCGACGCGCTGGTCGAGGGCGGCTACAGCCCCGACATCATCATCGGCGACATGGACTCCGTCTCCGACGACGTGCTGCGCTGCGGCGCCGAGGTGATCGTGCACGCCTACCCGGACGGCCGGGCGCCGGGCGTGACCCGGTGCAACGACCTGGGCGTGGCGGCGACGCCGTTCCCGGCCGCGGCGACCAGCGAGGACATCGCGATGCTGCTGGCCGACGGGAAGGGCGCGACGCTGATCGTCGCCGTCGGTACCCATGCCACGCTCGGCGAGTTCCTCGACAAGGGGCGGGGCGGGATGGCCTCCACCTTCCTCACCCGGCTGAAGATCGGCGGCAAGCTCGTCGATGCCAAGGGGGTCAGCAAGCTGTACCGGCAGAACATCTCCGGATCCTCGCTGCTGCTGCTGATCCTGTCCGCGATCGCCGCGATGACCTCCGCGATCGCCGTGTCCACCGTGGGCAAGGCCTACCTGGGCCTGGTCTCCGAATGGTGGGACAACCTCCTCTTCCAGATCCAACGGCTGTTCTGATGGGCTTTCCGCAGTGATCAACTTTCGGTACCACGTCGTCTCGCTGACGGCGGTGTTCCTCGCGCTGGCGATCGGGCTGGTCGTCGGTACGGCGGCGTTGAACGGGCCGCTGTCCGACGCCCTGAAGAACCGCGTCGACTCGCTGACCAAGCAGACCCAGGCCTACCGCGACCAGATCAACCAGCTGGAGACCGAGACCGGCAAACAGGAGCAGTTCACCCAGGAGGCCGCGCCGATCATGCTGGCCGGCAAGCTGACCGGCCGGCGGGTCCTGCTGGTGTCGATGCCGCAGGCCCGGCCGCAGGTGTCGAAGGCGCTGGACATGCTGCACCTGGCCGGCGCGATGGTCACCGGCCAGGTGGAGATCCAGGACAAGTTCTTCGACCCGGCCAGCAAGGCGTCGCTGCTGGACACCGCCAACATCGCGGCCCAGCCGACCGGCCTGACCGGGGTACCGGCGAACAGCAACGGCGTGGAGACGTCCAGCTTCCTGCTCGCCTCGGTGCTGGTCACCCGGCACCCGGCGGTGTCGCTGTCCACCGATGCGGCCAAGACCGTGCTGACCGCGTTCAAGGAGGACAACTTCATCGTCCCGACCGGCGACTTCACCGCCGCGGCCGACGCGGTCGTGCTGCTGGTCGGTGACCCGTACAACGACAGCGACGCGGGGCCCAAGAACACCAACGTGGTGACGATGGTCGACCAGTTCGCCAACCCGACCGCGACCGGCGCCGGGGCCGCCCCGAGCCCGGTCGTGGTGGCGGCGAGCGGCGCGGCCGGGCCGGGCAACGTGATCAGTGCGGTCCGTGGCGACCCGACCCTGTCCAAGTCGATCGCCTCCGTCGACAACGTGACGACGCCGGACGGGCAGGTCGCGGTACCGCTGGCGCTGGCCGAGTACCTGACCACGACCAAGCCGGGGCACTACGGGGTCGCGGCGGGCGCCAGCGCCATGCTGCCGAAGCAGAAACCGGTGACGTGAGCGGGCTCGCCAGGGCGGCGCTGGTCGCCGCGGGTGCGGTGGCCGCCCGGGCCGCGCTGGCCGGCGTCCGTCGGCCGGCCGGGCTGGACCGGACCAACTTCCGCGGCCGCACGGTGAACCTCGCCGGTGGGCCGGCGCTGGCGGTGTCCGCCACCGCGACCGCCGCGCTCGGTGCGGGTACCCCGTCGGTGGCCGCGGCTGCGGCGATCGCCGGGCTGGGTGCCGGCGCCGTCGGGTTCTACGACGACCGGGTCGGCAGCCGGCCGGAGCACCAGGCCAAGGGCTTCCGGGGACACCTGCGCGCGCTGCGGGAGGGCAGGGTCACCAGCGGCCTGGCCAAGATCGTGGGGGTCGGGGCGGCGGGCCTCGCGGCGGCGTCCCTGCTGCCTCGTCGCCGCGGCGTCGTCGACGTGCTGCTCGGGGCCGGGGTGATCGCCGGTACCGCCAACCTCGTCAACCTGCTCGATCTGCGACCCGGCCGGGCGTTGAAGGCCGGACTGATCGTCGGTACGCCGCTGCTCGGGGGCGGCCTGACCGCCGGGCCGGTCGGGGCGGCCGCCGCGTTGCTGCCCGCCGACCTGGGCGAGGAGATCATGCTCGGCGACGCGGGTGCCAACGCGCTCGGCGCGCTGCTCGGCGTGGCTCTCGCCGCACGCACCGGTACCGCCGGGCGGGCCGTCCTGCTCGCCGGCCTCGCCGGGCTCACCGCGGCCAGCGAGCGGGTCAGCTTCACCCGGGTCATCGAGAGCACGCCGGGCCTGCGCGAACTCGACGCGCTCGGCCGGCGGCGCGCTTGACCGTGACCACCGAGCGCGCCGCCGCCCGACCCCGGGGGAGCCGGATCGCGCACGCCGCCGCGCTCATCGCGGTACTCACGCTGGTCAGCCGGGTCGCCGGGTTCGCGCGCACGCTGGTCCTCGGCGAGACCGTGGGGTACACCCACCTGGCCGACATGTACCAGACGGCCAACACGATCCCGAACATCGTCTTCGAGATCGTCGCCGGTGGAGCGCTGGCCGCCCTGGTCGTGCCGCTGCTCACCGGCGATCTGGACCGGGACGACCGGGCCGCGGTCGGTGCCACGGCATCGGCGCTGCTGAGCTGGGTACTCGTCGTGCTGGTACCGGTCGCGTTGCTCGTCGTCGTCCTCGCCGACCCGGTGATGGCGCTGCTCGCGCCCGGCCGGTCCGCCGACCAGCAGGCCGTCGGGGCCGGCATGCTGCGCATCTTCGCCCCGCAGCTGCCGCTGTACGGGGTGGGCATCGTGCTCACCGGTGTCCTGCAGGCACACCGCCGGTTCGCCTGGCCGGTGCTCGCACCGCTGCTGTCCAGCCTGACCGTGATCGGTGCCTACCTGACCTACGGCGCGGTCGAGCCGCACCAGCCGGACATTCCCGCCGTCGGCCGCACCGGGCAGCTCGTCCTCGCCGTCGGCACCACGGTCGGTGTCGTCGTGCTGTCGCTGTGCCTGGTACCCGCGGTGCGCCGGCTCGGCCTGCCGTGGCGGCCCACGCTGCGGCTGGCCGACGGGCAGCGGCGCGCCGTCCGGGAGCTGGTCTGGGTCGGGGTACTGACCGTGGCCGCCCAGCAACTGACCACCGCGCTGACGATCGCGCTGGTCAACTGGCGTACCGGCGGCGGCGCGCTGATCCAGTTCAACCAGGCGCAGACGGTGTACCTGCTGCCCTGGGCGGTGCTCGCGGTACCCGTCGCGACGTCGGCGTACCCGGCGCTGGCCAGCGCATCCGCGGCCGGCGACCTGGACCGGTTCCGCCGGACACTCGCCGGGGCCACCCGCGGGGTACTGCTGCTGTCCGGCCTCGGCGCCGCCGCGCTGGCCGCGCTGGCCTGGCCGTTCGCGTGGACCTACGCCAGGGTCGCGCACAGTCCCGGCCAGGCGTCCGGGCTCGCCGCCGGTATCGCGGCGTTCGCTCCCGGCCTGCTCGGGTACGGGCTGTTCGCGCTGCACTCGCGCGCGCTGTACGCGCACCGGCAGAACCGCGCCGCCGCCCAGGCCACCGTGCTCGGCTGGGGTGCGGTGGCGGTGCTGGCCACGATCCTCGCGCTGACCCTGCCGGTGAGCGTGCGGGTGGCCGCCGTCGCCGCGGCGAACTCGGCCGGCATGCTGGTGCTCGGTGCGGTAATGCTCGGGTTCGTCGCGCGCCGGTGCGGTACCGGTGCCCTGGCGGGGGTGGGCCGGGCCGGCGCGGCCGCGCTGCTCGCCGGTACCCTGGCAACGCTGGCCGGGATCGCCGTCCGGGCGGCGCTTCCGGCCGCCACCGGCTGGATAGCGGTCGCCGGCACGGCCCTGTTGTCCGGCATTGTGGTCGCGGTGGTGTTCGCCGGTGTCGCCCTCCTGGTGGACCGCCGCGACGCGGGCGCCCTGCTGGGTCGGCTGAGAGGAGGTAGGGCATGAGCGAGCGCAGCGAGCGACCGGCTGGCGCAGCGTCGGGGCGAAGCCCTTCGCCGAGCGGCAGCGAGGCGATGGGTTGAGCCCGCGCGTGGCCCTCGTCCTCGGTGCCAGCACCGGCGGGATCGGGCGGCACGTGGCCTCGCTCGCCACCGGGCTCGTCGCGCGCGGCGCCGACGTCACGGTGTTCGGGCCGGCCGCGACCGGGGAGCGCTTCGACTTCGGCGCCCCGTTCGTCGCGGTACGGATCGACGCCGGCCCGCGGGCGGCACCGGCGCTGCGGCGCGCGCTGGCGAGGGTACGCCCGGACGTGATCCACGCGCACGGGCTGCGCGCCGGCCTGGTCGCCGGGCTCGCCCGGCCGGACCGGGTGCCGCTGGTCGTGACCTGGCACAACTCGGTGCTGGCCAGCGGGGTGCGCGGCGTCGTGCACCGGATGCTGGAGCGCCGGGTCGCCCGGCTCGCCGACGTCACCCTGGGCGCCTCGACCGACCTGGTCGCCCGGGCCCTGGCCGCCGGCGGGCGCGACGTGCGGCCGGGCGCCGTCGCCGCACCGGTGCTTCCGCCGCCGTCCCGGCCCGCCGCCGAGGTACGCGACGAGCTGGGGGTGGCCGAGGGGCAGCCGCTGCTGCTGTCCGTCGGGCGGCTGCACCCGCAGAAGGGCTACGACGTCCTGATCGACGCGGCCGCCCGCTGGCGTGGCCGCACGCCGTCCCCGGTGGTCGCCGTCGCCGGCACCGGGCCGGTGTACCTGGGGCTGGCCGCACACGCCTCGGCCGCCCGGGCGCCGGTGCTGCTGCTCGGGTACCGCGACGACGTGTCCGACCTGCTCGGCGCCGCCGATCTCGCGGTCGTGACGAGCATCTGGGAGGCCCGGCAACTGTTCGCGCAGGAGGCGCTGCGGGCGGGGGTACCGCTGGTGGCGACCTCCGTCGGCGGGCTGCCGGAACTGGTCGGCGAGGCGGCGGTCCTGGTACCCCCGAAAGATGTGGACGCGGTCGACGCCGCGGTCACCTCGTTGCTGGACGACCCCGCGCGCCGGGCGGCGCTGGCCGCCCGCGGCCGCGAGCAGGCCGCCACCTGGCCCACCGAGGAGCAGACGGTGGACCACGTCCAGGCGGTGTACGCGGAGCTGACCGGCCAGCCGGCGGAGCGCTGATGCTGCGCCGGCTCACCCCGTACCTGATCGCCGCGGCGGTCGCGCTGACCAGCACCCTCGGCTTCGTCTCGCGGCCGGCGACCGGCGCGCCCGGCGAGCACGCCGACTACGTGATCATCGCGGGCGCTGCCGGGCTGCGCTGGGACGACGTGAACGCGGTGGACACCCCGACGCTGTGGCAGCTGGCGCAGAACGGCGCGGTCGGCGCGCTGTCGGTGACCTCCGCGCACACGCCGACCTGCCCGGTGGACGGCTGGCTCAGCCTGGGCGCGGGCAACTTCGCGCTCTGGTCGGACGACGAGGTGGTGAACCCGGACTGCCCGACGAAGACGCCCGACATCCGGTCGCCGGACGGGATCGGCGCGTTCCTGCCGGACGTGGACCCCAAGGTCAACGGTGTGAACGACCGGCAGGCCTACGGTGCCCAGCCCGGCGCGCTGGCCGAGGCGGTCCGGTGCACCGCCGCGGTCGGGCCGGGAGCGGCGGTCGCGGCCGCGCGGGCGTCCGGGCGGGTCGACCGGTACCAGGCGGCGCTGCCCGACCGTCCCCAGGCGCTGCTGGACACCTGCATCCTGTCGATCGTCGACCTCGGCACGATCATGGGCACCTCGCCGCAGCTCCGCCAGGTCGCCGCGCGGCAGGCCGACCAGGCGCTGGCCCGGGTACTGGCCGCCCGGCCGGCCCGGTCGCTGGTGCTCGTCGCCGGCCTGTCCGACACCGACCGGACCTCCCGGCTGCACGTGGCCATCGCCGACGGTCCCGGGTACCCGGCCGGCTGGCTCACCTCGTCGAGCACCTCCCGGCCGGGGTACCTGCAGCTGACCGACCTGGCACCGACCGCGCTCACGGCGCTGAACCGACCGGTACCGGAGAAGCTGTTCGCCGGGCAGCCGGCGGTGTCCATCGCCGGCCGGCCGAGCGACCTGGCGACCGCGGTCTCCCGGCTCGCCGACGCCGACCGGGAGGCCGGAGCGCAGCGGCGGGTCACCGGCGGGTTCCTCACCGTGCTCGCGGTTGCGCAGCTGGTGCTGTTCGCCGCGCTGGTGCCGTTCCTGCGCCGGGCGCGCCGGTACGCCGGGCCACGCGGCCCCCGGCCGATGCCGCCCCGGCTCGTGCTGACCCTTGAGGTGCTGCTGGTCGCGGCGTCCCTGACGCTGCCCGCCGCGCTGGTGGCCGACGCGGTGCCGTGGTGGCGGACCGACGCGGCCGGGGCGATCTTCAGCGCGGTGACCGTTGCCGTGGTGGCGGCGCTGACCTGCGCGGTGACCCTCGGCCCGTGGCGGCGCGGCGCGCTCGGGCCGCTCGGCGCGGTCGCCGGTATCGTCGCCACGATCGTCGGCGTCGACGTGCTGACCGGCGCGCGCTTGCAGCTCAACGGGGTGGCCGGGTACTCGGCGCTGGAAGGTGGCCGGTACGCCGGGCTGGGTACCGTCGGGCTCGGCCTGCTGCTGGCCAGCATCCTGCTGCTGGCCGGCTGGCTCGGACAGCGGTTCCGGCGACGGTGGCGGCCGGTGGTCATCGCCGTGGTCGGCGGGATCGGCGTGGTACTCGTCGGCAGCCCGTACCTGGGCGCGAACGCGGGCGGTGCGGTGGCGCTGACCGCCGGTACCTGCGTGGCGGTCGCGATCTGCACCGGCGGCTTCCTCACCTTCGCGCGACTGGCCTGGGCGGTGCTGACCGGCCTTCTCGTCACGACCGGCTTCGCGCTGCTCGACCTGCTCCGGCCGCCCGGCGATCGGGGAAGCCTGGGCCGGATCCTGACCGAGGCGCAGAACGGTACCGGTGCCGCGGCGATCCACCGTACCGGCGCCGCCACCGCCGCCGCCCTGGCCAGCCCGCTGACCCTGGTGGTGATCGCCAGCGGCGTGATGCTCATGCTGGTGCTGCTGCGCCCCTGGGGCGGGCTCAAGCGGCTGTTCGGCCTGTACCCGGCGGTGCGCGCCGTGTTCATCGGGGTCGGCGTCGCCGGGTTGCTGGCCGGGCTGCTGGACGGGGCCGCGTTCGTGGTCGCCGGCGCCGCGGCCGCGACCGCGATGCCGCTGGCCTGCCTGGCCGCGCTGCGGGTACTGGACCGGGCCGACGACCGTACCGGCGGACCGGCCCGTACCGGGGAGGAGGCCGAGGCGACCGCCGCGGTACTCGCCGAGCAGACCAGCGACAGCCCGGCCCGGGTACCGCGACCGGCCCGGCGCCGGCCCCGCGCCGCCTGGACCCGCACGGCCTGGAGCCGCACGGCCTGGAGCCGCACCGCCTGGAGCCGCACCGCCTGGCGGCTGCGCGGCCGCGGGCGGGTCGCCCCGGTGGTCCCTGCGGTGCCCGCGGCGTCGAACGGCGCCGCCTCGAATGTGGCCGCCAACGGTGCCGCGCCCAACGGCGCGGCCGTCGCGGACGGTGTGCCCGCGGCTGCCAACGGGGCGGCGGCGGCCGACGGTCCGGCCGTCCCACCGGCGGTGTGTCCACCGGCCGGCGGCGGAGGTGACGTGTTACCGTGAAATCCCGTGGGTCGCGTGATCTCCATCGCGCTTCCTCCAGCAGCGGCGACACGATCCCCGGGAGCAGGCCTTGACCCCTTCGGCACGGACGACCAGGCACATCTTCGTCACCGGGGGCGTCGCCTCCTCGCTCGGCAAGGGCCTCACCGCCTCCAGTCTCGGCAACCTGCTGACCGCGCGCGGACTGCGCGTGGTGATGCAGAAGCTCGACCCGTACCTCAACGTCGATCCGGGCACGATGAACCCGTTCCAGCACGGTGAGGTGTTCGTTACCGAGGACGGCGCGGAGACCGATCTCGACGTGGGCCACTACGAGCGGTTCCTCGACCGGGACCTGTCCGCCAAGGCCAACGTCACCACCGGCCAGATCTACTCGGAGGTGATCGCCAAGGAGCGCCGCGGCGAGTACCTCGGCGACACGGTACAGGTCATCCCGCACGTCACCAACGAGATCAAGTCCCGGATCCGGGCGATGGCCCAGCCCGACGACGACGGCCGTACTCCGGACGTGGTGATCACCGAGGTCGGCGGGACGGTCGGCGACATCGAGTCGCTGCCGTTCCTGGAGGCGATCCGGCAGATACGCCACGAGATCGGCCGGGACAACTGCTTCTACCTGCACGTCTCGCTGGTGCCGTACCTGGCGCCGTCCGGAGAGCTGAAGACCAAGCCGACCCAGCACTCGGTGGCCGCGCTGCGCAGCATCGGTATCCAGCCCGACGCGCTGGTCTGCCGGTCCGACCGGGAGATCCCGGAGAAGCTCAAGCACAAGCTCGGCCTGTACTGCGACGTCGACCGCGAGGCGGTGGTCTCCGCCCCGGACGCGCCGAGCATCTACGACATCCCCAAGGTGCTGCACCGGGAAGGGCTGGACGCCTACGTGGTACGGCGGCTCGGCCTGTCGTTCCGCGACGTCGACTGGACCCGGTGGGACGACCTGCTGGAACGGGTACACCACCCGCGGCACACGGTCACCGTGGCGATCGTCGGCAAATACGTGGACCTACCTGACGCCTACCTGTCGGTGTCCGAGGCGGTACGGGCGGCCGGGTTCGCCCACCGGGCCCGGATCCAGCTGCGATGGGTACCCAGTGACGAGTGCGTCAGTCCCACCGGCGCGGCCGCGGCACTGTCCGGAGTGGACGGTGTGGTGATCCCGGGCGGGTTCGGGGTGCGCGGCATCGAAGGTAAGATCGGCGCGGCCCGGTACGCCCGGGAGCAGGGCATCCCGATCCTGGGCCTGTGCCTCGGGTTGCAGTGCATGACCATCGAGGTGGCCCGGCACCTGGCCGGCCTGTCCGGCGCGAACTCACGGGAGTTCGACGAGCAGGCGGCGCACCCGGTGATCGCCACGATGGCGGACCAGGCCGACATCGTCGCCGGCCGGGGCGACCTGGGCGGCACCATGCGACTGGGCGCGTACCCCGCCGTGCTGACCCCGGACTCGCTGGTCGCCAAGGCGTACGAGGCGACCGAGGTGTCCGAGCGGCACCGCCACCGGTACGAGGTCAACAACGCATACCGCGACCGCCTGACGCAGGCCGGACTGCGGATCTCCGGTACCTCCCCGGACGGGCGGCTGGTCGAGTTCATCGAGCTGGACGCAGGCCTGCACCCGTTCTTCGTGGCGACCCAGGCACATCCCGAACTGAAGAGCCGGCCGACCCGGCCGCATCCACTGTTCGCCGCGTTCGTCGGTGCCGCGCTGGCCTACGCCGACGCCGCGCGGCTGCCGATGGACCTGCCCGAACCGGTCGAGCTGACCGAAGTTTCCCGGTGAGCCACGAGTACCGGGTGCGGGCCCGGCACGAACGGTTCCGCGGCCGGGTGTTCACCGTGCTGACCGACGAGGTCGACATGCCCGGTGGCGACCCGGCCGAGCGGGACTACGTGCTGCATCTGGGTGCGGTGGCGGTGGCCGCCGTTGACGACGCCGACCGGGTGGTGCTCATCCGCCAGTACCGGCACGCGCTGGGCCAGGAACTGTGGGAGCTGCCCGCCGGCCTGATCGACGTGGCGGGGGAGGAGCTGCCCGCGGCCGCCGCGCGGGAGCTGTCCGAGGAGGTCGACCTCACCGCGGCGCACTGGCAGCTGCTGCTCGACCTGCACAGCTCGCCCGGGTACTCCAACGAGGTGGTGCGCATCTATCTGGCCCGCGGGCTGGCCGAGGTACCGGAGGAGGACCGGCACACCCGCGAGCACGAGGAGGCCGGGATGACCACGCACCGGGTACCGCTGGACGACGCGGTCGCGATGGTGTTCCGCGGCGAGATCACCAACGCCACCGCGGTCGCCGGGGTGCTGGCCGCCGCCGGCCGGCGCGACGCCGGCTGGCCGGCGGGCAGCCGGCCGCTGGACGCACCGCTGCCCCGCTCCGTTCCGGCCCCGGTCGACTAGCGCCGGGTCGGGGCGGCGCCAGCGCCGGAGCGGGCGCCGGGGTCGGAAATCCGACGCGCTGATCGGGCGCCGGGGTGCCCGACGCCGTCGACCGTTGACCGGGTTGGGGTTTGGGGCGGTCAACCAGCGACAACGTCGGGCCGCGGCTCGCCTGGCCCCGTGTCCGGCGCACCGCTGTCCCCGGCGGAGACTCACCGTAGCGGGCCTGCCGATAAATAGTCGATAAGCCGTCCGCCGACAACCCCCCGGGCCGGTGCCAGAATGTGCTGGTCGTGGCGACCGCAGTGGATATCCGGGTGCTTGGCCCGCTGGAGATCGACTCTGGCGGGCCGCTGCCGCTGGGTACCCCGAAGCAACGCACGGTTCTGGCCCTCCTGCTCGCCCGCAACGGCCAGTATGTGTCCGTGGACGAGTTGGTCGACGAGGTGTGGAGCGACGAGCCGCCACCGTCGGCCGGCGCCAACGTCCGCACCTACGCGGCCAACCTGCGGCGGCTGTTCACTGCGCACGCCCCCGAACGGCTGGTACTGGTCCGGCGCGGACCCGGGTACGTGCTGCGGCTGGTCGACGCGGCGCTGGACGCGAGCCGGTTCGCCCAGCTGGTCCGCCAGGCGCGGGCGGACGCGGCACGCGGCGATCCGGCCTCGGCGGTACCGCGGCTGGAGGAGGCCGGCCGGATCTGGCGCGGCCGGGCCCTGGAGGACGTACCGCTGGGCTGGCGGCTGTCGGCGTGGCGCGCCTCGCTGGAGGAGCAGCGCACCGCGGCGGTCGAGGAGAGCGCGGAGGCGCACCTGAGCCTCGGCCGGTACACCGAGTCGGTCGCCGCGCTGCGCACCCACCTGGCCGCCTTCCCGACCCGGGAACCGGCCTACGCCATCCTGATCCGCGCCCTGTACCGGGCCGGCGACATCACCGGCGCGCTGGACGTGTTCGGCGACGCCCGCAAGGCGCTGGCCGAGCAGCTCGGCGTCGAGCCGGGGGAGCCGCTGCAACGGCTGCACCGGGCGGTGCTGAACCGGGATGCGCAGCTGCGCGAGGACGCACCGCGACCCGGGCCGGCCGCCGCCGCGACGACCGCCCGGCCGGTACCCCGCGAGCTGCCTCCGGACAGCCCGGCGTTCACCAGCCGGGAGGCGGAGCTGCGCCGGCTGCTCGCCCTGGTCGGCGCCGCCCGGCCGCCGTCGCAGGGGCGGGCGGTGATCGCGGCGGTACACGGCCGGGGTGGGGTGGGCAAGTCGGCGCTGGCGGTGCGGGCGGCGCACGCGGTCGCCGCCGAGTACCCCGACGGCCAGCTGTACATCGACCTGCACGGCTCGACGCCGGGGCTGCGGCCGCGCACCGCGCACGAGGTGCTCGACCGGTGCCTGCGCGGGCTCGGGGTACCGGCCGCCGAGGTACCCCCGGACGAGTCCGACGCCGCCGCGCGGTGGCGTACCCTCACCGCCGGCCGCCGGGTACTCCTGGTGCTGGACAACGCCACCGACCCGAGCCAGGTGCTGCCCGCCCTGCCGGCCAGCGCCGGCTGTGCCGCGATCGTCACCAGCCGGCGGCTGCTGGCCACGCTGGACGCCGACGGGTACCTCGCCCTTGACGGGCTGCCCGAGGAACCGGCCACGCAGTTGCTCGCCCGGATCGCCCGGCGCCCGGACGAGCCGGCCGGATACGCCGCGATCGCCGCGTTGTGCGAGTACCTGCCGCTGGCGCTGCGCATCGCCGGTGCGCGGCTGGCCGCCCGGCCGGACCTGACCGTGGGCGCGCTCGCCGAACGGCTGCGCGACGAGCGCGGCCGTCTCGACGAGCTGGGCCTGGACGGGTACGCGGTGCGCAGCAGCATCCGGGTCGGGTACGACGGGCTGCGCGACTCCGCCGACCCAATCGACCGGGCCGCGTACCAGATCTTCCCGACCCTCGGCCTGCTGCCGGTACCGCAGCTGCACCCGGTCACCGTGGCGGCGATGCTCGGCGAGCCGGACACCCACCGGGTCGCGCGCGGGCTGGACCGGCTGGTCGAGGTGCGGCTGCTGGACGAGGCGCCGCTGCGCCGGTACCGGCAGCACGACCTGGTCCGCCTGGTGGCCGGCGAGTGCGCCGCGCAGGTGCTGGCCGGCCCGGTGCGCGACGGCGCGGTACGCCGGGCGCTCGACCACTACCTGGCCACCGCGCTGCGCGCCGACCGGGTCCTGCGTCCCGGCCGGCAGATCATGGGCGGCACCGACTTCACCCTGCCCGCCGACGTGCCGGTGGTACCGGTCGACACCCCGGCCGAGGCGGTCGCCTGGCTGGACGCCGAGCTGCCCACCCTGCTGGCCGCGGGTGAGTACGCGGCGACCCGCACCGACGACGCGGCGCTGTTCGGCCTGCGGCTGCACCGGATCCTGCAGTGGTGGCTGGGCAAGCGCGCGGACTGGCCGGCGGAGCTGGCTGCCGCGCGCATCGCCGAGCAGGCCGCGACCCGGGCCGGCGACGCACGCCAGCAGGCGATCGCCAGCACCGCGGTGGGCCGCGCGCTGCTGCACCTGGGCCGCCGCGAGCCGGCCGCCGCCCGGTTCCGGCAGGCGCTGGAGACGTTCCGGCGCCTGGAGGACACGCCCCAGATCACCGCGCTGCTGTGCGACCTCGGTCAGGTGGCCCGGGTGTCCGGCGACTACCCGACCGCGCTGGAGTACCACGCCGAGGCGCTGTTCCTGTGCCGCAGCGCGCCGATGGGCGTGGCGGAAGGCATCGTGCTGACCAACCTCGCCGACGTCTACATCGACATGCGCAACTGGGATGACGCGCGTGGCTGCCTGGAGGAGAGCCTGGCGATCCGTCGCGAACGCGGGGACACGGCTGGCGAGACGGTGGTCCTGCCCAGCCTGGGGTACCTGTGCTGCCAGCTCGGCCGGCTCGGCGAGGCGATGTGGTACCTCGACGCCGCCATCGAGCGCTGCCAGGCGATCGACAACCGGTTCGACCTGTGGTACGCGCTGCTGGTCCGCTCGGAGACGCACCTGCGGCTGGGCCGGTACCGGTCGGCGCTGGCCGATGCGCGGCAGGCGCTGACCGTGTGCCGGGACACCGCCTGGGAGTACGAGACGGCGGCCAGCCTGCGCCAGGTCGCCAAGGCGATGCTCGCGCTGCGCCGCTCCGGCCCCGCGGCGGAGTACCAGGCCAGGGCGGCCGCGGCGTTCTCCGCGCTGACCGGCCGGCGCGATCCGGCGATGGAGAACCTCCTCGCCGGCGCCGACTGACCCCTGCTTCGACATACACTCCCCGGCAGATGGCAACGGCGAGGCAAACAAGGGGTCAGACGTGAAGATCGCAATTCCTCGGGAGGTCAAGAACCACGAGTACCGCGTGGCGATCACCCCCGCCGGCGTCCACGAACTCGTCCGGCACGGCCACGAGGTGTACGTCGAGGCCGGAGCCGGCCTCGGTTCCTCGATCCCGGACGCGGAGTACCAGACCGCCGGCGCCCGGATCCTGCCCGACGTCGACGACGTGTGGGCCAACGGCGACCTGGTTCTCAAGGTCAAGGAGCCGATCGCCGAGGAGTACCCCCGGATGCACCCCGGTCAGGTCCTCTTCACGTACCTGCACCTGGCCGCCTCGCGGGAGTGCACCGACGCGCTGCTGGACCGCAAGGTCACCGGCATCGCCTACGAGACGGTCGAGCTGGCCGACAATTCGCTGCCGCTGCTGGCGCCGATGTCGGAGGTCGCCGGCCGGCTCGCCCCGCAGGTCGGCGCGTACCACCTGATGCGCTCCGGTGGCGGCCGGGGCGTGCTGATGGGCGGCGTGTCCGGCGTGTACGCGGCCAAGGTCGTCGTCATCGGCGCCGGCGTGTCCGGGCTCAACGCCGCGGCGATCGCGCTGGGCATGCAGGCCGAGGTGCTGCTGCTGGACAAGAACATCAACAAGCTGCGCCTGTCCGACTCGATCTACCAGGGGCACCTGCAGACGGTGGCGTCCAACGCCTACGAGATCGAGCGCGCGGTCATCGACGCCGAACTGGTCATCGGCGCGGTCCTGGTACCCGGCGCGAAGGCGCCCAAGCTGGTCTCCAACGAGCTGGTGTCCCGGATGAAGCCGGGCAGCGTGCTTGTGGACATCGCGATCGACCAGGGCGGCTGCTTCGAGGACTCGCGGCCCACCACCCACGACGACCCGGTGTACCAGGTGCACAACTCGCTGTTCTACTGCGTCGCGAACATGCCCGGCGCGGTGCCGCACACGAGCACCTACGCGCTGACCAACGTCACGCTGCCGTACGCGCTGGAACTGGCCAACCGCGGCTGGCGCGAGGCGATGGCCCGGGACAAGGCGCTGGCGCTGGGCCTCAACACCTACGACGGCCAGATCACCTACGGTCCGGTGGCGCAGGCGCACGACCTGACCTACGTCAAGGTCGAGGAGGTGCTCGGCTGAGACCGGCGCGGGTCGTGAGCGCCTACCTCGACCACCTCACCGTCGAGCGGGCGCTCGCGACCAACACGCTCAGCTCGTACCGTCGCGACCTGCGCCGGTACGTCGAGACGCTGGGCGTCGACGATCTGGCCGAGGTGACGCCGGCACGGGTCGCCGGGTACCTGGCCGGGCTGCGCGAGGGCGACGCCGACCACCCGCCGCTGTCGCCGGCCAGCGCCGCCCGCGCGGTCAGCGCGGTGCGCGGGCTGCACCGCTTCGCGGTGCGCGAAGGGCTGCTGGCCGACGACCCGGCCCGGGAGATCGTGCCGCCCACGCCGCCCCGCCGGTTGCCCAAAGCCTTGTCGGTACCGGAGATCGAGGCGATCCTGCACGCGGCCGGCGGGGACGGGCCGCTGGCCCTGCGCGACCGGGCGCTGCTGGAATTCCTCTACGGTACCGGTGCCCGGATCTCCGAGGCGGTCGGTGCCGCGGTCGACGACCTGGACCTCGACGACGGTAGCGTCCTGCTGCACGGCAAGGGCGGCCGGTCCCGGCTGGTACCCGTCGGCGGGTATGCGCGCACGGCTGTGTCGGCGTATCTCATGCGCGCCCGGCCGGAACTCGTGCGTCTGGGTCACGGTACCCCCGCGGTTTTCGTCAACGCCCGCGGCGGACCGCTGTCGCGGCAGAGCGCCTGGACGATCCTGCGCCGCGCCGCCGGCGGCGCGGGCCTGGACCCGGCCCGCATCTCCCCGCACACCCTGCGCCACTCCTACGCCACCCACCTGCTCGACGGCGGTGCGGACGTACGGGTCGTGCAGGAACTGCTCGGCCACGCCTCGGTGACCACCAGACCACCACCCAGATCTACACCCTGGTGACCGTCGACAAGCTGCGGGAGGTGTACGCGACCACGCACCCGCGGGCCCGTCACCCGGCGGTGCGGAACGCGGCGGCCGCCTCCCGGAAGAGCCCGGCGGCGGCACGGTAGTCGCAGACCCGGCGGCAGTGCTCGGCGATGTCGCCCGACCCGGCCTTGGCCAGCCGCTCGTGCACGCTGGCCAGCGCCTCGCAGGCATTGGCCGACCGGTCGGCGGCCTGGGCCCACAACACGTCCGCCCGGTTCCACTGCACCAGATACGCGCCCGGCAGCCGAACACCGTCGCGGGTGCACGGCGGTCCGCCCGCGGCACGGCGCTTCGCCGCTCGCCGCGCGGCCCTCCTCGGCGCGTTGGCGGGCGTACGCCGCACGGCCGTAAGGCCGGTTGACGTCCCGGTCCATGATCATTCTGGCCGCGCCCGCCGGGCCGCCTCCTCGATCCGTGTGGTGAGTTCGGTGGTCAGCCGGCGGGCCACCACGGTGGCCGGTCCGCCGCCGTCGGCCAGCCGCGCATCGCGCTCCTCGGTCAGCGAACGACCCCACAGGCTCGCCGCTGCGGCGATCACCCGGATCGGCGCGATCCCCAGGCGCCGGGCCAGCCGGTTCTCCGCCTCCCCCGCGCCCGCCTCGGCCCGGGTCAGCGCCCGGATGTCCACGTCGGCCAGCCCGCCGCGGCGGATCTCGCGCAGCTTCTCCGCGGCCCGTGCGGCCACGTCGATCTCCGGCGGCGGCGCGACCACGACCGCGGTGGCGAAGGGTTGCCGGACCGGCTCGCCGGTCACGACGTCGCGCAGGTACCGGGCCGGCACGCTGCCCCGCCCGTCCACGCCGAGCGACACCGGTTCCTCCCCGGCGAGCAGGTCGGCCAGCGTGATCCGGCGCCCCAACGCCGCGGACAGCACCACCGGCAGGGCGAGCAGCTGCTCGGCGGTCAGCGACCGGGTACCCCGCTCCACGCCGCCCAGCCAGCCGGTCGTCCAGTCGAAACCGTCGCCCCACGACGCGCGTACCACGTCGTCCAGCGCCGCGCCGGCCTGCTCGCGCAGCAGGCGCAGGTTCTGCGCGACCAGCGCGCGCAACGCAACGGCCGGGGTCTGCGGCGGACCGACCGACGGTACCGCCGCGACCGTCTCGCTGGCTTCGCTCACGGGAGATCACGCTAACCACCGGTACCCGCCGGGGCAACGCGGTGTCGGCCACCGTCGCGCGGACCGCGAAACCGCAACGCCCTCTCCCGCGTTGATTTACACAGGTCAGGGTGCAACACGCCGAGCGTTCTACCCGGGCGTACCGGCAGGGTGGGCTACAGTCGGGCAACGCGTACTCCTGTGCCGCCGCAGCGGAGTCCGTCAGCGGTGGGGAGCCCCCCGCCGCCCGAGAAGGGCGTGAGGAGATGGCAGGCATCCAGCACCAGGCCGAGTCCTGGACCACGCAGATGCGCGCCGAGCAGCAGTCCGCGCTCGATCTCGGCGCGGAGCTCGGACCGGCCGACCCGACCGCGTTCACCCAGCGCCGGCCGATCCCGCAGCCGATCCCGCTGGACCGGCACGGGCCGGCGCGGATCATCGCGATGGCGAACCAGAAGGGCGGCGTCGGCAAGACCACCAGCACGATCAACCTGGGTGCCGCGCTGGCCGAGTACGGCCGGCGGGTACTGCTGGTCGACTTCGACCCGCAGGGCGCGCTGTCGGTCGGCCTCGGGGTCAACCCGCACAACCTCGACATGTCCATCTACAACCTGCTGATGGACAGCGACTGCACGATCGACGACATCCTGATCAAGACAGACGTGGCCGGGCTGCACCTGATCCCCGCCAACATCGACCTGTCCGCGGCCGAGATCCAGCTGGTCACCGAGGTCGCGCGGGAGATGGCGCTGGCTCGGTTGCTGCGGCCGGTCCGCAACGAGTACGACTTCGTGCTGATCGACTGCCAGCCGTCCCTCGGGCTGCTCGCGATCAACGCGCTGACCTGCGCGCACGGGGTACTGATCCCGCTGGAGTGCGAGTTCTTCAGCCTGCGCGGCGTGGCGCTGCTGCTGGACACCATCGACAAGGTGCGCGAGCGGCTCAACTTCGACCTGGAGCTGGAAGGCATCCTGGCGACCATGTACGACTCGCGCACCACGCACTGCCGCCAGGTGCTGCAGCGCGTCGTCGAGGCGTTCGGCGACAAGGTGTACCAGACGGTGATCACCAAGACGGTGAAGTTCCCCGAGTCGACCGTCGCCGGCACGCCGATCACCACGCTCGACCCGGCCTCGTCGGGGGCCCGCAACTACCGCCAGCTCGCCCGCGAGGTCATCGCGTCCGCCGCCGAACGTCGGTGAGTAGCCTTCTCGATGTGACCGAGGCTGCTGGTGGTGGATTCCGGGTCACGCTGGAAAACTTCAGCGGGCCGTTCGACCTGCTGCTGCAGCTGATCGGCAAGCACAAGCTGGACGTCACCGAGGTCGCGCTGCACCAGGTCACCGACGAGTTCATCGCCTACATCCGGGCGATGGGCGACGACTGGGACCTCGACGAGGCCAGCGAGTTCCTCGTTGTCGCGGCCACCCTGCTCGACCTCAAGGCCGCCCGGCTGCTGCCCGCCGCGGTCGTCGAGGACGAGGAGGACCTGGCCCTGCTGGAGGCGCGCGACCTGCTGTTCGCGCGCCTGTTGCAGTACAAGGCTTTCAAGGAGGCGGCGGCGCACCTGGCCGGGCTGGCGGAGACCGGCTCCCGGCGCTGGCCGCGGGCGGTCACGCTGGAGCCGCGGTATGCCCAGGCACTGCCCGATCTGGTCCTTGGCATCGGGCCGACCCGGCTGGCGCAGCTCGCCGCCAAGGCACTCGCGCCGAAGCTGCCGCCCACGGTGTCGATCGAGCACGTGCACCTGGTACGGGTGTCGGTGCGCGAGCACGCGCTCGCCTTGCGGGACAAGCTGATCCAGGCCCGGGTAGCCACGTTCCGCGCGCTGTGCGCGGACTGCGGTTCCACGCTGGAGGTCGTCGCCCGGTTCCTCGCGCTGCTGGAGCTGTACCGCGAGGGGCTGATCGCCTTCGAGCAGGTGCAGGCGCTGGGGGAGCTGACCGTACGCTGGACGGGCCCCGACGACCCGGGCGGCGATCTGCTCGTCGACGAGTACGCCGGCGCACCGGCGGAGGAGGGCACGTCGTGAGACCGCCGGGTTCTCGTCCCGCAAGATCGTTGTTTCCGGACCGGATCTGCGAGTGGGACTGCACACACTGATCATGGTCGGGGCGTGAGGAGGACGATGTGACGGACGAGGCGGGCCGGGATTCCTTGGCCGCACGGGCGGCCGCCTGGGTACCGCCCTGGGCCCGCGAGCCCGAGCCAGCAGAAGCGGAACCGGAGGCGGAGCCGGCGCTGGCGGAGGCCGGGCCGGTTGCGGAGCCTGGGCCGGTTGCGGACGCCGAGCCGGCGCTGGCGGAGCCTGGGCCGGTTGCGGACGCTGGGCCCGAACTGGAGCCGGCGGCGGAACCCGAGGCCGAACCGGCCGAGCCGGTGCTGTTCGATGTGCCGCCGGCCGCCGAGCCGGAACTGGAGCCGGTGGCGGGACCCGAGGCCGAGCCGGCAGAGGAGGTGCCGCCCGCTCCGGTCGTGGATCTTCGGCCGGCGCTGGAGGCGATCCTCATGGTCGTGGACGAGCCGGTGACCGAGCTCACCCTCGCGCAGGTACTGGAGCAGCCCACCGAGCGGGTCAGCGCCGAGCTCGCGTCGCTTGCCGCCGGGTACACCGCCCAGGGTCGCGGTTTCGAACTGCGCCGGGCGGCCGGCGGATGGCGCTTCTACACGCACCCGGACCAGGCCGCGCACGTGGAGCGGTTCGTGCTGGACGGGCAGTCGGTACGGCTGACCCAGGCGGCACTGGAGACGCTCGCCGTGGTGGCGTACAAGCAACCGGTGACCCGGTCGAGGATCTCCGCGATCCGCGGGGTGAACTGCGACGGTGTCGTCCGTACCCTGGTGACCCGCGGTCTGATCGAGGAGTGCGGTACCGAACCCGAGTCCGGCGCCCACCTGTACCGCACCACGAACCTGTTCCTGGAGAAGCTCGGCCTCGACTCCGCCGACCAGCTACCCCCGCTGGCACCGTTCCTGCCCGACGACGTCGACGAGATCGCCGATGCCCAGCGTGGATGAGCGCACCGAGCGGCTGCAGAAGGTACTGGCCGCGGCCGGCATCGGTTCCCGCCGCGCATGTGAGGACCTGATCGCGGCCGGCCGGGTACACGTCGGTACCCGCGTGGCGACCCTCGGCGACAAGGTCGACCCCGCGGAGGCGGAGATCTACGTCGACGGCGAGCGCGTCGTCACCGACACCCGCCTGGTGTACCTCGCGATGAACAAGCCCCGCGGGGTCGTCTCGACGATGGACGACGAACGGGGCAGGGCGGCGCTGGCCGACTATCTCGGTCAGGTACCGCAGCGGGTCTTCCACGTCGGCCGGCTCGACGCCGACAGCGAGGGCCTGCTGCTGCTGACCAACGACGGCGAGCTGGCGCACCGGCTGATGCACCCGTCGTTCGGCGTGGCCAAGACGTACCTTGCCGAGGTACCCGGTCCGGTCCGGCGCAGCCTCGGCAAGCAGCTGACGGCCGGCGTCGAGCTGGACGACGGGCCGGCGCGGGCGGACCGGTTCCGCATGGTCGACTCGGTGACCGGCCGGGCACTGGTCGAGCTGACCCTGCACGAGGGCCGCAAGCACATCGTGCGACGGTTGCTGGCCGAGTGCGGGTACCCGGTATCGCGCCTGATACGCACAGCTATCGGTCCGGTACGCCTAGGTGATCTGAAGCCAGGACGAACCCGGCGGCTGTCCCGCGCGGAGATCGCCGCGCTCTTCAAAGCGGTCGCGCCGTAAACCCCGGCCTCCGCCCGGTCGGCAGCGCCCGGCATGATGGATGGGTGGATCGCTGTGTGGTGGCCGTCGACGGACCGTCCGGCTCGGGCAAGTCGACGGTGTCGCGGCGACTGGCCGCCGCCCTGGGCGCGCGGTACCTGGACACCGGCGCCATGTACCGGGCCGTGACCCTGGCGGTGCTGCAGGCCGGCGTCGACCCGTCCGACGCCGACGCCGTCGCCAAGGTCGCGATGGATGCGCGCATCGTCATCGGTACCGATCCGGAAAAGCCGACGACCCGACTGGATGCAGTGGCGGTCGACCGGGAGATCCGCGGACCCGAGGTCACCGGGGCGGTGTCCGCGGTCGCCGCGGTGCCCGGGGTGCGCCGGGTCCTCGTCGCACAGCAGCGGGAGATCATCGCGACCGCCGCGCGGATCGTCGTCGAAGGACGCGACATCGGTACCGTCGTGGCTCCCGAAGCGCGCCCCAAGGTGTACCTGACGGCGTCCGCGGACGCCCGCGCCCACCGGCGCAGCACAGAGGCTGACGCGGACCTCGACGCGACCGCCGTGGACCTGGCCCGCCGCGACCGGCTGGACTCCACCCGCACCACCGACCCGCTTGCGAAAGCCGCCGACGCCGTCGAACTGGATACCACCGGCCTCGGCATCGACGAGGTCGTCACGCGGCTGCGCGCGCTGGTCGGAGCGGTTTGTGACTGAGGCAGTGAGCGGGAGCCGCGCGGCTGCGCGCGGCGACGACGAGTTCGACGGGCCGGCGCCGATCGTCGCCGTCGTCGGCCGCCCGAACGTCGGAAAGTCCACGCTGGTCAACCGCATCATCGGCCGGCGCCAGGCGGTCGTCGAGGACGTCCCCGGTGTCACCCGTGACCGGGTCGCCTACGACGCGCTGTGGTCGGGCCGGCGCTTCACCGTCGTCGACACCGGCGGCTGGGAACCCGACGCCCGCGACCGCGCCGCGGTCATCGCCGCGCAGGCCGAGACCGCCGTCGCCATGGCCGACGTGGTGCTGTTCGTGGTCGACGCCAGGGTGGGCGCGACCGACGTGGACGAGGCCGCGGTGAAGATGCTGCGCCGCAGCGCCAAGCCGGTACTGCTGGTCGCCAACAAGGTCGACAACGCCACCCAGGAACTGGAGTCGGCCGGGCTGTGGTCGCTCGGCCTGGGCCAGCCGTGGGCGGTGTCCGCACTGCACGGGCGCGGTTCGGGGGACCTGCTCGACGCGATTCTCGACGTGGTACCGGAGGTGCTGGAGCCGGCTTCGCCCGCCGACCGTGGCCCACGGCGGGTGGCCCTCGTCGGCCGGCCGAACGTCGGCAAGTCCAGCCTGCTCAACCGGCTCGCCCGCGAGGAGCGCGCGGTCGTCGACCCCGTCGCGGGTACCACCGTCGACCCCGTCGACAGCCTCGTCGAACTCGACGGCGAGGTGTGGCAGTTCGTCGACACGGCCGGGTTGCGCAAGCGGGTCGGGCAGGCCAGCGGTACCGAGTACTACGCCTCCCTGCGCACCAAAGCCGCGATCGAGGCGGCCGAGGTGGTCGTCGTCCTGCTCGACGCCAGCGAACCTATCAGCGAACAGGACCAGCGCATCTTGTCCATGGTCACCGAGGCCGGCCGCGCTCTGGTACTCGCCTTCAACAAGTGGGACCTTGTCGACGCCGACCGGCGCTACTACCTCGACAAGGAGATCGACCGCGAACTGCGCCGCATCCCGTGGGCGCTGCGGGTCAACGTGTCCGCCCGGACCGGCCGGGCGGTCGACAAGCTCGCCCCCGCCATGCGTACGGCGCTGGCGAACTGGGAGAAGCGGGTACCCACCGGCCAGCTCAACCAGTGGCTCACCGCACTGGTACAGGCAACCCCGCACCCGATACGCGGCGGTCGTGCGCCACGGATCCTGTTCGCCACCCAGGCGGGTACGGCGCCGCCGAAGTTCGTGCTGTTCTCGACCGGGGCGCTGGATGCCGGGTACGTCCGGTTCGTGGAACGCAAGCTCCGCACCGAGTTCGACTTCGCCGGCAGCCCGGTGATGGTTACCGTCAAGCCGCGCAAGAAGCGGTCCGCGTAGGGGCGAGCGGCGCAGTCGAGTACCGCTGCGCTACGCTGTACCGGCCGCCGGACGCAACGGTACGGCGACGGGACGTGGCGCAGTTTGGTAGCGCACTTGACTGGGGGTCAAGGGGTCGTG
>VAWN01000077.1:0-549 GCA_005885555.1 Actinomycetota bacterium
GGCAGCCGATGAGCGCGGTGGGCACCTGCACCGGCTTCTCCTTGCTTGACACGCTGGCGGCGGCGTGTCCGCGTGGCGTGCGGACAGTTGGCGGCCACCACGAGATCCTGCAGTGTTTGTGAGGACAACTTCAGACGTCGCGGTGGCCGTGGGCCACAGCGTAGACCCTGCCCGGTGGCAGTCGTTGTTGGATGAGGTGATGGCGCGTATCGCCGGCCGGTTCTGCCGGGTGGAGCCGCGTCGCACGGCGCGGGCGTTCCTGTTGGGCCTGCTGTCGCCGCTTGAGCGGAAGAACTGCTGGTGGCTGGCCGAACACGCCGGGCTGCGTGGGCCGCAGGCGATGCAACGGCTGTTGCGGCAGGCGGTATGGGACGCCGACGAGATCCGCGACGACGTGCGCAGCCTGGTGACCCAGGCGATCGGTCACCCAGATGGAGTGCTGATCGCGGACGAGACGGGCTTCCTGAAGAAGGGCACCAGCTCCGTCGGCGTGCAGCGTCAGTACACCGGTACCGCTGGGCGGATCGAGAACAGCCAGGTGGCGGTGTT
>VAWN01000077.1:579-16893 GCA_005885555.1 Actinomycetota bacterium
CCCATCTCATGGACTCAGGACCGGGACCGCTGCGGCGCGGCCGGCGTGCCCGAGCAGGTGACGTTCGCGACCAAGCCCCGGCTGGCCCTGGACATGGTCACGGCTGCGGTCGCCGCCTCGGTGCCGGCCCGGTGGGTGACCGCCGACGAGGTATATGGCAACGATCCCGCGTTCCACGCCGGTGTCGCGGCGCTGGGCTTGGGCTATGTGCTGGCGGTGGCCTGCGACCACCAAGTCACCGTCACAGGAAGGGTCAAGATGCGCGTGGATCACCTCGCTGCCAACCCTGCCGACCGCCGCGTGGCAGCGCTACAGCGCCGGAGCCGGATCGAAAGGACCACGCTGGTACGCCTGGGCCTGGATCGACATCACCGACAGCCAGCACCCGGGTCAGACGCTGCTGATTCGACGCAACACCACCACCGGAGAGCTGGCTTTCTACCGCTGCTGGTCACCCACACCCACCAATCTCAGCACGCTGGTGCGTGTCGCCGGAACCCGTTGGTGTGTCGAGGAATCCTTCCAGGCCGCCAAGGGACAGGTCGGCCTCGACCATTACCAGATCCGCGGCTGGACGCCCTGGCACCGGTTCGTCACCTTGGCCATGCTCGCCCTCGCGATCCTGGCCACCCTGACCACCGCAGCTGCCCCGGCGCCAGACCCCGACCCACACCGGTACGCCCGCCAGACCGACCCGATCACGCTGACCATCCCGGAGATCCGCCGCCTACTCAACGTCCTGCTCGTCAAGCCCGTCCATGACCTGGCTCACCTGCTGCACTGGTCGAACTGGCGCCGACACCACCAGGCCGCCGCCCGGCAGGCGCACTATCGGCGCCGACTCGCCACATAGATCGCGAAGTGTCACTGCCGTACCAGTGAGGCGTCGCCTCGGACCGCCCAGTCGGGTGACTTGCCTGGCGGTGCTCGTTGCGGTGGTCGCATGCTCGCGTCCATAGCGGCAGGGGCGGGAGTCGGTCATGGGCGGGCGTGTGGTGACGGTCAACGAGGTCCTCGACGGGCACGTTGCGTTGGATATCCAGTGCCTGGACCGGGTCTACCTCAACGCGTACGTGATGAGGCTGCAGACCAGCGCGCAGGTGGTGGCGTTCCTGTCCGGGCACCTGGGCTACCCGTTCCCGTCCCCGACGCTGTTCAACCAGATTGGTCAACGCTTCCGCCGCGCGGTGCAGTCGTACGCCGAGGCCAACGACATCCCGTGGGTCAAGTTCGGCAAGGACGACGACAAGCTCGCCGTGATGACGCCACATCTGCGCCGCCAGGCTGTCACGGGGACCTCGGGGGTGGCCGCGATCGGGGTGGCCCAGGAGTTCCAGCGGGTGTGGACCGCCGTCGAAGGCCAGACTTCCACCGGCACCCCACGGTGGTCGTTTTACAAGGCCGACCGGCGGGTCACCGTGTACTACTTCTACCTGTGGGACGACGACTTCGGCCCCGCCTTCGTCAAGGTCTGCGCTTACTTTCCCTACCCGGGCAAGGTCTGGATCAACGGGCATGAGTGGGCCAAACGGCAGGCCAGCAAGGCCGGTATCGGCTTCACCGCGCTGTCCAACGGGTTCGCCTCCTGCGACGACCCGCAGGCGTTGCAGGCCATCTGCGACCGGCTCGGCCCCGGCACCATCAACGTGTTCGTACAACGCTGGCTGGGCCGGCTCCCGGTGCCGTTCACCCAGGCCGATCAGGACGCCGGGTACTGGTGGGAGACCTCGATGCGTCAGGTCGAGGTGTCGCGCACCATCGTCTTCGCCGCCCCCCGCCACGCCCGTGGCTTCTTCGAAGCCCTCATAGTGGACAACCTCGACCTGGGCCGCCCGCACAACGTGGAAATCATCTTCGGCCGCCGGGTGCGCCGCGACACCCTGGGCACGTTCCGCACCGCGATCGACCGCCGCGACAACGGCGGTGTGCTGCTCAACGTGTTCTACCGCCATTCCCGGATCAAGCAGTACCTCAAAGACGGCCGCGCCATGCGCATCGAGACCGTCATCAACCACGCCCGCGACCTGGGCTGCAACGCCCGCCTGCACAACCTCGACGACCTGCAGACCAAAGCCCGTGCCTGCAACCGGCGGATCCTGGAAGCTGAACGTGTCGGTCAGGGCTGCGTCCTCGCGAGTCCAGCCTTTGAGCGGATCGCGCACCCCACCGCCGATGCGGCGGGTGGCAGGACCCCGGCCCTACGGTTCGGCGATCCTCGGGTCATGGCCCTGACCGGCGCCCTGTGCCAGACGCTGCTCGCCGCGACCGGCTTCACCAACAAGAGCCTGCGTGCCTTGACCGCCGGGCTGCTCGGCAGCGACTACCGCGCCAACCAGATGACCTACGACCTGCGCCGACTGCGGCTGGCCGGACTCATCCGCCGCCAACCCCGATCCAACCGCTACCGGCTCACCGACGACGGCATCCGCGTCGCCATCTTCTACACCAAGGTCTACAACCGGCTCCTCACCCCGCTCATCGCAGCCGACCAACCACAAGCACCCAGCGAGCTACGAACCGCGCTGTCCACAATCGACAGACACGTCAACGACTACATAGCCCGCGCCCGTCTGCCACAGGCCGCGTGAAACTTGCCTCAAATGTGAAGCCCCTCGCGACCAAAGATCGCTAGATATCTCGCGCCTGTGTGCGATTCGAGGTGAACGAGGCATCCTGCACGAATACGAACACGCAGCCTGACCAGGACGGATGAGGTTCTCGGCGCCTACGCGGTCACACCTTGAGGACGTTCACGTCATACAGCGCGATCGACGCGTCGCGGGAGGCAAGCGTCATGCCCTCGGTGGTCGCTTGTGCCACCAGCATCCGATCGAAGGGATCTCGGTGATGTGGTGGCAGGCGACCGGCCGCGATCGCGTGAGCATGGGTCACGGTCAGTTCGCCGAAGCCCATGTCGCGTACCCGTTCGGCGAGGTCAGGTGGCCCGGCGAGCTTCCCGGCGGCCTGCTTGATGGTGATCTCCCACAGGCTGACCGGGGATAGAAAGATGTCCGGGTCATGACGAAGCCGGTCAAGGAACTCCGCGCCGAGCGTGGTATCGCCGGTGATGGCCCACAGTGCGACATGGGTATCCAACAGCAGGCTCACGCGCCGATACCAAAGTCAGCGGCGATCTCGGTGTTGGTCTGGGGTGAATCCCAGTCGCCTGATAGATCCAACTGCCCGGCGAGGGAACCGACCGCAGTACGGTTGGCCCGGTGCACCAACGGCACCACCTTCGCTACGGGGGTGCCGGCCCGGTCGATGATGACCTCCTCGCCACGTTCCACCCGCTCGATGATGCGTGACAGGTGAGTCTTGGCATCATGCATGTTGTAGTGCACGGCTTCGGCCGACATAGCTCCACCTCCGGTTAGCTAACAGCTTAGTCCGCCCGGGGCGATGTGGCCACGGTTCATCGACAGTCAGGCCGGAGCTTGAGGCCCGCCCAGCTGGTGAGCAAGATCAGACGGGCAACGTTGGCCAGTCTGAAACTGCCGGGTCCGCGCAGTAACGCTCCGTAGCGCGCGGTCGGCGGCAGTTCGGATGGCCGCGCGGACGGCGGCAGGCAGTGGCGGGGCCGGTTACGCCGGGCCGGGTGCCGCGGCGGCGAGGAACTCCTCCCGCTCGGTGCCGGCGAGCCCGAGCACCTCGGCGAGCAGCCGGACGGTACCGGGACGGGCACGGCCGGTGCGCCCGGCCTCGATGTCGCGGATGCTGCGGACGCTGACCCCGGCCCGCGCGGCAAGCTCTTCCTGCGTAAGGCCGGACCGCTGCCGGAACGCCCGCACCGACTCGCCGAACACTCCCGGGATCATTCCATCTCCGGGACCGGGGGCAAATGCCAAGCTGCCGGTCAACTGCCTGGCCTCGCAGCGACCGATACGGGATCCTATGAGGCGGCCCGGCGCCCCTCAGGCCGCCTCGACGATCATCCCGGCGCCGACGGTCCGGTTCGTGGTCTCGTCGATCACGATGAACCCGCCGGTGGTGCGGTTGCGCCGGTACTCGTCGGCCAGCAGCGGCACCGTGGTACGCAGCCGCACCCGGCCGATCTCGTTGAGCCGCAGGCTGTCCGCCGACTCGTCGCGGTGCAGGCTGTTCACGTCGAGCCGGTAGTGCAGCTGGCGGACCACCGCGCGGGCGGCCCGGGTGGTGTGCTTGATGGCGTACTTGCCGCCGACCGTCATCGGCCGGCTCTCGTCCATCCAGCACAGCATCGCCTCGACGTCCTGCGCGACGGTCGGCTGGTTGTGCGGCCGGCAGATCAGGTCGCCGCGGGACACGTCCAGCTCGTCCTCCAGCCGGACGGTGACCGACATCGGCGGGTATGCCTCGTCGACCGGCCCGTCGGCGGTGTCGATCCCGGCGATCCGGGTGGTGAACCCGGACGGCAGCACCATCACCTCATCGCCCGGCTTCATGACGCCGGACGCGACCTGCCCGGCGTACCCCCGGTAGTCGGTCACCGAGGTGGACTGCGGCCGGATCACGAACTGCACCGGGAACCGCACGTCGACCAGGTTCCGGTCGGAGGCGATGTGCACGTGCTCCAGGTGGTGCAACAGGGACGGCCCGTCGTACCACGGCATGTTCGCCGACCGGGTCACGATGTTGTCGCCGTGCAGCGCGGAGATCGGAATGACCGCCAGGTCCGGCGCCTCCAGCTTCATCGCGAAGCAGGAGAACTCGTCGGCGATCGACTCGAAGACCTCCTGCGCGTAGTCGACGAGGTCCATCTTGTTCACGCACAGCACCATGTGCGGTACCCGCAGCAGCGAGCACAGGAACGCGTGCCGCCGGGACTGCTCCACCATCCCCTTGCGCGCGTCGACCAGGATCAGCGCGAGGTTGGCCGTGGACGCCCCGGTCACCATGTTCCGGGTGTACTGGATGTGCCCCGGGGTGTCGGCGATGATGAACTTGCGCCGCGGGGTGGCGAAGTACCGGTATGCCACGTCGATCGTGATGCCCTGCTCCCGCTCGGCGCGCAGGCCGTCGGTGAGCAGCGCCAGGTTGGTGTACTCGTCGCCGCGCGACCGCGAGGTGGCCTCGACCGCCTCCAGCTGGTCCGTGAAGATCGATTTCGAGTCGTACAGCAGCCGGCCGATCAGCGTGGACTTGCCGTCGTCGACCGAACCCGCCGTGGCGAACCGCAACAGGTCCACTTAGAAGTACCCCTCCCGCTTGCGGTCCTCCATCGCGGCCTCGGAGAACTTGTCGTCACCGCGGGTCGCGCCGCGCTCGGTGATCCGGGTCGCGGCGACCTCGGCGATCACGTTCTCGATCGTGTCGGCGTCGGACCTGACCGCGGCGGTGCAGCTCGCATCCCCCACGGTGCGGTACCGGACGCGTCCGACGAACGACTCCTCGCCGGCCCGCCGCGGCAGGTGCTCGTTGACCGCGTAGAGCATGCCGTCGCGGTCGACCACCTCGCGGTCGTGCGCGAAGTAGATCTCCGGCAGCGCCACCCGCTCCCGCGCCACGTAGTGCCAGATGTCCAGCTCGGTCCAGTTGGACAGCGGGAACACCCGGATCGACTCCGCGGCGTGTACCCGGCCGTTGTACAGCGCCCACAGCTCCGGCCGCTGGTTCTTCGGGTCCCACTGGCCGAACTCGTCTCGGAAGCTGAACACCCGCTCTTTGGCCCGGGCCTTCTCCTCGTCGCGGCGCGCGCCGCCGAACAGCGCGTCGAACCGGTACTTCTCCACGGCGTCGAGCAGCACCGGCGTCTGGATGCGGTTGCGCATCCCGTCCGGCGACTCGCGCACCAGGCCGGCTTCCAGCGCTTCCGGTACTGACGCGACCACGAGCTGTACCCCCAGCTCGGCCACCCGCCGGTCGCGGAACTCCAGCACCTCCGGGAAGTTGTGCCCGGTGTCCACGTGCATGACCGGGAACGGGATCCGGGCCGGCGCGAACGCCTTCTCCGCCAGGCGCAGCATGACGATCGAGTCCTTGCCGCCGGAGAACAGCAGGACCGGCCGCTCGAACTCGGCGACCACCTCGCGCATGACGAAGATGCTCTCCGCTTCGAGCGCATCCAGGTGCGAGACGCGGTAGGTGGGTTGACTCATTACATGACCTCCGCCAGGGCGGTGAGCAGCCGCGGCGCCAGATCTTTCCGGCACACCACAAGATCCGGAAGGAGCGGATCCGGTCGATTGTATGCCAGCGGGGTGCCGTCGATCCGGCTCGCGTGCAGGCCGGTGGCCAGCGCCACAGCCGCCGGGGCGGCGGAGTCCCACTCGTACTGCCCGCCGGCGTGCACGTACGCGTCGGCGTCGCCGGAGATCACCGCCGCGATCTTGGCGCCGGCCGAACCCATCGGTACCAGGTCGGCGCCCAGGCGGTCGGCGAGCCCGGCCAGGAACGCGGGCGGGCGGGACCGGCTGGCCGCCAGCCGCAGCCGGCCACCGGAAGCCGCGTCCGGCGACATCGGCGGGTAGGTGGGCGGGAAGTCCGTGGCGAGCACCCGGTGCTGGGCCGGCAGCGCCACTGCCGCCGCGGCCAGCTGGCTCGGCGCGGCCGAGGTGCGGGCCCACAACGCGATGTGCACGGCCCAGTCGGTGCGACCGGCTTCGGCGAATTCACGGGTACCGTCAAGGGGGTCCACGATCCACACCCGCTCGGCGGACAGCCGCGCCGGATCGTCGCGTACCCCCTCTTCGGACAGCACCGCGTCGCCCGGGCGCCAGCGCTGGAGCGCCGTGGTGATCAGATTGTGGGAGTGCTTGTCGCCGACCGCGCGCAGCGCGGTCGGATCGGCGTACCCGTGCTCCGCGCGCAGGTCGCACAGCAGCGAGCCGGCCTGCTCGGCCAGCCAGCGGGCGAACGCGCCGTCGACCGCCGGCGGCATCAGTAGGCTCCGGTGGCCCGGCACACCGCGGACAGGGTGCGCAGCAGGATGACCAGGTCGAGGGAGAACGACCAGTTCTCCACATACCGCAGATCCAGTTTGACCGCCTCCTCGAAGGGCAGGTCGGAGCGGCCGGAGACCTGCCACAGCCCGGTCAGCCCGGGACGGACGGCCAGGCGGCGGCGCACGTCTTCGGGGTAGACGGCAACCTCCTCCGGCAGCGGTGGGCGGGGGCCCACCAGGGACATCTGGCCGCGCAACACGTTGATCAGCTGGGGCAGCTCGTCGAGCGAGAACCGGCGCAGCCAGCGGCCGGTCCGGGTGACCCGGGGATCGTTGCGCAGCTTGAACAGCACATCGTCATAGTCGTTGAGGTGTCGTAGCTCGGCCACCCGGTCGGCGGCGTCGCGGTGCATGGTGCGGAACTTGTACATCACGAATTCGCGACCATCCTTGCCCACGCGTACCTGCCGGAACAGTACCGGTCCGGGTGAACCGGCGCGGACCGCAAGGACGATGGCGGCCAGCGCGGGGCTGAGCGCGACCAGCAGCACGGCGGCGGCGAGCCGGTCGATGAGCGCCTTGAGCACCCGGCCCGCTCCGGACAGGTTGGGGTGCTCGACATGCAGCATGGGCAGCCCGTCCACCGGCCGGATGGTGGTCCGGCCGCCGGCCACGTCGACCAGCGAGCTGGCCACGATCAGGTCGACGTCGTCGCGCTCCAGCCGCCAGGCCAGGCGGCGCAGGGTCGGACCGTCAAGTTCCGGACAGGACAGCACGATCACGGTGTCCGCGCGCGCCGCCCGTACCGCGTGCCCGACCTCGTCGAGGGTGCCGTACACCGGCAACCCGACCCGGCCGTCGTGCCGCGGCGGCAGGCAGCAGCCGACGACGTCCAGCCCGTGGTACCGCTCCCGGCGCAGCTGCCGGGTGATCGCCACGACGGCCAGTTCGTGCCCGACCACGATCACCCGGCGCAGGCAGGCGTCGCGCTTCTGGCGTGCCCGGTGCAGCCGCTTGCGCAGGGCGAAGCGCAGCGCCAGGCCGGTGATGGTAGCCAGCGGCAGGGCCACCACGACGTACCCGCGCGCCAGCCGGATCTCGAAGGCGTAGGCGGCGATCGCCACGGAGACCGTGAGGCTCATGCCGGCGCGCAGCACCCGCTGGTACTCGTCGGTGCCGACGAACAGGAACCGCCGCTCGTACGCCCGGCTCAGCGCCAGGATGAGCACGAAGGCCAACGGCAGCAGGGCGGACAGGACAAGGTACCCCCGGTTGTACCGGGTGACGTCGTTGCCGAACCGGACCCCGAACGCCACCGCACCGGCCGCGAGCCCGACGGCGAGGTCGGCGACCAGCAGTACCGCGACGTACCGCGCCTCCCACGCCTGCTCGCGGTGCCGCGGGGCGGCGTGCCGGAAGCGACCTGGCCGGGCCGGGCGGTCAACCCGCGGCGCCGGCGCCTGCGTCGTCGTCGGCGGCCCGGCCGGCGCGGCGGCGTCGACCGCGGGGATCGCGCTGATCGGGGCGGGCAGCGTCCCGTGGTCCCGCACTCCGCTCCCCCTCGCGCTGGCTGTGTCGTGTCCAACGCGCGAAAAATCAGGGCGTCACGGTTATTAAGCCGCGTGATAGGCGTTCTGCGACCATTCCAGGCCGCGACCGATGAGCGCCTCGGTGGCATCGGCCGCCCGGTCGACGAGGAACTCCAGTTCCTTGCGTTCGGCCGAGGAGAAGTCCGACAGCACGTAGTCGGCCGGGTCCTGGCGACCGGGCGGGCGGCCGATGCCGAACCGCACGCGCAGGTAGTCCTTCCCGCCGAGGGAGCCGGACATCGAGCGCAGCCCGTTGTGGCCGCCCTCGCCGCCGCCGAGCTTGAGCCGCAGCTGCCCGTACGGGATGTCCAACTCGTCATGTACCGCGACGATCTGCGCCAGCGGCACCTTGTAGAACTGCCGCAGCGCCGCGACCGGGCCGCCGGACAGGTTCATGTAGGTCATCGGCTTGACGAGTACCAGCTGCGGCGCGTCGGCGCCGACGCCGACCCGGGCCTCGGCGACCTGTGCGACCGCCCGGCGGTGCCGGCTGAACTTCGCGCCGAGCCGCCCGGCGAGCAGGTCAGCGACGATGAACCCGACATTGTGCCGGTTCTTCGCGTACTCGCTCCCCGGGTTGCCCAGCCCGACGACGAGCCAGGGGTCGCCCACGACCTAAGCCTGGACCGTCTCCGCCTCGGCCGGCTGCTCGGCGGCCTCCTCGCCGGCCGGTGCGGCCTCGGCCACCTCGCCCTCCATCTCGGCCGCGGTCGGCGCGGCGGCGACGACGGCGACGACCATGTCGGGGTCGGCCGCGAGCTCCACGCCGTCGGGCAGCTTGATCTCGCCCGCGGTCACCCGGGTGCCGGGCTCCAGACCCTCGACCGAGGCGTCCAGGTGGTCGGGCAGGCGGGTCGCGTCGGCCAGGACCGCGAGCCTGTCGTGCTCCAGCATGACCAGCGTGTCGCGGGCCGCCTCACCGGCCAGGACCACGCGTACCTCGACGGTGACCTTCTCGCCCCGGCGCACGATCAGCAGGTCGACGTGGTCGAACGTGTCCTTGATCGGGTCACGCTGGATCGCCTTGGCCAGCGCCAGGACCCGGGTGCCGTCGGACACCTGGACCTCGAACAGCTGGTTCGAGCCGCCGTGGCGGATCGCCGCCGCGAACTCCCGGGCGGGCAGCGCGACGTGCTTGGGCTTCTCGCCGTGGCCGTACAGCACGGCGGGCACCTTGCCGGCCCGACGGGTACGCCGGGCACCACCCTTGCCGAACTCGGTGCGGGGCTCGGCGCTGATACGGACCTCGGACACGGGCTGACACCTTCCGGTCTAGCTGCGGCAACGTCGGCAACAGTGCTCGGGCGAGGGGTGGCGGGCGGGCTGTCTGATCACAGACCCGTGCCCGGAGCACCGCGTCGATCACGGAACCTCGGCCGGACCGTCAGGCGGCCCGCTGGGTACCCTCGCCGTGGCAACCGCACCAGCTTACCCGAGCGTCCGGGGTGGCCACGGCGCGGGTCCTCCCCTCAGATCTTGGACGCCGCCACCCCCGGCCGGGGGTGCAAACGTCCAAGATCTCGGCGCGCAACGGGACGCGCGACCTACGACAGCCCGCCGAACAGCGTGGTCACCGAGCCGTCGTCGAAGACCTCGCGGATCGCGCGGGCGATCAGCGACGAGATCGACAGTACCGTGATCTTGTCCAACCGCTTCTCCGGCGGCAGCGGGAGCGTGTTGGTGATGACCACCTCACTGATCCGGCTGTTCTTCAGCCGCTCGGTCGCCGGATCGGACAATACCGCGTGGGTGGCCGCCACGATCACTTCCGCGGCGCCGGAGTCGAAGAGGATGTCGGCGGCGCGCGCGATGGTGCCGCCGGTGTCGATCATGTCGTCGACGATCAGGCCGATCCGCCCCTCGACGTCGCCGACCACCCGGTTGGCGACGACCTGGTTCGGCTTGAGCGGGTCGCGCGTCTTGTGGATGAACGCCAGCGGGCAGCCGCCCAGCCGGTCCGTCCAGCGCTCGGCCACCCGTACCCGACCGGAGTCCGGCGCGACCACGGTCATCGGCCGCCCGGCGTACCGCTCCTGCACGTACCCGGCCAGCGTGTCCATCGCGAACAGGTGGTCCACCGGCCCGTCGAAGAAGCCCTGGATCTGCGCGGTGTGCAGGTCGACGGTGAGGATCCGGTTGGCACCCGCCGTCTTGTACAGGTCGGCGACCAGCCGGGCGGAGATCGGTTCCCGGCCGCGGTGCTTCTTGTCCTGCCGGCCGTACGGGTAGAACGGCAGCACGACGGTGATCCGCTTGGCCGAGCCGCGCTTCAGCGCGTCGACCATGATCATGGATTCCATCAGCCACTGGTTCACCGGCTGGCACATCGACTGCACGACGAACGCGTCGCAACCGCGCACCGACTCCTGGTACCGCACGAAGATCTCGCCGTTGGCGAACTGGTACGCGTCGGTGGGCGTCGGCGCGACCCCGAGTACCTGGCCGATCTCCTCGGCCAGCTCCGGGAACGCCCGTCCGGAGAAGAGCATCAGGCTCTTCTTGCTCTCGCCAATGATGGCGCCCATCGGCTCGGTGGCCCCCTACCTTCGCCTCGGTCTGCCTACTCGCTTGCAGTATCGCCCGGCTGCGGCTGATCGGCAGCCTCGCCGCCGCCGGCCGCGCCGCCGCCGCCGGCCGCCGGGTCGGTGCCGGCCGCGGCTGCGGCGTCGCGGGCTCGCGCCGCCGCCTGCGCCGCCGGGGTACCCGGACGGCGCCGCTCCACCCATCCCTCGATGTTGCGCTGCGGGGCGCCGGACACCGCGAGCGCGCCGGGCGGGACGTTGCGCCGCACGACGGTACCCGCGCCGGTGTACACGCCGTCACCGACCTCGACCGGGGCAACGAACATGTTGTCCGCGCCGGTACGGGCATGCGACCCGATCACCGTGTGGTGCTTCGCGACCCCGTCGTAGTTGACGAACACGGTCGCCGCGCCGATGTTGGTGTACTCGCCGATCGTGGCGTCGCCGACGTAGCTCAGGTGCGGCACCTTGGTACCGGCGCCGATCTGCGCGTTCTTGGTCTCCACGAAGGTACCGATCTTGCCGGCCTCGCCGAGTACCGTGCCCGGCCGCAGGTACGCGTACGGCCCGACCGACGCCCCCGCCCCGATCCGCGACGCCGACCCGTGCGCCCGCACCACCGCGGCCCGCGGCCCGACCGCGACGTCGGTCAGCGTGGTGTCCGGGCCGACCAGCGCGCCCTCGCCGACCGTGGTCGCGCCGCGCAGCTGGGTGTTCGGCTCGACGACCACGTCGCGTTCCAGCGTCACGGTCACGTCGATCCACACCGTCGCCGGGTCGACGATGCTGACCCCGGCCCGCATCCAGTCCTCGTTGATCCGGTCGCGCAGCAGCGCCCGCAGCTGGGCGAGCTGGACGCGGTCGTTGACGCCGAGCGCCTCGTCCGGATCGTCGGTGCGGTGGGTACCCACCGGCTGACCGGCCGCGACGAGCAACCCGACCACGTCGGTGAGGTACTCCTCGCCCTGGTCGTTGTCGGTGGACAGCTTGGCCAGCGCGTCCCGCAGCAGCCCGGCGTCGAACGCGTACGCCCCGGCGTTGATCAGCCGCCGCCGCCGCTCCTCGGCGCTGGCGTCGCGCTCCTCGACGATGCGCTCCAGCCCGGCCGGGCCGGTGACGATGCGCCCGAGCCCGGTGGGGTCGGCGACCTCGGCGGTGAGCAGCGTGGCCGCCCGGCCGGCGCCCTCGTGCGCCGCGACCAGCGCGGTGAGCGTCTCCGGCCGCAGCAGCGGCAGGTCACCGTTGAGCACCACGACGGTGCCCTCGACGTCGGCCGGCAGCGAGATCCGCACCGCGTGCCCGGTGCCGTGCTGCCGCTCCTGCAGCACCGGCTCGGCCTGCGGAGCGGTCGCCGCGAGGTGGGCGCGCACCTGTTCGGCGCCGTTGCCGACGACGACCAGCGTCCGGGCCGCGGCCAGCGGCGCGGTGGCGGCCAGGACGTGCCCGAGCAGGGTGCGACCCAGCAGCGGGTGCAGCACCTTGGGCAATGCCGACTTCATCCGCTTGCCTTCCCCTGCGGCGAGCACGATGACGGTGCGGGACATGGCAGGAGCTCCATTTCGCGTCGGCTGGTACGCCGGGGTCATGGTAACCACGGCCGCGCGGCGGGCACCCGGCACCTAAGGTGCGAAGCCATGGCTTTCCAGGTGACCCGGCGGGGGCTGTTCGCCCTCGGCGGCGCGGGGGTGGTGGCCGCCGGCGCCACGGCCTACGCGCTGGTGGACAACGCGGTTCTGCCCGGCAAGGGGGCGCTGGACAACGCGCTGGGCCGGTGCGACCCGCCACCGCCGCCGCCCGCGCCGCGGGGCACACCCCAGGCCCCGGTGGTCGGCACCTTCCGGTCCACGCGCCGCCGCCGGGAGGTCGACTTCGCGCTGCTCTACCCGCCGGGGTACCGCGACGGTGCGCACCTGCCGGTCTGCCTCTCCCTGCACGGGTACGGTGCCAACTGCCGCGACGCGATATCCACCGGCGGGTACCCGGAGCTGATCGCCGGCAGCCCGCACCCGTTCGTCCTCGCCGGGGTCGACGGCGGCGGCGGGTACTGGCATCCGCACCCGACCGACGATCCGCTCGGCATGCTGGTCGACGACTTCCTGCCGTACCTTGCCGGGCGGGGCCTGGACACCGGCCGGGTCGCGGTCTGCGGCTGGTCGATGGGCGGGTACGGCGCCCTGGTCTGCGGGCTGGCGTACCCCGGCCGGTTCCGTGTGATCATCGCCACCTCGCCGGCCGTGTACCACTCCTTCGAGGACGCGCACCGGGTCAACCCGGGTGCCTACGACTCGCCCGACGACTGGCGTGCCTACGACGTGACCGCGCGGGCGAGGGAGTTCGCCGGGATGCCGGTGCGGATCGCGATCGGCGCGGCGGACCCGTTCGCCGACGCGGTCCGTACCCTGCGCGACCGGCTGCCCGACCCGTCCGTCGTGCGGATGCCGGCGGGCTGTCACGACGGCCGGCTGTGGAGCTACGTGGCGCCCGGTCAGGTACAGGCGATCGCCGCGGCGCTGGGTGGCTGACTGCTCCCGGGAGAGGATTCGAACCCCTACAACGGGGACCAAAACCCCGCGTCCTGCCATTAGACGACCCGGGACGGCGCGTTTACACGATACCGAATGGTCGCCTGCCGTCCGCTTGCGTATCCACCTCCGTAGGCTACGGTTACGTAAGCGTAGTTAGTTGACCGGGAGGTGTCTCGATGTCGAATGCCCTGCTCGACCCGCCCCAGGCCGGATCCAAGCCGTTGACCGAGGGCAAACAGTCGACCGGGATCCTCGTCGCCCTCTGGGCGTTCGTGGTGATCCCCTTCCTGGCGCTCATCGCCGCCGTACCCGTCGCCTGGGGCGGCTGGCTCGGCTGGACCGACGTCGCCATCGCCGCCGTCTGCTACGTGACAGCGGGGCTCGGCATCACGGTCGGCTTCCACCGGTACCTGACCCATGGTTCGTTCAAGGCGAAGCGCTGGCTGCGGATCACGCTGGCGATCGCCGGGTCGACCGCGGTGCAGGGCGAGGTCATCCAGTGGGTGGCCGACCACCGCCGGCACCACGCGTACTCCGACCTGGAGGGCGACCCGCACTCCCCCTGGCGGTTCGGCACCGGCTTCTGGGCGCTGACCAAGGGCCTGCTGTACGCGCACGTCGGCTGGCTTTTCCAGCGCGAGCTGTCCAACCGGGCGCGGTTCGCCCCGGACCTGATGGCCGACCAGGACATCCGGCGCGTCGACCGGTTCTTCCCGCTGATCACGACGGTCTCGCTGCTCGCCCCCGCGGCGGCCGGCGGCCTCATCACCTGGTCCTGGCAGGGCGCGCTGACCGCGTTCTTCTGGGCCGGGCTGGTCCGGGTATCCCTGCTGCACCACATCACCTGGTCGATCAACTCGATCTGCCACGTGTACGGCGAGCGCCCGTTCGAGCTGCGCGAGGGCGACAAGGCCGCGAACTTCTGGCCGCTGGCGATCCTGTCCTTCGGCGAGAGCTGGCACAACCTGCACCACGCCGACCCGACGTGCGCGCGGCACGGGGTACTGCGTGGCCAGATCGACGCCTCCGCGCGGCTGATCTGGATCTTCGAGAAGTTCGGTTGGGTACGCGACGTCCGCTGGCCGCGCCCCGAGCGGATCGCCGCGAAACTGACACAATCTCCCGGTGACTGAAGGTTCGACGCCGAAAGCGTCGCGCGTCCGGATGCCCGCGACGCAACGCCGGGAACAGCTGATCTCCATCGGGCGCGAGTTGTTCGCCGAACGTGGCTTCGACGCCACCTCGGTCGAGGAGATCGCCGCGCGGGCGAAGGTCTCCAAGCCGGTCGTCTACGAGCACTTCGGCGGCAAGGAAGGGCTCTACGCGGTCGTGGTGGACCGGGAGGTACGGTCGCTGCTCGACCGGCTGTCCGCGGCGCTGACCGCGGGGCACCCGCGCGAACTGCTCGAACAGGCCGCGCTCGCGCTGCTGGACTACATCGAGTCGGAGACCGACGGCTTCCGGGTACTGGTACGGGAGTCACCGGTGATGTCGGCGACCGGCAGCTTCTCCAGCGTGCTCAACGACGTGGCGCACCAGGTCGAGCACATCCTGGGCGCCGAGTTCAAGGCGCGCGACTACGACCCGCGCCTGGCCGAGCTGTACTCCCAGGCGCTGGTAGGCATGGTGGCGCTGGCCGGCCGGTGGTGGCTGGAGGTGCGCAAGCCGCGCAAGGAGACGGTTGCCGCGCACCTGGTGAACCTCGCCTGGAACGGGCTGTCCCACCTGGAGAAGAAGCCCGCCCTGCTCACCCGCCGCCCGCGGTGACCGCCGCCCCCCGGATCCGGGTCGCCTCCTCGGCCTGCGCCTCCTCGGGCGGTCCGACCCGGCTGTAGAGCCCGGCGAGGAACAGCACCAGCCCGATGATGAACGACACGACGCACTTGGTGACGTTGTAGTTGAACACGTTCAGGTCGGTCTGCAGCAGGCCGAGCATGAACATGCCGACGACCAGGAAGGCCAGGCCGCCGAAGAAGTTCAGCACGTGGTCCCAGTTGTGGTCGACCGCGATGCCGATCAGCACGACCGCGCCGACGATGATGGACAGGACGGAGAACGCGAGGTTGGTCCGCAGGCCCAGCGCCTGCGTGTCGGTACGGGCGAAGGCGCCCTGGCCGCGGCTGACGAAGAGCCCGACGATCCCGTACACGAGGACGTAGAGGCCGGTCAGCGCGGCGAGGAAGCGGTACAGGCCGCGCAGCCGGTGGTTCACTGGCAGGTGCAGCAACATGCGCATGCCCTGGATTTTCCCCCGGATCGGGGCCGGTTGAACCCTAAACCCGGGTGCGGCCGTACAGGCCGGCGGCGAACACGACGGTGCCGATCACGAACGACGCGACGCAGTTGGTCATCGAGAAGCCGAGGAAGTTCACGTCGGTGCGCAGCAGGCCCAGCATGAGCATGCCGATCACCATGAACAGCAGCCCGCCCAGCAGGTTGATCCGGAAGTCGAGGTTGCGCCCGATGACCGCGCAGACCACGAGTACCGCGCCGCTCAGCACGGACAGCAGCGCGAAGGCGAGGTTGGTGCGCAGTCCCAGTACCCACGGCAGGTGCTCCTGCGCGAACAGCGCGGTGCCCCGGGTGCGGGTGTAGCCCACGATCCCGAACACCACGATGCCGGCGCCGATCAGGGCGACGAGGACGCGGTACAGCGGGCGCAGCGGGTGGTTCACGGGAAGGTGCGAGGCCATGGTCCAGAATTCTGCACCATGGTCGTCAGGCGTCCGCGACCCGGTCGGCGACGGTGAGCCAGGCGTCCTCGGTGCGCGACCGCTCGGCCTGTACCTCGCGCAGTTCCGCGTCCAGCGCGGTCA
>VAWN01000077.1:16921-42193 GCA_005885555.1 Actinomycetota bacterium
CTCGCGCTCCTCCAGCTTGCCGACCAGCCGCTCCAGCCGGGCCAGCTCCTTCTTGTCGACGCGCAGCCGGGCCGCGTCGGAAACCGGGGCCGGCGCGCGCGGCCCGGCCGGCGGCAAGGCCGGGGACGAAACCCGGGCGAGGTACTCGTCGACCCCGCCGGGCAGGTGGGTCAGCCGGCCGTCGCCGAACATGCCGTACACCGAGTCGGCGACCCGCTCCACGAGGTACCGGTCGTGGCTGGCCACGATCAGCGTCCCCGGCCAGGAGTCGAGCAGGTCCTCCAGCGCGGCGAGGGTGTCGGTGTCCAGGTCGTTGGTCGGCTCGTCGAGCAGCAGCACGTTGGGTTCGCCGGCGAGCAGGCGCAACAGTTGCAACCGGCGCCGCTCCCCGCCGGACAGCTCGGCGACCGGCGTCCACAGCCGCTTGTCGGTGAACCCGAACACCTCGGCGAGCTGCGCGGCGGACAGCTCCCGCCGACCGAGCACCACCCGGCGGGCGACCTCCTCGACCGCTTCGAGAACGCGCAGCTCCACCGGCAGCTCGGCCAGCTCCTGGGACAGGAACGCCGGCCGCACCGTCGAGCCGACCGTGGCCCGGCCGGTGTCGGGTACCACCCCACCGGTCAGTACCCGCAGCAGCGTGGTCTTTCCGGCACCGTTCGCGCCGACGACCGCGATGCGATCGCCCGGCCCGACGAGCCAGGTCAGCTTGTCGAGGAGGGTCCGGCCGCCGAGCGCCACGGTCACGTCGGACAGCGCGAAGACCTGCCGGCCCAGCCGCGCGGTCGCCAGCCGGACGAGGGACACCTTGTCGCGGGGTGCGGGTATGTCGGCGATGAGCGCGTTGGCCGCCTCGATGCGGAACTTCGGCTTGCTCGTCCGGGCCGGCGGGCCGCGGCGCAGCCAGGCGATCTCCTTGCGCAGCAGGTTCTGCCGGCGCGCCTCCGCGGCCGCTTCGACGGCGGCGCGCTCGGCCCGGGCGAGCACCCATGCGGCGTACCCGCCCTCGTAGGTGCGCACGGTGCGGTCGGCGACCTCCCAGGTGCGGGTGGACACGGCGTCGAGGAACCAGCGGTCGTGGGTGACGACGACCAGCGCGCCCTTGCGGGACCGCAGATGTTCGGCCAGCCAGGCGATCCCGGCCACGTCGAGATGGTTGGTCGGCTCGTCCAGTACCAACAGGTCGGAAGCGCGCACCAGCAGTGCGGCGAGCGCGACGCGGCGCCGCTCACCCCCGGACATCGCGCCGACCGGCTGATCCAGCCCGAGCCCCGGCATGCCGAGCCCGGCCAGTACCGTGCGGACCCCGGCGTCGCCGGCCCACTCGTGCTCGGCGGCGAACGCGGCCGGCAGCCAGGCCTCGCCGAGCACCACGTCGCGTACCGTCCCGGCCAGCTCCAGCACCTGTGGCAACGCCAGTACCCGCAGGTCCCGCCGGTGCGTGACGCGACCTTCGTCGGGCGCTTCCGATCTGGTCAGCAGGCGCAGCAGGGTGGACTTGCCGGCGCCGTTGAGGCCGACGACACCGATGCGGTCGTCGTCCTCGATGCCGGCGGACACGTCCTCCAGCAGCAGGCCGACGCTGCCGTACCCCTTCGCGACCCGGTCCAGGTTGACGATGTTGGCCACGTCAGACCACCCGGGCGCCGGCGACCGGGCCGGTGGCGGTCTGCGCGGTGCGGCAGGTGTCGCCGTCGGCCAGCTCGGCCGCGAGGGTCCGCGCCTGGTTGGCGTCGCGGGTGAGGAACAGGCAGGTCGGGCCGGAGCCGGAGACCATCGCGGCCAGCGCGCCCGCCGTGCGCCCGGCGGCCAGCGTCGCGGCCAGGCCCGGCCGCAGCGACAGCGCCGCCGCCTGCAGGTCGTTGCCCAGGGCCGCCGCCAGTACCGCCGGATCGCGCTGGCGCAGCGCACCGAGCAACCCGTCGGGGTTGTCCAGCGGCGCAAGACGCTGCGGGCGGCGCTCGCCGGCTGGGCGGGCGGCCCGGACGCGGCCGCGCGGATCCTCACCGCCGCCGGGGTCGACCCGGGCGCCCGCGGGGAAGCGCTGACCGTGGACCAGTTCGCGGCCGTGGCGGCGGCCAGATGACCGAGCGCAGCGAGGGCACCAACGGGCTCAGCCGGCTCATCGGGCAGACAGCCCGGTACCCCACAGCGCGTCGCAGGCGACCAGCGCGGCGGCCGCGTCGGCGCTGCCGCCCGCGAGGCCCCCCGCGACCGGGATCTGCTTGCGCAGGTGCAGCCGCGCCCGCGCGGGTACCCCGGTCACGCCGGCCAGTTCCCGGGCGGCCCGCAGCACGAGGTTGTCCGCGTCGACGGGCAGGATGCCGGCGCCCTCGCCCTCCATGGTCAGCGTGAGCTGGTCGCCCCGCCGCGCGCTCACCTCGTCGTACAGGGAGATCGCGTGATAGACGGTGGTCAGTTCGTGGTACCCGTCCGGGCGCAGCGGGCCGACCGCGAGATGGAGGTTGACCTTCGCCGGTACCCGCACCTTCACCGGCCCGGACGCACCCAGCCGCGGCCTCGACTCGTCGAACAGCGCCTCGGTCATGTGGCCACCGAGCTTCGCTCGCTGGCCTCATGCCCGATGAGCCGGCTGAGCCCGTTGGTGCCCTCGCTGCGCTCGGTCATCTGGCCGCCGCCACGGCCGCGAACTGGTCCACGGTCAGCGCTTCCCCGCGGGCGCCCGGGTCGACCCCGGCGGCGGTGAGGATCCGCGCGGCCGCGTCCGGGCCGCCCGCCCAGCCGGCGAGCGCCGCCCGCAGCGTCTTGCGCCGCTGCGCGAACGCCGCGTCGACGACCGCGAAGACCGCCGCCCGGTCGACGTCCGCGGGCGGCTGCCGGGCCGTGAACGCGACCAGGCCCGAATCCACGTTCGGTACCGGCCAGAAGACGCCGGGCGGCACCCGGCCCGCCGGTCGCGCCTGCGCGAACCAGGCCAGCTTCACCGTCGGCCCGCCGTAGACCTTCGAGCCGGGCGACGCGGTCAGCCGGTCGGCGACCTCCTTCTGCACCATCACCAGGCCGTGCCGCAGCGTCGGTACCGTGGCCAGCAGGTGCAGCACCACCGGTACCGCGACGTTGTACGGCAGGTTGGCCACCAGCGCGGTCGCGTCCGGTACCTCCGCGGCGGACAGCCGTAGCGCGTTGCGTTGCAGCACGGTCAGCCTGCCCGCGTGCTCCGGCGCCTTGCGCGCGACGGTCTCCGGCAGCGCCGCGGCCAGGGCCGGGTCGACCTCGACGGCGTACACGTGCGCGACCGCCGGCAGCAGCCCCAGCGTCAGCGAACCGAGTCCCGGCCCGACCTCCAGCACGACGTCGGACGGGTCGAGCGCGGCGGCCGCGACGATGCGCCGCACGGTGTTGGCGTCGTGCACGAAGTTCTGCCCGAGCGCCTTGGTTGGCCGTACCCGCAGCCGGGCGGCCAGCTCACCGATCTCCGCCGGCCCCAGCAGTACCCTCACCCGCCCCAGCTTCCGAACACCCGGACACCGGTCGCGGAGATCCCCGCGCAGACCTCGTCGAGGTCGGCCGCCTTCGCTTCGGCGATGGCCCGGACGGTGAGCGGGATGAGGTACGGCGCGTTGGGGCGGCCGCGGTACGGCATCGGGGTCAGGAACGGCGCGTCGGTCTCCACGAGCAGCTGGTCGAGCGGGGTCACCTTGGCCGCCTCCCGCAGGTGCGGAGCGTTACGAAAGGTCACCGTACCGGCGAACGACAGCACGTACCCGCGCTTCACGCACTCGACCGCGAACGCCTCGTCGCCGGAGAAGCAGTGCAGCACCACGGTGTCCGGCGCGCCTTCCTCGTCGAGTACCCGCAGGATGTCGGCGTGCGCGTCGCGGTCGTGGATGACCAGCGCCTTACCGGTCTGCTTGGCGAGCTGGATGTGCGCCCGGAAACTGCGCTCCTGCGCCGCCCGGCCCGCTTCGCCGGTGCGGTACCGGTCCAGGCCGGTCTCGCCGATCCCGCGTACCCGTTGCTGCCGCGCCAGCCCCTCGATGGCCCGCAGCGCCTCGTCGAGGTCGGCGAGCCGGGGCGCCTCGTTCGGGTGCAGCGCGACGGTCGCGAGCACCGCCGGCTGCGCTGCCGCGAGGGCCGCGCCCCAGATCGACGAGTCGACGTCGACGCCGACCTGTACCAGCCGGGTGACGCCGACCGCGGCGGCCGCCCCGATCGCGGCGACCGGATCACCACCCACCATGTCCAGGTGGGTGTGCGAGTCGAGGACCGGTACCGCGAGCGGCTGCGGAGGTGGCGGGTTCATCGACGGCTCATCCGCCGAGCCTGGCCAGTTCCTCGTCGACGATCGACGGGTCGAGCTTCTTGAAGACCGGCTTCGGCGGGTCGAGCGGGCGACCGACCTCGACCGGCCGCGACTCCCACCGCGCGCCGACGGTGTAGTCGCCGGTCAGCACCGGGTACCCCGGCCCGCCGTCCAGGTCGTCGACCTCGACGATCGACGGCATGGGTGCGTGCACCCCGGTACCGCCGAGCAGTTCGTGGATCGTCTGCGCGGAGTGCGGCAGGAACGGCGTCAGCAGCGTGTTGCAGTCGCTGACCACCTGCAACGCCACGTGCAGGACGGTGCCCTGCCGCGCCGGGTCGTCCTTGATCTTCCACGGCGCCTGGTCGGACAGGTACCGGTTGGCGTCGGCCACCACCCGCATCGCCTCGGTGATCGCCTGCTTCTGGCGGTGCCGCTCGATCAGCCCGCCGACCGTGTCGAACGCCTCGCGCGCGGTGGCCAGCAGCGCCTCGTCGGCGGGCGTCGGATCGACCAGCGGCGGAATCTCGCCGAAGTTCTTCGCCGCCATCGAGATCGACCGGTTGACCAGGTTGCCCCAGCCGGCGACCAGCTCGTCGTTGTTGCGGCGGAGGAACTCGGCCCAGGTGAAGTCCGTGTCGGTGGACTCCGGTCCGGCCACCGCGATGAAGTACCGCAGCGCGTCCGCGTCGTACCGGGACAGGAAGTCACGCACGTAGATCACGACCGACCGGGACGAGGAGAACTTGCGCCCCTCCATCGTGAGGAACTCGCTGGACACCACCTCGGTCGGCAGTTGCAGCCTGCCGTACCGGCCCGGCTGCCCGCCGCGCGACCCCTCGCCGTTGTACCCGAGCAGCTCGGCCGGCCAGATCTGGGCGTGGAAGGTGATGTTGTCCTTGCCCATGAAGTAGTACTGCCGGGCGTCCTCGGCAGCCGCCGACCACCACTTCTTCCAGGCGGTGTCGTCGCCGGAGCGCCGGGCCCACTCGATCGCCGCCGACAGGTACCCGACGACCGCGTCGAACCACACGTACAGCCGCTTGGCCGGGTTGTCCTCCCAGCCCGGCAGCGGCACCGGGATGCCCCAGTCGATGTCGCGGGTCATCGCCCGCGGCCGGATGTCGTCGAGCAGGTTCAGCGAGAACTTGAGGACGTTGGGCCGCCAGTCGGTGCGCGTCTTGAGCCACTGCGCCAGGGCGTCGGCGAGCGCCGGCAGGTCGAGGAAGAAATGCTCGGTCTCGATGAACTCCGGGGTCTCGCCGTTGATCCGCGACCGCGGGTTGATCAGGTCGGTCGGGTCGAGCTGGTTGCCGCAGTTGTCGCACTGGTCGCCGCGCGCGCCGGGGTACCCGCAGATCGGGCAGGTCCCCTCGATGTACCGGTCGGGCAACGTGCGCCCGGTCGACGGGGAGATCGCGCCGTGCGTCGTCTGCTTGATCATGTACCCGTTGGCGTACACCGTCCGGAACAGCTCCTGCGCGACGGCGTAGTGGTTGCGCGTGGTGGTACGGGTGAACAGGTCGTAGGACAGCCCGAGCGCCTGCAGGTCCTCCACGATCAGCCGGTTGTACCGGTCGGCCAGCTCGCGCGCCGTCACGCCCTCCTTCTCCGCCTGCACGAGGATCGGCGTGCCGTGCTCGTCGGTGCCCGACACCATGAGCACGTCGTGCCCGGCCATCCGCATGTACCGGCTGAACACGTCGGAGGGCACCCCGAAGCCGGAGACATGGCCGATGTGGCGCGGCCCGTTGGCATACGGCCAGGCAACCGCGGCGAGAACGTGGCTCATGGGACACCAGCCTACTTACCCCGGCGGCCGACACGCGCCGGAGATCCGCCAGGTACGGCGGCGGCCGTTGTCCAATGGCGTCATGACGGCCACACACCGTGACCAACCCGCCCCGGAGCCGATCCGCCCGTGGCCCGCCCCGGGGTCGGACACCACGTGGTGGCACGGCGGGCAGCCGGAGCCGGTGCTGACCCACCGGCCCTCGCCCGCCCGGCACCGGGAGCGCCCCGCGCTGCCGGCCGCGCCGAGCCCGGAACCCGCCGCCGCCGTGGTCGCCCCGGCCCCGCCGGCGGTACCCGAACCGCCGCCGCCGATCTGGGAGCCCGACGACCGCACCGACTGGGCCATGCGGACCATGCGTGCCGGGCGGCTGCCGAAACCCGCCGCCGCGACGCCGCGACGGGTGCGGCCGCCCCGCGCCACCCGCCGGCCGCTGGCCGGGCTCACCGCACTGGTACTGCTCGGGCTGCTGGCGGCGTTCCTCGCCTGGTTCAGTGCCGAGCCGCTGTGGCTGTCGCTCGGCCACTCCGCCACGGGTACCGCGACGGTGCGCGCCTGCCCGGTCCACGGCATCGCCCGGACCTGCGCCGACTTCACCGCCGACGGGTTCCTGGCGACGAAGGTGACGCTGCTGGGCACCGGCCAGCTGAGCGCCGGTGCGCGGGTACCGGCCCGGATGGTCTCCGCGACCGGCACCGCGGCCTACGTCGGGACCGCCGCGCCGCGCTGGGTACCGAGCCTGCTCGGCGTACTGCTGTGCGGGTTCGGCATCGCCTGGCTCACCGGCGGGTACCGGCTGCCCGGCCGCCGGGCACGGCTGGTCGCGCTCGTGTTGAGCCTGGCCGGTCCGCTGCTCATCACCGCCGGGATGCTCGCTGTCACCTGGTGACGACCGCCTGGTACACCTCGCGCCTGGGCAGCCCGTACCGCCGTGCCACGAGGGTGATCGCGTCGCGCCGTGGGGTACCCCCGACCTCGTGCCCGGCGACCTCGGCCCGCAGGCTGGCGTCGTCCGGTCGGGCGACGGACACGGCCGGCGCCCCGGCGACGACGAGGACGCCCGGCCCCGCTTCCGTAAGCTCACCGAGCGACCCACGCAGTACCGCGCCGTCCGGCCCGCACAGCACCGCCGGCCGGTCCGCACCGAACGCGGCGGCCAGGTCGGCGAGCCGGCCGGGTTCGCGGAACACGAGGGTGCGGGGTTCGGTGGCCAGCCGGGCCGGCTCGCGGGGCGGCCCGTCCTCGACGCAGAACCGGTCGCTGGGCAGCCCGGAGACCGCAAGTGCGCCGATGGCGGCGTCGGCACCGGGTACCGCGGTCACCGGTACCCCCGCATCGAGCGCGGCCCGCACCAGCCGGTCGCGCGGGCGGTCGGTGACCACCGCGACGGTCGCGCCTGCGCGCAGCGCGGCGAGCAGCTCGGCGTCCGGCGTGTCGTCGCGACCGACCACGTCGGCGCCGGCCAGGGCCGCCCGCGCGCGTTCGGACGGCTCGCCCGGCGGCGTACCGACCAGGACGAGCATGCCCATACCACCTCCGGGATGTGTTCTCTGTCGCACCCGCAGCCTACGATCGCACCGTGACCGCGGGCGTGTTGACCGAACCTGAGCGAGCCGAACGTTCCCCGGCGGCGGAACCCGCCCCGACGGTGGTGCCGGAGCTGACCCGACGCCGGCTGGCGCCACCGATGCCGGCCGACACGCTCGTCTCGTGGGTCGCCACGATACTGATCACCGCGGTCGCGGCGATCCTGCGGCTGGTCGACCTCGGCAAGCCCAAGGGCATGATCTTCGACGAGATCTACTACGCCCCCGAGGGCCAGGACCTGATCCACCACGGCGTCGAGTGGAACCACAACACCAACACCGGCGACTTCGTGGTGCACCCGCCGCTGGGCAAGTGGCTCATCGGCTGGGCGCAGGGCATCTTCGGGGAGAACGAGTTCGGCTGGCGGATCGCCTCGGCGGTCGCCGGCATCCTCTCCGTGCTGATCGTCATCCGGCTCGGCCGGCGGATGTTCCGCTCCACCACGCTCGGCTGCGCGGCCGGCCTGCTGATGACCCTGGACGGGCTGCACTTCGTGCTGTCGCGCACCGCGCTGCTGGACATCTTCGTGATGTTCTTCGTGCTGGCCGCGTTCGCCTGCCTGGTCGTCGACCGCGACCAGCGCCGGTTGCGCTGGCTGCGGGCGCTGGAGGCGGGCGTGGATCCGGACCGCGGCGGGCGGCCGGCGTTCGCGGTGCCGTGGTGGCGGCTGGCCGGCGCGCTGATGATCGGCTGCGCGATGTCGGTCAAGTGGAGCGCGCTGTGGTACATCCTGCTGTTCGGCGTGCTCGTCTTCTGGTGGGAGGTCGGGGCGCGGCGCAGCGCCGGGGTACGGCGGCCGTGGCTGGACGCGGTCCGCGGTGAGCTGGGCTGGCTGGTGCTGTGCGGCGGCATCGTGCTGGCGGTGTACCTGGCGAGCTGGACCGGCTGGTTCCTCACCAACGACGGGTACGACCGGCACTGGCTGGCCCACAACGGCAAGTCCGAGCCACCGGTGTTCGGCGCGCTGTACAACCTTTACGAGTACCACCGCGACGCGATGAGATTCCACGACACCCTGACCACGAAGCACTCGTACCAGTCGTGGCCGTGGCAGTGGCTGCTGCTCGGCCGGCCGGTCGCGTTCTACTGGTCCGGCGCCGGCCCGTGCGCGAGCACCGCCTGCGCGGCCGAGGTGCTGCTGCTGGGCACCCCGATCCTGTGGTGGGCGTTCATCCCGGCGCTGGCGGGGCTGGCCTGGTTCGGCATCAGCCGGCGCGACTGGCGGGCCGGTGCCATCGGGCTGGGCATCGTGGCGGGCATCGTGCCGTGGTTCTGGTGGGAGTTCTCCGACCGCACGATGTTCTACTTCTACGTCATGCCGGCCGAGCCGTTCCTGATCCTCGCGCTGGTGTACGTGCTCGGTGCGCTGATGCGCCGCGCCGACCGGCCGGGCGCGCTGCGCGCCGCCGGGGGCACCGAGCTGCTCGACCCGGCCGACCGCCGCATCATGGGCGTCATCTTCGCGGCCGCGTTCGTCTTCGCGGTCGCCGTGATCTTCGCGTACTTCTATCCGATCTACACCGGCCAGAACATCACCTACCAGCAGTGGTTGTCCCGGATGTGGCTAGGCAACCGCTGGATTTGACGCGCCTCACGAGCCTCGGCGCCGCGCTGCGGACCGAGCGCCCTAAAACAGAGCGCTGACCGACTCGCCGTTGTGGATGCGGCGGATCGCCTCGGCCAGGGCCGGCGCGACCGACAGGATGCGCAGTTTCGGTACCCGCTCGGCCGCCGGGATCGGGACGGTGTTGGTGCAGACGATCTCCGACACGTCGTCCTGGTTCTCCAGCCGGGTCAGCGCGCCGCCCGCGAACAAGCCGTGGGTACAGGCGATGCGGATCGAGTTGGCCTTGTGCTCGCGCAGCCGGTCGAGCAGCTCGATGACGGTGCTGCCCTTGGCGATCTCGTCGTCCAGCACGATCACGTCCCGGCCGGCGACGTCGCCGATGATCGCGCTGATGACCACCCGGTCGTCGGGGAACCGCTGCTTGGCGCCGGCGGCGACGGGTACCCCGAGCAGGCGCGCGAATGCCGCGGCCGACTTGGCGTTACCCAGGTCGGGTGACACGACGACCGCACTGCTCAGGTCGTACCCGCGGAAGTGCGCGGCCAGCTCGCGCAGCGCGTGCAGGTGGTCCACCGGCACGCTGAAGAACCCGTGCACCTGCGGCGCGTGCAGCGTCATCGTGAGTACCCGCTGGGCACCGGCCGTGACGAGCAGGTCAGCCACCAGCCGGCCGCCGATGGAGATGCGCGGCTCGTCCTTCTTGTCGGAGCGCGCGTAGGCGTAGTGCGGCATGACGACGGTGGTACGGGCAGCCGACGCGCCCCGCGCGGCGTCCAGCATCAGCAGCAACTCGACCAGATGCTCCTGTACCGGCGGCACCAGCGGCTGGATGAGGTACACGTCGCGCTCCCGGCAGTTGGCCTGCAGCTGCACTTCGAGGCAATCGTTGGCGAACCGCTGCACGCGTACCGGTTGCAGCGGCGTCTCCAGGTACCCGCAGATCTCCTTCGCCAGTTCCGGATGGGCGCTGCCGCTGAAGACCGCGATGTCGCGCACCTGTCACACTCCATCCAGCGGGAGAAATTTGATGATCATGTATGTCTCAGGTAGACAAATGACAAACGTTTGGACGGTTTTTCATACCCGTATCGCCGACGACCAGGGGAGTTTACGTGGCACCGAAGCTACGACGGACGTTGGTCGCAATGAGCGTACTCGGAGCTCTCGCCCTGGTGGCTGCGGCGGCCACCCCGGCGCTGGCTGCCGACAACACGCCACCGACCAAGCCGACGAACAATCACGTCACCGCGGTCACCGAGACGACCGTGTCGCTGGCCTGGAACAAGTCCACGGACAATGTCGGGGTCACCGAGTACGACGTCTTCAAACAGGGCCAGTTCATGCTCAAGGTGGGCGGCACCGCGCTGAAGGCGACGGTCACCAAGCTGACCCCCGGTACCCAGTTCGTCTTCACGATCGTGGCCCGTGACGCGGCCGGAAACTCCTCGCAGGACAGCAACGAGGCGACCGCGACCACGAAGCCCTCCAACGACCACACGCCGCCCAGCGTGCCCGGCAACCTGCGGTCGCCCACGCAGACCGGCAGCACCATCTCGCTGGCGTGGAACGCGTCCAAGGACGACACCGGCGGCATCGGCCTGGGCGGGTACGACGTCTTCATGAACGGCGGCAAGACGCCGGTCGCGTCCACCGACGCGAGCACGACCACCGCGACGGTCGGCAGCCTGGCCGCCAACACGTCGTTCACGTTCCAGGTACGCGCCCGCGACCTGGCCGGCAACGCGTCCGGCCTGAGCAACAAGGTGACCGCGAAGACCAAGAACGGCGGCGGTGGCGGACCCGGCGCGGTGAAGACCATCGCCAACGACTCGGACATCCCGTGGGGCCTGGCGTTCCTGCCCAACGGCGACGGCATCTACACCGAACGGGACGCGCGGACGGTCATCGAACTGTCGCCCAACGGCACGAAGACCACGCTGGGCAAGATTCCGGGTGTCTCCGGTACCGACGGCGAAGGCGGCCTGCTGGGTCTCGAACTGTCGCCGAGCTTCTCCAGCGACCACTGGGTGTACATCTACCACACCAGCTCAAGCGACAACCGCGTGATCCGGGTCAAGTACAACACCAACAAGAGCCTCGACCTCGGCTCGCTGCAGGTACTGCTCAAGGGCATCCAGCGCAACAAGTTCCACGACGGCGGCCGGCTGCGGTTCGGCCCGGACGGCAAGCTGTACATCGGCGTCGGCGACGCGGAGAACGGCAACAACGCGCAGAACAAGAACAGCCTCAACGGCAAGATCCTGCGGATGAACCCGGACGGCAGCGTCCCGGCCGACAACCCGTTCCACAACTACGTGTGGAGCTTCGGGCACCGCAACGTCGAGGGCCTGGCGTTCGACTCGCAGGGCCGCCTCTGGGAGGCCGAGCTGGGCAACAACCAGCAGGACGAGCTGAACCTGATCCAGAAGGGCGGCAACTTCGGCTGGCCGTCGTGCGAGGGCACGATCGGCAACTGCGGCGGGTTCATCGCGCCGAAGCGGACCTGGCCGGTGGCGCAGGCCTCGCCGAGCGGGCTGGCGATCGTCAACAACACGCTCTACATGGCGGCGCTGCGCGGCATGCGGCTGTGGGTCATGAAGATCCAGGGCAGCGGTACCTCGACCCCGCAGGCGTTCTTCTCCGGCCAGTTCGGCCGGCTGCGTACCGTCGAGCCGAGCCCGGACGGCGGCCTGTGGCTCACGACGACCAGCGGCGACAAGGACAGCACACCGAACAACAGCAACGACAAGGTCCTGCACGTCGCGTTGAACTGAGTTGATTCCCCGTTGGCCCGGTCGACCCCCGTGCGACCGGGCCAACGGGGCGGTACCGGCTCCCGGTGGCCGGCGGCGGGGACGGCGCTGTCGGCCACCGGGTTCTTCTCTGTCCCGGCCTGCCCGCCGGGCTCCGCCTGTCCCCCGGGTCCGGCCCGCCCCACTTCGCCGGGCCGTGCTACTTCTCCCTTTCTGGCATTGACGCGGTCCGCCGGGGTTACTAACATCGGCTCGGCGATAGTCAGGTAGGCTGCCTAACTAACGTTCCCACAAAGGCCCGCGGGCGGGTGCGCCGGAGCGGCGTCCGGCACACCCGCCCGCGCCGTCGCACAGAGGTCCCCGGCGCACAGAGGTCCCCGGCGGCGTTGCCGTTCAGTGGTGCCAGGGCAGGGCGACCGGCTCGACGGGTACCCGGCCGGCGAGCAACTGCTCCAGCAACTGGACCAGACGCAGCGGGTACACGATCTCGGTGGTGTCGGCCAGCTCTGACACGGGCCACCAGCGGTGATCGATGATCATTGACCGCTCGATGCTCTGGAAGCCGCTCGTGTCAACGTCCCAGCCGCTCGTGCGGTACAGGAAGAAGTCGTCGCGGAACACGCCGGCGGCGAACCCCAGATCGGCGTACCCGGACGTCCAGGCGACCACCGGCCCGAGCGCGTCCGGCGGTACCGACAGGCCGGTCTCCTCGCGCAGTTCGCGGCTGGCCGCGACCGGAAGCGTCTCGCCCTTGTCCACGCCCCCGCCCGGGGTGAACCAGGCCCATCTACTCGGATCGTCGCGCACCAGGTAACCGCGGAACAGCAGGATCCGGTCGGCATCGTCGATCAGGAGGACGCGCGCGGAGCGCCGCCGGTACCGCCGATCAGGCATGCGCCGCAGCCTACCGACGAGCCGGCGCCCCCCACCGGCCGTTTTCGCGTCGGCGGCGTGCTACTGCCGTTCGCGTACGTCGCCTTCTTCGGGTACCTGCCGTGTGCGGTCGGCGCCCGTGAGGGTAGCGGTCGCACCGTTGCCGGGCAGCAGCATCTTCCCGGTCTCGTCGCGCCCGACCGGCAGTACCGCGATGACCGCGTCGGTCGACAACGGCCCGTAGAGGTGCGGGTACGGCTGCGCGCCGGGCTCCGGTGCCTCGTAGCGGACCGGCGCCGTCACGCGGGTGCTGTCGATGACCAGGACGACGAGGTCGTCGGCGTCGCCGTAGACGAACTCGGCGACGGCGCGGAGCTGGTGGCGTAGCGAGAGGTGGATGAAGCCCTGCTCGTCGAGCGCGACACCGCGGGTGGACATGCGGTACTCCCCGGCGACGGACGCCGCCTCCCAGACCGGGCGCTCGGTGATGTGGTACAGCTCGGTCACCCGCATCGCTCCCAGGGTCACGCCACGCGGTCGAAGGCCCGCTGCTGCGACGGTACCGTTGCGGCGCGCCGCCGGTCGCGTGCGGTGCTGCGCAGGCAGGCATCGACATCGGCGCGGGTACCCCGGACGAGCAGGCTCAGCGGCCGGACCTCCGGCCCGGGATAGGACAGCTCGCTGCCCTGGCGGGCGTCGGCGCTGGTGATACCCAGGTCGCCGCCGGACTTGTCCACCCGGAACGGCTGGAGCTGCGGGCGCGACCCGTCGCGGAACGACGCGATCAGGTGCCACGGGAAGGCCGGGTTGTGCAGCCGGAAGTCGATCCAGGAGAAGTTCGGCGGCTGCCTGCGGTGGCTGTGGAACACCGCGACGATCTCCTGTCCCGCGTCCTCGATCCGGCGGTGTACCGCGAGCAGGTCGGCCGGGTCGGCGACGAAGCCGGCGTCGTCGTGGCGACGGAAGTAGTCACCCTGCGCCTCGAACGCCTCGCGGTTGCCCGCCTCGTTGCGCCGGTTCCGGCCGGGGTCGAGGAAGACCACGTCGGTCGTGCAGAACGGGTACCCGGGTGCGTCGGGTTCGGCGACGAGCAGGCCGTACGACTTCAGGCCGGCGTCGTGCACCCGCTTCGCCTCCCTGACGAAGCGCAGGCACAGCTGCGCCGGCATGGCCACGGAGTCGGCGGTACAGGATCCGTACTGCGGCGAAATGCAGATGGAGTGGGCTGATTTCATGGTCTCGTCCTGTCATCTTCACGACTTAGTTAGCACGATCGGTCGTCTTATGTCTGCGCGACAGTACGCACGATCGTGCTAAGTTGTCAAGGTGACCAACGACAACCGGCCGGAACGCCGACAGCGCTCCGACGGGGAACGCAGCCGGCGCACGATCCTGCACGCAGCCGCACAGCTCGCCACAACAGAGGGCCTACGCGGGCTGTCGATAGGTGGGCTCGCCGAACACATCGGCATGAGCAAGAGCGGGCTCTACGCGCATTTCGGCAGCAAAGAGGAGCTACAGCTGGCGACGATCGACACCGCGGCCGCCATCTTCGATGCCGAGGTGACCCGGCCGGCGCTCGCCGGGGACCGGCCCATCATCCGCCTCAACGAGCTGCTGGAACGGTTTGTCGTACACGTCGGCAGCGACACGTTTCCCGGCGGCTGCTTCTTCGCGGCCGCAGCCGCCGAGCTGGACACCCATCCGGGCCGGGTGCGGGCGCGGATCGCGGACTTCCAGACCGGGTGGAACCGGCTGGTGGTCGAGCTCATCACCCAGGCGCAGGCGGCCGGCGACATCGACCCCGACGAAGACCCACAGCAGCTCGCCTTCGAGCTGAGCGCGATGCTGGCGCAGGCCAACGCGACCTACGTCATGTTCACCGACACCCACGCGCTCGACCGCGCCCGGGTTGCGGTCGCCTCCCGGTTACGTCGCGCCGTACCGGCCGCCTGACGGCGCCGGAAGGTTGGCACGGTACCTTGCTCAAGGACAACGAAAGGCTGCCGATCGCGAAACCGATATGGACACCGTCGAGGTAATGCACCTGGTCGCGGCCGCCCAACAGGGCGCCGCTGACGAGGTGCGCCGGACGGCCGAGGAACGGCTGGTCGAGATCGGCGGCAGCGTCGAGGCGGGACCGGCCGGGTTGCACTTCGTCCGGGCGGTCGCCTTCTTCGCGGTCAACGACTACCGGGCGGCGCTGGCGGCGAGCAACCTCATGCTGGCGGCCGCCGACCGCGAGGGCGACGCCGGCTGGCGCTCGATCGCGCTGTCCTTCCGGGCCGGCCAGCACATCGTCCTCGGGGAGAGCGAGCTTGCCGAGTACAACATCGACGCGGTACTGCGTGACCTCGTCGCGGCCGAAGCCGCACTCGCCGCCGGAGTCAGCGACCCGTCGCTGGGCAGCAACGCCCACATCGGCATCGGCATCAACTACGACCTGCTCCGGCTGTATGAACTGGCCGAGCCGCACTTCGCCGCGGCCTACGAGCTCAGCTGCCGGGTCGGCGATCCGGACAGTGCGGTACCGGCGATCTGCCAGGCCAACCTGGCCGCGGTGCACCTGGAGTGGGCGCTGGAGCTGTACCGCATCGGCGAGGTCGACGAAGCGGAGAAGCACAGCCTGATCGCGGAGTCGCACGCGGTGCAGGTCGGCCAGCACGCGGCCGCCCTGACCCCCTACTGGCGCGATGTGGGCGGGCTGTACACCGGCTGCGCCCGGGCCGACGGTGAGGACCCCGAAGGGGCCGCCGCGCAGATCAGCCGGTACGCCGACCGCATCCGCGCCTGCGAGCGGATGGACATCTGGCTGTTCGGCATGCCGTTCCTGGCCGTCGCGCTGGACCGCAGCGGGCACCGGGCCGAAGCGCTCGCCGTGGTCGAAGAGGCCCTGCCGCACCTGCCCGAGCACGGCACCTGGCTGGTCGCCGCGGCGCTGACGCACACGCATGCGGTACTGCTGGCCAGGTCCGGCTCGCCGGCGGTACGCGCGGCGTTGCGGTACGGCGACGAGTTGGCCACCGCCCTGTGGCGCCAGCGGCAGCGCACCCTGCACACCGCCGAGACGCTGCGCTCCTACGAACAACTGCGCGTCGAACACGAACGGGTCAGCCGCTCGGCGCAGACCGACCCGCTCACCGGCGTCGCGAACCGGCGCGCCTTCGACCGCGCACTCGCCCACCTCGCCAGCCGTACGGACGGCGGCCTCACCGCGGTACTCGTCGTCGACCTGGACAAGTTCAAGCCGCTCAACGACACCCGCGGGCACGCCGCCGGAGACCATGCGCTGCAAGCCGTTGCGGCCGCCCTGGCGCGTCACATCCGCGGTGGCGACCTGCTCGCCCGAACCGGCGGCGACGAGTTCTGCGCGCTGCTCGATGACTCCGACATCGACGACGCCGCCCAGGTGGGTGAGCGGATCGTGCACGCCGTCCGCGAGCTGAACCTCGGGGTCACGCTCAGCGTCGGGATCGCCGCCGGCTCCAGTACGGCGGTCGTCGGTACCGTCGAGCGCGCCGACCGGGCGATGTACGCCGCGAAGAGCGGCGGTGGCGACCGGACCCGGATCGCCCCGCCCCGTATGCCAGTTGATTGATATCCCAGTTACCTGCTGAACGCCTCGAACTCGGCGATGCGTACCTGCGGCGCGAACGGACTCGCGGTGGCGCAGTCCGTCGCGGCTGCCGGATCGTTGTCCTGCTCCCCCGCGTACCGTGGATTGCCGGTGCACTGACTCGCCACGACCTGCAGCCGCAGGTGTGTGGCCGCGGTGGGCCGGAAATGGAAGGTGCGCAGGTTCAGCTGCGACGCGACCGGCCGGAAGGCACCGCCCGGGAACGCATCGGCCGGGCTCGCGAACACCTGGTGGTATCCCGCGTCGGTGCTGCAGTCGGCCGCCATCGCATTGCACGCGAGCACCACGAACGACCGCAGCGCCGTGAACCGGTTCTGCCCACCCGGATCCGCGTCGCCCGCGATGGCGGGCCGCAGCAGCGCGCTGACGTTGACCGTACTCACCAACTGCGGCCGGTCGCCCGGCAGGTCGATGGTGAGTGTGCGGCCGGCCACGCCGGTAAGCGACGCCCAGTCGGTACGTTCGGTGTCGTCGCTGAGCTTGTCGACGTTGACCCCGTCGCCGGTGACGGTCGCGCCGGACGCCGCCGAGGCGAGGTTGTGCGGCAGGTTCAGCCGCAGGTCCTGAGCGCGCCCGGGGAGGAAGAGCGTGCTGAACTTGTGCAGCCCGAAGCCCGCCCCGGCCACCACGAACGAGAACACGGTGTTGGGCACGATCTGGAATGTGTCGGGGATCGGCGTCTCCGGATCGGTGTCCGCCACCGGTACCGCCCGCGCCTCGTAGTCGCCGACGTAGAGCCGTACCACCGCGCCGGTCGAGTCGCCCAGCGGCCGCAGCGTGACCGTCGCGTTGGCGGCGAAGGGCGAAGCGAAACTGGGCGCCGGGTCGACCTCACCGGGTCCGCTCATCGCGTCCTGCCCCATTCCGGACTCGGCGAAGGCGTTCCAGATCAGGTCCTGGTTGGCCCCGCCGAACCGCACCAGGTCCGCGGCCAGCATGTTGTCGCGCATGTCGGTCATGCTCACGTCGCCGGACGCCTGCAACAGGAACGAGTCGAACATCAGCTGGACCCACCGCCGGTTGCCGGGGCACGCATCGACGCCCACCGCACCCTCCGCGCAACTCTCCTGCAATCCGGGGGTACCGGCGCCGTAGCGCTTCACGAACGCGGCCCGCACGCGCAGGTTGGTGGCGACCCAGATCTCGCCGTCGGCATGCACCTCGGGGCCGACGAGGTCGAACCCGATGTCGGAGAAGTTGAGCGGGCTGCGGCTGCCGTCGTAGTCGCGGATGCCGACGGTGGTGTTGCCGGTGACGTACGCGCCGGTGACGAACGGGGTGTCGCCGGGCGCCCGGTACCCGTACTCGGCCAGGTACTCGGCCGCCGTCAGGTCGCTCCAGGCCTCGCCCATCGAACCGCCCTGGAACGAGGTGATCCCGGTGTCCGGCCCGGCGATCATCCGGTTGGTGATCGCGTGCGTGTACTCATGCCCCATGACGGTCATGTCGTAGTCACCGTCGACGCACGGCGGGTACGCCGCACCGGCGACCGGTTGCCACAGGAACATGTTGGTCGTGGGCGGCAGGCCGTCGCGCGGCGTGCCCTGGTTGGCGTTGTTGCGGCTGCCACCCAGCGCGTTGGCCTGCGCGCGGCCCTGTTCGGCGTCGCCGCCCAGGCCACCGGTACCGAGGTTGACCGCCTGCAGGTTCCAGGTGTCCTCCGTGAAGCCGAGGTGGAAGGCCCAGTCGTGCATGCGGTTGTGCATCGCGAAGAGGTTCGACACCGCGGCGTCGGCGTCGTTGCGTTGCGCCGAAACGAAGTCGGCCGGGTTGCAGCGCGCCTGGTGCCACTGGTCGGTGAACGGGTACGTGTAGTTGCGGTCCGGGCTCGGCGTGGCCGGCGTCGGTGGGGTACCCGCGCCCCAGTTGACCACGTCGTTGGCCGAGTTGCCGGACGAGGTGAAGGTCGGGGTGCCGGTACTGAGGCTCACGTCCCACGCCTGACCGCTCACCGGGTCGCGCACGGTGCGGGTACAGCCGGGCGCCGGGGTGAGGCACCAGCGGGTGCGCGGGTCGGCACCGGGCGGCAACGCCAACGGCGGGGTCGCCGGGAACACCGCCCACATCGGGTTGTCGGTGTCGAAGTTGACGAGGTCGTCACGGACCAGCACGGCGCCGGTACGCGCGTCGACGTAGCTGGTGTACGCGACCGGGTCGGTCGGGTCCGGCGCGATCAGCGTGACCGCATACGCCACCCGCGGCGCCGCGGCCGGCATGGGTACCGCCACCGCCCGCACGTCGACCCGCGCCTGCCGCTCGCCGGGCAGCCCGGCGTCGCGCAGCGCGGCGACGACCGCCTCGTCCGTGGTCAGGGTGGCCGGCTCCGGGGTACGCGTGTCGCGCGTCAGCGACGACGTCACCCGGACCACCGCGCCGTTCTGGACCAGCACGGCGACCAGGCCGTCGCGCCCGGCGGGCAGGTCGCCGAACCGCTGCCGCAGCAGTACCACGGACGCGGTACCGATCGGCCGGTTCAGCACCAGGTCCATCGCGTCGACGGACTGCCGGTCGATGCCGAACAGGTCGGTGTTCTGCGCGAGGTACTGCCGTGCGGCGGCGACCGGATCGCCGGACAGTCCGGTGGCCAGTGGACGCCTCGATGTACCGGCCGCGACCGGCCCGACCGCGGCCGGGGTACCGAAGGCGTTCCACCGGACCGCGCCGAGCCGCCCGGCCCGGGTCCGCTGCACCGCGCTCGGCGCGGCGGTACCGGTCCGGCTGTCCTTGCCCCGCGGGCCGTGCCCGTCGCCGAGGAAGTCCGAGGCCGGCACGCTGGCCCGCTCCCGGGCGGGTTCGGCGCCCGCACCCGGCGCCGCCACCCCCATCCCGATCACCGCCACCACCGCGATCAGGGTCGCGGCCACCCGCCGCCTGATGCTCCACCGGTACCCGCGCATGAGGGCCTCCTCGGCTCCGGCCGTGACGAGCAAGGATGAGAGGTTTTCAGATATGTCGATATGTGGATAGCAGAAACGGACCGGGCTTCACAAGGAAAGTGGGGGTTATTGGGGTGTATCAGAGGGATGCCGCGTGGTGAACGCGGACCACACCACGCCAGCCGCGGCCGTACCGTGCGTCCCCGCTGATCACCGGCCGGCTGTCCCTGCCGATGACCGGCTTGCGCCCCGCCCATAACCGGCCCGCGATCGGGGCAAGTCCGCTCTACTGGTACGAGAAAAGGACTCATCATGCGTGCCACTCTCTACGGCGGCCCCGGCGACATCACCGTCGGCGAGCGCCCCAACCCGCGCCTGGAGAACCCCACGGACGCGGTCGTGCGCGTCACGCTCGGCTGCGTCTGCGGCTCTGACCTGTGGTACTACCGCGGGGTCAACCCGCACGCGCTCGGCCCGATCGGTCACGAGTTCATCGGCGTCGGCACCTGCGCCAACTGCGTCGCCGGCTGGACCGGCAACTGCGTCGACGGCGGCCAGGGCGAATACGTACGGGCGCCGTTCGCCGACGCGACGCTGGTCAAGGTGCCCGGCAGCGGCCACTCCGACGCAGTCATGAAATCCCTGGTGGCACTGTCTGATGTGATGTGCACCGGCCACCACGCCGCATCCAGCGCCGGCGTCAAGCCCGGAGACACCGTGGCGGTCGTCGGGGACGGCGCGGTCGGGCTGTGCGCGGTCATCGCCGCCAGGCGCCTCGGCGCCGAGCGGGTCATCGCGCTCAGCCGCAACCCGGTCCGTCAGGCCCTCGCCCGCGAGTTCGGCGCCACCGACATCGTCACCGAGCGCGGTGACGACGCCACCAAGCTGGTCATGGACATGACCGGCGGGGTCGGCGTCGACGCCGCCCTGGAATGCGTCGGCACCGGCCAGTCCATGAACACCGCGTTCGGCATCGCCCGGGTCGGGTCGATCGTCGGCGCCGTCGGTGTCCCGCACGACTCCACCGTCCCGCTGCAGACGGTCATCTTCCGCAACGTCGGCCTGCGCGGCAGCATCAACCCGGGCCTGGTACTCGACTACGAGACCAGCCTGGACGACATCAACGACGCCTACACCGCCATGCTCGAGCGCCGCGCCACCAAGGCGCTCGTCCGCATCAGCGCCGGACCCTAAACCTCCGCAGGGGGACCCTGCCGGTACCAATTCCGGCAAGAACTCCCAGGAAGGGCCGGACCGGGGTTCGCTGGTATCAGGCCGGGTACGGCCCCTTTAGGAGAGCGGCATGGCCGGAAAGGGGGACTATGTGGTTCCTGCGTGCCGGTGACGAGCTGTGTGTCCGCTCCGCCCGCGACGTCATCATCCGCCTGCTTCCCCGGGACTGAAAGGAACTCTCATGTCCACCGTCCCTAACCTGACGCTGAACAACGGCGTCGAGATCCCCGTCATCGGCCTCGGCGTCTTCCAGACCCCTCCCGAGGAGACCCGTGCGGCCGTCGAGGCCGCGCTGTCGACCGGCTACCGGCACATCGACACCGCCGCCGCGTACGGCAACGAGCGCGAGGTCGGCGAGGCCATCGCCAAGTCCGGCGTCGACCGCTCCGAGGTCTTCATCGAGACCAAGATCTGGATCAGCGACTACGGGTACGACCAGACGCTGCACGGCTTCGACAAGAGCGCTCGCAAGCTCGGCGTCGAGCAGATCGACCTGCTGATCCTGCACCAGGCGTTGCCGTCGGAATTCGACAAGACCCTGCAGGCATACCGCGCCCTGGAGAAGCTGCTGGCCGACGGTAAGGTCCGTGCGATCGGGGTCAGCAACTTCATGGTCGATCACCTGACCGCGCTGCTGAACTCCGCGACCGTGGTGCCCGCGGTGAACCAGATCGAGGTGCACCCCTACTTCGCGCAGCGCGAGGTGCAGGAGTTCGGCACCGAGCACGGCATCCTCGCCCAGGCGTGGTCGCCGATCGGTGGCATCACGTTCTACCGCGACGGCGAGCACACCAGCACCCTGCAGGACCCGGTGATCGGGGAGATCGCGAAGGTGTACGGCAAGAGCCCGGCGCAGGTGATGCTGCGCTGGCACGTGCAGCGGGGCCGGTCGGCGATCCCGAAGTCGACCAAGCCGGCGCGGATCGCCGAGAACTTCGACGTGTTCGACTTCGAACTCACCGCCGAGCAGCTGGCCGCGATCGACGGCCTCGACACCGGCAAGCGCGGCGGCCCCGAGCCCGCCGACATCACCCTGGAAACCTTCGGCCGTCCGATTCCGGAAGCCTGATCCGCCCCACCCCACTGTCCCACCGGGACAGGGGGCTTTTCTTGACGCACGACGACACGGAGGCAACACCATGCGTACCGCGAAGCTCGGTGCACTCGAGGTCGCCCGGATCGGTCTGGGCGCGATGGGCATGTCGCACGGCTACAGCGGCGCCGGCAGCGACGACGCCGAGTCGATCCGCACCATCCACCGAGCCCTCGACCTGGGTGTCACGCTGATCGACACCGCGGAGATCTACGGCCCCTACGTCAATGAGGAACTGGTCGGCCGCGCTTTGCAGGGCCGCCGCGACCAAGTCGTGCTGGCCACCAAGTTCGGCCTCGTCTCCCACGACGGCCGCGTCCCAGCAGGCCTGGACAGCAGCCCGGCCAACGTCCGCACCGCGGCCGAAGGCTCCCTCAAGCGCCTCGGCACCGACCACATCGACCTGTACTACCAGCACCGCGTCGACCCGAGCACCCCGATCGAGGAGACCATGGGCGCGCTCGCTGCCCTGGTACAGGAGGGCAAGATCCGGTACGTCGGGCTGTCCGAGGCGTGGATCGACACCGTCCGCCGGGCCCACGCCGTGCACCCGGTCACCGCCCTGCAGTCCGAGTACTCCCTGTGGACACGCGACCAGGAGCAGATCCTTCCGGTCTTGCGCGAGCTGGGCATCGGCCTGGTCGCGTACTCCCCGCTCGGCCGCGGCTTCCTCACCGGTGCCCTACGCACCCAGGCCGACGTCGAGAAACTCGACGACAGCGACTTCCGCAAGCACCACCCGCGCTTCACCGGCGAAAACCTCCAGCGCAACCTACGCATCGCCGACCAGGTGCAGGCCGTCGCCGACCAGGTGGGCGCCACCTCGGCCCAGGTGGCCCTGGCCTGGCTGCTGGCGCAGGGCGACGACATCGTCCCGATTCCTGGCACCAAACGCGTGAGCCGCGTCGAGGAGAACGCCGCCGCGGACGCCGTCACGCTTACGCCCGAGCAGATCGCCACCCTCACCGCGCTGCCCGTGGCTGAAGGCGGCCACCACACCGAGGAGCAGATGCAGGTGATCGAGCGCTGAACCGGGCAGGCCGGGCCCCTCCGCCGTGGACCGGCCTCCCGAAGCGCGCCCTCGGAAGGACAGCTGGACCGAGTTGTCGAACTGCTTCTACGGCCACGGCAGGCCATGCCCACTCCGAGTCATGGTGTAGGAGATGTCCTGTCCCGCCTGATGCTTGACAGTGGCCGTGTTCGGCATGCGCACGCGGGTCACGGTTCGGTTCTTTTGGTGGGGGCCGGGTAGTGTCGCGTCGTGGCCAGACGGTTGCTGCCTGGCAACTTGCCGGCCGAGGTGTCTAGTTTTGTGGGACGTCGTCGGGAGTTCTCGGAGATCCGGCGGTTGTTGGCGACGGCTCGGTTGTTGACGTTGACCGGGGTTGGTGGGGTGGGTAAGACCCGGTTGGCGTTGCGGGTGGCGGCATTGGCGCGGCGCTCGTTCCCGGACGGGGTGTGGCTGGCGGAACTGGGCGGGTTGCAGGATCCGGTGCTTGTGCCGGAGGTGGTGGCGAAGGCGTTGGGGATCTCCGATCAGCTGACCGGTGATCCGACGCGGGTGGTGGCCGGGTTCCTGCAGGGTCGGCAGTTGCTGCTGGTGGTGGACGGCGGTGAGCTTCTGCTTCCGGCGGTGGCCCTGCTGGTGGTCGAACTGCTGCGCGCGGCGCCGGGGCTGCGGGTGCTGGCCACGAGTCGTGAGGCGGTGCGGGTTGCCGGTGAGTTTGTGTATCCGGTGGCGCCGTTGCCGGTGCCGGTAGCGAACCGGCGGTTGTCGGCGGCCGGTAGTCTGCGGTACCCGGCGGTGGCGTTGTTCGTTGAGCGGGCGAGCGCGGTCAATGCCGAATTCGTGGTGGACGACGACAACGCTGCCCTGGTTGCCGGATTGTGTCAGCGTCTGGATGGGCTTCCGTTGGCGATTGAGTTGGCCGCGGTTCGGGTGCGGTCGCTGTCGCTGGCGCAGATCGCTCACCGGGAACCGGGCCGGGTTGGCCCGGCATCAGACCCTGCGCGCCGCGGTGGACTGGAGCTTCGAGTTGTGCTCCAAGTCGGAGCGGGTGTTGTGGATGCGGGCGGTGGTGTTCGCCGGCGGGTTCGATCTGGCCGCCGCCGAGCGGGTCTGCGGCGCGGATGGCCTGGCGGGCGGCGAGTTGGTGGTGGCGCTGGACGGGTTGGTCGCCAAGTCGGTGCTGCTGGCCACCGACGGCGTCGAGGGCCGCCGTTACCGGCTGCTGGACACGCTGAGCCTGTACGGGCTGGAGCGGCTGCGTAGGCCGATCGGGGATCACGGCTGTGTCGGGGTGGGTAGCGAGGAGGGGTTGCGCCGCCGGCACCGGGACTACTACCTGGATCTGGCCGAGCGTTTCCACGCGGACTGGTTCGGCCCGGGTCAGGCGCGGTGGTCTGAGCGGATGCGCGGGGAGCTGGCTAACCTGCGGGCGGCGTTGGGCTGGTGCCTGTCCACCGCGGGTGAGACCCGGGCTGGGCTGCGGCTGGCCGGCGCGTTGCACTACCTCTGGTACGCCTGCGGGCAGGGCCGGGAGGGCCGGCTGTGGCTGGAGCGGCTGTTGGCGGCCGACCCGCACCCCAGTCGGGACCGGATCCGGGCACAGCGCGCCCACCTTCGACTTCTCCTCATGCAGGGCGAGCACGCGGCGGCGGCCGAGCTGGCGGGGGAGTTCCTGCTGCGTGCCACCCGGTTCGACGACGCGGCCTTGATGTCCGATGCGCTGATCATCCTCGGCTACGACCGCCTCTACGCCGGTGACCCGGCCACGGCGATCGGGCTGCTGCAGCAGGCGGTGGCCCGTGCAATCGACCGGGGGCCGGTGGCCCGTGCTGTCGACCGGGGGGCGGTGCACCCGCAGGTCGCGTACGCAAAGGTGGCCCTGGCCGTGGGGTTTTTCATCCAGGGCGATCCGGTGCGGGCCGGTGACCTGCTCGAGCAGAGCAGGGCGATCTGCCGCGCACACGGCGACCAGTGGTACCTGAGCCAGATCCAGATGGTCTCCGCTCAGTACGCGACGGACCTGACCCTGGCTGCGGCGTACGCGCGGGAGAGCCTCAAAATCCAGCAAGCCCTCAGCGATCCCCTCGGCACCCTGGGTGCCCTGGAGATCATGGCCCGCATCGCCGGCGCCGACCACGACCACCGCAGGGCCGCGCGCCTGCTCGGCGCGGCCGATCAGCAGCGACACACCGTCGGCGGGTCGCCATACGATTCCGAACCGCTCCTGTCGAGACAACAGACCACGACCGCCGCCCGAGCGGCCCTCGGCGACGCCGCATTCGACGCTGAGTTCCAGCGCGGTTACCAGCTCACCGTCGACGAGGCGATCACCTACGCGCTCGGACAGCGGCCACGACCCGCGCACCAGCCAACCGACCACACCCACGACCAGGCACGCCTGACCCGGCGCGAGCGTGAAATCGCCGAACTGGTCGCCCAGGGCCTACGGAACAAGCAGATCGCCGCCCGCCTGGTCATCTCCCAACGCACCGTCGAAAGCCACGTCGAGAACATCATGGTCAAGCTCGGATTCACCACACGCAGTCAGATCGCCTCCTGGTACGCACAAGGCACAACGAATGAGCCAT
>VAWN01000078.1 GCA_005885555.1 Actinomycetota bacterium
CGTGCGGATGGTCGGCGACGCGGTACAGCAGTTCAAGGGCGAGCGGGCCGAGGAGGAACCCGAGGTGAAGATCGACCTGCCGGTCGACGCGCACCTGCCCACCGAGTACATCGGCGTCGAGCGGCTGCGCCTGGAGATGTACCGCAAGCTCGCCTCCGCCCGCGACACCGCCACGCTCGACGAGGCGGTCACCGAGATGCGCGACCGGTACGGCGAACCACCGGCCGAGGTGGCCAACCTCGTGGCGGTGGCCCGGTTCCGGCTGCTCGCCAAGTCGTACGGGTTGACCGACGTGTCGTTGCAGGGCCGGCACATCCGGTTCTCCCCGCTGCCGTTGCCGGACTCGAAACAGTTGCGGCTCAAGCGGTTCTACCCCGACGCGGTGTTCAAGCCGGCCACCGACCAGGTGTCGGTACCCCGGCCGACGACCCGCCGCGTCGGCGGGGAACCGTTGCGCGACACGGCATTGCTGGACTGGTGTGCCGAGCTCCTCACTCAGGTACTGAGTACGACCGCTCCCCAACCCAGGTAGCCGGCCGGGAACACCTCGCTGATGTCGACGCCGACGCCACCGGTACCGAACCGGTCCGCCCACCGGCATGGCAGCTCGCTTTGCCGCACGCGAGGTCCAGCAGCCGCTGTCCGGGTACCAGCCGACACACGGTACCCCGCAGCATCAGCTTGTCCTCGGTGAACGGGTTGAGGATCCGGTGCCCCGGTATTGCTGGACTGGAGCGCGGAAATGCTGTCCCAGGTCCTCAGCGGACAGGGCGCCTGGCGTCTCGCACGGCGCAGTCTGGACAGCACAGCGTCGCGCCGCAGACAGTGCACCAGCGGCGGGACTTGCAGTACGTGACGAAACCGGCGACGAATCCGATGACCAGCGCTGCCGTCATGCCAACAGCAAGAAGACTCACGGCGTTGACCTGAACTCGGTAGCCGCCGCTGGTTCACGTCTTCCGGCGAACCCAGGCGCCAATCGGTGTTCGGACAGAGGGTCACCGATCAAGCGCAACATCATCCGGTCTCCGGCGAAGCGGCGCCGTCCGTGCAGCCACCGGTCGTTAAGCAGGATGTACCCTTGGCCGACCGCGAGGTCGAGTGTGGTGGCGCGCTGGCGCAGCAATTCCCGAAGCTTGCCCACGTACAGGGATGCGGCGGGTGAGAAGCGGATCAGACCGTCGAACCGCAGCCGCACGGTAACCCGATGGTCGTCCCGCTCCTCGAAGACCGAGCCCAGGTATCCCGATCCGCCACCGAAGTAGGCCGAGCGTGGTTCTCGCAGAGCGTCGAGCATCCCTGGCTCGAATTCAGCGATCTCGCGGTACAGCCCACACCCGTCGACCAGCACGCTCTGGCCGCCGGACCGCGGCTGCCGAACACAGGTCATCATGAGGATCCGCGGCGGCTCGGCAACGGCTGACCCGTCGGTGTGTGGCGCCAGTTCCCGCTCGCTGAACCCGGCCAGGCTGCCCGTTGCGGTCGGGAACCGGCGCTCGATGGTGGTCACGCCCTCCCCGTCGCTGTCTCGATGGACCCTGGTTGTCATCAGGCGCTGACCAGCGCGCAGTAACGCGGCTCGATCGCCCACGCCGGAGAAGACCGCCATGCCTTGCCGCCGCAGCGCGTCAACAATCCGAGATGCGCCGGCCGGGTCGCGAAGATCGAGTCGCGTAAGGTCAGGTATGTCGTTCACCGGTCACCTCCGGTTGGATGCGGGCCGTCGCCTTCACCGTGGCGGCGCCAACCACACAGATCAAGTGACGGATTGTCAGCCCTCGCCGAGCCGGCGACCACTGATCGGCGTGCTACGTTCCCCGGGACAGCCGCACCTTGCACCGCCCGAAGGGACCACCCGTGGGATACCAGCCGCAGCTGTTTCCGGTCTCCGTTAAAGGCGTCGTGATCCGCGACGGCCGGGTCCTGTTGCTGCGTAACGAACGGGATGAGTGGGAGCTTCCCGGTGGGAAGCTGGAACTCGGCGAGGATCCGGCAGGCTGTGTGGCGCGGGAGATCACCGAGGAGGTCGGTTGGGCGGTGACAACCGGTCCGATCCTTGACGCCTGGCAGTACCACATCCGGGAAGGCGTGGACGTACTGATCGTCACGTACGGCTGCTACACCGCCAGCGTCGCCCCGCCCGTCATCAGCAACGAACACAAGGAAGTTGGCCTGTTCACGGCCAGCGAAGCGACCGACTTGCGAATGCCCGGGGGCTACAAGAAGTCCGTCGCTGCCTGGTACGCGCGGATCGGCTCTCCCGCCAGATAGCGGAAGGTCAAGATGCGTTGCCAGGCATGTGGATCCACGGTCAGCCAATGGAGCGGCTCACCGCAGTGCCCTGCCTGTCACGCTGTCTCCGGCGCGGCGCTTCCTCTTCCGGACCAACGCCGATCGCACTCCGCCTTGTGGCTATGGACCAGCGACCACGCTCGCGCAGCCTTGGCGACGGGTGACCTCGCTGTCATCGTCCGCGCCTACCGCGCAGCGACGGGCGCCAGCCAGCGCCAGCTCGCCGGACTACTCGGCTACGACCCCACCTATATTTCCATGATCGAAACCGGCCGACGTCAAATCAACGATGTGGCCGCTCGGCTTCGGATCGCCCGACATCTCGGGGTACCGCCCCACGCGCTGGGCATCAGCGACCCTGAAGACGCCGACTTCAAAGCGATGCTCCAGTTCGGCGCGTCCACCATCCGGCTCGCCGTCCTCGCCCGACAGGCCGGCCACGGAGCGGAGGCCGTCAACGAACTTTGGCCCCTCGTGACCCGCTTGGAAACCCGGGTAGCCGAGGGCCATACAGAACGCGACGTCCTGCTCCTCCTGACACGCGCACGCGCCGAACTAGGCGCCTCCCTCGGCTACGTCCTCCCCGAAGAACGACTTGCGAGTGCCGCAAGGTGGACCGGACGGGCGCTACGGCTCGCCGAACGGCTCGACCAGCAAGAGCTGCTCATCTTGGCACTACGAGTCCACGGCAATGAACTGCGCAAGATCGACCACGTTGGCGGTGCCGTGAGTCACCTGGAGCACGCTGCCCAGCTCGCCTCCGACAGGGCCCGCGGCGCCGTGCTCGTGCAACTGGCCCGGGCGGTTGGAGAACTCGGCGACCCGGCACGATTCGACCGCACCATCGACAGCGCTTGGCGATTCGCCGGGAGCAGCAATGCCGAGGCCCTCGCCAGCCGGTATGCGGTAACCGAGGTGCATCTTCGTGGGCTCATGCGTACCGGACGACCACGACAGGCGATGAACATGCTCGCCGGAACCTCGTTGCCTTCCGTCGCGACCCCACCTCAATGGCAAGCCATGCTGCAGGTCACCGTCGGCGAAGTGCTCCTCGCAGGTGCCGACCTACTCCAGGCGGCAACGGCCTTCCGGAGCGCGATTGTCATCGCCGAACGCCATCGACTGCCTCACCAGATCCAACGCATCGTTCGGACAGGTGGTCGGGGTCTCCCTGCAGTCCATGATGTCGCCCGACAAGCGCTGGACCGGCTTATGCGAGGGTATCCCGCTGACCGGCCGGCGGGCGGGGCATGAGACAGTGGCGGACGGTTGATGTCGACCTGACCGGAGGTACCCATGCCGCGCCGCCTGCTCGCCGCCGCCGTCGCTGGCGCGCTCGCCGTCACGGGCCTCGCCGGCTGCCGTGAGGTACCCACCGTGGCGGCCTACGTCGGCGGCGCGCAGCTGACCAACGCCCAGGTCGAGAACATGCTGAACCAGTTCGAGGCGGACGTGCGTTCCAGCAAGGCCGCAGACATCCGCGAGATCATCGTCCGCGACTTCGTCCTCAACCAGCTGTCCCGCCAGCTGGCCAAGGAGCATGGCATCACGATCCCGGCCACCGACACCGGCCAGCCGGCGCCGCTCGCCGCCGTCCGCTTGGAGGCGGACGAGCAGGCGGCCTTCAACGCGATCCAGCACCTCGGCACCCCGCAGCCGCCGAGCGAGGCGGACCGCCGCGAGGTGTGGGAGAGCCTGGTGGCCCAGCAGAAGGTCGACCCGGGCGACTACAACGCCGACCATGACAGGATCGACTCACCGGAGCTGCAGCAGGCGCTGGGCCTGCGCGTCGTATTGAAGGACGCGCTGAACCGGTACCAGGTGAGCGTGAACCCGCGGTACCAGCCGCTCGCCCTGCCGGTACCGCTCACCGTCGGCGGCACCGGCGCCGTCGTCTTCCTGCCGCTCGACACGGCTCCGTCCGCGGTGGTCGACCAGCAGGGTTGACCGATGCCCGCGCGGATCGTCCTGCTGGTCACCTCGCCGCGGCTGCCCGCGGGGTTGCTCAGTGCGGCGGCGTGGGACCTCGTCCGCGGTACCCCCGTCTTCGCGGCCGCGCAGAGCGGGCAGACCGCGGCCCTGGCGGCGGCGGGGGTTTCCGTGACGGTCACCGACCGCCCGGTCGACGACCTGCTCGCGGCCGGTGACGCGGTCTGGCTGGCCGGCCCGGCCGGCGACCAGGACCTTGCCCGGAAGCTGGGCCTGCGGCTGGCCCGCGAGCCCGGCCTGGCCGAGCTTGAGCTGATGTACGGGTCGTGGGACCCGCCCGGCGCCCGGCTGCTGGACGCGGTGACCGTGATGGACCGGTTGCGCTCGCCGGGCGGCGACCCGTGGAAGCGCGAGCAGACCCACCAGAGCCTGGCCGAGTACCTCCTCGAAGAGGCGTACGAGGCCTACGACGCCATCATGGCGGCCGACTACGCGGCGCTGCGCGAGGAGCTCGGCGACGTGCTGCTGCAGGTGGTGCTGCACGCGCGGCTGGCCGAGGAGCTGCCCGACGGCCGGGCGTGGAACGTCGACGACGTGGCCGGCGACCTGGTCGACAAGATGGTCCGGCGCAACCCGCACGTGTTCGGCGATGCGGCGGTGCGCGACATCGACGACATCATGGCGCAGTGGCAACGCATCAAGAACGAGGAGAAGCCGCGCGATTCGGTCCTGGACGGCGTCCCGCTGTCCCAGCCGGCGCTGGCGCTGGCGGCGAAGGTGCTCGCCCGGGTCCGCGAGGCCGGGCTGACGGTCCCGCTGCCGGCCGGTGGCGGGCTGGGGGAGCGGCTGCTGCGCGCGGTCGCCGAGGCGGGCGCCGACGCCGAGGGCGCGCTGCGGGCCGCGGTGCTCGCCTATGCCGAATCGGTACGGGCGGCGGAGCGCGCCTGATCGGGTAGGTTCGCCGGTATGCCAGCGCAGTTCGTACCCCTCGCCGAGCGCATCGTCGACGCCCTGCTCGACTTCAGCCCGGACATCGCCCGGTTCGCCGGCGACCACCGGTACGACGACCGGCTGCCGGACTTCTCGCCCGGCGCGGTGGCCCGCGACGTCGACATGCTGCGCGAGGCGTCGGCCGCACTGTCCCAAGTGGACGATGACGAGCTGCACCCGCAGGAGCGGGTGGACCACGCGATCCTGCTCGCCACGGTGGAGCGGGAGCTGTTCGAGTACACCGAGATCCGCGAGCACGAGTGGAATCCGTTGGTGCACAACCCCGGGCCGCTGCTGTACGCGCTGATCGCCCGGCCGTTCGCCCCGCCGGACCAGCGGCTGGTGAGCCTGGCCGGCCGGCTCGACGCGATACCGGACGCGCTGGCGACCGCCCGTGCGGTACTCGTCGACTGCCCGCGCATCCACCTGGAGACCGCGGTCGGGCAGTTCGCCGGTACCGCGTCGCTGATCCGCCACCAGGTACCCGAACTGCTCGCCGAGGCACCGGAGCTGGCCGGCCGGGTCACCGCGGCCGGCGACCAGGCGATCGCGGCGCTCGCCGAGTTCGGCGGCTGGCTGCGCGACCGGCTGGCCGACGAGAAGCCGGGCCGGGATCCGCGGCTGGGCCGGCCGTTGTGGGAGGCGCGGCTGTGGCACACGCTGGACACCGAGCTGACCGCGGCCGCGGTGCTGTCCCGCGCGTGGGCCACTCTCGACCGGGTCGGTGGCGAGCTGCGTGAGTCGGCTGCGCAGTTCCTCGGCGGGCCGGCTGACGACGGTACCGTCAAGGCGGCGCTGGACCGGCTCGGCGACGACCATCCCGACAACGCGTCCATTGTGGAGCTTGCCCGGGTGGCGCTGCGCGAGACGACCGGGTTCGTCGCCGGGCACGGCCTGGTGTCCCTTGTGGACGATCCCTGCGTGGTGCAGGAGATGCCGGAGTTCGCCCGGGGTGTCGCGGTGGCATACTGCAGCCCGCCCGGCCCGCTGGAGACCGCCGACGTACCGACGTTCTACTCCATCGCGCCGACCCCGGCCGACTGGCCGGCGGAGCGGGTCGAGTCGTTCTACCGCGAGTACAACAACCACATGGTCCGCAACCTGACGGTGCACGAGGCGATGCCGGGCCACTACCTCCAGCTCGCCCACTCGCGCCGGTACCGGGGCAGCACCCGGGCCCGCGCGCTCGGCTTCTCCGGCACGTTCGTCGAGGGCTGGGCGGTGTACGCCGAGGAACTGATGGCGCGGTACGGCTTCGGTGGGGTACCGGTCCGCCTGCAACAGTTGAAGATGCAGCTGCGCATGGCGCTCAACGCGGTGCTCGACCAGCTGGTGCACTGCGACGGGCTCGCCGAGGCGGATGCGATGGCGCTGATGACCGGGCGCGCGTTCCAGGAGGAGGGCGAGGCGGCCGGCAAGTGGCGCCGGGCACTGCTCACCTCGACGCAGCTGTCCACCTACTTCGTCGGGTACAGCGAGGTGGCCGAGATTTCGCGCGCCCGGCCGGCCGAAGTGCGGTTGCAGGAGTGGCATGACGCGATGCTCGCGCACGGTTCCCCGCCACCGCGGCACGTCCGGAACCTGTTGGCTGTCTGAACGGCCGACCACGACTACCCCCCTAGGGGTAAGGCGTCGATGTGCGTCTATTGACGCTATGGTGAAACGCAACCGACCATGACCCAAGGCGCCGTCACGCTCCGCGAGCGGCAGGGAGACTGAATGGCCGGACTTTGCTGTGCAATGCCCCATGTGTGACTCACAGTTAGTCACGTCTGGGTACTTCGCGTAGTGGGAATGCCGGTCGCGTCCGCGACTGGGAGCTAGCGCGCCGTGTAGCGGGAAGTCCCCCTTCCCGGCACACCTCCATCCCCCGTCTCCTTCAGGCCGACCTGAGTACGGCGGCCTTTGACATTCATGGACGCCGGTCCCTGCGAAGCGAACCTGCGGAGAGGGAGACAGCGTCCGTCCCCGGAGGGAACATGCATCGCCATCCCCAGATGATGACCCGGGCGTTGAACATCGCCGTACGGCGACGGCCAGGTCGACTGCTCAACAGGCGCCGCACGGCTGTCGCCATCGCCTCGGTTGCGATGCTCGCCGCGGTCGGCACCGTCATGGCCGTTATGCCCAACGCGAACGCCGCGCTGGGCTTCGAGGTGCAGAGCCTCGACGGCAGCGGTAACAACGTGGCGAACCCCACCTGGGGCAAGGTGGGCACCATCTACCCCCGGCTCGCGCCGGCCCGGTACGCCGACGGTAAAGGCACCCCGGTCAGCGGGCCGAACGTCCGCAGCATCAGCAACCGCATCTTCCAGGACATCGGCCAGAACATCTTCTCCGAGCACCGGGTCACCCAGTGGGGCTGGACCTGGGGCCAGTTCCTGGACCACACCTTCGGTCTGGTCCAGGGCGGTAACGAGGTGGCGAACATCCCGTTCAACGCCAGCGACCCGATGGAGAAGTTCACCGACACCCTCGGCTCCATCCCCTTCACCCGGTCGGCTCCCGCGCCCGGTACCGGAGTGACCGGCCCGCGCCAGCAGGTCAACACGGTCAGCTCCTACATCGACGCGTGGTCGGTGTACGGCGGCACCAACAGCCGGCTGGAATGGCTGCGCAACGGATCCGTCGACGGCAACGTGACCAACAACTCCGCGACGCTGATGCTCCCCGGCGGGTACCTGCCGCGCCGGGACGCCCGCGGTAACCCGGCCACGGCGCCGGACATGGCCGCCGACGGCCGGTTGCTGGCCCACCCGGAGAAGGCGGCGGTCGCCGGTGACGTGCGGGCCAACGAGAACATGGGCCTGACCGCCACGCACACCCTGTTCGCCCGCGAGCACAACCGGATCGTCGGCCTGCTGCCGAGCACCTTGACGCAGGAGGAGAAGTTCCAGATCGCGCGGCGGATCGTCGCCGCCGAGGAGCAGTACGTCACGTACAACGAGTTCCTCCCCGCGATGGGCGTGAACCTGCCGGCGTACACCGGGTACAAGTCCAACGTGAACGCGAGCCTGTCCGACGAGTTCGCCACCGTCGGGTACCGCGCACACAGCCAGATCCACGGCGAGTTCGAGGTCGAGGCGGACCGGACCCGGTACTCCTCGACGCAACTGGCGACACTGCACTCGCTCGGGGCACAGATCGACGACGTCCCCGGCGAGCCGGCCCTGCTGACGGTCGCGATACCGCTGTCCGCGGCGTTCTTCAACCCGGACCTCGTACCGGCCGTGCAGCTCGGCCCGCTGCTGCACGCGATCGGCGACGAGTCGCAGTACAACAACGACGAGCAGATCGACGACACCCTGCGCAGCCTGCTGTTCCAGGTGCCGGTCTCCGGAAACCCGGACTGCTTCGACGATCCGAGCCTGCCCAACTGTTTCACCGGCGTGACGGACCTCGGCGCGATCGACATCGCCCGCGGCCGCGACCACGGGATGCCGACGTACAACCAGTTGCGCCAGGCGCTGGGCCTACCGGCGAAGACCTCGTTCACCGGGATCACCGGTGAGTCCACCGAGTCGTTCCCGACGGGCCTGGACGGCAACAACCCGGCGAGCCTGGACTTCACCAAGCTCACCGACATCAACGGCAACAACGTCGCGCTGCCGGACACCGCCAACAACACGACGACCAAGGCCGTGCGCAAGAGCACGACGGCCGCGCGGCTCAAGGCGGTCTACGGTTCGGTGGACAACGTCGACGCGTTCGTCGGCATGGTCGCCGAGAAGCACATCGCCGGTACCGAGTTCGGTGAACTGCAACTGGCCATGTGGACCAAGCAGTTCCAGGCGCTGCGCGACGGCGACCGGTTCTTCTACGGCAACGATCCCGGCCTCAGCCTGATCATGCAGAACTACGGGGTCGACTTCCACGGCACGCTCGCCCAGATCATCGCCAGGAACACCGACGTACCGCTGTCGGACATGAACGACAACGTGTTCCTGGTGAAGGACGACGACCTGCCCGCCGGTGCGACGTGCCGCGTGACGTACCACGTGGACGACACCTGGACCAACCAGCAGCAGGTCAGCCTGAACATCACCAACCTCAGCCCGAACGCGACCAACGGCTGGAAGCTGCAATGGTGGTTCCCGGGCGGGCAGAGCGTCACGCAGCTGTGGAACGGTACGCCGAGCCAGAGCGGGGCGATGGCCACCGTCACCAACGCCAGTTGGAACGCCGTCATACCAGGGAACGGAGGTTCGCAGACTGACGTCGGCTTCATTGGAACGTGGGACAACACCACGAACCCGAGTCCGCCCAACTTCCTCTTCAACGGCAAGAGGTGCGAGCGAGGGTAGCCGGTAGCGCAGCACGCGGCCGGTCGCGGGAAACCGCGGCCGGCCGCGGCTTGTTGAGCGGGCGGCGCAGCCGTGACCGCCGGCCTCACTTGACTCTTGGTGGCTTGACCAAGAGGAGTGATCGCGAATGGCAACAGTCAAACGGCTCACCGCGGCGGGCATCGCACTGGGCCTCGCCGGCGCCACCCTTGCGCTGTCCGGTGCAGCCCGCGCCGACCGGGACCAGCAGGACGACTGAGCCGTCGCTACTTCGGCGGCGCCGCTACTTCGGCCGCCGGTCGGTGACCTTGGCACCGGCCGGCAGGTCGAAGGCGTCGGGCCGTACCGTCGGCTCGTACTGGTCCAGCGTCACGTCCACGCTCGTGTCGCTGACCACGCCGGTGAAGCTGCCGAGCAGCCCTTCCGACGTCACGCACACCTCGAAGTCCGACGCCGCGGCGTGCTGCGCGCCGGTGACCTGAAGGCAGGTCGCGTTCTCCCCGGCGATCGTGGTGTCCCGCGTGGTGACCACGGCCGCGGTGTCCAACCCGACCGAGGTCAGCAGGCCGATCACCATCTCCGGGGCGATCAGCCCGCGGTCGGCGATCTCACCGACCAGCGCCGCGGCCGGATCGGTGCCCGGCGACGGCGGCGGGGTCAGCGTGCACGTCGTGAACAGCGTTCCGGTGCGGCAGTCGGCGAGGTACTGCGGCGTGATCGCGAGCTTGCCGCCCGGGTATGTGTAGGCGGCCCGGCCCGGGTTCTGCGCCTGCGCGACGGTTGCCGTGGCGCCCTGCGGCAGCCGGTACACCGCGGTGTACGTCAGCGCGCCGGACTGACCGAGCCGGCCGGCCAGGTCGCCGACCAACTGGGCACGGCTGTCGCCGGGCTGGCCGCTGTTGACCGCGACGCAGCCGGTGAGGGCGGTAACGGAGACGGCGAGCACCGCGAGGGCGGGCAGGCGCATGAACCTCAGCCTTGCTGGTGCACGCAGAGTCATGCAATCCCGTTTTCAATCTGTTACCCCACCCGAAGGTGACTCCCAGCCGGCCCGATAGGCTCGGCTCTGCCCGTCCGCCCACCGTGAGGAGCGTCCGCCGTGGCCACCATCGAGGCAATCGTCGCGCGCGAGATCCTGGACTCGCGCGGCAACCCCACCGTCGAGGTCGAGATCGGGCTGGACGACGGCACGATCGCGCGCGCCGCGGTACCGTCCGGGGCGTCCACCGGCGCCTTCGAGGCCCTCGAACTGCGCGACGGCGACCCGGACCGGTACCAGGGCAAGGGCGTCGAGAAGGCGGTCGACAACATCGAGGAGCGGATCTTCCCGGAGATCGTCGGCTACGACGCGACCGACCAGCGGGCGATCGACCAGAAGATGCTCGACCTCGACGGCACCCCGGACAAGTCCGAGCTGGGCGCCAACGCGATCCTCGGGGTGTCGCTGGCCGTGGCGCGCGCCGCGGCCGACTCGACCGGGCTCAGCCTCTTCCGGTACCTCGGCGGACCGAACGCGCACCTGCTGCCGGTACCGATGATGAACATCCTCAACGGCGGCGCGCACGCGGACTCCAACGTGGACATCCAGGAGTTCATGATCGCGCCGATCGGAGCGCCCACCTACCGCGACGCCCTGCGCTCCGGTGCCGAGGTGTACCACAACCTGAAGTCGGTCCTGAAGAAGAAGGGCCTCGGGACGGGCCTGGGCGACGAGGGCGGCTTCGCGCCGAACCTGCCGCACAACTCCGCCGCACTGGACCTGATCGCCGAGGCGGTGTCCGCGGCCGGTTACACGCTGGGCAGTGACATCGCGCTCGCACTCGACGTGGCCGCGACGGAGTTCCACCGCGCCGACGGGTACCTGTTCGAGGGCACCCCGAAGCCGGCCGACGAACTGGTCGAGTACTACGTCAAGCTCGTCGAGCAGTACCCGATCGTGTCCATCGAGGACCCGCTGTCCGAGGACGACTGGGCCGGCTGGACGGTGCTGACCGGGCGGCTGGGCGACCGGATCCAGATCGTCGGCGACGACCTGTTCGTCACCAACCCGGAGCGCATCGCGCGGGGCATCGTCGAGCGGGCCGCCAACGCGCTGCTGGTCAAGGTGAACCAGATCGGCTCGCTGACCGAGACGCTGGACGCGGTCGACCTCGCCCACCGGGCCGGCTTCCGGTGCATGATGAGCCACCGGTCCGGGGAGACCGAAGACACCACGATCGCCGACCTCGCGGTGGCCACCGGTACCGGTCAGATCAAGACCGGCGCGCCGGCCCGGTCGGAGCGGGTGGCCAAGTACAACCAGTTGCTGCGCATCGAGGACGAGCTGGGCGACGCGGCGCGTTACGCCGGGGCCGGCGCCTTCCCGAGGTACCGTTCCCGCTGAACGCACCTGGGGGAGGGGTGACGTGCCGGACCAGCGACGGGACAGCGGGCACCCCGGGCGGCGACACCGTCCCGACCTGCGGCGGGCCCGCGCGGGTGCCGACCCGCACCGGGCCCGGACCGCCGGTGATCCGAAGCGCGCCCGCGGGACCGCCGAGCCCGCCCGCTCCGCCTCCCGGCCGGCCGCCGCCCGTCGCGCCGCCGCACCGGGCGCCGCACAGCGCACCACCGCACCGCGCCCCGGCCGGTTCACCGGGAGGGCGGCCACGCTCGCCCTGGTACTCGTCGCGCTGCTGCTCGCCTACGCCTACCCGGTACGCATCTACCTGACCCAGCAGGCCCAGATCGCCGCGCTGGAGTCGAGCCAGAACGTGCAGCGGGCCCGCATCCAGGAGAAGCAGACCCAGGTCGCCAAGTGGAACGACAAGGACTACATCATCGCGATGGCGCACAAGCGGCTGCAGATGGTGCTGCCCGGTGACAAGGCGTTCGTGACCGGGCCGGCGGCCGGCACCCCGGATCCGGCCGCCGACCCGAACGCGGGGCAGGCGATCAACACCGGTCCGTGGTACGGGAAGCTGTGGTCCAGCGTGCGGGCGGCGGACAAGCCGGGTACCGCGCCGTGATCGGACCGCGCGACCTCGCCGCCGTCGGCGAGCAGCTCGGCCGCACCCCGCGGGGTACCCGCGACGTGGCGCACCGGTGCCCGTGCGGCCTGCCCGACGTGGTGCGCACGACGCCCCGCCTCGCCGACGGAAGCCCGTTCCCGACGCTGTTCTACCTCACCTGCCCGCGTGCCGTGGCGGCCTGCAGCCGGCTGGAGTCGGCCGGGCTGATGAAGGAGATGAACGCCCGGCTGGCCGCCGATCCGCAGCTGGCCGGCCGGTACCACGCGGCGCACGAGGACTACCTGGCGCGGCGCGCGGAGCTGGGCGAGGTACCGGAGATCGCCGGGGTGTCCGCGGGCGGCATGCCGACCCGGGTCAAGTGCCTGCACGCCCTGCTCGGACACGCGCTGGCCGCCGGCCCTGGCGTCAACCCGCTCGGCGACGAGGTGCGCGAACAGGCTGAGCCCTGGTGGACCGGCGGCCCCTGCGTGCCGGCGACGTCGCTGGCACCGGCTGATCTGTCTAATCGGAGGGACGGGGACGGGTCTTAGTACTTGCTGGACCTGTCAATGTGCGGTCAGTTCGGCCGCGGGGCAACGATCTGTCGCGCGATCGACAGGCGATACCCTTCCGGGAATGGAGGTCACCATCCGGCGGGCCCGGACCCGCGACGTCCGCGACATCCGCCGCCTCATCGACCTGTACTCCACCGAGCGCCGGCTGCTGTCCAAGGCGACCGTCGCGCTGTACGAGGACGTGCAGGAGTTCTGGGTCGCGGCGGACGGCGACGCGGTGGTCGGCTGCGGTGCGCTGCACGTGATGTGGGACGACCTCGCCGAGGTGCGCACGGTGGCGGTGAACCAGGCGTACCGGGGCCGCAAGATCGGGTACCGCATCGTGGAAGCCCTCCTCGACGCCGCCCGGGAACTCGGTGTGCGGAAGGTGTTCTGCCTCACCTTCGAGACCGGCTTCTTCGGCTCCCTCGGCTTCGCACCGATCGACGGTGCCCCGGTACCCCCGAAGGTGTACGAGGAGCTGCTGCGCTCCTACGACGAGGGCGTCGCGGAGTTCCTCGACCTGGAGCGGGTCAAGCCGAACACCCTGGGCAACACCCGGATGCTCGTGCGGCTGTCATGAGGGTCGCGGCCATCGACTGCGGTACCAACTCGATCCGGTTGCTGGTCGCGGACCTGCCACCGGACGGCGGACCGCTCACCGACGTGACCCGGCGGATGGAGATCGTGCGGCTCGGCCAGGGCGTCGACCGCACCGGCGTGCTCGCCGCGCCGGCCATCGAGCGCACCCGCGTGGCCCTGGCCGGCTACGCCGAGGCGATCGGGACCCTCGGCGCCGAGCGGGTCCGGATGGTGGCCACGTCGGCGAGCCGCGACGCCCGCAACGCCGACGAGTTCCGCGACATGGTCGTGGCGACGCTGGGCCGGCCGCCGGAGGTGGTGTCCGGTGACGAGGAGGCGCGGCTGTCGTTCGTCGGCGCGGTGCGCGGCCTGCCGCCGGCCCGGTACCTGGTGGTGGACATCGGCGGTGGCTCGACCGAGTTCGTGGTCGGTGCCGACGGGGTGGAACGCGCGTTGAGCGTCGACGTCGGCTGCGTCCGGATGACCGAGCGGCACCTGCACTCCGATCCGCCGACCGCGGCGCAGGTCGCCGCCGCCACGGCGGACATCGAGGCGGCCGTCGACCGGGCGCTCGCGGCCGTGGGTGGGCGGTCGGCCGACGAGGTGGTGGGCCTCGCCGGTTCGGTCACCACCGTGGCGGCCATCGCTCTTGACCTGCCGAGGTACCTCCCCGAGCGCACCCATCACGCCCGCATCTCCCGTGCCGACGTCGCCCGCGTGAGCGACGACCTGCTGACGCTGACCCGGGCGCAGCGCCTCGCGATCCCCTCGATGCATCCGGGGCGGGCCGATGTCATCGCGGCCGGTGCGCTGATCCTGCGGATCATCCTGGACCGGGCCGGCGGCGGTACCGTGATCGCCAGCGAACACGACATCCTCGACGGCATCGCATACGGCCTCAGTACGGGGACACCAACCTGATCTCGCAGCGCACCGCGTTCGCTTTTGCGAGCCGCCCGTCGGCGGTGACGAGCGGGCACCCGAGAGCCTCGGCCGCGGCAACATAGGCGGCGTCATAGGCGGTGAGGTTGCCGCGCAGTTGCCACATCCGATCAACCAGGGTCGCAACGTCGACCTGGTCGATGACGAGCGTGGGCAACGCGTCCACTACCTCCTGTGCACGGGCCGGCCGGAGCTTGCCGCCAAGTGCCCTGCCCCGGACCACCGACACGACCTCGACGAGCAGGTGGGACGGTGCGGCCCAGTGCGCATCCGCGGCCAGTGCGGCTCGCGCGGCGGCGCCGACCGGCCCGTCATCGATCAGTGCGTCGGCGAGCACCGACGCGTCTATGACGATCATGCAGCGTCGACGATCATGCGGCGTCGCCGAACACGCCCGGCTGCGCCCGCTGCTCCGCCAGTTCCGCCGAAGTCTCCCCGGGCAGCGACCGGGATCCGTCAGACCTGCCGGCGAAACGGTCCAGTACCGCCGTGTTGCGCAGGCGCCGGGCCTGCGTCTCCACCAGCTCCAACAGATAGGACTGCAACGACTGTCCGCGGGCCTTTGCCTGGGCGGCGAGAGCGTCCCGGATATCCTCCGGCACGTCCCGGATCTGGAGGGCGACCATACATGCATTTTACATGCACCCTGACCGTGACCGTGACCGGGGCGCGCGGCGGCGTATCGGATATCGGACTCAGCCGGTGCGGCGGACGTCGGCGCGGGTCTGCTCCTTCGGCTCCGACTCGTCCCGGGAGTACCACCAGGCGTAGTGCAGGTGACCGTTGCCGGCCATGTCGATCACGATCCGGGCCGGGAACGGACCCTCATAAGCGGTGAACGTGCCCGGCATCGTCTCCACGAACCTGACCACCCCGGGCAGTTCCAGGCAGGCGACGTGCACTTCGAGCCGGCCGCCCTCGCCGGTGGCCAGCACGGTGTGCTCCACGTGCTGCAGCCCGTTGCGGTCGCTGGATGCTTCGTAGTCCAGCGTCACCGCCCGGCCGCGCAGTATTGCGGCGATCTCGATCCGCGCCACGAACGGACCGCTCTCCGGGCCGTCGCCGCGGCCGCGGTACAGGCCGGGCGCGGCGGCCAGTCGGCTGAGCAGATCTGTCACGCGGGACACGGTAGCGAAACGGCGCTGCTGTGCTGTGTCCGTCCCGTCCGGCGGGAGTCGGTCCAAGTCAATGTTTACTGGACAAAGAGGGGCCGGACGGGGGTGTTGCGATTTGCGCGTACCAGTTAGCGTGCGCCTTTCGCACCTCTCGTGTCAGGAGCCGAAACGATGACGGATCCCCGGTACCCCGGATCCGGACCGCCCTACGGCGGCGGCTATCCGCCCCCGGATCCATACGGCCAACCCGGCCAGTACGGCGGCCAGCCCAACCCGTACGGCGGCGGCGCATCCGATCCTTACAGCAGCCCGCCGGACCAGTACGGTAGCCAGCCCGGCCAGTACGGCCCGCCGGCCCAGTACGGCGCCCAGCCCGGCCAGTACGGCGCCCAGCCCGGCCAGTACGGCGCCCAGCAAGGTCAGTACGGCCAGCCGGCCCAGTACGGCAGCCCGTACGGCAGTCCCTACGGCACGCCGGGGCCGTACGACCAGCCGAGTCCGTTCGGCACCCCGCCGCCCAGGAAGGGCAGCGGCGCGAAGGTGGCCGGCATCGTCATCGGCGTCCTCGTGCTGATCGTCGCCCTCGCCATCGGCGGTCTCTACGTCATCGGCAGCAACACCAAGAAGGACAACACGTCCAACGCGGCTGCCCCGGCCGCGTCGGCGGGCACTTCGCACGGCGCGACCCGGGCGAGCGCGGCGCCGCAGCCGAAGAGCACCGACCCGACCGACGCGAAGATCGGCGACTGCCTGGCCGGGGACACGATGGACAGCTCGACGGCCAAGGAGGTCAAGGACATCAGGATCGTCCGCTGTGACGCGGCGGACGCGAAGTACAAGGTGGTCGGCGTCGTGGCCGGGAAGACCGAGTCGCAGTTCAACTCCGACGACAACATCTGCGACGCGTACCCGTCCGCGGTGTCTGAGCTCTGGCAGGGACGCACCGGTGAGGCCGGCTCGGTGCTCTGTCTGGCTCCAGCCAAGAAGTAACAAGAAGTAAGCAGTCCGGTTCATAGCAACCACGCTAAGTAACGGTCCCGGTGCAGCTTCAGTCGTCCGTGGGGGGCGGTGGGCGGTCCGGGCGGGGGGCGTCCGAGAGGCGTGTTCGGCGTACCCGTCGGGAGCAAGCTGCAGGTAAAGCCCCGTGGGTCGGGATGGGAACAGACGACCTGACGGGGTGGCGGGGACCGGTGACAACGGCTAGGGTGCGCCTCGTTTCGCCAATCCTCGGAAGGAAACAGACAGTGACGGATCCCGCCAACCCCGGACAGCCGTACGGCGGTTACAACAATCCGTACAACCAGCAGGGCGGCGCTCCGTACGGTGCACCGCCGCAGGGCGGCGCCAACCCGTACGCCCCGCAGGGGGGCAGCAACCCGTACGCCCCCCAGGGTGGCAACAACCCGTACGCCCCGCAGGGCGGTGAGGCGCCGGCTCCACCGCCGTACGGCGGCATGCCGACCGCGCCGCCGCCCAAGCGCCGGGGCGCCTTCAGCAGTGGGCTCCTTCGCCTGATCGTCGGTGTCGTCGTCGCCCTCGTGATCGGCGTCGGCTGGTTCGCCCTCCGGCCGGTCATCAACTCGGTCCTCCACCCGAACGACACCACCAATGCCAAGGTCAACGACTGCATCCACAGCGACGCGCTGACCAGTACCACGGCGAAGGAAGTCAAGAACACCAAGATCGTCAAGTGTGACGACCCGAGCGCCAACTACAAGGTCGTCGGCGTCGTGGACAGCAAGACCGAGATCCAGTTCGATGCGGACAACAGCATCTGCTCGCAGTACCCGGACGCCGAGTCGGCGCTCTGGCAGGGCGTGTCGGGGCAGTCCGGTTCGGTACTCTGCCTGGCACCGAACAAGAAGTAGCGACACGCGTCGATACGGATGGGCGGCGCCGGGTCATCGGTGCCGCCCACCGGCCTGAGCGGGAGGATGGTCCGATGGGCGAGCTGGTGCGGTACCCCACGGATGGCGGGTCCAGCGTCGGATACCTGGCCACCCCGCCGGGAAACCCGGGACCCGGGGTGATCGTCATCCAGGAGTGGTGGGGCCTGGTACCGCACATCAGAGCCGTCGCCGACCGTTTCGCCGGAGCCGGATTCGCCGCCCTGGCACCCGACCTGTACCACGGCGTGCAGGCCGCCGAGCCGGACCGGGCCGGCAAGCTGCTCATGGGCATGGCGATGGACCAGGCCGCCCGGGACATCGCCGGGGCCGCCAGGTATCTGGCCGACCTGCCCGCGCTCGACGGCGGCGTCGGCACCGTCGGCTTCTGCGTCGGCGGCAGCCTCGCGCTCTGGGCGGCCACCCTCTCCGCGCACATCACGGCGACCGTGGCGTTCTACCCGGTGCTGCCGTGGGAGCGGATGCGCCCGGACTGGTCCAACTACGCCGGCAAGGCCGCGGTCATCCACGCCAGCGAGGAGGACGGCACCTCGGCGGCACCCGGGGTACAGGCCGCCCGGCGCGCGATCGAGGGGGCCGGCGGGAAGGTCACGCTGTACGACTACCCGGGTACCAGTCACGCGTTCTTCAACGACGACCGGCCGGAGGTCTACGACCGGCGGGCCGCGGCGACCGCCTGGGCGCGGACCCTCGAACTGTTGCGGAGCCGGCTGGCGTGACCGCCGGTACCGCCGCTCAGGCCGCAGACCTGGCCACGCTCGATGCGCTGGTGAGCGACTGCCGCGCCTGCCCGCGCCTGGTCGCCTGGCGTGAGCAGGTTGCCACGCAGCGCCGGGCCGCGTTCCGCGACCAGGAGTACTGGGGCCGCCCGGTCCCCGGCTTCGGCCCGGCCGACGCGCGGCTGGCCGTCCTCGGCCTCGCCCCGGCCGCGCACGGCGGCAACCGTACCGGGCGCATCTTCACCGGCGACCGCTCCGGCGACGTGCTGTTCGCCGCACTGCACCGCGCGGGCCTGGCCAACCAGCCGACCAGCGTGGCCCGCGACGACGGCCTGCAACTGCGGCACACCCGCATCTTCGCGGCGGTGCGCTGCGCGCCGCCGGAGAACAAGCCGACCCCCGCCGAGCGGGACACCTGCGCGCCGTGGCTGCACCGCGAGGTGGAACTCATCAGACCCACGCTGCGCGTCGTGGTCGCCCTCGGCGCGTTCGCCTGGGCTTCGTGGTGGCCGGTGCTCCAACGGGTGTACCGGCAGCGCCCGCCCGTTCCCCGCCCGCCCTTCGGGCACGGCGCCCTCGCCCGGACCGGCACCGGTACACCGGCTCTCCTAGGCTGTTATCACGTCAGCCAGCAGAACACCTTTACCGGCCGGCTCACGCCGACCATGCTGGACGACGTGTTCGCCCGGGCGAAGGACCTCGCCGGGCTCACCTGACGACGGGATGTCTACGACGTGACAGGGCTGCGCCGTTTCGGGCCGCTGCTGGCCGTGGGCCTGCTGCTGGCCGCCGCGGCGGTGGCGGCGATGCTGGCCAGTCCGCAGATCCGTCCGTCGCAGCTGAACACGCCGCCGACCCCCGACCAGGGGCACCCGTTCAAGCCGCCGGACGGGGAGCCGAACCCGCTGCCCGCCGACCGCCCGACCACCGGTACCGGCGACCAGCCGCAGAACATCGCCCTGCCCGGCTGGCTGCTCGTCATCGCCAAGGTGCTGCTGGCCCTGATCGTCCTCGCGGTCATCGCGCTGCTGGTGTGGTACCTGCTGCGGCACGGCCTGCGGCTGCGCGAACGGCGGCGCCGGCCGCTCGAACCGGCCGCCCGGACGCAGGCGCGCGACCAGGTCATCGCGGCCGTCGACGCGGGCCTGTCCGACCTCGACGACGCCGACACCGACCCGCGCCGGGCGGTGATCGCGTGCTGGGTACGGCTGGAACAGGCGGCCGCGGCTGCCGGTACCCCGCGCAACGTCGGCGACACTCCCGCCGAGCTGGTCACCCGGCTGCTCGCCGGCCACGCGGCCAGCGCCACGGTGCTGTACCAGCTCGCCGAGGTGTACCGGCTGGCGCGGTACGCCACGCACACTGTCGACGCGACCATGCGGGACCAGGCGCGCGCCGCCCTCGGTCAGGTACGCGCCGAGCTGTCCGGCCATCAGGTAGTCGCATGAGTACCCCTTTGGATGATCTCCTCGACTCGGCCCACGAGGAGCCGGAACCGGAACCCACCGGCCGGGCCGCCGAAAGCCTCGGCTGGTGGCTGGCCAAGGCGGTGCTCTGGTCCACCGTGCTCGCCCTGCCGTTCTGGGTGTTCTTCCACCTCGCCGCGTTCGACGTGCCGTACGCGCTGATCGCCATGGTGCTGTTCGTCGGCCGGGTACTGCGTGCCCTGCTGCGCTGGATCGACCCGCGGCCGCTGCCGGGTACCCTGATCCGCCCGTCCGCCGAGCTGGTCAGCGAAGACCAGGTCGAGGCGGCCAGCCGGGACGGGTTGGTCACCGCGACCTCGCGCTGGGACAACCGGCTGTCCTGGGTCAAGACGCACCACGACAAGGGCCAGTTCGCCCGCACCGTCCAGCCGCGGTTGGTCGAGATCGTCGACGAGCGGCTACGGGTACGGCACGGGGTGGTCCGCGCCGCCGACCCGGCCGCCGCCCGCGCGGTGCTCGGGGAACAGCTGTGGACCTTCGTCACCACACCGGTACCGAAGAACCCGACGCCGCGCGAGGTCGCCGGCCTGATATCGCTGATGGAGAGGTTATGAACAACGGCGCCCGGGTGGAGACGCTGCCGGTCTACGAGGTCGGCCGGCTCGGTCGGGCCGTCCTCGACCAGGTCGGCACCGTCGTGGTCGGCAAGCGCGCGGCCCTGGAACTGGTCCTCGCCGGCATCCTGGCCGGTGGCCACGTCCTCCTGGAGGACCTGCCGGGCCTGGGCAAGACGCTGACCGCGCGCTGCTTCGCCCAGGCGCTCGGCATCGAGTTCCGCCGGTTGCAGTTCACCCCCGACCTGCTGCCCGCCGACGTGACCGGCTCGTTCCTGTACGACCAGCGCCAACCTGCTGCTCGCCGACGAGATCAACCGGACGCCGCCGAAGACGCAGGCCGCCCTGCTGGAGGCCATGCAGGAGAAGCAGGTGTCGGTCGAGGGCACGACATACCGGCTGACCGCGCCGTTCCACGTGCTCGCCACCGCGAACCCGATCGAGTACGAGGGCACGTACCCGCTGCCCGAGGCGCAGCTCGACCGGTTCCTGCTGCGCGTCTCGTTCGGGTACCCGGACCGCGACGAGGAATGGGGCGTGCTGCGCCGCCGCGTGGCGCGCCGGCAGGAGGAGGCGTTCCTCGATCCGGTCGTCGACGCGGCGACTTTGGTCGCGATGCAGCACGCGCTCGAAGACGTGGTGGTCGAAGACTCGGTCGGCCGGTACATCGTCGAACTGGCCGCGGCGACCCGCGAGCACCATCAGGTACTCGTCGGCGCGTCGCCGCGCGGCTCGCTCGCCCTGCTGCTGCTGTCCCGGGCCCGCGCGGCGCTGGCCGGGCGCGACTACGTGATCCCGGAGGACGTCAAGGACGTGGCGATCCCGGCGCTGTCCCACCGGATCACGCTCAAGCCGGAGATGTGGCTGCGCCAGACGCACGCCTCGACGGTCGTGGCCGACGTCCTCGCGCACACGCCGGCCCCGGCCAGCGGCGCGCTGCCGTCCTACGGCGAGCTGGCCGGCGGCGCCGCGCCCGCGCCGCGGACCAGCGCCGACCCGTACCGGCCGCGGGTCTGACCGTGGTCGCGCTGCGCCCGGCGGCGCCCGGTGACGGGGCCGGCCCCCGCCACCTGAAGGACGCGCTGCGGCGCTGGGCGCCGACGCCGGCCTTCGGCCGGGCGGTGCTGATCGTCGGGGTACTGCTCGCCACCGCGATGCTGCTGGGCCGCGTGGATCTGGTGGTACTGGCGGCGCCGTTCGCGTTCGGCGCGGCGCTGGGCATCTGGCGGCGGCCGTCGCGGGTACCGCTGGTCAGTGTCCACATGGGAGCGGACTTCATCGGCGAGGCGGGCCGGGTAGCGGCCGGGCTGTCCGTCGCCAACCCGGACGAGGTCCGGTACGACCTGGTGGTGCTGCGCACCGCGATCTCGCCCTGGCTGGTGGTACCCCACGGCGACCGCCCCTACGTGACCACGGTGTCGCCCGGTACCGCGGCCGATCTGGAGCTGCGCGCGCAGGCGATGCGCTGGGGCCGGCCGGCGCTCGGCCCGGCGGTGGCCCACGCGGTGGCCGCGGACGGCCTGCTCATCAGCGACCCGGGTACCGGTAAGGCCAGGCGGATCGCGGTGTTCCCGATCACCGACCCGTTCACCGCCGAAGACTCGATGCCGCGCGCGGCCGGCCTGGTCGGCGTGCACCGGTCGCGGCGCCCCGGCGAGGGTGGCGAGCTGGCCGGCGTGCGCATGTTCGCGCCCGGCGACCGGCTGCGCCGCATCGACTGGCGGGTCTCGCTGCGTACCCGCCAGCTGCACGTCGCCGCCACGCTGTCCGACCGCGACGCCGAGGTGGTGCTCATCCTCGACGTGCTGCACGAGGCCGGCCGGTCCGGCGGGATCGGCGGCGCCCGTTCGGTACTGGACACCACCGTCCGGGCCGCCGCCGGCATCGCCGAGCACTACCTGCACCGGGGCGACCGGGTGGCGTTGCTGGAGTACGGCTTCCGGGCGCGTCGGCTGCGCGCGGGCAGCGGCCGCCGGCACTACCACACCGTGCTGGAGTGGCTGCTCGGCGTCAGCGCGGCCGGTGCCGGGTTCGAGCCCGCGCCCGACGCCTTCGGCCCGCACACCGTCTCGTCCAACGCGCTGGTCGTGGTACTCACGCCGCTGCTGGATGTGCGGACGGCGCAGATGATCGCGCGGTTCGCCCGCGCCGGCCGGTTCGTCGTCGGCATCGACACGCTGCCGACCGACATCCCGCTGCCGGTACGCGGCGACTGGGCCACGGCGGCGGCCCGGCTGTGGCGGCTGGACCGCACGAACACCCTGGAACAGTTGCGCGAGCACGGGGTACCGGTGGTCGCCTGGGCCGGCCCGGGCAGCCTCGACGAGGTGCTGCGCCAGGTGTCGCGGATGGCCTCGGCGCCGAAGGCGGTGCTGCGGTGAGGACCGCCGAGCTGGTCAGCGACCTGAAGGGCCGGGCACGGGCACAGGTCGACGAGACGGTACGGCGGGTGCGCCGGACCACTCCCGGTCCGCTGCTGGTCCGCATCGGGCTGTTCGTGGCGGCGCTGCTCGGGCTGGTACTCGCCTGGCCGCTGGCCGTCACGCTTACCCCGGCGTTCTTCGCGTTCTTCACGCTCGCCCTGCTGACCATGCTGTTCCCGCGCGGCCCGATGCCGACGCTGTACCTGTTCATCGCGGTCGGCGGCTGGCTCGCCGGCACCATGCTGCTCGGCGCCACGGCCAACCTCGTCGGGCTGCTCCTGCTGGCGGCCGTCCTCTACCTCGTGCACAACCTGGCCGCGCTCGCCGCCGTCCTGCCCTACGACGCCGTGGTCGCGCCGGGGGTGCTGCTGCGCTGGCTCGGCCGGGCCGGGCTGGTGGTCGGGCTGACCGCGGTACTGGCACTGTTCGCCGTCGTGGTGCCCGGGTTCCTCGGCGGCCGCACCTACCTGGTCGCGTCCCTGGCGGGCCTGGCCGTGATGGCGGCGACTGTGGCGTACCTCGCCCGGCTGGTCCGCCGCCGCTGACGCCGCGGTGACCGGAGCGGAAGATGGGAAACATGAGCGGTCAGCGGATTCTCGTGGTCGGTGCCGGGCACGTCGGGCTCTACGTGGCGATGCGGCTGTCCCGCAAGCTGCGCAAGGGCGAGGCCGAGGTCACCGTTGTCGACCCGCACGGGCACATGACGTACCAGCCGTTCCTGCCGGAGGTCTCCGCGGGCAGCATCGAGCCGCGGCACGCCGTGGTACCGCTGCGCCGGGAACTGCGTCGCTGCCACATCCTGTCCGGTGAGGTGATCCGGGTCGAGCACGCCCGGAAGGTGGCCACGGTACAGCCGATCATCGGGCCGGCCCGCGAGGTCGGGTACGACCAGATCGTGCTCGCCCCTGGCAGCGTCTCCCGTACCCTGCCGATCCCCGGCCTGCACGAGCAGGCGGTCGGGTTCAAGACCATGGGCGAGGCCATCTACCTGCGCAACAGGGTGCTCGACCAGCTCAACGTCGCGGCCACCACGTCCGACCCGGCGACCCGGAAGGCGGCGCTGACGTTCGTGTTCGTCGGCGGCGGGTACGCCGGCATCGAGGCGCTGGCCGAACTGGAGGACATGGCCCGCTGGGCACTGCGGTACTACCCGGAGCTGGACGCCGACGAGATGCACTGGGTACTGGTCGAGGCGACCATGCGCATCCTGCCCGAGGTCGATCCGGACATGGGCGCGTACACCGTCAAGCAGCTGCTGCGCCGCCGGCTGGACATTCGGCTCGGTACCCGGCTGGAGTCCTGCGTCGACGGCGTGGTCAAGCTGTCCGACGGCGACCAGTTCGCCGCCGACACGATCGTGTGGACCGCCGGCGTCAAGCCGCACCCGATGCTGCGCGCGACCGACCTGCCGCTGGACGACAAGGGCCGGATCACCTGCCTGCCCACCCTCCAGGTCGTCACGGACGGCACGGTGCTCGACTGCGCCTGGGCGGCCGGCGACAGCGCCGCGGTACCCGACCTGACCAAGCCGGGGCAGCTCACCGGGCCGAGCGCGCAGCACGCGGTACGGCAGGCGGCCCGGCTGGCCGACAACATCGTCGCCGTCCTGCGCGGCGGCACCCCGGCCGAGTACCGGCACAAGTACGTCGGCTCGGTCGCGAGCCTCGGTCTGTACAAGGGCGTCGCCCAGGTGTACGGCGTCAAGGTCAAGGGGTACCCGGCCTGGTTCATGCACCGCACGTACCACCTGTTGCGCATCCCGTCGTTCAACCGCAAGGTCCGGGTGGTCATCGACTGGACGTTGGCCCTCTTCCTCCGCCGGGAGGTCGTGGCACTCGGCGAACTGCATGAGCCACGGGGTAGTTTTACCGAGGTCACGCCACCCGTATCGCACTGACCAATTCACCGGATGGCTGGTGCGGGCCGTCACCCCGGCAGTTACCGTGACCCCATCGCCCGGGTGGTGGAACGGCAGACACAGCCGCCTTAAAAGCGGCGGCCGCAAGGCGTGCGGGTTCGACTCCCGCCCCGGGCACGTGTCTGTCCCTGTACAGCCGGATGCGAGGAAACCACGCGTCTGGTGGTGGTTCTTGGTGCCGCTGCTCAGCTTCGGCGTCGGCTCTTTCGTGATGGTACTGCTCGGCGGATTGCGGCTGCGATCGCGCGCGAATATAGGTGCGGCAGTAGGATATTTCTTATTGCTCGTCTATTTCTTTGTCGCCGTTCAATACACACCCACCAATGGCGGTTCATTTCCGGATGCCGCCGTCTTTCCGGCCTTTCTGCTCTCCTGGCTCGGCGGTACCGCGCATGTCCTCGCACTCCAGAGCGTCATCCGCGGCTCGGCGCGGCCGCCGGTACCGCCGCCGGCAGTCGATCCGGCCCTGGCGGCGGCCGGGCGGCGGGCGCAGCGGCGCGAGGAGGCCCGCGCGATTCTCGCGACGAAGCCGGCGCTCGCCGCCGAACTGCGGATCGGCCGGCCGGACCTGACCCGGGAGTACGACGACGGCGGCCTGGTCGACGTCAACCACGTACCGGCCGAGGTGCTCGTCAGGGAGCTGGACATGCCCGACAGCATGGCGGCGACCCTGGTCGCCGCGCGGGCCCGGATCGGTGGGTTCAGCAGCGCCGAGGAGCTTGTCGTGTACTGCGACGGGTTGACACCCGACCGGCTGAACATCATCCGGGAGCGGCTGGCGTTCGTCCCGATGTGAGGTGTTCGACCAGCGCGGTCGTTGCGGGCGGGTCGGGCGGCTCGCCGTACCGGGCGATCGACACCTCCCGGCCGGCGCCGGCGAGGCGGGTCGCGCGGATGCCCGGTACCCGGTGGGCGGTCAGCGTCAGCTCGGGCAGGATCGTCACCCCCAGGCCGGCCGCGACCAGCGCCTGTACGGCGACGTAGTCGTCGGTGGTGAAGGCGATCCGCGGGGTGAAGCCGGCCGCCGCGCAGCGCCGTACCAGATGCGACCGGCACCGCTCGCACCCGCCGATCCAGTCGTCGTCCACGTGGTCGGTCAGGTTGGTCGCGCGGTCGGCCGGGGTCACCAGGTACAGCGGCTCGGTCAGCAGCGGGGTGTGCCGCACGCCGGGATCGGCCCGGCCGGTGTCGTCGGGGTACTCGAAGACGACCGCGACATCCACCTCGCCGGCCCGCAGCATGTGCAGCGCTTCGGGCGGTTCGGCCTCGACGAAGCCCAGCTCGACGCCGGGGTGGCCGGCGGTGAACGTGGCGGCGGCATGCGGTACCACGGTGGCGAGGGCCGACGGGAACGCGGCCAGCCGCACCCGCCCCGCGCGCAGGCCGCTGTGCGCGGCCAGCTCGACCTCGGCGGCGCCGAGCCGGCCGAGGATCTCCTCGGCCCGCTCGGCGAGCAGCAGGCCGGCCTCGGTGAGCCGGATGCCGCGGCCGACCCGCTGGATCAGCCGCGTGCCGGTCTCGTGCTCCAGCCGGGCCAGGTGGTGACTGACCGCCGGCTGGGAGTACCGCAGCTCCTGCGCGGCGGCGGTGACCGAGCCGACCCGGGCGACCGCGGCGAGCACCCGCAACCGTGTCACGTCAAGCATGTATCAAGCATACTGATAGGTTTCCGGCCAGATTGGCATTGGACCTATGAATCGGATCCGCGCAATCTGGAATCATGCAAGTAACCATTGCCGACGTCCTGCGCGCCCGCATGCTCCTCAAGCGGTACCTGCCGCCCACGCCGATGTGGTCCTACCCGGTCCTCGACGAGGTGGCCGGGGCCCGGCTGCGGGTCAAGCACGAGAACGTCCAGCCCACCGGGGCGTTCAAGGTGCGCGGTGGGCTGACGCTGCTGGCCGGGATGCCGGCCGATGAGCGGGAGCGCGGCGTGGTCACCTGGTCGACCGGCAACCACGCCCAGTCGATCGCCTACGCGGCGCAGCTGTTCGGGGTCCGCTGCGTCGTGGTCATGCCGGAACACGCCAGCGAGGTCAAGGTCCGCGCGGTGCTGGGCTACGGGGCGACGGTGGCACTGCACGGTGCCGACCTCACCGAGGCCCGCGAGTACGGCGGCAAGCTGGCTGACGCCGAGGGCATGCGACCGGTCAGCCCGGCCGGGGACATGGCGCTGCTGGCCGGCGTGGGTACCGCCTATCTTGAGGTCTTCTCGGCCGCCCCCGACCTCGACCTGCTCGTGGTACCGGTCGGCAGCGGCACCGGTGCGGCCGCCGCGTGCGTCGTGGCCGCCGCCCTGGCACCCGGCTGCCGGATCGTCGGCGTGCAGTCGGCCGCCTCGCCGGCGGGGTACGAGTCGTGGCGCGCCGGCACCTGCCTGAGCCGGCCGAACCGGACCATGGTCGACGGCCTGGCCACCGGTGAGGGCTACCCGCTCCCGCAGTCCGTCATGCGTACCGGTCTGTCCGACTTCCTCCTGGTAACCGACGAGCAGATCGACGACGCTCGACGGGTACTGGCGATTTACGCGCACACCCTCGCGGAGGGTGCCGGGGCCGCGGCGCTGGCCGCGGTGCTGACTCATCCCCAGCAGTTCGCCGGCCGCCGCGTCGGCGTCATGTGCACCGGCGGCAACGCCTCCGCCGCGGAGATCGCCGCGCTGGCTCCGGCGGGTATCGGGTAGCTACCCTGGACGGGTGATCAGAAGCTCGAACCCGGTACTCGGCCGGTTGGGTGAGGCGGCCCGGACGCCACAGTGGCTGCGCTACGAGGGGGCGCCGGGGTATCCGCCCCCGCAGCTGAGCTCCGCGCGGATGATGACCGTCGACGACGTCGTCACCCGGACCGTGCTGCTGGTGCTGCTCACCGCGGCCGCCGGTGCGGTGGCCTGGTTCTCGGTGCCGGCCGGCCCGGTGGTCTACCTGGCGGCGTTCGGGTCGTCGATCGCCGGCCTGGTGCTCGGCCTGGTGATCACCTTCGCGCGCATCACCAACCCGCTGGTCATCTCGATCTACGCGGTGCTCGAAGGCGTGGTGCTCGGCGTGATCAGCCGGGCGTTCGAAAACGTCTACCCGGGCATCGTGGTACAGGCGGTGGTCGGCACGGTGGCGGTCTTCGCCGGGATGGCGATGCTGTACAAGGCGCGGATACTGCGCGCGACGCCGCGGTTCACCCGCTGGGTCATCGGCGCGCTGATCGGCGTGGTCGCGCTGAGCCTGCTCAACCTGGTGTTCGCGGTGTCCGGCGGCGACCTCGGGCTGATCCACTACGGGCCCGGGCAGAAGGGCGGCCTGATCCCGATCCTGTTCGCGGTCGCCTGCGTGGCGATCGGCGCGCTCACCTTCATCATCGACTTCGACGCCGTCGAGAATGGCGTGCGCTACGGGCTGCCCGAGCGGTACGCGTGGTACTGCGCGTTCGGCCTGCTGGTCGGTCTGATCTACCTGTACTGGTGGATCCTGCGCCTGCTCGGCTACCTGCGCCAGTAATGGATGCCGCCGAGGAGCTGGTCCGTGCGGTGGACCGGCTGGTCGACCGCGTCGGGCACTGGCCGCCGTCGCGCTGGGCGGTGGCCGCCGGTACCGGTGACCGGTCGCGCGCCGACGTCGTGCACGCGCTCGTCCAGCGGCTGGCCGACCTGGAGGCCGGGGCGACCGGTCGCGCCAGCCGTCCGGTACCCCGGCTGGCCAACGATCTCGCCCTGCCCGACCAGGTACGGGTGATGACGCTGGATCTGGTGGCGGCGCAGGCCCCGCCGGCGGTACTCGACGCCGCGCTGGACGCGGTGACCGTGGCGCAGCACGAACTGTAGGGCTCCGTCTGTCCTCAGTGGACAGTCCGGTACCATCGCTGTACGACTCCTCAACGGTGAGGTGGTGCCGGATGCATCCGGGCGGCGGTCCGTCCTGGCAGATCTCCACCGACCGCTGGAACCAGGCATTCGACTGGGCTCTGTGGATCCGGGCGGCCGAGCGGATCCCGGTGCCGGCCGGCGGTCTGGTACCCGGCCCGCTGTTGATCAACCTACCTCCCGAGCCGTCCGGCGTTTCCATCCCGCCCGGCGCCGCCCTCGCCGAGGGCTGGCGCGACTGGTGGGAGTCGCTGGCCCGGATGCCGCGCTGGCAACCCGATCCGCTGGCCGGTCGGCCGCCGCAGCTGGCCTACCTGCCGCCGGACTTCCCCGGCCTTTCGCGGTACCCCGAGCTGCAGCGGATCGCCGTCGACCGGTGGCGCGAGGCGCACGACTGGCACACCGCGCGCAAGGCGGCCGGACTGGACCGGTACCAGCCCCAGCCGCGCGAGTCGCTGCTGGTCCTGGAGATCGAACGGGAGCTGGGCCGGCGGGTACCCGCATTCGACCTGGAGTTCATCCTCCTGCCGGTGCTCGACGAGGAGATCCGCGAGGTGACCCCGACCCGTTACCTGGTACCGGAATCCGTCTACGACGGTCCACAGTGGACCGACCGACTTCGCCCGCTCGTCAGGCACCTCGCGACCTGACCGCCCCCGCGCCCCGCGGCCCGACGCGGCGCGGCGCGGCGCCGAATTACGACATCCGCTCCACGATCATCGCCATGCCCTGCCCGCCGCCGACGCACATGGTCTCCAGGCCGACCGACCGGTCGTGCCAGTCCAGGGCGTTGAGCAGGGTACCGGTGATCCGCGCGCCGGTCATCCCGAACGGGTGGCCGACCGCGATCGCGCCACCCATCACGTTCAGCTTGTCCAGCGGGATGCCCAGCTCCCGGTACGACGGGATGACCTGGGCGGCGAACGCCTCGTTGATCTCCACGAGGTCGATGTCGTCGATCGTCATGCCGGCGCGGCGCAGCGCCTGCCGGGACGCCTCGACCGGACCCAGCCCCATGATCTCCGGGGACAGCGCGGTGACCCCGGTCGACACGATCCGCGCGAGCGGGGTGATGCCCAGGTCGCGTGCCCTGGTCTCGCTCATCACGAGCACCGCGGCCGCGCCGTCGTTGAGCGGGCAGCAGTTGCCGGCGGTGATCCGGCCGTCCGGGCGGAACACCGGCTTGAGCCCGGCGACCGCCTCCAGGGTCACCCCGGCGCGCGGTCCGTCGTCGGCGCTGACCACGGTGCCGGCCGGCGTGGTCACCGGGGTGATCTCCCGGGCCCAGAAGCCCTCGCCGATCGCCTTCTCGGCGAGGTTCTGGCTGCGCACCCCGAACTCGTCCATGTCCTCGCGGGTCACCCCGTGCGCCTGCGCCAGGTTCTCCGCGGTCTGGCCCATGGCCAGGTAGATGTCGGGCAGCTCGCCGTCGTCGCGGGGGTCGTGCCAGGTGGGCGCGCCGCCGGCCGCGCGGTTGGCGGACCGGGTGCGGGCGCCGTCGAACACCGGGTTCTGCCAGTCGCCGCCGACCAGCGCCTGCGCCTCCGGCGGCAGGCCGTCGGAGCTGCCCCGGGCGTACCGCGACACGCACTCCACGCCGGCCGAGATGAACACGTCGCCCTCGCCGGCCCGGATCGCGTGCATCGCCATTCGGGTGGTCTGCAGCGAGGAAGAGCAGTACCGGGTCAGCGTGGCACCGGGCAGGAAGTCGTACCCGAGCAGCACGGCCACCACCCGCGCCAGGTTGAAGCCCTGCTCGCCGCCGGGCAGCCCGCAGCCGAGGTACAGGTCGTCGATCTCCCGCGGGTCGAGCTGCGGCACCTTGTCCAGGGCGGCCCGGATGACGGTCGCGGCGAGGTCGTCGGGGCGCAGGTCGACGAGGGAACCCTTGGCGGCGCGGCCGATGGGCGAACGGGCGGTGGCGACGATGACAGCTTCAGGCATGGCAGTCAGTGTGAGACCACGCCCGCCGCTTCGGCTACTGCCGGGTACAAAGCGTGAGCCCAGACACGGTACCCGTCGGCGGAGGGGTGCAGTCCGTCGTAGCTGAGCGTGCCCGGGTCGGCACGGAACACCGCTCCGGCCCGTGCGGCGAGGTCGACCGGTATCCCGCCCGCCTCGTGTACCGCCTCGGCCTGCGCGCGGGCGATCCGCCGGCCCAGCAGCCCGACGATCTGGCGCAGCGGCGGCGCGAAGGCCCGGACCGCGCCCAGGTCCGGACAGGTACCCACGACGACCGCCACCCCCGCGTCGCGCAACCGCCGTACCGCACCGCCGAGGTAGGCCGCCGCCTCGGGCGGGCGACTGAGCCGGGTCGCGTCGTTGGTGCCCACCAGGATCACGGCCACCTCCGGCCGGGTGCCGAGCAGTGCCCGGCTGACCTGGGTACCGAGATCTCCGCCGCGGGAACCGGCCACCGCGACGCTGGACAGCTCGATCCGCCGGCCACCGGTCGCCGGGCTGCCGGCGAGCAGTTCGGCCAGATGCCCGCCGACGGTGTCGGCCACCCGGTCGACGCCGACCCCGAGGGCGGACGAGTCGCCGAGCAGCACCAGGCGCAGTGCGGGGGACTGGCGGTCGCCGATCGACGTGCGCATGCGCAGGTTCGGGTCGGGCTTGGCGTACCGGCGTACCCGGGCGGCAACCGCCTCGGCCACGACCAGAGCGGCGCTGCCGACGGTACCGGCGACCAAGGTCACGGCTCCGGCCCGCGCCAGCCACCGCGTCCTCATGCCGGATCCTCGCTGCGCCGCGGTCCGGCCTGCGGCACGACGGTGTTGGGCCAGCCGATTCCCGCGCTTCGCTCGGTCATGTCATCACCCCACCCTGCACGCCCGACGGGTCGACCGGGTCCCGCGGCCGCTCGACCCTGGCCCGCAACCGGTGCCGCAGGTCGGCCCAGCGGCCCGCCGGTCCACGTTCCTGGCCGCCGACCTCGGCGCCGCTGACCTCGGTGCCGGCCTCGTCGACGGCCTCGATCGCCGCCTGTGCCAACGAACGTACCCCGTCGCCGGGCGCCGGAACCGGTTCGGTGCCGATCGGGCCGCCCGCGGCCGCCACCAGCGTGGGCAGCAGCGCGGTGGCGGCGGCCAGGTACCCGGTCGCCGACGGGTGGAACCGGTCGGCCGCGAACATCGTCTCCGGCGACGCGGCGAACTCGGGTCCGAGCAGGTCACCGAGGGACACCGTGGAGCCGCCGGCCTCGACGACCGCGACGGTCTGGGCGGCGGCCATGTCCCGGCTCCACTGCCGGCACAGCCAGCGCAGCGGCGGCTGGATCGGCCGGATGGTACCCAGGTCGGGGCAGGTACCCACGACGACCTGCGCGCCGGTCCCGCGCAGCAGCCGTACCGTGTCGGCCAGGTGACCCACCGCGACCGCGACCCGTACCCGGTGTGTCACGTCGTTGCCGCCGACGAGGACCACCGCCAGGTCGGGCCGCCAGTCCAGGGCCAGCTCGCGCTGCGGTACCAGGCCGGACGAGGTGGCACCGACGACCGCGAAGCTGCGCAGGATCACCGGCCGGCGCAGCTGCTCGGCGAGCCCCGACGCCAGTACCGCGCCGGGCGTCTCCCGGGGCAGGGCCACGCCGAACCCGGCGGCCGAGGAGTCGCCCAGCATCGCCAGCCGGATCGGCTCCCCCGGGTACTCGGTGCCGTACCGGCCGTCACAGCGCGGCGGCGGCGCCTCGGCCAGCGGTATCGTGCGCCGGGCCAGGCGCGCCTGGCCGAGCAGCAGGACGGCGGCGAGCAGTCCGGCCGCGCCGACACCACCGCCGCCGTAAACGGCGGCGGAAGCGACACGTCTCGCCCGGCTCATGCCGGATCCTCGCTGCGCTGCGGTCCGGCATGAGGCACGAGGGCGCTGAGCCGGCTGATTCGCTCGCTCCGCTCGCTCATGCTCCTCCAGTCCGATCCTGGTGGGACCTTCAAAAATAGCTCGGTTATCCGAAGACGTCCGGACCCGCGCGGGTGATACCCATCCGCACGATCACCCGGCGTTCGCGGACCATCGCCGCGCGGTACCCGTCCCAGTCCGGATGCTCGCCGGAGATCCCCCGGTAGTACTCCACCAGCGGTTCCATCGCCTCGGGCAGGCTGACCACGGTCACGGTACCGTCCAGTTGGACCCACCTCCCGCCGAAGAAACTGTCCGGAAACAGGCACAGGTACGCCCGCGGGTCGCGGCGCAGGTTCCTGACCTTGTAGGCGGTCTCCCGGGTACTGATCACCACGTACCCGTCGGCGTCCAGCCCGGCCACCACCGGGCTCAGCTGCGGGGTACCGTCCGGACGCCAGGTCGCCAGCACCGCCCGGTGCTGGCGGCGGACCAGGTCACGTGCCTCGTCGAGATCCATGGGTCAATTCTTGCGCGGCTGGGCACTATAGAAGGCATGGCTCGACTGGGACGTAAGGCCGCGCTGGTTGCCTTGTGGAAAGCGCTGACGTCTGGGCGCCGGGGCGGTCCGCCGATCGGCGCGCGGCTGGCCGCGGTACCGAGGATGATCGGCGCGATCCTGACCGGCCGGTACGACGGCCGCGCGCGGCTGGCCGCCATGGCGCTCGCCAGCGTCTACATCGCGTCGCCGATCGACCTCATCCCCGACTTCCTGGTACCGGTCGGGCTCATCGACGACGGCGCGGTCGCCATCTGGCTGGCCGGTGCCATTCTGTCGGAGACCGAGCGCTTCCTGCTCTGGGAGCGCGAGCAGGCCCGGGTGATCCCCGGCCGGGTCCGGGCTCGCTGAGCCGGGTCCGGGCTCGCTGAGCTGGTCGGAGCCGCTCCGGCGAGCTGCGCGGCTAGGCTGACCTTGTGCGCTACTACGACAACGTCGTCGAACTGATCGGCAACACCCCGCTGGTAAACCCGGGCGGCAGCGTCAAGGACCGGATCGCCGTCCGGATGGTCGAGGAGGCCGAGAAGTCCGGGCAGCTCCAGGCGGGTGGCACGATCGTGGAGCCGACCTCGGGCAACACCGGGGTCGGGCTGGCCCTGGTGGCGCAGCTGCGCGGGTACCGCTGTGTGTTCGTCTGCCCGGACAAGGTCTCCGAGGACAAGCGCAACGTGCTGCGCGCCTACGGCGCGGAGGTGGTGGTCTGCCCGACCGCCGTGGCCCCCGAGGACCCGCGCTCCTACTACAGCGTCTCCGACCGGCTGGCCCGGGAGATCTCCGGCGCGTGGAAGCCGGACCAGTACGCCAACCCGAACAACCCGCTGTCGCACCACGAGTCGACCGGCCCGGAGATCTGGCAGCAGACCGAAGGCCGGATCACCCACTTCGTGGCCGGCGTCGGCACCGGCGGGACGATCTCCGGGGTGGGCCGGTTCCTGCGGCAGGTGTCATCCGGTGGAGTGAAGATCATCGGCGCCGACCC
>VAWN01000031.1 GCA_005885555.1 Actinomycetota bacterium
CGGCTACGCCGATTCGCGCACCACGAGGTGGGTGTCGAGTACCACCGGTTGCGCCTGCTCGCCGGCGATTCGGGCGAGCAGCAGCCGGACCATCTCCCGGCCCATCCGGTCCACCGACTGGTGCACCGTGGTCAGCGCCGGTTCGGTGCGCTGCGCCAGGGCCGAGTCCTCGAAGCCGACCACGGCCACCTCGTCGGGTACCGACCGGCCCCGGTCCCGCAGAGCACGCAGCGCGCCGGCCGCCATCAGGTCGGAGGCGGCGAACACGGCGTCCAGGCCGGGCCGGGTGTCGAGCAGGTCGTGCATTGCCGCGGTACCGCTGGCCGCGCTGAAGTCGCCGTACCGGACGAGCCGGTCGTCACCGGGTACCCCGGCGGCGGCCAGCGCGTCCCGGTACCCCTGCAGCCGCGCGACGCCCACGCCCATGTCCTGCGGCCCGGCGACCACGGCGACCGTGCGCCGCCCGCGGGCCAGCAGGTGCGCCACCGCGGCGCGCGCCCCGCCGGCGTTGTCGTTGTCCACGAACAGCATCGGCTCCCCGCCGCCGGCGAGCATCCGCGCCGGCCGGCCGCCGAGCACGGTCGGCAGCCCGCGGTCGGCCAGCAGCGCCGGCAGCGGGTCGTCGTCGTGCAGCGAGAGCAGCATCACCCCGTCGACGTGCTGGTCGGTGAGGTGGCGCTCGACCAGCCGCCGTTCGGCCGGCGACTGCGCCATGGCCAGCCACAGCTGCATCTGCGTCTCGGTGAGCGCGGAGCTGATCGCCCGGACGATGCCGGCGAAGAACGGCTCGCCGAACACCCGCTCCCCGGACTCGGAGACGACCAGCGCCACCGCGTCGGTCCGGCGGGTGACCAGCGCCCGCGCCGCGCGGTTGGGCACGTAACCCAACTCCTCGATGGCCCGTTGCACCGCCGCCCGCGCCTGCGCGCTCACCTGCGGCGAGCCGTTGACCACCCGGGACACCGTGCCGCGGCCGACGCCCGCGCGGGCGGCGACCTGGTCCAGCGTGGGCCGCCCACTCATAGGCGTCTGTGCTCGATCACTGCACGGTACCGGTGGCCGCTGCGCTTGATGATCCGCCGCTGGGTCGGGTAGTCGACGTAGACCAGGCCGAACCGTCGCCCGTACCCCCACGACCACTCGAAGTTGTCCAGCAGCGACCAGGCGAAGTAGCCGCGCAGCGGTACCCCGGCGGCGATCGCGTCGAGGCAGGCGCGCAGGTGCCGGTCGAAGTACGCCACCCGGTCCGGGTCGTCGACGGCACCGTCCGGGCCGACGACGTCGTGGTACGCGGCACCGTTCTCGGTGACGTACAGCGGGACCGGCGGGTACTCCCGGGCGACCCGGCACAGCGTCTCGGTCAGGCCGTGCGGGTCCACCGCCCAGTCCATCGCGGTCACCGGCCCGTCCACGGTCACGAACCGCACGTTGTCGCTGCCCGGCCAGCAGGTGGCCGGACCCGCGGCCGGCCCGGCCGCCACGACGTACCGGCTGTAGTAGTTGATGCCGAGCAAAGACAGCGGCGCGGCGACCGTGGCCAGGTCGCCGTCCCGGACATGCCCGAGGTCGGTGACCCGGGCGAGGTCGGCCAGCACGTCGTCCGGGTACCGGCCGCGCAGCAGCGGATCGAGGAAGATCCGGTTGGCCAGGCCGTCGATCCGGCGCGCCGCGTCGGCGTCCGCGGCGGTACCCGACGCCGCCGACACCGCATACAGGTTCAGCGCGACGCCGACCGTGGCGCCCGGCTGGGCGGCCCGGATCGCGGCGGCCGCCTTTCCATGCCCGAGCAGCAGGTGGTGCGCGGCGCGGACGGCGGCGGCCGGGTCGCGCCGGCCGGGCGCGTGCTCCCCGGAGGCGTACCCGAGGAACGCCGAGCACCACGGTTCGTTGAGTGTGGTCCACACCGGTACCCGGTCGCCGAGCGCGTCGACCACCAGCGCGGCGTAGTCGGCGAACCGGTCGGCGGTGTCCCGCACCGGCCAGCCCCCGGCGTCCTCCAGTTCCTGCGGCAGGTCCCAGTGGTACAGCGTGGCCCAGGGCTCGATGCCGGCGCCGAGCAGCTCGTCGATCAGCCGCCGGTAGAAGTCCAGCCCCTTGGGGTTGGCCGGCCCGCGGCCGCCGGGCTGTACCCGCGGCCACCCGATCGAGAACCGGTACGCGGTCAGCCCGAGCCGGGCCATCAGCGCCACGTCGTCGCGGTACCGGTCGTAGTGCTCGCACGCCACGTCGCCGGTGTCGCCGCCGGCGATCCTTCCGGGCTGGTGGCTGAACGTGTCCCAGATGGACGGGGTCCGGCCGTCGGCGCGCACGGCGCCTTCGATCTGGTACGCCGCCGTGGCCGCGCCGAAGCGGAACCCGGGCGGGAAATGACCGTTGACGCTCACGTCTCGACCGACCTTCCGGCATGGCTGGGAGCGTTTCCAAACGGAGCCTGCGGGCGTGCCGCCGGAATGTCAATGTCGTTATGGGAGCGTTCCCAGTTCGTTGCCGGTCCCGGCCGGCCCGGGTTGAACCGCCCGGATCGTGGGTATCTGCCCAGCACGATCGCAACGACGGGTGACGACGATGGCCGACAACGCGGACCGGGTACCGGGTAGCGACGCGGACACCATGACCATGGCCGACGACGACGGCCGGGCGGTCGGCGTCGGCCGGCCGGTCCGGCCCGCACCCGCGGACCGGGAGCCGGCTGACCGTGCGCCCGCCGACCGGCCCCGGCACCCGGTCAGCCGGCGGTCCCCGTTCTACGTCGGGCTCGTCGGCGCGATCGGCGTGGCCACCGCGTACGGGCTGGTCCAGGTTCTCGTCGCCGCCCGCCAGGTGCTGGTCCTCGTCGGTCTGGCGCTGTTCCTGGCCATCGGGCTGGACCCGGCGGTGCGCTGGCTGTGCCGGTGGATGCCGCGCTGGACCGCGGTCACGATCGTCGTGGTCGCCACCGTGGGGATCGTCGTCGGGTTCCTCGCCGCGGCCATCCCGCCGCTGGTGAACCAGGCCAGCGCGTTCGCCGGCCAACTGCCGCACTACCTGAACCAGCTGCAGGACCACAGCTCGACGATCGGCCGGCTCAACGACCGGTACCACCTCCAGCAGCGCCTCGCGACCGCGGTCTCCGGCAACGGCGAGGGCATCTTCGGCGACCTGATCGGCGCCGGCCGGCTGGTGCTCGGCGCGACCGCGCAGACGCTGACCGTGCTCGTGCTGACGGTGTACTTCCTCGCCGACTTCCCGCGCATCCGCCAGCTCATCTACCGCCTGGTACCGCGCAGCCGCCGGCCCCGCGCAGTCATGCTCGGTGACGAGATGTTCGCCAAGGTCGGCGGGTTCGTGCTGGGCAACCTGCTCACCTCGGGGATCGCCGGCATCGGTACCTTCGTGTGGCTGATGGTCTGGCACATCCCGTACCCGTTGCTGCTGTCCCTTCTGGTGGCGCTGCTGGACCTGATCCCGGTGGTCGGCTCGACGCTGGCCGGCGCGATCGTCACGCTGGTGGCGCTCACCGTCTCGCTCCCGGTCGCCGTCGCCACGCTGGTCTTCTATGTCCTGTACCGGCTCGCCGAGGACTACCTCATCGTCCCCCGGGTCATCGGCCGGGTGATCGAAGTACCCGCCACCGTCACGCTCGTCGCCGTCCTCATCGGCGGCGCGATCCTCGGCATCGTCGGCGCGCTGGTGGCCATCCCGGTCGCCGCGGCGGTGCGGCTGCTGCTGATCGAGTCGGTGTTCCCCCGGCTGGACCGCCGCTAGCACGTACGGCCGGCCGGTGCGCCCCGGCGGTCGGCTGGGCAGGACGGCAGCGTGAGCGTGATGACGGTACCGGCGCCCTCGGTCGACTCCAGCGCGACGGTACCGTGGCCAGGCCCAGGCCGGTACCGGGAATGGCGGCCGCGGTCGCGTTGCGGGCCCGCCGGAACGGCTCGAACAGCTTCTCGAGCTCCGCCTCCGGAATGCCGATGCCGGTGTCGCTCACCGCCACCTGCACGCCGCCGGTCCGCCGCTCCGCAGCGGAGATCGTCACCCGACCGCCGGGCGGGGTGAACTTGACCGCGTTGCCGAGCAGATTCAGCAGGGCCCGTTCGAGCTGGCCGGCGTCGCCCTCGACCCACACCTCGGCGGGTACCTCGCAGCGCAGCTCCAGTCCGCCCCTGTCCGCGGCCGGCTGCATGGTCGCCACGACGCCGGCGACCAGGTCGGCAAGGCGGATCGGGTGGGCGTCCAGCGGCCGCGCGTGCGACTCGGCGCGGGCGAGGGTGAGCAGCTCGTCGGCCATCCCGGTGAGCCGGCTGGTGTTGCGCCTGATCACCGCGAGCCCGTTGCGCTGCCGGTCTGTCAGCCGCTCGTCCTGCTCGGCTATGTCCTCGGCGTAGCTCAGGATGCTGGTCAGCGGCCCGCGCAGGTCGTGGGAGACCATGTTGATGAAGTCGGTGCGCCGCCTCCTGCTGTTCGTCGAGGCGGACCTGGTCGAGGGCGCGGGTGAGGTCGGCGGCCGTCCCGTCGAGGAACGCCAACTCGTCGCCGCTCCACTCGCGCGGCCCGCCGCCGGCCACGAACAGGCCGCCGGCGGGCCGCGGTACCGGTGCCGAAGGGTACGAACACGTAGCCGGTCGCGGCCGCGTCGCGCAGGTATCCGGCGAGCGCGGCGGGCCGGGCCGGGTCGTCGCGCGGGCCCACCACCGGGTCGGTACCCGAGTCGTGAAACGCCAACGGTGGCCCGCGGAAGGCGGGCCACCGTCGGCGGAGTCGGACGTCAGGCCAGGCTCAGCTGCACCTCGACGTTGCCGCGGATGGCGGCCGAGTACGGGCAGACCTGGTGGGCGGTCTCGATCAGCTGGCGCGCCTGCGCCTCGTCCAGGCCGGGCAGCTCGACCTCGATGCCGACCTGCAGGCCGTACCCGACGCCGTGCTTGACCAGGCCGACCTCGGCGGTCACCGCGCTGTCCTCGACCGGTACCCGCATCTTGCGGGCGACCAGCTTGAGCGCGGAGTGGAAGCAGGCCGCGTACCCGGCGGCGAACAGCTGCTCGGGGTTGGTGGCGCCACCCTCGCCACCCAGCTCCTTGGGGGTCGCCAGCGCGACGTCCAGGATGCCGTCGACGGTACGGCTGCGGCCGTTGCGGCCTTCGCCGGTCGAGGTGGCGGCGGTCTGGTAGATGGCGGTCTGGCTCATGACTCTCCTTCAGATGAGGTGGTGGTGGTGGGGTTGGCGGCGTCGTTGATGGCGGCGGTGAAGCGGACCAGGGTGGCCCGCAGGTCGTCCAGTTCGTCGAGGGACAGGCCGGCCGCGCGGGCGGCGCGGGCCGGGATGTCCCGGGCGCGCTGCTCCAACTCGGCGCCGGCCGGGGTCAGGGTTACCAGTACCGAGCGCTCGTCGCCGGTCCGCCGTTCGCGGCGCACGAGGCCGGCCGTCTCCAGCCGCTTGAGCAGCGGGGAGAGCGTGCCGGAGTCCAGCTGCAGCGCACAGCCCAACGCCTTGACGGGCTGCGGGCCGCGCTGCCAGAGCACCAGCAGCACCAGGTACTGCGGGTAGGTCAGGCCGGCCTCGTCGAGCAGCGGGCGGTACGCGTTGATCACTGCGCGGGACGCTGCGTAGAGGGCGAAGCATGTCAGCTTCTCGAGGTCGACCTGCTGGGTATGAACGGGCATGGGTTAACTATGGGACACAATTTAATTGTGCACAACCGATCTGCCCTGTGAGCTGGTTCACGATTCACCCGTTAGGGACTTGTCCTAGTTGGGTGCTTTGTCGGAAACTGGGCGACGACTGATCCCGGCTCGGAGGACCGCTCAACCATGCCCAAGCACGCCCGGGGCCGGCACCGGCCGGTCCGGCGGCGACGGTTGCGGCTGCTGGTACCGCTGATCGCGATGGTGCTGGCCGGGGGACCGGCGGTCACCGTGGTCGGCGACGCGCCGGTACCGCCGGGCGGCGCGCGGGTCGAGGCCGGCGCAGGCGGCGGGGGTACCGGGATGGGGCGCCGGGTGCCTACCGCGCCGACCGGCCCGGTCCGGCCCGCCGCACCGGCCTGCACGGTCGGCCCGAAGCTGGTACCCACCTGCCACGTGCTCTGGGGCGCCGCCGCGGGCGGGTTCGGCCCGGTACCCCGGGACGAGGCGCTGCGCACCTGGGAGACGGCCACCGGCCGGCCGACCTCGATCTACCACGCGTACCACCGCGGCGACGAGGCGTTCCCCACGCCGGCCGAGGTCGCGATGGCCCACGATGCCGGGCGTCCCCGGCTTCTGATGATCAACTGGCGGGTCGACCTGGGTACCACCTGGGCGCGCGTGGCCGCCGGCGCAGTGGACGGCCGCATCGACCGGCAGGCCCGCCGGATGCGCGCGTTCGGCGACCCGTTCTTCCTGGTGCTGCACCACGAGCCGGAGAACGACGTCGATCCCCGGCCGGGCTCGGGCGCCACCGCGCACGACTTCGCCGCGATGTTCCGGCACGTGGTGACCCGACTGCGCGCCGACGGCGTGGCGAACGCGGTCACCGTGGTGGCGTACATGGACTACGAGCGCTGGTTCGCCGCGCCCTGGTGGCCGCAGCTGTACCCGGGCGACGACGTGGTCGACTGGATCGGCCTGGACAGCTATCTCGACGCGGTACCCGGCGGCTTCCACTCCGGCGACTTCGTCTCGATGCTCACCCGGGCGGCCGGTACCCGGTTCCCCGGTTTCTACGCGTGGGCCACCGCCCGGCGCCCGGCCAAGCCGCTGATGCTCGCGGAGTGGGGCGTGTACGGCCCGCCGGCCGACAAGCCGCAGGTCTTCGCGACGGTACTGCCGGCGCTGCCGCGGCTGCCGGCGATCAAGGCGATGGTGTACTTCGACACCGCGCGCGACCAGTCCGGCCGCGACATCCGCATCGACAGTTCGCCGGCGGCGCTGGCCCAGTTCCAGCGGCTCGCGGCGGCCGCGCTCTTCGACGTCCGGCTGTGATGTCGGCGCCCGCTGCGCGAGCGCGGCGCCGAGTCTCTGCAGGCGGCCTCTTCCGCAGGCGCTTCTCGCCTGGTCCAGCGACCGCCCGCCGCGGCGCGCCGGGCTGACCAGGCCCGCGTTTGCCGGCCCGCAAAACGGGGAAAATGGTGCGCCATGAGTGAGCGCAGCGAACCGCCGGCCGAGCCGGAACCTGACCCGCTGTTGACGCCACCGCCGGACGAGTCCGTGCCCGATGCCGAGCAGAGCCCGGACCCCTATGCCCGGGAGTTCGCGATCGAGCAGCTCACTGGCCCTGAGGACGGTGACGATTGAGGCTTTCGCCGGATTCGGCGCCAGCCCGCAAATGATTACCGAGCGTAGTTTTTCGGTATGACCTTGTTGGTACGGGCTGCATTCGAGTGAGCGTTGTGTTAACACTGGCTACGGCCGGGAGGTTAAGGCGACCTTGCTTCACATCGAGAAGAGGGGGAAGTCTTGCGAAGTACGTCCGGAATTGCGGAGACCGTCGAGTGGGACGACGACGACGGTTCGGACGGAAAACATGAGCGGCTGGGGAAGGCCCAGCGCTCGGGCGGGCGGCCCCTGCGGGTGGCCCTGGTCGTACCGCCCTATTTCGATGTTCCACCGGCCGCGTACGGCGGCGTCGAGGCGGTTGTCGCGGATCTCGCCGACGGCCTCGTGGGACAGGGCCACCAGGTCTATCTGATCGGCGCCGGCAAGCCAGGCACAGCCGCCACGTTCGTACCCGTGTGGGACCGCATCGTTCCGGAGCTGCTCGGTGAGCCGTACCCCGAGGTGATGCACGCGATCGCCGCCCGCCGCGCGGTACAGCGGCTGGCCGACGAGGTCGGGCTCGACGTGGTGCACGACAACACCCTGTCCGGCCCGCTCAACGCGGCGGCGTACGCGCAGCACGGGCTGCCCACCGTGGTCACCGTGCACGGGCCGGTCGACGGCGAGATGTTCCGGTACTACCGCGAACTGGGCCCGGACGTGTCGCTCGTGGCGATCAGCCACCGGCAGCGGACGCTCGCCGCCGACCTGAACTGGGTGGGCACCGTGCACAACGCGCTGCGCCTGGACACCTGGCCGTACCGGGAAGACAAGGAGGACTTCGCCCTCTTCCTCGGCCGCTACCACCCGAACAAGGCGCCGCATCTGGCGCTGGACGCCGCGCACGCCGCCGGGCTGCCGATGGTGCTGGCCGGCAAGTGCGCCGAGCCGATCGAGAAGCAGTACTTCGACCGCGAGGTGGCCCCCCGATTGACCGACCAGGATCACGTGTTCGGGGTCGCCGACGCGGTGGCCAAGCGGGACCTGCTCTCCCGCGCGCGCTGCCTGCTCTTCCCGGTGCAGTGGGAGGAGCCGTTCGGGATGGTGATGATCGAGGCGATGGCCTGCGGCACTCCGGTCGTGGCGCTGCGCTGCGGCGCGGTACCCGAGGTGGTGCAGCACGGTGTCACCGGCCTGATCTGCGACACGCCCGAGGAGCTGCCCGCCGCGCTGGCGGAGGTGACCCGCATCGACCCGGCCGCCTGCCGCAAGCACGTGGCCGAGGAGTTCAGCGCCCAGGAGCTGGCGCGCGGGTACGAGCGGGCCTACCGGGCGGCGCTGACCGCGCACCGCAACCGGGAGGTCCCGGTACACCACGGGGCGGGTTCGCTGCGTTCCCGGGTCACCCTGGCCGACGTCGCCGCGCTCGGCGAGCTGCGCCAGCTCAACCCGGTACGCGGGCTGGCCGGCCGGACCGCCGAACGGGCCGCCGGCAACCAGCCGTTGGCCGGCGGAGGTCCGATGATTGCCGTGTAACTGCAGGGCAAAACGCCACCTGAGGTGGGCGGTGTGACACCGGGGGGCTCATGATTGCAATGAGCCCGTAATGAGCTGCGGGCCGGTGGTGAAAGGTCTGGCCCGTGGTCGACGCGAAGATCGGTAGCCCGGCGCCGGTGCTCGGCGCCGGGCCGCCCCTCGTACCGGCGCTGGGTGGCGCGGGCCCGATAACCGTGGTCGAGGGCACCACGTTCTGCCTGTCCGGCGCGACCGGAGACGTCGCGCCGGGTACCCCGCACGGGCTGTTCTTCCGCGACGCGCGGGTGCTGTCCCGCTGGGAGCTGCGGCTGGACGGCGAGTCGCCGCACCCGCTGTCGGTGACCGCACCGGAGGCGTTCGCCGCCCGGTTCGTGCTGCGCCGGCCGCCGCAGGCCGGGCTCGCCGACAGTACCCTGCTGGTCGTCCGCGAGCGGCTGGTCGGCGACGGGCTGCACGAGTCGATCACGCTGACCAACCTGGGCCGGGAGGCGACCGCGCTGAACGTCGCGGTACACGTCGACGCCGACTTCGCCGACCTGTTCGCGGTCAAGGAGGGGCGCACCCCGCCGGCCCTGGCGCATGCCGAGGTGCGCGGGGCGGAGCTGGTGCTGACCCGGGCCGACGGCAGCCGCGGCATCCGGGTGACCGCCACCGGCGACCCGCTGGTGACCTCAGGCTCGCTGCTGTGGCGCACCGTCATCCCGCCCCGGACGAGCTGGACCGTGGAGCTGCTCGCCCAGCCGACCGTGTCCGGCGCTCCGGGCCTGCACATCCGACGCGAGGAGGGCATCGAGGCCAGCGCCGCCGCCCGCAAGATCCGTGACTGGCGCCGCGCCAGCACCCGCATCGACTCCGACGACCCGATCCTCGCCCATGTGCTGCGCCGCAGCGAGGACGACCTAGGCGCGCTGCGCATCGAGGCGGCCAGCGGGCACGCGTTCATCGCGGCCGGCGCGCCCTGGTTCATGACCCTGTTCGGGCGCGACAGCCTGCTCACCGGCTGGATGACCCTGCCGCTCAACGTCGGCCTGGCGCTCGGCACGCTGGAGACGCTTGCCCGGGTACAGGGACGGCGGGTCGATCCGTTGACCGAGGAGGAGCCCGGCCGGATCCTGCACGAGCTGCGCCTGGGTCCGGACAACGACGAGACGCTGGGCGGCAGCCACTACTACGGCACCGTCGACGCCACGCCGCTGTTCGTCATGCTGCTGGCCGAGTGCCTACGCTGGGGCGGCGACCCGGAGCGGGTACGCCGGCTGCTGCCGGCCGCCGACGAGGCGCTGGCCTGGGTGGAGAACTACGGCGACCGGGACGGCGACGGGTTCGTCGAGTACCGCCGTGCCACCGACCGGGGCCTGTCCAACCAGGGCTGGAAGGACAGCTTCGACGCGATCAGCGACCGGGCCGGCCGGTTGGCCGAGTCGCCGATCGCGCTGTGCGAGGTGCAGGGCTACGTCTACGCCGCGTACCTCGCCCGCGCGTACCTCGCCGAGACGCTGGACGGCGACACGACCGGCGCGGCCGCCTGGCGGGCCACCGCGGCCGGCCTGCGCAACGCCTTCCACGAACGGTTCTGGCTGCCCGACCGCGGCTGGTACGCGCTGGCGCTGGACGGCAGCAAGCGCACCGTCGACGCGCTGGGCAGCAACGTGGCGCATGCGCTGTGGACCGGCATCGCCACCGACAAATGTGCCGCCGTGCTGATCCAGCACCTCGCCGAGCCGACCATGGACAGCGGGTACGGGCTGCGGACCCTGTCGGCGGACATGGCGCGGTACAACCCGATGAGCTACCACAACGGTTCGGTGTGGCCGCACGACACGGCGATCGCGGTGGCCGGCCTGCTGCGGTACGCCCACCTGCCCGGCTCGGTCGAGCTGGCGCAGCGGTTGACCCGCGGCCTGCTCGACGCGGCCGCGGCGTTCGGCGGCCGGTTGCCGGAGCTGTTCTGCGGCTTCCCGCGCGCCCAGTTCAAGCCGCCGGTGCCGTACCCGACGTCGTGCTCGCCGCAGGCGTGGGCAAGCGCGGCGCCGTTGCTGCTGGTGCGCGCGTTCCTCGGGCTCGACCCGGACGTACCCCGGCGCCGGTTGGACCTGGCGCCGCGGGTACCGGAGGACTGGGGCCGGCTCAACGTGACCCGGCTGCGCCTGGGTGCCGAGGTCGTGCACGTCCACGCGCACCCGGACGGCGCGAGCGTGAGCGGCCTGCCGGAGGGTTGGGCGGTCGGCGAGCCGGCGGCGCCCCGCGGCGAGCCGCACGAGGCCACGGTAACCAGCCACCCGCCCCGCCCGGCCGACCCGGTGCCCGCGCCACACGACGACTGAGATGCCGGTGCTCGCTCCGCGAGCGCGGCGCCGAGGAAACAGCTCAGGCCACGTTCCAGCGCACCGGTGGGGCGCCGGTCGGGGCGTACTGCACCGCCGCGGCACGGCCATCGGCCGGCAGGGCGAACACGATCCACCCGCGCGCGCAGTCGCCGGGGTGCAGCCGGCGGTGATCGGTCGGGTACGGCGGCTGCGGGAACCGGTCGTCGCTGACCTGCGTGGGGGTCACGACGTGCCCGCCGCTGGTCGCCAGCTGCCAGGGGCCGCGGCTGACGCTCACGTCGAAGATGGTCGTCTTCTGCACGCAGACCTGCACGTCGGCGCCGCCCCAGGCGGAGCCGGCCGGGCCGGTCAGCGGCTCCCGGTAGCCGAAGACGGTGGCCTGTACCTGTCCGTTGTCCGCCTGGGCCGGGTGGCCCAGCGGTACCCCCGACGGGGTGGGGCTGGCCGTCGCGCCCGGTGCGGGTGGCGAGGACCGGACGGTGGTGGGCGGGACCCCCTCCGTGGTGGTTGCGCAGCCAGCCACCAGCGCCCCCAGCAGTGCGAGGGCGGCGCCGGCCAGGCGAACGCGTCCCACGGCCGCACGGTACCGCGATCGGGGGCCCGCACACACCGGGTCCGGGTCGGCGGACCGGCCGGTGACCGGACGGTCAGCGCACGAACTGGGTCAGCGACAGCGTGTTGCCGTCCGGATCGGCGAACCAGGTGACGAGGTCGCCGCCGGGTGTGGTCCACACGCCCTCGTCGTCCTGGCCGATGCCGTCGTAGCGCAGCACGGGTACCCCCTTGGCGACCAGGCCCGCCAGCGTGGCCCGCAGGTCGGGCACGTCCCAGCCGAGAACCGTGAACGGCTGCGGGCGCAGCTCGTCGACCCGGGTGACCCGCAGCATGGTGTCGCCGCTGCGCAGCACACAGGCGAAGGGTGTGGTCTGCACCAGTTCCAGGCCGAGGGTGCCGGCGAAGAACTCGCGGGACCGGTCCAGGTCGGTCGATGGTACGAACGCGACGAGCCGGGCACTGTCCAGCATCGGGCCTCCTGTCCGCAGGGCGGACAGGCGTGCCGGCCGCCGTTGACGTGGTGCGGTCGTCATCCTATGTTTCGGTCCGTCGATGCCCCCGGGGAGGGAAGCCGGATGATCAGATTGATGCGGCGGCGGGCGCCCGCGCTCGTCCTGGCGGCGCTCGCCGCGGTACCGCTGTCGGCGTGCGCGGTCGCCAACGCCGCGCCCCGGTCCGCGGCCGACGACTGGGCGCAGATCCAGCAGATCCTCGCCGGCATCCAGGGCCGGGCGAGCGCGCCGATCAGCAACGTGACCACGCCCAAGTTCACTTCGGGCATGCTACTGGGCAACGGCGACGTCGGCGTCGTGGTCGGCGGCAGCAACAACACCAGCCAGAAGTTCTACTTCGGCAAGGGCGACTTCTGGGGTACCGCCTGGAACTCCGGGCACAGCACGCTGGTCACCGCGATCCTGTCGCTGGGCAACCTCACCGTCTCCGCGGCGCAGACCAGCCCGAACCCCGGCCCGGCCTACAAGATGACACAGGACCTCGCGCTCGCCGAGGTGCGCAGCACGGTGCAGCTGGGCGGCGCGACGGTGAGCATGCGCTCCTACACCGCCGACTCGGACAACACGTTCGTCACCGAGCTGTCCAGCCCGGCCGGCAGCCCGACGGTGACGCTCAACGTCGCGCTCGCGCTGCCCGGGCCGGACTCGCACACCACGTACCCGACGACGGTGGCCGGATCGGGCGGCACCATCGTCGCGACGCGGCACAACAACCTCAAGGGCAGCAGCGACTTCCAGAGCGCGGCGGCGATCGCGGTACGGCCGGTCGGCGTCGGCTTCGCCAGCACGAAGACCAGCGGCTCGACGGTCACCGGTACCTTCACGCTGTCCGGCGGGAAGACGGTGGAGCTGGCGACGGTGTTCCGCAGCGACGCCCGGCAGGGCGGCGGCGGGCCGTCGGCGGCCACGCTGGCCGGCCGGGCGACCTCGGCGGTCAACGCGATGACCACCGCCGACGTCACGAACCTGCGCGACGGGCACCGGGCGTTCTGGAAGAACTTCTGGTTGCAGTCGTTCATCCAGACCGGCGACGCGACGATGAACGCGTACTGGTACGGCTCGCTGTACGCCATGGGCTCGGCGTCGCGGCCGGGCAAGGTGCTCGCGGGCATGAACGGGCCGTGGGTGCTCAGCGACTTCACCCAGTTCCCGCGGTACTGGTACAACTACAACGTCCAGGCGCCGTTCTACGGCGTCGCCTCGGCCAACCATCCGGAGCTGCTGCTGCCGTACAACGTGCAGCAGAAGGCCGAGCAGCAGTGGCAGATCAACTGGACCGCGGCCAACGGCGGGTACAAGGGCGAGATGTGGCAGCGCACGATGGGCCCGTTCGAACAGTACTTCCCGACGCCCGCTCCGGCCAGGTTGCGCGGCAGCAAGAACCCGCGGTGGACCGACCAGAAGTCCAACGGTATGTTCGCCGCGATCCCGTCGCTGTGGTACTACGACTACACGCAGGACCAGAACTTCCTGAAGACCCAGCTGTACCCGAACCTGCGCGCGGTCGACGACTTCTACCGCGACTACCTGACCGTCAGCGGCAGCCGGCTGGTGGTGGCGCGCAGCTCCGCGCATGAGGCGTCCGACGACCTCAACCCGAACCTGGACATCGGCTTCATCCGGCGGGTGGAGACCGCGCTGATCACGCTCAGCCAGCGGCTCGGGGTGGACCAGAACCTGGTACCGGTCTGGCAGGGCACGCTGTCCAAGCTCGCCGCGTTCCCGACCGCCACGGTCGGCGGCAAGACGGTCTACACGATGGCGGAGAACATCAACGGCTCGACCAGTACCGCGGACACGTTCCACCCGGGGGATCAGCCGATCAACATGGAGGGTGGGGTGTTCCCGGGCGAGAACATCTTCAAGGGCGGCGACCCGACCCAGGTGCAGGTCGCGCTCAACACGCTGCAGGCGATGAACTCGTGGGGGATCACCTCCGGGCAGAACAAGAACAACGGCTTCCCCAAGGAGTTCCCGATCGCCGCCCGGGTCGGCTGGCCGGCGGCCGACCTGATGAGCAAGTTCGACGCGGCCATCCGGGCGCAGTGGCGGTCGACGAACCTGACCGTCGCGCAGAGCGGCGGCGGGATCGAGACGTGCGGCAGCATCGAGGCGGTCGACTCGATGCTGATGTCCAGCGTGTCCGGCACGATCCGGGTCTTCCAGGACGCGGACTGGCCGGCGGGTCGGGACGCCGCGTTCACCCGGCTACGGGCCAAGGGCGCGTTCGTGGTCAGCGCCGCGCAGACCGGCGGCAAGGTGAGCCCGCTCACGCTGACCAGCACAGCCGGCGGTACCGTGAAGATCCTCAATCCGTGGAAGAGCGGCACGGTCGGCGTGACCACGGCCGGCGGTACCGCGGTGCCGTTCACGAACTCGGGCGGCACGATCAGCTTCGCCACCACGGCGGGTACCACCTACACGGTCACCAGCACCACCGCGGCGAAGTAGTTACGCCCGGTCGCCGTGCGCCTCCTGCGGGAAGCGCACGGCGACCTCCTGCTCCTCCGGGGGCAGCCGGCGCTCGGCCTCCACGTACTCGGTGTACGCCTTGCGGTCCGCCCCGGTCAGCGGCGGCGGTGAGACGCTGCGCGGCCACAGCCGGCGGGTACGCACCACGTCGGCCTCCATCGCGTACAGCGTGATCTGCGCCTGCAGTTGCAGCCAGAACAGCAGGCCGAGCACCACGCCGAAGGTGCCGTACAGCGACTGCGCATGCCGCACCTGGTGCGCCACGAGCAGCGCGCCGACGGCGAGCAGGATCTGCCAGAGCACCGCCGACACCACGGCGCTGAGCAGCATGCAGCGGGTCGGGATGGCGCGCGCCACGGCCAGCCGGAAGGCCAGCAGGAACAGCCCGATGTTGACCAGCGTGGACAGCAGGATGGCGCCGACGCGCAGCGCGATGCCGAGGTTACCGGCACCGCCGACGCCGGACAGGGTACCGGTGATGACCACCGTGACGCCCAGCGTGACCAGCAGGCCGAGGCTGCGCAGCAGCGCCGGCCCGAACCCGGGCCGCAGGTGGTAGGGCACGTTCCACACCGTGTTGAACGCGGTCATCGCCGCGCTGGCGACACCCCGGGCGCCCCAGAGGCTCAGCACGGTACCGATGACCAGCGCCCACCAGTTGCCGTGCAGCCCCTCGAACCGCAGGCTGTCGCCGATCACCGGGAACTCCACCAGGGTGGAGCTGAGTAGCCGGTGGTACAGCGCCTGGTTGTCACGCAACAGGAAACCGATGACGGTGACGAAGACCAGCAGGATCGGGAAGATGGACAGGAACGCGTAGTAGGCCATCAGCGCGGCGAGGTTGCCGGCCTGGTCGTCGCCGTACTTCTTGAGCACGGCGAGCGGGAAGGCGAGCCACGGTACCTGCCGCTGCGACCGGTCCGCCCCGCGCAGCAGCCGCTCGACGACGTTCATGCACTCCGGTACCCGCACACCGGGTGGGTAACACACACCACAGGCGAACCAGGCGTCGCTGGGTACCCTTGATGCATGCTGCAACCGACTGAGGCAGCGGGGGACGTGCGGCCGGCCGTACCCCCGCCGCGGAGCAAGGAGCAGCCACCCCCGGTCGACCCAGAGATGTTCAGTTTCGTGGACATCGAACACCTTGAGGTGGAGCAGGCGGAGCTCGACGCCGCAGCCGCCTCCTGGGACGGCTTCCTCTGATCCGAGCGGGAGATCCCCGATCGCGCCCGGCCCGGCAGCCACGCCGGGCCGGACGCGTGTCGCGATGGAGAGCGCAGCCAACCGCGGGAAACTGCACTACGGTGTCCCTGTGCTGGGACTGCCGGACGCCATTCGGGCGTGTCTGTTCGATCTCGACGGGGTGCTGACCCCGACGGCCCTGGTCCACGCGGCGGCCTGGAAGGAGATGTTCGACGCCTTCCTCGCCGAGTACCAGGGACCGGACTTCACGCCGTTCGACAAGGTCACCGACTACGACAGGTACGTCGACGGGCGGCCGCGCGACGACGGTACCCGGACGTTCCTCGCCGCGCGCGGCATCACGCTGCCCGAGGGTGATCCGGACGATCCGCCGGAGGCGCACACCGTCGAGGGGATGAGCAAGCGCAAGGACGCGATCTTCCAGCGGGTGGTGCAGGAGCAGGGCGTCAAGCCGTACCCGGGCTCGGTGCGGTACCTGCAGGCGTGCCGGGACGCCGGGCTGCGCCGCGCGGTGGTCTCGTCCAGCAAGCACTGCGAGGAGATCGTCCGCGCGGCCGGGATCGAGGACCTGCTCGAGATCACCGTGGACGGCAATGTCCGCGAGCGGGAGAAGCTGCGCGGCAAGCCGGCCCCGGACACCTTCCTGCGCGCCGCCGAGCTGCTCGGCGTGCCGCGCGAGCAGGCGACCGTCTTCGAGGACGCGCTGGCCGGGGTCGAGGCCGGGCGGGCCGGCGACTTCGGCTGCGTGGTCGGGGTCAACCGGTCCGGGCAGGCCGACGCGCTGCGCGAGCACGGTGCCAAGGTCGTCGTCAATGACCTCGCAGAGCTGTTGGAGTCGTGATGATCGCGCAGAAGGCCTACCCCGCCGAGCCGTGGCAGGTCCGCGAGACCGCCCTCGACCTCGGGGTACTGGCCCAGAGCGAGTCGGTGTTCGCGCTGTCCAACGGGCACATCGGGCTGCGGGCCAACCTTGATGAGGGCGAGCCGCACGCGCTGCCCGGCACGTACCTCAACTCCGTCTACGAGGAGCGGCCGCTGCCGTACGCGGAGGCGGGGTACGGGTACCCGCCGTCCGGGCAGACGGTGATCAACGTGGCCAACGGCAAGCTGATCCGGCTGCTGGTCAACGACGAGCCGTTCGACGTGCGGTACGGGCGGCTGCGCCGGCACGAGCGGATCCTCGACCTGCGCGCCGGGGTGCTGCGCCGCGACTGCGAGTGGACCAGCCCGGCCGGGGTCACCGTGCAGGTCAACTCGACCCGGCTGGTCTCGTTCGTGTACCGGTCGATCGCCGCCATCGAGTACCAGGTCCGCGCGGTCAGCGACCCGATCCAGGTGGTGCTGCAGTCCGAGCTGGTCGCCAACGAGCAGCTGCCGCCGATGTCCGGCGACCCGCGGGCGGCCGCGGTACTGGAGGCGCCGCTGCAGGCCGAGCTGCACGAGCGCAACGGCGCCGGCGTGGTGCTGATCCACCAGACCAGGCGCAGCGGCCGGCGCACCGGCGCCGGCATGACCCACATCGTGGACTGCGACTCGACCTGGACCGCCGACGTGTACGCCTCGGAGGACGTCGGCCGGTACATGGTCACCGCCCGGCTGCAGCCGGGGGAGACGCTGCGGCTGGTCAAGCTGCTCGCCTACGGCTGGTCCAGCCAGCGCTCGCTGCCGGCGATCCGGGCGCAGGTGGAGGCGGCGCTGACCGCCGCGCGGGCCAGCGGCTGGGAGTGGTTGGTCGCCGCGCAGCGCGACTACCTCGACGACTTCTGGCGCCGGGCCGACGTCGAGCTCGACGGCGACGACGAGGTGCAGCAGGCGGTGCGGTTCGCGCTGTTCCACGTGCTGCAGGCCAGTGCCCGGGCGGAGCGGCGGCCGATCGCGGCCAAGGGACTGACCGGTACCGGCTATGACGGTCACGCGTTCTGGGACACCGAGACGTTCGTGCTGCCGGTGCTGACCTACACCGCACCGGCAGCGGCCGCCGACGCGCTGCGCTGGCGCCACATGATCATACCGGCGGCGAAGGAACGGGCCCGCCAGCTCGGCCTCAAGGGCACCGCGTTCCCCTGGCGCACGATCACCGGGCAGGAGTGCTCGGCGTACTGGCCGGCGGGCACCGCGGCGTTCCACATCAACGCCGACATCGCCGACGCGGTGATCCGGCAGCTGTGGGCCACGCAGGACGACGAGTTCGCCATGGAGGCCGGTGTCGAGCTGCTCGTGGAGACCGCCCGACTGTGGATGTCGCTGGGCGGCCTCGACGCCGACGGGCGTTTCCACATCGACGGGGTGACCGGGCCGGACGAGTACAGCGCGCTGGCCGACAACAACGTGTACACGAACCTGATGGCGCAACGGAACCTGCGCGGCGCCGCGGCGGCGGCCGAGCGGTACCGGGCTCGGGCCGCCCATTTCGGCGTCAGCCCGGAGGAGATCGCCCGGTGGCGGGCGGCTGCCGACGGTGTCGTCGTGGTGTACGACGAGCGGCTGGGGGTACACCCGCAGTCGGAGAACTTCACCAAGCACGCGCCGTGGGACTTCGCGAACACCCCGCCCCAGGGGTACCCGTTGCTGCTGCACTACCCGTACTTCCAGCTGTACCGCAAGCAGGTGGTCAAGCAGTCCGACCTGGTACTGGCGATGCACCTGCGCGGCGACGCGTTCACCCCCGAGCAGAAGCTGCGCAACTTCGACTACTACGAGGGGCTGACCGTCCGCGACTCGTCCCTGTCGGCATGCACCCAGGCGGTGGTCGCCGCGGAGGTCAACCACCTCGACCTCGCCTACGCATACCTCGGCGAGGCGGCCCTGATGGACCTCGGCGACCTGGAGCAGAACACCCGCGACGGCGTGCACATCGCCTCGCTCGCCGGTGCCTGGCTCGCCGTGGTGGCCGGGCTGGGCGGCATGCGCGACTACAACGAGGTGCTGCACTTCGCGCCGCACCTGGCCGGTCCGCTGCGCCGGCTGCGGTTCGCGATGACCTGGCGGGGCCGGCGGCTGCGGGTCGAGGTCAACGCGGAGACCGCGACCTACGAGCTGCTCGACGGCGAGGCGGTGGACCTGGTACACGAGGGCGAGCGGCTGACCGTCAAGCCGGGGCAGCCGGTGTCGATGCCGGTGCGTGCGGTACCGGAGCTGCCCACGCCGCACCAGCCGCCCGGCCGCGAGCCGCACGGCCGCCGGTGACCCGGGCGGGTACCGCCACGATCCGGTACCCGCCGCCCGTGCGCCCGGCCGGATCCTGCCGGGCATGATGGCAGGCATGCCGGACGAGCACCACCAGCACGACCACGGGCATGACCACCATCACCATGACCACCACCATCACCATGACCGCGCCGGCGCCGGCGCGCCGGCCAGGTGGCGGCACCGGCTCGGGCACCTGGTGGCGCCGCACTCGCACGACTCCACGGACAAGGTCGACTCCGCGATGGAGGCCAGCGGCGCGGGCATGCGGGCGCTGTGGATCTCCCTGGCCGTGCTCGGCGGTACGGCCGCGCTGCAGGCGCTGGTCGCCTGGTGGTCGGGCTCGGTCGCGCTGCTCGGCGACACGCTGCACAACGTGGCCGACGCGCTGACCGCGGTACCGCTGGGCATCGCGTTCCTGCTCGGCCGGCGGGCGCCGAACCGGCGCTACACCTACGGGTACGGGCGGGCCGAGGATCTGGCCGGGATCGTCATCGTGCTGGCGATCACGGCGTCGTCGGCGCTGGCCGGGTATGCCGCGGTACGGCGGCTGGCCCACCCGGTGCCGATCGCGCACGTCAGTGCCGTGGCGCTCGCCGCGGTGCTGGGCTTCCTCGGCAACGAGGTCGTCGCCCGGTACCGCATCGTGGTCGGCCGGCGGATCGGCTCGGCGGCGCTGGTCGCCGACGGGCTGCACGCGCGCACCGACGGATTCACGTCGCTGGCGGTACTGCTCGGCGCGGCCGGTTCGGCGGTCGGCTGGCACTGGGCCGACCCGGTGATCGGCCTGCTGATCACGGTGGCGATCCTGGTCGTGCTCAAGGACGCCGCCCGCGAGGTGTACCGCCGCCTCATGGACGCGGTCGACCCGGGCCTCGTCGAGACGGTGGCGCAGACGCTGCGGCAGACGCCGGGGGTACTCGACGTCGGCGCGGTGCACCTGCGCTGGATCGGTCACACGCTGCGCGCCGAGTGCACCATCGTGGTCGACGCCGACCTGACCGTCACGGCCGCGCACGCGATCGCGGTGGACGCCGAACACCGGCTGATCCATGCGCTGCCGCGGCTGGACAGCGCGCTCGTGCACGCCGATCCGCACGCCGAGGACGGCGTGGATCCGCACGCGCCGCTGCGGCATCACGCTGACGGCGGGGCCTGATTCTCAGCGCGCGCGTGCCACGATGGGTGGCGTGCGTCGCGCCCCCCTCGTCGCGTTGACCGCCGTCGCCACCCTGCTGATGCTGGGTGCCTCGGCATGTTCCGGCAACTCGCAGCCGGTCGGTCTGGGCACCGCCGACCGGGGCAGCGTGACCGAGGTGGTGGACGCGTCGGCCACCGTGACGGCCCGGGCGGCGGCGACACTGACCGCGCCCTCTGCCGGTACCCTCGGCGCCTTGCTGGTGACCCCCGGCCAGAGCGTGACCGCCGGCCAGGTGGTCGCGTTGATCAACTCACCGGCCGCCCAGCAGCAGCTGAGCGAGGCCCAGGCGGCGCTCGCCGCGGCCGGCGGCACCGGCGGCACGTTCCGCGGCACCGACCTGACCGCGGCGCAGAAGCAGATCGACGACGCGGCCGCGCGCGCGTTCGCCTCCGCCCGGCAGGCCGCCGCCGCGGTGGGCGACCCGGCGGTACGGGCGGCCCTGCTCGCGCAGATCGACGCCGCGGCGGCGCAGTACGCCACGCTGTCCGCGACGGCCCGGTCGGTGATCACGTCGGTACAGCGGGGGCTGGCCAGCCTGTCCGCCGCACTCGGCGCGCTCGGCGCGGCCCAGCGGGCCCAGGCGCAGTCCGCCTACGACCTGGCGAAGTCCACCGTCGACGCGCTGACACTGAAGGCGCCGATCGCCGGCGTGGTGCAGCTCGGCGGGGCGGCCTCGGCGCCGGGCGGGTCGCTGGGCAGCCTGCTGGGCGCGGCCGCGGCCGGCGGCGCACCGGTACCCGCCCCCGCCGCTGGACCGATGCAGCCGGCCGGCCCCGGCGTCGACCCCGCGGTACTCGTCGGTACCCCGGTCGGCGCCGGTACCGCGATCGCCACCATCGTCGACACCTCCGCACTCGGCCTGCTCGCCGACGTCGACGAGACCGACGTGCTGCTCGTCTCGCCCGGAGTGAGCGCGCAGGTGGAGCTGGACGCCGCTCCGGGGGGCAGCTACGCCGCCACGGTCGGCAGTGTCGACGTGCTGCCGACCACCTCCTCGCAGGGCGGCGTGGCGTACCGGGTGCGGCTGACCCTCGGTGCCGGCCGGTACGACGACGGCCGCCCCGCCCCGACACCCCGGCCGGGGATGAGCGCGGTGGCGCACCTGGCGGTACGGGAGGCGCACGACGCGGTGACGGTACCCGCGGCGGCGATCGTGCGGGTCGACGGCCACGACAACGTGTGGCTGGTCCGCGACGGCAGGGCGCAACGGGTCCAGGTGAGCCTCGGCGTGCAGGGGCCGGACCGGGTACAGGTCGTGTCCGGGGTGGCGCCCGGCGACCGGGTCGTCATCAAGGGCGCCGACCGGGTGAAGACCGGGCAGTCGCTCTGATGAGCCAAGCGCCGGCCGTCGAGGCGGTGGACGTGACCCGGGAGTACCAGCTCGGCGGCGTCGCGGTACCGGCGCTGCGCGGCGTCAGCGTGACGATCCGGCCCGGCGACTACGCGGCGGTACTCGGCCCCTCCGGCTCCGGCAAGTCCACGCTCATGCACCTGCTCGGCGGCCTGGACCGGCCGACCAGCGGCACCCTGCGCATCGCCGGCCGCGACGTGCGGGAACTCAGCGCGACCGAGCTGGCCGGCCTGCGCAACCGCACCATCGGCTTCGTCTTCCAGTCGTTCCACCTGCTGGCCCGGACGAGCGCGGTGGACAACGTGGCGCTGCCGCTGGTGTACGCCGGCGTCCGCGCGGGGGAGCGGCGGCGCCGGGCCGAGGAGTTGCTCGACCGGGTCGGGCTCGGGCACCGGCTGCGGCACCGGCCGGGCCAGCTGTCCGGCGGCGAGCAGCAGCGGGTGGCGATCGCCCGCGCGCTGGTGACCGGGCCGAGCCTGCTGCTGGCCGACGAGCCGACCGGCAACCTCGACTCGGCCACCGGCGCCGAGGTGCTGGGGCTGCTGGAGCAGCTCAACCGGGAGTCCGGCGTCGCCGTCGTGGTGGTCACCCACGACCGGGACGTCGCCGCCCGCGCCTCCCGGCAGATCCGGATGCGCGACGGGCTGGTGGTCGCGTGACCGCCGTCTGGATCTTGGACGCTCGTGCCCCTTCCAACGGGGACACGCGTCCAAGATCCGCGCGCGAGCGCCAGCGCGCGCCTCGCGGAGCGAACCGGGAGGCGTCATGAGGTTCGCCGAAGCCTGGCGGGTCGCGCTGGATGCCTTGCGCGCCAACCGGTTGCGCAGCGGGTTGACCATGCTCGGCGTGGTCATCGGGGTCGCGGCCGTCGTGGTACTCGTCGCCATCGGTACCGGTGCCAAGCAGGAGGTCGAGTCACAGGTCCAGGGACTCGGCTCGAACCTGCTCCTCGTGGTACCCGGAAAGGTCTCCTTCGGCAACGCGCCGACCGTGTCGCCGATGACGATGACCGACGTCGACACGGTGGCCCGGATCGCCGGCGGCCGGGACCGGCTGACCGCGACGCTGTCCTCCGGGGAGACCGTGCGCGCCGGGGTGAACAGCAAGTTCACCAGCGTCCTCGGGGTACTGGAGACCACCCCGACGGTGTTCACCAGAGCGCTCGCGCAGGGTACCTACGTCAGCCGCTCGGACGTCGACACCGGCCGCCGGGTCGCGGTGCTCGGGTACGGCGTGGCGCAGAAGCTGTTCGGCGACCGGGATCCGGTCGGGCTGCAGATGGACGTGGCCGGCGTGCGGTTCCGGGTGGTGGGCGTGTTCGCGAAGCTCGGGCAGAGCCTGGGCGTGGACCGCGACGACGAGGTGCACATCCCGATCACCGCGGCGCAGCGCCTGCTCGGTACCGCCCGGGTCGACGCCCTGGCGATCAAGGCGGCCGACGCCACCCGGCTCGACCTGCTCAGCGCCCAGGTGACCGGCGAGCTGACCCACCGCCACCCGGGTACCGAGTTCAGCGCGGTCACCCAGGACCAGATCCTCGGCGTGCTGGGCAAGGTGCTCGGCGTGCTGACCGGGGTACTGGCCGCCATCGCCGGCGTCTCGCTGCTCGTCGGCGGGGTCGGCGTCTCCAACATCATGCTGGTGTCGGTGCGCGAGCGGACCCGGGAGATCGGGCTGCGCAAGGCGGTCGGCGCGCGTACCCGCGACGTCACCGTGCAGTTCCTCATCGAGGCGGTGCTGCTGACCACGATCGGCGGGATCACCGGCCTGGCGCTGGGCATCGGGGCGGCCTACCTCGTCGCCGCGCTGTCCCCGGTACCGGCGGCGATCACCTGGTGGGCGATCACGCTCGCCTTCGGTGTGTCGGCCGCGGTGGGCATCATCTTCGGCGTGGTACCCGCACAGCGCGCCGGCAGGTTGGATCCGGTGATCGCACTCCGGACGGAATGACGGTACCTTATCGACAACCTTCTTTACGGTTGGTGGAGGTCGCCGTGCGCCGACGTCTTCGGATCCTCAGCTTCGCCGGTGTGGTCGCGGTCGCGGCGGGTACCGCGGCGGCGGTGGCACTGCCCTCGAACGCGGCCGGCACCCTGACGGCGACCTACAGCCGCGTGCAGGAGTGGCCGGGGTCGTTCTTCCAGGGGCAGTACGTCATCGCCAACGGCACCTCCTCGGCGGTCACCTCGTGGACGCTGGCGTTCACCCTGCCGGCCGGCGACACGCTGCAGAACTGGTGGGGCGCCAACGTCACGCAGAGCGGCACGCTGTTCACCGCGACGCCGCTGTCCGGCAGCTCGATCCCGGCCGGCGGCAGCGCGACGATGGGCTTCCTGTCGACCGAGGGCGGCGGGCTGGCCGATCCGGCCAACTGCAAGCTCAACGGCGGCCCGTGCACCGGCGGCCCGGCGCCGAGCCCGAGCGCGAGTCACAGCCCCAGCCCGTCGCGCAGCCCGAGCCCCAGCCCGAGCCCCAGCCCGACGCCCACCCCGTCGGGCAGCCCGCCGCCGCCCGGCACCTGGCACCCGGGCTACCTCGCGCTCGGTACCGTCTACACGCCGTTCAGCTCGGTCGACGCGTACTTCCAGACGATGAAGACGCACGGGAAGATCCCCAACTACGGGTACCAGTACCTGATCGGCAGCGACTTCGCCAACTGGGGCAGCACCGCCTCGAAGCTGACCACCAGCTCCCGCAACCTCGGCATGATCCCGGTCCTGATCGAGTACGGCATGAACGGCAACATCGACGGGCCGGACGCGTCGTTCAACAACATGCAGAGCTCCAGCTGGCTGACCAGCTACTTCCAGGCGCTGCGCACGGCCGCGCAGGCGGCCGCGCAGGCGTCGGCCGGTGGGCCGGTCGGCTGGGTCGTCGAGCCGGACATGCTCGGGTACATCCAGCAGGGGCACGGCGCGCAGTTCGGCAACGACGCCACGAAGGTCCCGGCCGCCACCGCCGCCGCGCACAGCTCCGGGGTACTGGGCAGCGCCGACCCGACGTTCGCCAACACGCTCAAGGGCCTCGTCGAGGCGATCAACTACACCATCAAGAAGTACGACCCGAGCGCGTTCCTCGGCTGGCAGGTCAACGAGTGGGCGGTGCGCAACCCGTTGCACGACACCGACTCCATGGGCATCACCGCCGGCCGGCAGTCGGTCACCAACATCGGCAACCAGGTCGCCGGATTCCTCAACAGCGCGGACATCCGGTTCAAGGCCGACTTCGTGGCGTTCGACCAGTGGGGCCAGGACTACGGGTACCTGCGCGATCCGAACCCGGCCACGGACATCCGGTACCTCAACGCCACCCACTGGGCCAACTACCTGCTGTACGTCAAGACCATCCGGCAGTCGGTCAACCTGCCCGCCGTGCTGTGGCAGATCGCGGTCGGGCACCTCAACTCCACGCAGACCCCGAGCCCGACGTACTGGAACTCCTCCGGCAGGTTCCCGGATCTCGACGACCTGACCAACGGCCGGTACGAGGACTCGGCGTCCACGTTCTTCTTCGGCGACAAGTTCACCAGCAGCGGCAACAACCTCGCGTTCTACAGCAGCAACCCGGGCGGCGACCCGAAGGTCTCGGTGTCGGGCAGCACGGTCACCTGGGGCGCGCACATGTCCGACGCGGCCGCGGCCGGGGTGGTCGCGATCCTGTTCGGCGCCGGAACGGGTACCGGTGACGAGGGCGTGCCGGAGGTACCCGGGATCACCAGCACCGGCACCACGGACTTCAACTACTGGACCACGCGGGCCCAGCAGTACCTGGCCAACCCGGTACCGTTGCCCGGGTGATGCCGCTGCTGGTTGTCGACGCGGCCAACGTCGTCGGCTCGGTCCCGGACGGCTGGTGGCGCGACCGGGCCGGCGCGACGGCGCGGCTGCGCGACCGGCTGGCGCCGCTCGCGGCCGCCGGGGTGGCCGGTCTCGGCCCGCCCGTCGAGGTCGTCCTGGTCGTCGAGGGCGCGGCCCGCGAGGTGCCGGCGGTCGAGGGGGTACGGGTGGTCGCGGCGCCCCGGTCCGGCGACGACGCGATCGTCGACCTGGTGGGCAGCGAGCCGGGCGACCGCACCCGGGTCGTCGTCACGGCCGACCGGGCGCTGCGCGAGCGGGTACAGCGGCTGGGCGCCTCGGTCATCGGCCCCCGCGCCGTGCGGTGAGCCTGCTGGACCGGTTCGGCGTTGCCGTGGGGTACACCGTGGCGCTCGCCGTGGGTACCGTCCTGCTGCACGCCCAGCCGCGCCCGACCCGCGACGCCTGGCTGGACTGGGCCAGCACCAACCTCGCCAACGCGCCCGACCACCCGGTGTCCACGCTGGTCGTCTCGGGGCTGTTCACCGACGGCGAGGTGCGCGGCTGGCTGGTCCTGTCGCTGGTCGGCCTCGGCGCGCTGGGCTGGCGGCTGGGCGCCTGGCGCACCCTGGCCGTGGTCGCCTCCGCGCACGTCCTCGGTACCGTGCTCAGCGAGGGCATCCTCGGCCTGCGGATCGCCGCCGGTGCGGTACCCGCGAGCGAGGCGCACATCCGTGACATCGGCCCGTCCTACGTCGTCGTCGCCGCGCTCGTCGCCGGCCTCGTCTACGGTCCCTGGGCGGCCAGGCTGCCCTGCGCGATCGGGTTCGCGATGGTGGCGCCGGACCTGTTCGGCGGGCTGCCGCACCTGGAGGTGTCCTCGGTCGGGCACGTCGCGGCGATCACCGTCGCGCTCGTCGAAGGTGCGCTGTTCGTGCTGCCACTGCGCCGCGCTGCGGCCCGGGCTGGGGCCGGTTAGGGTGTCCGGGACAGGTACCGGCAGAGCGCCCGCATGAACAGGGAACTCACCGGGTACCTGTCGCGCGTGGAGGTGGCGATGGTTGCGTCCCTCGTCCACGAGGCGCTGTTCTACCGCACCGCGGACGACTACCGGGCCGGCACCGTACCGTTCGTGGAACGCGCGCTCGGCCGGGACGAGCCGGTGCTGGTGGCGGTACCCGGACCGCGGATCGACCTGCTCGCCGCCGCGCTCGGCGCCGGGGCGGCGCAGGTGCGGTTCCTCGACATGACCAGCGCCGGACGCAACCCGGGCCGGATCATCCCCTGGGTGCTGCACGCGTTCCTCGACGAGCACGCCGGCCGGCGGGTACGCATCGTCGGCGAGCCGATCTGGGCCGGCCGGTCGGTCGACGAGTACCCGGCCTGCGTGCAGCACGAGGCATTGATCAACGTGACGTTCGCCGGGCAGGTGGCCAGCATCCTGTGCCCGTACGACGCGGCCGCGCTGCCGGACGGGGTGCTGCACGACGCCGCGTGCACCCATCCGGTGCTCGTCGACGCGCAGGCGCGCACGGAGAGCATGCGCTACACCGACCCGGACGATGTCGTCGCCGCGTTCAACCAGCCCTTCGCCGAGCCGGCACCGCAGACGCCCACGCTGGACTTCGACGCGCCGAGCCTGCCGCTGGTACGGGATTTCGTCGCCTTCTACGCCGAGCGCGCGGGCATCTCCGGCCGCCGGGTCGACGACCTCCAGCTGGCCGTGAACGAACTGGCCAGCAACGCGGTCGTGCACGGCGGCGGGGCCGGGCAGGTACGCGTGTGGCCGGGCGACGGGCAGCTGATCTGCGAGGTTCGCGACCGGGGCAAGGCGGAAGGGCCGCTGGCCGGACTGGTACCCCCGGCGCCGGAGAGCCTCGGCGGCCGCGGCCTGGTCCTGGTCAACTACCTGTGCGACCTGGTCCGCATCCACACCGGCCCGGAGGGCACCGCGGTCCGCGCCTACCTGGACCTGTAGCGCCTGCCTGGACCTGTAGCGCCTGCCGGACCTACAGCGCGGCCGCCAGCCGCACCGTCGTCCCGTGCCGCCCGGTCTCCAGGCTGAACGCGTCGGCCAGTGACCGGGTCAGGTACAGCCCGCGCCCGCTGGTCGCCTCGGCCGGCGGCTGGACGAGTGGCAGCCGCCCGTCGGGGATGCCCGGCCCGGTGTCGGCGACCTCGCAGACCAGCTCGCCGCCGGCCACCCACAGGCGCAGCCGGCCCAGGCCGCCGCCGTGGATCACCGCGTTGGTGATGATCTCGTTGACCGCCATCACGAACGCCTGCAACCGCACGCCACGCAGTCCTTCCTGCGCGGCGCAGGCGGCCACCCGGCGGCGCAGGCCACCCAGGTCCGGCCGGCGGAACTCCAGGGCGATCAGCGGCGCGCGGGTACCGTCAGCCTCCGGCTGCGGCCACGGCATCTCCGTGCCTCCCCCTGGTCGGTGTCCCACGGTGTCCGGATCGCAGCCTACCGTCGCCCGGGGTACCCGGAGATTTGCCGGACTTGGCGGGTTAGCGCCGGGAGCGGTCGGGTACCCGACGGACCATGAACCTGGGTTACCTGCGGCCGCTGCACGACCGGCCCGGTCCGTGGGCGTCGGCGTACCTGGACGCGTCCACCGACGCCGCCGACGCGCGCAAGCGGATCGAGCTGGAAGCGCGGGCGGTGGACGACCAGTTGGACGGGGCCGGCGCCGACCCCGCGACCCGGGAGGCCGTCGGGACGGCGATCCGCGGGCACACCGGTACCGGGCGGCACGGCCTCGCGGTCTTCGCCGCCGCCGGACAGGTGGCGCTCACCCGCGGGTACCCGCAGCCGCCGGCCCAGCCGGCCGGGCACTGGGCCGCCTACCCGGCCCTGCTGCCGTTGCTGGCCGGCATTGGGGAGCAGGTGCGCTGGCTGCGGGTACTGGTCGACCGCACCGGCGGCGACCTGGTGCTCGACACCGGGGAGACGCTGCGCACCGTCGCGCCCGGCGACCGGTACCCGATCCACAAGGCGCAGCCGGGCGGCTGGTCGCAGCCGCGGTACCAGCGGGCGGCGCAGACCAACTGGGAACGCAACGCCAAGGAGGTCGCCGAGGCGATCGCCCAGGCCGTCGACGAGGTCGGCGCCGAGGTTGTCGTGCTGGCCGGCGACGTGCGGGCGCGGCAGCTGCTCGGCGAGCACCTGCCGGCCACGGTCGCCGAGCGGCTCGTGGCGACCGACGCCGGATCCCGGGCACCGGGCGCCGATCCGCAGCCGCTGGACGAGGCCACCGAGCGGGCGGTACAGGAGCTGGTCGAGCGCCGGTACCGCGACCTGCTGGACGCCTACCGGGCCGGCCTCGCGCACGGGCTGGCGGTCGGGGGCCTCGCCGCCGTGCGTACCCCGCTGGAGTGGGGCCAGGTGCAGACACTGCTGCTGCACCGCGACGTCGCCGGCGGTACCGCCGACCCGCTGGTCTGGGCCGCCGTCGGGCAGGACGCCGACGTGGTACTCGTCGACGCCGGGCACGAGCGGCTGCCCGAGGGCGTGGGTGCGGTACTGCGCTTCCGGGCGTCCGGTGCGCCGGCCGCGGGCTGAGGCCCGCGGCGGACCGGGCTGAGGCCGGCCCCTACGCTGGCGACCGTGCCCGATGCCGTCGTCATCGGCACCGGACCCAACGGTCTGGTCGCCGCGAACCTGCTCGCCGACGCCGGCTGGGACGTCGTCGCGCTGGAGGCCGCCGCCACGCCCGGCGGCGGGGTGCGCTCCGCGGCGCTGACCGCGCCGGGCTTCGTCAACGACGTGTGCAGCTCGTTCTACCCGCTGGCCGCGCAGCCCGCGCCGCTGGGCCGGCTCGGGCTGACCGACTTCGGCCTGCGCTGGCGGCACGCGCCGGCGGTGCTCGCGCACGTCGCGCCGGACCTGCCCGCCGCGGTGCTGTCCCGCGACCTCGACGCCACCGCCGAGTCGGTGGAGCGGCACGCGGCCGGCGACGGGCAGCGCTGGCGCGACCTCTACGCGTACTGGCGCCTGGTCGCCCCGCCGCTGCTGGACGCGCTGTTCACGCCGTTCCCGCCGGTCCGGCCGGGTGCGCGGCTGCTGCGCCGGCTCGGGCCGGGCGGCGCGCTGCGGGTCGGCCGGCAGATGCTGCTGTCCGCCAACCAGTTGGGCGCGCAGTGGTTCCGCGGCCAGGGGGCGCCGCTGCTGATCGCCGGCTGCGCGCTGCACACCGACCTCGGGCCGGGGGAGGCGGCCAGCGGCGGCTTCGGCTGGTTGCTGGCCATGCGGGGGCAGGAGCACGGTTTCCCGGTACCCGAGGGCGGGGCCGGGCGGCTCACCGACGCGCTCGTCGCGCGGCTGGCCAGCCGGGCCGGCCAGGTGGTCTGCGGCGCGACCGTGGACCGGGTGGTGGTCGGCGGCGGCCGGGCGCTGGGCGTGGGTACCCGCGACGGCCGGTGGTACCGCGCCCACCGGGCGGTACTGGCCGACGTCGCCGCCCCGGCGCTGTACCTCGACCTCGTCGGGCCGGCGCACCTGCCCGGCCGACTCGTCGAGGACGTCCGCCGGATGCGCCTCGACCACGCGACCGTCAAGGTCGACTGGGCGCTGTCCCGGCCGGTACCGTGGCGCGACCCTGCCGTGGCCGGTGCCGGCACCGTGCACGTGGGCGTGGACCTGGCCGGGATGTCGCGGTGCGCGGGGAGCCTGTCCGCCGGCGCGGTACCCGACGAGCTGTTCCTGATCTGCGGCCAGCTCACCACCTGCGACCCGAGCCGGTCGCCGGCCGGTACCGAGTCGTTCTGGGCCTACACCCACGTGCCGCAGCGGCCCGACTGGCCGGCCGCCGCGGTCGCCGAGGTGGCCGACCGGATGACCGCCCAGCTGGAGCGGCACGCGCCGGGCTTCACCGACGCGGTGCTCGCCCGGCACGTGGCGGGCCCTGCGGACCTGGAGCGGGAGAACCCGAACCTCGTCGGCGGTGCCCTGATCGGCGGCAGTGCCGCGGTGTACCAGCAGGGGCCGTTGCGCCCGGTTCCGGGCCTGGGCCGGGCGGACACCCCGATCGACCGGCTGTACCTGGCCAGCGCGTACGCCCACCCGGGCGGGGGAGTGCATGGCGGGCCGGGCGCGAACGCGGCCCGCGCGGCGCTGGCCCGGGACCGGTGGGGCGGCCTGTACGCGGGCCCGGTCCGCGGCGCCCACCGGTTGCTCTACGGGCAGTGACCGGCGCCCCACGTGTACCGGTCACTGCACCTCGTCGTCGGGTACCGCGTGGACGGCCAGTTCCTCGGCGCTCGCGCCACCGCCGGCCGCGCCCGCGTCGAAGGCGACCTCGTCCTTCTCCTCGACCGGGTGGGCACCCTCGTCCGGTGCGACGAGCCGGCCGACCCGGGTGTCCGGCGGCAGCCCCGGTTCGGCGCGGTCGTACATCGACACCGGCGAGCCCAGGTGCGGATCGACCGGCGTGTCGTCCGCCCACGGCGGCCGGCTCTCCTCGTCGCGCAGTCCGTCGCCCACCCCGTCGGGCGTGCGGTCCGGCTCCTCGCGGGCCAGCCGCAGGTCCAGCGGCTCGCCCCGGCGCTGCTCCCGCGCCGTGGTGCCGTACTCGTCGACGGCCGCCGCCCCGTCCTCGCGATCGCCGGGCAGCGGGTACGGGTCGGGCCCGTCGGCCACGCGCGGCGAGTCGACGTCGTCGTACGCGGTCGAGTCGTCGTCCGCGTACTCCGGGATCCCGTCGGCCGCCGGATCCGACACCGGTTTCGGGTAGCTGTCGTCCATGCCATCCACCTACCCGCGGTACCGGTGGCGACACCTGCCGCTCCGCGTGTCGCCTGCGCGTTTCACCCCGGCCGGGCCTGGGTAGCGCAGCGCTATGACGGGTGTGCTGAACCGCGTCCGGGCCGCCGCGGCCGGGTACGCGCCGGGGCAGGGCCGGCCGCTGCGTGGGTACCTCGCGACGCTGGGCGCCTACGCCGGGCTGCTGGGTGGGCTGACCGCCGCCGCCCGGCTGACCGGCCGCACCGCGCCCGACCGGCTGGACACCCGCGACGTGCTGCTGATGGGCGTCGCCACGCACAAGGTGAGCCGGCTGCTGGCCAAGGACGCGGTGACCAGTCCGCTGCGCGCGCCGTTCACCCGGTACGCGGGGCCCAGCGGCGACGCGGAGCTGGGCGAGGAGGTACGCGGCACCGGCGGGCAGCACTCGGTCGGCGAGCTGGTCAGCTGCCCGTTCTGCCTCAGCGTCTGGGTGGCGACCGGGTTCGCCGCCGGGCAGGTGTTCGCGCCGCGGCTCACCCGGCTGGTCGCGGCGACCTTCACCGCCGTCACGGTCGCCGACGTGCTGCAGCTGTGCTACGCCGCCGTCCAGCAGCTTCCCAAGCGGGCGGCGGCCTGACCGCCGGTTCCCCGCGCCGGACGCGACCGGGCGCCCGGCACGATGCCGCCGGGCGCCCGGTACCGAAGCGGTGAACCTACATGGTGGCCGGGATGAGCTGGCCGACCAGGCCGTGCGACTCGTCGTCCGGACCCGCGCTGAACCACAGCGTGCCGACGCCGCCGCTGCTGGCGGTGCCGGGCTTGAGGTCCCACAGGCCGTCGATGGCGAGCTTCTTGCCATCCGCCGCCCGCACTTGGCCGAGGAAGTGGCCGTCGCGGAAGGCGCTGATCTGGCCGTCGCCGAAGTTGCCGACCAGCAGTGCACCGGCGAACTTGCCGAAGCTCGCAGGCGCGATCGTCATGCCCCACGGCGCGTTGAGCGTGCCGTGGGTGGCGATCCGGTGCACGGTGAGGCCGAGGTCGGTGTAGGCGTCGACGATGCCGAGGCCCGGACCGTGCGCCTCGTCCTCGCTGCCGGGTACCTGCTTGGCGTACGACACGTACACGGTGTCGCCGTCGACCATCACGTTGAACGGCGCGTACCCCATCGGCAGCCGCGGGTCGTTGAAGAACTGGTTCGGCAGGGTGAGGTGGGTGAAGGTGCGGTCGAACACGTCGACCCGCCCCTGGCCGAAGTTCGCCGCGAGCAGCAGCGGCCCGAACGGCGTCGTCCACAGCGCCAGGCCCTTGTAGACCGCGCCCTCGACGTGCGCGCCGACGAAGGCGTGGGTGCGGTTGACGGCCGGGCTCCAGCCGGTGACGTCGCCCTCTTCGCTGTCGAAGATGAACACGGCCGAGCCGGAGGCGGTCGCGCCGGCGTCGGTGGTACCGGTGATCACGAACTGCCCGGTTCCGTTGAAGACCTGGCCGGTGGGCGCGCCACCGGGGATCGCGACCACGAACGGCGACTTGGCCACCGGCGCCCCGTTGACCCCGCCGGGGTACAGGGTGGCGGTGTTGGTGCCGTTGTTGGCCACCCAGATGGGGCTGGTGGCGCTCAGCGCCAGGCCCCAGGAGTTGACCGCGTTCGGGTCCAGCACGTTCGGGTGCTGCATCGGGTCGTCGGAGACCTGGTTGATCTGGGTGACCCGGGGTGGTGGCCCGTCGTCCGCCTGCGCGGGGCTCGCGGCGAACGGTAAGAGCAGGGCCAGGGTGGCGCCGGTGGCGCCGAGACGCGTGAGACGGTTCACGGGTGATCCCCCAATCGACAGCGTTCGCTGCCTCCGTCCGTGACGAACGCGCCCCGGGGGTACCCGGTTCACTGCGCTACCGCGTCACGAAAGACCCGACGTTCCCGACGTGCCAAGTTTGTCAAGCCGGCTTTCCGTCCACCGGACGGATGGCCGGAAGGCATGCGGGTGACCAGGCGATCGGTTGATCGGCCGCGGCGCTGGTAGCCGGAGCGCGTTGCCGGTGTGCGGGACCTCCGATCTCCTGATTGACGGTCACGAACCGTGAGATCTATCGTCCAGCGGTAGTCGGGCGGATGGCGGAGGCAGACCGGCGGCGGTACCGATCGGAGCAGCATGGTGATCCAACGCGTCGCTGCACTGGCCAGCGCGGCGTTGCTCGGCGCGGTCCTCACCGGCTGTTCCTCCACCAGCATGCTGAACGTGCCGCAGGACGATCACGCGGAGTTGCAGATCTGGATCCGCGAGCCGCCCGGGTCGAACCAGGCCGCCGTCGCCGACAAGCTGGTCAAGGCCTTCGTGCGCAAGACCGGGTACCGTGCCCGGTCGGTCGCCCTGTACGAGGACTTCGAGACCAAGATGCAGCAGCAGGCCGCCTACCGGCAGCTGCCCGACGTCGTCATCAACGACACCGCCCAGCTGGGCACCATGCAGTCGCAGGGCTGGGTACGGCAGATCGACCGGAGCAGCTTCCCCGGCGGCGCCGACCTCAGCGACCGGGCGTGGCACGCGGCCCAGGCCGACGACGGCAACTACTACGCCGTACCCTTCAGCGCGCACACCTTCGCCCTGTTCGTCCGCGCCGACTGGCGCGCCCGGCTGGGTCTGCCGCCCCCGAAGACCTGGGCCGACGTGCAGAACATGGCGATCGCGTTCGCCACCCGCGACCCGGACGGCGACGGCCGCAAGGACACCTACGGCATGGTCATCCCGGGCAGCACCAAACGCGGTTACATGGCGTGGTACTACTCCAACCTCCTGCTCGACTCCGGCGGCGACTTCCTGGCCGAGATACATCCCGGCCAGTGGGTACCGGCGATCAACGACGACAAGGCCATCGCCGCGGCGACCTGGCTGAAGAACCTGTTCTGCCAGTACCACGTGGTCGACCCGAACGCGGTGCAGGACGACACCCCGCTCGCGCACACCACCTTCGAGAAGGGCATCGGCGGGATCTACCTGACCGGGCCGTACATGCTGCCCCGGTTCGTCAAGAGCATGGGCAGCGCGCGGCTGGAGGTCTTCCCGCTGCCGGCCGCCCCCGGTGCCGCCGGCCCGAGCGCGCTGGGCGAGGGCGAGAACGTGTACCTGACGATGGGCTCGCCCAACCGGGCCGGGCAGCTGGCCTTCGCCGAGTTCGCCACATCGGTGGCGGGCCAGACGATCGCGATGGACGGCGACGGCGGCGGCCTGATCGTCCGGCTGCCGGTGAACACCAAGGTCGACCTCGGCGCGATCCACCACGACCCGCGCTGGTCGGTGTTCCAGCAGGTGTACAACACCGCGAAGTACACCCCGCAGGTACCGAACTGGGCGCCCTTCCGCCAGCTGGCCGCCGATACGCTCAACGCGGTCATGGCCGACTGCGGCTCGGACCTGAAGGGTTCCCTCGATAAGCTCGCCAACCAGTTCACGGACGAACTCAAGCGGCAGAACGTTTACGGGGGGTAGGCGGGCCGATGAGCAACCTGACCGGGTCCCGCCAGCCCAGGCCGCCGTACGGCACCGGCCCGCCGTCCCGGGCGGCGGTACCCACGCGGCGCGCTCCCTACGGGCGGCCACCGGTACCGGTCGGGGCGGCGTCGCGGCACACCCAGGTGTCCCGGTACCGGCGGCGCCGGCTGCAGTGGCTGGTGCCGTGGATGTTCGTGGCGCCGGCACTGATCCTGTTCCTCTACTTCAAGATCCTGCCGCTGGCGCAGGGCGTGCAGATGAGCTTCTACGACGTGCGGCCGTACCTGGGCGACCGGTACGTCGGCGGGGGCAACTACGTCGAGGCGACCACCCAACCGCTGTTCACCCAGGCGATCTGGCAGACGATCATCCTCGCGGTGGGCACCACGGCCGGCTCGATCCTGCTCGGCTTCCTGCTGGCGATCCTCGTCGAGGGGCAGGCGCGGCACCTGTGGCTGGTGCGTACCGCGGCGTTCCTGCCCGTGGTCACCACGATGGCGGTCGTCGCCGAGGTCTGGCAGGTCATGTACTACCCGGACCGCAGCGGCGCGCTGAACACGCTGCTCGGCTGGATCGGGGTCGGCCCGGAACCGTTCCTGCAGAGCCCGCACCAGGCGCTCGCCTCGGTCGTCGCGGTCGGCATCTGGCGCGGTGCGCCGTACGACATGATGATCTTCCTGGCCGGCCTGGCCACCGTGGATCGCAACCTGTACGAGTCGGCCGCGGTCGACGGCGCCAGCCGGTGGAGCCGGTTCCTGCACGTCACGCTGCCCTCGCTGCGGCCGGTCATCACGATCCTGTTCCTGCTGGCGGCGCTGCGCGGGCTGCGCAGCTTCACCGAGGTCTTCCTGCTCACCAACGGCGGCCCGGGCCAGTCCACCCAGGTGATCATGGTGCTGATCTACAAGCTGGGCCTGGAGCAGGGCAAGCTCGGCGTCGCCGCGGCCGGTTCGATGATCCTCTTCGTGGCGACCGCCGCGGTCACGCTCGCGGTCCACGTCTGGCGGCGGCGGGCGGTGGTCCGGTGAGAAGGGCGCAGAACGAGTCGCTGCACACGGTACTGGGGCTGCAGGCGCGCAACGGTCCGCTGGCGCTGATCCTCAAGACCCTGCTGTACGGCGGGATCATCCTCGTCTTCGCCGGCCCGTTGCTGGCGCTGCTGGCCGGCGCGTTCAGCAAGGTACCCGACCCGACGAAGTTCTCCCTCTGGCCGCACGACTTCACGCTGGGCAACTTCGAGGTGGCCGCGCACCGCGGCGTGTACCGGTACCTGTTCAACTCCTTCGTGGTCGTCGGCTTCGGGTTGCTGCTGCAGATGGTGGTCAGCGTCTTCGCCTCCTACGCGCTGGCCCGCAAGAAGTTCCGCGGCGCCGCGATCGTGATGCTCCTCGTGCTGGCCACGATGATGCTGCCCGAGGAGGTCGTGGCGATCCCGCTGTCGGTCGTGCTGTCCGACCTGCCGCTGCTGCACGTCAACCTGATCGGCACGTACCTCGGGATGATCCTGCCGTTGGGCGCGTGGGGCTTCTCGATCATCGTGATGACCGAGTTCATGCGCGAGGTACCGCTGAGCCTGGAGGAGGCCGCCCGCATCGACGGTGCCGGTGAGCTGCGGGTGTTCTGGTCGGTGGTGCTGCCGGTGTGCCGGCCGGCGCTCGGCGTGATCGGCGTGTTCGGCTTCACGATGATCTGGGACCAGTACCTGCTGCCGCTGATCGTGGCGCACGAGCCGTCCCAGTTCACCCTGCCGATCGCGCTGCGCACGCTGCGCACCGACGACCAGGTCGGCATCGGGGTACTGCTGGCCGCCGCACTGCTCGCGCTGCTGCCCTCGGTGATCGCGTTCCTGCTGTTCCAGCGGCAGTTCACCCGTGGCCTGTCGGTCGAGGCAGTAGGCCGCTGACCTGCGCAAACCTTCGGCATAGGGATACCTAGACGGGGCCGGCTGCCGAGCTAGGAACGCGCCCGGCCCCGGATAGGTAACCGGTACCGATGGCAGCGGTCCCTTACCGGTCGAGGATGGATCCAACACCGGAACGCCGAGGGAGTGAACGAAGATGATGACCCACGCAGAGATCATCCGGACCGTGGCCGAGGAGCACCGTCACGACATGCTCGACGACGCGGCGAAGGAGCGGCTGCTGAGCGCGGCCCGCCGGTACCGCAAGGTGGCACGCCGGCGGCACCGGTGACCGCCGGCACGGTCGCTGTGCCGAACGCCCGGTCCCCGACCGCCGGTACCCTGGCCTCCGTGCGCGGCACGCGGATGGGGGCCAGCCCCGTGATGGTCGGCCGCGACGAGGAGCTGCGGCAGCTCAAGCGGCTCCTCGCCGCGGAGCGGCCGCGCGTCGCGATGATCGCCGGCGAGCCCGGCATCGGCAAGTCCCGGCTGATCGCCGAGCTGCTCGCCGGGCTGCCGGCCGACACGGCGGTACTGGCCGGGCAGGCCGAACCCGGCTCGCTGGGCCGCCCGTACGAGCTGCTGCTCGACGCGCTGGACGGCGCCGAGCCGGCCGATCCGGACCTGCTCGCCGCGCTGACCGACGCGGGACGCAGCGCGGTCGAGCGGCTGCACGCCGGCGTGGCCCTGGTCGCCCGCCTGATCGGCAACCGCCGCGCCGTCGTCGTCTTCGAGGACCTGCACTGGGCCGACTCGGAGAGCGCCGCCCTGTTCGAGCGCATCGCCGAGCTGCCCGGACCCCGCCTGCTGGTCGGCACGTACCGGCCGGAGGACGTGACCGCGCGCAAGCCCGTCGCCGCCCTGCTGTCGCACCTGGAGCGCCGGCACGCGGTCACCCATATCTGGCTGGAACGGCTCGGCGTCGCCGACACCAGCGCGCTGCTTGCCGCGGCGACCGGCCGGCCGGTACCGTTCCGCGCCGGCATGCAGCTGCACCAGCGCACCGGCGGGAACCCGTTCTTCCTTGAGGAGCTGCTGCGCGGGTGCGCCGGCACGGACATCGCGGCACTGACCGAGCAGCCGCTGCCGTGGAGCCTCGCCGAGGTACTGCGCCGGCAGCTGGCCGAGCTCGACCCGGACGCGCGGCGGATCGCGGAGGCCGCCGCGGTACTGGGGCAGCGGGTGCCCTTCGACCTCCTGGCGACCGTGACCGGCGAGCCCGAGGAGGAGCTGATCGCAGTGCTGCGCGAGCTGGTCGCGCGCGGCGTGCTGACCGAGTCCGACGACGACGAGTTCAGCTTCCGGCACGCCCTGCTGCGCGAGGCGCTGACCGGGCAGATGCTGGGCCGGCAGCGGCGGCGGCTGCACGAGACAGCGCTGGACGCGCTGCTGGCCGGTGGCGAGGCCGACCCGGCGCTGGTCGCCCACCATGCGCGCGCGGCCGGCCGGTACGCCGACATGGTCGACGCGGCCCGCCGCGGTACCGAGAGCTACCTCGCGATCGGCTCGGCGTACCAGGCGTTGCAGCTGGCCGAGCTGGGGCTGGACGAGGTCGGCGACGATCTCCAGCTGCTCGCCGGGGCGGCCCGCGCGGCCTGGCTGGCCGACCTGCTCGACGACGCGACCGGGTACGCCGGGCGCTGGCACGACCTGGCGCAGGCGCCCGAGGACCGGGCCGCCGCCCTGTACCTGCTGGTCCGCCTCGCCTGGGACCTCGACCGGCTGGACGAGATGAACGCGCGTACCGAGGAGCTGGTCCGGCTGGTCGACCAGCTGCCGCCGGGCGAGCACAAGGCGCGGGCGATGGTGGCGGTCGCCCAGTCGATGATGCTGCGCGAGCGGGGTGCCGAGGCGATCGCCTGGACCGATCGGGCCATCGCGATCGCCGACGACCGCCAGCTGCCGCAGATCCGCCTCGCCGCGCTGGTTGAGCGCGGATCGGTGCTGGTGAACAACCCCGCCACCCTCGACGAGGGCCGCGCGCTGCTGTCCGGCATGGTCGAGCGGGCGGAGAAGGCCGGCGAGTGGGTACTGGCCGCGCGCGCCATCAACAACCTGGTGTTCGAGCTGCCCACGACGTCGCTGACCGAACAGGCCGAGCTGCTGGAGCGGATGCGGGCCGACGCCGAGCGGGCCGGTTTCGAGGCGATGGCGGTGGCCGCCTACTTCTCCGGCCGGGCGCGCCTGGCGATGGCGGCCGGGGATCTGGGCGAGGCGCTGGCCGCGCTGGAGGAGGGGCGCCGGCGCGATCAGGCGTTCCAGCGCCGGGGCCGGCGGATCGGGTACCACGCGGTGCTGCTGGCCGGGTTGTCCCTGGAGAACGGCGACTTCCCGGTCGTGGACGAGGTACTCACGGAGCTGGCGGCGGCCCCGGAGGTGGCGCCGCTGGCGCTGGCCGGGCTGGGCTTCCACCTGGCGTGCCGCCGCGACGGCCTGCCGGCCGCGCAGCAGGCCCTGGGGCCGCTGCTGAGCGCGGTCGCGGCCTACGGCAAGCACAACGGCGATCTCGCGCACGACCTGATCTCGGCCGCCCTGTTCGCCGGGCTGCCCCGGGACCAGCTGCACGCGCTGGCCGGTGTGCTGGTCGCGCCGGTCGGCGCCTGGCACTGGCTGATCGACGCGCAGCTGGCCGAGGCGCAGGGCCGCACCGCCGACGCCCTCGCCGGGTACCTCGCCGCGATCGAGCAGGAGCTGCCGCCGGCGGTGCGCGGCACCGCAGCGGTCGGCGCGGCGCGCTGCCTGGCCGCGCTGGACCGGGTCGCCGAGGCGGCCGAACTGGTCGACCGGGCCGGGCCGCTGCTGGCCCGGTGGGGCGGCTGGCGGGTGGCCGAGCTGGCGCAGGTGCGCGAGCGGCTGGGTCTCGCCCCGGCGGACGGGCGGCGCACGGTCACCGGTACCGCCGCGCTGACTCCCCGGGAGCGCGAGGTGGCCCTGCTGGTGGCGGACGGGCTCACGAACGCGGAGCTGGCCCGGCGGCTGTACATCTCGCCGAAGACGGCGGCCATCCACGTCTCGAACATCCTGCACAAGCTCGGCGTCTCGTCGCGTACCGAGGTCGCCGACGCGGTCCGGCACGGCTGAGCGCGGCCGGGCGGCGCGGCTCGTCGCCACCCGGCTCCCGTCCCGCGGAAGCGCCGGTCACCGGCTGTGCGGCGGCGCGCCTGGCCGGACCTCCCCTCATCCACAGCCGTCTATAACTGACGGGTGTCGACGTATTGACCCGCGTAAGCCGGGCGTCGTAGGTTCCAGGGCGGCGTTCACCTTTCTGTTTGTTGTTCAGGTTCTTGAACGCATGTGACGGGAGGAACCATGGCATTCACCGCGGCACGACACCGCGTCACGGCGGCGGTCGCCGCCGCCATATGCGTCGGTTCGGCGCTCGCCGCCTGCTCATCGGGCTCGGGCAACGGCGGTACACCGGCCGCCGACGCCTCCGGGGCGCTCAAGGTCTGGGCGCGGGCGGCCAACGACTCGCCCAAGGCGTTCCAGGCGATCTACGACGCGTTCACCCAGAAGACCGGTATCAAGATCGAGCCGTTCTTCACGCTCACCGACTTCGAGACCAAGCTGACCGCCGCAGCCGCCGCGCACGACCTGCCCGACCTGGTCGTCGACGACGCGGCCCAGCTGGGCAACTTCAAGACCCAGGGGATCATCCGGGCGGTCGACAAGGGCAAGCTCGCCGGCGCCGACCAGCTCGCCCCCGGCTCCTGGGCCTCGGCGAGCGACCTGTCCGGCAAGACCTACGCGATCCCGTTCTCCGCCCAGGCGAACCTGCTGTTCATCCGCAAGGACTGGCTGACCAGGCTGGGCCTGTCCGAGCCGAAGACCTGGGACGACGTCACGGCCGTCGCGAAGGCGTTCACCACCCAGGACCCGGACGGCAACGGCAAGGCCGACACCTACGGGCTGGACGTGCCGGGCTCGACGACCCGCGGGTACATCTCCTGGTACTGGTCCACGTTCTTCTGGCAGGCCGGCGGCGAGTACTTCAAGGACGCCGGTAACGGCAAGTTCACCGCCACCGTCAACAGCCCGCCGGGCAAGCAGTCGCTGAAGTGGTTCGAGGGCATGTACTGCGGTTCGCCGAAGGTGGTCCAGCCCAGCTCGCTCAACGACACCACGACGGAGACCAACAAGGCCTTCCAGACCGGCGTGACCGGCATGTACTTCACCGGGCCGTACGCCTACGCGACCATGGACGGCAGCGCGGTCAAGGGCAAGTACGAGGTCATCGCCCCGCCACCGGGTCCGGGCGGTGCCAAGACGCTGGCCGAGGGTACGAACATCTACCTGATGCAGGGCCAGCGGCCCAACGCCGCGCAGAAGCTCGCCGAGTTCATGATCACGCAGGAGGCGCAGAACCTCGGCATGACCAAGGTACCGTCGGCCACGATCGTCCGGCTGCCGGTCAACACCAGCGTCGACGCGGCCAGCGCGCACAAGAGCGACGACCGCTGGACGCTGGCCCAGCAGGTGTACAAGGACCAGGGCCACTACGAGCCGGTGAACATGCCGAACTGGACCGCGCTGCGCCAGGCGTCCTCCGACGCGCTCAACGCGGTGATCGCCAAGTGCGGCGACTCCGACGCGGCGCTGGACCAGCTCAACGACAAGCTCAACACCCTGCTCAAGCAGCAGGGCGTGGCGGCGGGGTAGATGTCCGCGCTGCGCACGTCCGCCGCTCCGGTCGCGCTGCCCGCCCAGCGCGACCGGAGCGGTTCCCGGCGTACCGTCCCGCAGCGCCTCGGCCGGTCGCTGACCCCCTGGCTGTTCCTCGCCCCGGCGCTGATCTTCTTCGGTGTGTTCAAGTTCTGGCCGAGCATCTGGGGGGTCTACCTCAGCCTGTTCCATGTCCAGCCCTACCTGGGCGACCAGTGGCTGGGCGCCGCCAACTTCACCCGTACCCTCGACGATCCGGACCTGCAGGCGGCCGTGTGGCACACGGTGCTCGACGCGTTCGTCCAGGTGGCCGGGTCGATGCTGGTCGGGTTCGTGCTCGCGCTGCTGCTCGAAGGGCCGGCCCGGCACCTGCGCATCCTGCGCACCGCGGTGTTCCTGCCCGCGGTGATCGCCATGGTGGCGGTCGCCGAACTGTGGCACGCGCTGCTGTTCCCCGGGCGGTACGGCGCGGTCAACAGCCTGCTCGGCGACGTCGGGCTCGGTCCGCTGCCGTTCCTGGCCAGCCCGAACTCGTCGCTGTGGACGATCATGCTGGTGCAGATCTGGAAGCACGCGCCGTACGACATGGTGATCTTCATCGCCGGCCTGGTCGGCATCGACCGGGAACTGTACGAGCAGTGCAGCATCGACGGGGCCAACGCCTGGCAGCGGCTGTGGAACGTGACCCTGCCGGCGCTGCGGCCGATCACCACGATCGTGCTGATCCTCGGCCTGATCCGGGGCTTGCGCGTGTTCACCGAGATCTACGTGCTCACCGGCGGCGGGCCGGGCGGTTCCACCGAGTCGATCGTCACCTACGTGTACCGCAACGTCGTGGTCAACAACGACATCGGGTACGCCGCGGCGATCTCGGCGCTGCTGCTGGCCGCCACGATCCTCCTGACCGCGGTCACGCTGTGGTGGCGCCGGCACCGGGAGAACGCATGACGACCACGGCGCTCGGACTGCGGCTGCCGCGCCGCTGGACCGCGCGGCACGGCGGGCGGCTGGTGGTGCGGCTGGCGCTGTACGCGATCGTGGCCGCGATCTTCCTGGTACCGCTGTGGTCGATGGTCGCCACCGCGTTCAGCGCGGCGGACCCGAAGAACGGCGAGGTGTTCCTGGTACCGCACGGGCTGTCGCTCGGCCACCTGACCACCGCCTGGCAGCTGGGCATGGGCCGCGGCCTGCTCAACTCGCTGATCGTGGTGACCGTCGGGCTGACCCTGCAGGTGACGGTGAGCGCGTTCGCCGCGTACGCGCTGGCCCGCAAGCGGTTCCGCGGGGCGAGCCTGGTGCTGCTGGCGCTGCTGGCCACGATGATGATGCCCGAGGAGGTCATCAGCATCCCGCTGTACCTGCTCATCGGCCGGATGCGGCTGCTCAACACCTACCCCGGGCTGATCCTGCCGATCGTCGGCTGGGCGCTGCCGATCTACGTGCTGACCGGCTTCATGCGGCAGATCCCGCTGGAGCTGGAAGAGGCCGCCCGGGTGGACGGCGCCGGCGACCTGCGGATCTTCTTCCGGCTGATCCTGCCGCTGTCGCTGCCGGCACTGGGTACCTGCGCGGTGTTCGGCTTCCTGATGATCTGGGACCAGTACCTGCTGCCGCTGCTGGTCGTGCAGACGCCGGGGATGAACACGCTGACCCTGGTCGTGACGGGCCTGGCGGCAAGCCAGGAGCAGGGAGAAGGGGTACGGCTGGCGGCGGCCGTGGTACTGATGGTGCCGAGCATCCTGATCTACCTGGGCCTTCAGCGCCTGTTCGAACGGGGTCTGCTCAGCGGATCACTGAAGGGATGACGATGACCCAACCCGGTACGAGTCTCGCGCAACGGATGGACGGGCTGCTGTTCTTCCCGGTCACCCCGTTCGGCGCGGACGGCGAGCTGGACCTGCACGCGTACCGCGCGCACCTGCACGCGCGGCTGGCCGCCGGGCCGGCCGCGATCTTCGCGTGCTGCGGTACCGGCGAGTTCTTCTCGCTCGGCATCGACGAGTACGCCGCCGCGGTGGAGGTGGCGGTGGAGGTGGCCGACGGGCGGGTACCGGTGATCGCCGGCGTCGGGTACGGCGCCGCACTGGCCGCCTCGTTCGCCGACGCGGCCGCCGGGGCCGGCGCGGACGGCCTGCTGGCGATGCCGCCGTACCTCGTCGACGGCGGGCCGGCCGGCCTCGCCGCGCACTACCGCACGCTGGCCGACCGGGCCGGCCTCGATGTGATCATCTACCAGCGGGACAACGTCGTGTTCACCCCGCAGACCGTCGCGGAGCTGGCCGGGCATCCGCGCATCGTCGGGTTCAAGGACGGCCGCGGCGACCTGGACCTGATGCGCCGCATCGTCGGCGCGGTGCGGGCCGAGCACGGGCCGGACGCGCTGATGTACTTCAACGGGCTGCCGACCGCGGAGATGACCCAGCTGCCGTACCGGTCGGTCGGCGTCACGCACTACTCCTCGGCGGTGTTCTGCTTCGCCCCGGACATCGCGCTGGCGTTCTACCGGGCATACCGGGCCGGCGACGACGCGACCGTGGAGCGGCTGCTGGACGGGTTCTTCCGGCCCTACGTCGAGCTGCGCAACCTCGGCAAGGGGTACGCGGTGGCACTGGTCAAGGCCGGGGTACGGCTGGAGGGGCTGGACGTGGGACCGGTCCGGCCGCCGCTGGCCGAACCCGACCCGGCACACGTCGTCCGCCTCGCCGAGCTGATCAAGGTCGGACGGGAGCTGCTCGGGTGAGCGGCCTCACCGTCACCGGTACGACCATCACCCCGATCGCGGTCAAGGACCCGCCGCTGCTCAACTCCGTCGGGGTGCACCAGCCGTTCGCGCTGCGCTCGATCGTCGAGGTGCACACCAACGCCGGGATCACCGGCCTGTCCGAGGCGTACGGCGACGACCCGACCCTGGCCAACCTGCGCGCCGCGGCGGCGGCGCTGGTCGGCCTGGACGCGTTCGACATCAACGGTCTGGGCCGCCGCGTCGCGCTCGCGCTCGGCCAGGTCACCCCGGACTCGCCGACGGAGCTGGTCGGCGCGCCGAGCGTGGCCAAGACGGTCGCGTCGACCGTGTCGGCGTTCGAGGTCGCGCTGTTCGACGCGCAGGGCAGGGCGCTGGGCCGGCGGGTCTGCGACCTGCTCGGCGGGGCGGTCCGCGAGGCGGTGCCGTTCAGCGGGTACCTGTTCTACAAGTGGGCCGGGCATCCCGGACAGGAGCCGGACCGGTTCGGCGCGGCGCTGGACCCCGACGGCATCGTCGCGCAGGCCAAGTGGCTGGTCGACACCTACGGGTTCGGCTCGCTCAAGCTCAAGGGCGGGGTCTGCCCGCCGGACGAGGAGATCGCGGCGATCCGCGCGCTGCGCGCCGCGTTCCCGGACCACCCGCTGCGGCTGGACCCCAACGCGAACTGGACCGTGCAGACCAGCCACCATGTCGCGGGCGAGCTGGACGGCGTGCTGGAGTACCTGGAGGACCCGACGCCGGGCATCCCCGGCATGGCGGCCGTCGCGGCGCGGACCAGCCTGCCGCTGGCCACGAACATGTGCGTCACCTCTTTCGAGGACGTACCCGACGGCATCGCCCAGGGCGCGGTACAGATCATCCTGTCCGACCACCACTTCTGGGGCGGCTTCCGGGCCTCGCAGAAGCTCGCCGGCATCTGCGAGACCTTCGGGCTGGGCCTGTCCATGCACTCCAACACCCACCTGGGGCTGAGCCTCGCGGCGATGACCCACCTGGCCGCGGCCACGCCGAACCTCACCTACGCCTGCGACACCCACTCGCCGTGGCAGACCGAGGAGGTGATCGAGCCGGGTGCGGTGCGGTTCGTCGACGGGACGGTACCCGTGCCGCCCGGCCCGGGCCTCGGCGTGACGCTGGACCGGGACGCGCTGGCCCGGCTGCACGAGCAGTACCGTGAATGCGGTGTCCGGCACCGCGACGACATCACGCCGATGCGCGTGGTACACCCGGACTGGACAGGAAAGAGGCCCCGGTTCTGATGGAGACCGCCGCCTATCTGTACCCCTGGGACGTGGTTGGCGACCCGGCCGCGGCGGACCTGTACGCCGGGCTGGGCCTGCACCACGTCACCCTCGCCGCGGTGTACCACGCGACCCGCGCGCTGACCCCGCGCCATCCCCGGCACCGGGTGGTGGTGGCCGAGCACTCCGCCGCCTACTACCCGCTGTCCACCGACCGCTGGGACGGTACCCTGCTGTACCCGCCGGGCGCCGAGTGGACCGGCGGCACCGACGCGTTCGGCGTGGCGACGGCCGCGCTGCTCGCGGCCGGGCTGCCGGTACACGCCTGGGTCGTGGTCAACCACGTCGACCTGCCCGGGCCGGCCGAGTTCGCGGTCGTCAACGCCTACGGCGACCGGTACCCGTGGGCGCTGTGCCCGGCCCAGGAGGCGGTGCACCAGTACGCCCTGGGCCTGGCCGGCGACGTCGCGGAACTGCCCGGCATCACCGGCGTGGAGCTGGAGTCGTTCGGCTGGTACGGCTTCGACCATCTCTCCGCGCACGACAAGGTCGGCGGGGTCCGGCTGACCGGCGCCGAGCAGTACCTGTTCTCGCTGTGCTTCTGCGACGCCTGCGACGGCGCCTACCGGGCCGCCGGCATCCACCCGGACGAGCTGCGCGGGCGGGTCCGGGCCGCGCTGGACCCGGTGTTCGCCGGCGCGGGCCCGGTGGCGCAGCCGGCGGACGCCGCCCAGCCGGAGGACGAGGTCGCCGCGATCGACGCGCTGCTCGGTGGCGAGCTGTCCGCGGCGGTCCGGGCTACCCGCGACCGGGTCATCGACCGGTACCGCGCGGCTGTCGTGGGCCGGATCCGCGAGCAGCGACCGGATCTCGCGGTGCTCGCCCACGCCAGCCCGCAGGCACACCGGTACCTCGCCTTCACCGGGGTCGACGCGACGCGGGCCGACGACCTGTTCGACGGCCTGGTGGTCAACTGCTGGCAGGGCCTCGCCGCGCTGGAGGCGACCCGCGCGTCCGCCGCCCCCGGCCTGGGCGTGATGGCGAGCTTCCTCGCCATCGAGGGCATGGGCGGCCGGCCGGACACGCTGGCCGGGCAGGGCCTCGCCGCGCAGGCCGCGGGTGCGGACGGCATCCGGCTGTACCACGCGGGCCTGGCGGGCGCCACCGACCTGGCAGGGATCCGCGAGTTGACGCAGACACTGGCGAAGGGAGCAGACCGGTGACGGAGGTCTGGAGCATTGACGCGCGTACCGGCGAGAAGGTCGAGCGGGTCGGCGAGCACGCCACGACGGAGCAGGTCGACGCGGCGGTCCGCGCGGCAGCGGCGGCCGGATCGACGCTCGTCGACGCCGGCCTGGCCGGCCGGGCGACCCTGCTGCGGGCGGTGTCCGACGCGATCGAGGCGGACGCGGACGCGATCGTGGCCGCCGCCGACCGGGAGTCGGCGCTGGGCCCCACCCGGCTGCGCGGCGAACTGGCCCGTACCACCTACCAGCTGCGGCTGTTCGCCGAGGTACTCGCCGACGGGGCATACCTGGAGATCATCATCGACCATCCGGACCCGACCGCGATCCCGGCGCCCCGCCCGGACCTGCGCCGGATGCTGGTACCGGTCGGCGTGGTCGGGGTGTTCTCCGCGAGCAACTTCCCGCTGGCGTTCAGCGTGGCCGGCGGCGACACCGCCAGCGCCCTCGCGGCCGGCTGCCCGGTCGTCGTCAAGGCGCACTCCGGCCACCCGTTGACGTCGGAACTGGTGGCCGCCGCGGTCCGCCGCGCGGCCGCCACGGCCGGCTTCCCGGAGGACGTGCTGACCCTGATCCACGGCCGCCAGGCGGGCACCGGGCTGGTCCGTCACCCGCTGGTCAAGGCGGTCGGGTTCACCGGCTCGCTGGGCGGCGGCCGGGCGCTGTTCGACCTGGCCTGCGGCCGGCCCGACCCGATCCCGTTCTACGGCGAGCTGGGCAGCATCAACCCGCTCGTGGTGACCCCGTCGGCCGCGGCCGAACGGGCCGAGGCGATCGCCTCGGGGCTGGCCGGTTCGGTCACCCTCGGCGTCGGCCAGTTCTGCACCAAGCCGGGCCTGGCGTTCGTACCGGCGGGGGAGGACGGCGAGCGGCTGGTCAGCGCGCTCGGCGAGGCCGCGGCGCAGATCCCCGGCGGGGCGATGCTGACGCCGAGCATCCACGAGGCGTTCGTGGAGGGTGCCGCGGCCCGGGTGGCGCACGCCGGGGTGCGCACGGTACTGGCCAAGGACGGCGAGGTCTGCCCGCACGTCCTGGTCGCGCCCGCGACGGCACTGGACGACCTGCTCGTCGAGGAGTGCTTCGGCCCGCTGGTGATGGTCGTCCAGTACGCGACCGAAGACGAGCTGTTCGCCGCGCTGGACCGGGTACCCGGCAGCCTCACCGCGACCATCCACAGTGGATCGGACGAGGGCAAGCCGGGTTCGCTGGCCGACCGGGTGGCGCTCAAGGTACGGGAACGGGCCGGCCGGCTGGTCTGGAACGGCTTCCCGACCGGGGTCGCGGTGACCTGGGCCCAGCACCACGGCGGGCCCTGGCCGGCGACCACGTTCTCCGCGCACACGTCGGTGGGTACCACGGCGATCCGCCGGTTCCTGCGGCCGGTGACGTACCAGGACGCGCCGGCCGGCCTGCTGCCGCCGGAGCTGGCCGAGGACAACCCGCTCGGCCTGCCGCGCCGGGTGGACGGAAGGATCGAGGTTCGTGGCTGACACGCTGGCCGCACCGCCAGCATCGCCGGTCAAGTCCGCGCTGCGGACGGTGGAGCTGCTGGAGTTCTTCGCCGGGCACCGGGGCCTGCACAGCCTGGCGGAGCTCCAGCAGCGCCTGGGGTACCCGAAGAGCAGCCTGTACATGCTCCTGCGGACGCTGACCGACCTGGGCTGGGTGGAGACCGACAGCACCGGCACGCTGTACGGCATCGGACTGCGCGCGCTGCTCGTCGGTACCTCCTACATCGACGGTGACCACGTCGTGCGGGGGGCCCGGGACACCCTGGACTGGCTGGCCGAGACGACCACGGAGACGGTGCACCTGGCCCGGCTGGACGGCACCGACGTGGTCTACCTGACCACCCGCGAGTCGCAGCACTACCTGCGCCCGATGTCGCGGGTCGGCCGCCGGTTGCCGGCGCACACCACGTCGCTGGGCAAGTCGCTGCTCGCCGAGCGGACCGACGAGGAGGTACGGGCGCTGCTGCCCGCGACGCTGTCCGGGCTGACCCCGAACACCCTCGTCGACCATGCGGAGCTGGCCCGGGACCTGGCCGCCACGCGGGAACGCGGCTACGCCGTGGACCGCGAGGAGAACGTGCTGGGCGTGTGCTGCTTCGGTGCGGCGCTGCGGTACCGCCGGCCGGCGCGGGACGCGATCAGCTGCTCGGTACCGGTGGCCCGGCTCACCGGCGGCCGCGAGGAGCAGATCGTCGCGGCGCTGCTCGGCGCCCGCGACCGCCTGGAACGCATGTTGCGCTGACCCGAGGCCGCTGACGGTGGCCGCTACGCCCGACCGGTCACGCGGTCGGGCGCTTCATCGAGTAGGTCACCATGTGCAGCCGCTGCGGCTGCCCGACCAGCAGGGCGGCCCGGTCGTACACCTGCCAGCCGTCGGCGCCGGCCCGGTTGAGGTGCTTGATGTCGTCGAACCGCTCGTCGGTGCCCCAGTTCTTCGCGCCGCCCGGGTAGTAGAAGACGGCCTGCCAGTCCATGAACTTGTCGGTGCCGAAGCTGCCGGTCGAGCGGTACTCCAGTCGCGCGTACTCCCAAGCCGTCACGCATCCATGATGCCGTAGTGACGCGGCAGCGAAAGGGTTCAGCCCGGGTTGATCGCGACCACCGCATCGAGCGTGCCGACATAGGCCCGCCCACCGGCCAGCGTCGGCGCGGCGAAGTGCGGCGTGGTACCGATCTTCAGCTGCTGCCGTACCGTGCCGTTGCCCGGATCCAGCGCGTACAGGACCCCGCCGTCGTAGTCGATCACCCACAGCGCCCCACCGCCGAGGGTCGGCGAACCGGCCGCCGCCACCGCCGCGTGCCAGCGCACCGCGAGGTGCCCGGCGGCGTCCACCTGGACCGCCCGTGTCCCGTCCGTGCACGGCAGGTAGGCCATGTCGCCGTCGACCGCGGCGCCGCCGTAGGCTTCGCAGGTCTCGGCCTGGGCGACCTGCCCGCCGATCCCGCCGAGACGGTCCGGTCGCAGTGTGTACCCGACGCCGCGCTTGCCGGCGATGAGGACGTACCCGTTGACCACGACGGGTGTCATCGACCCGAGGTCGAGGTCGCGGTTGTTGTCCTGCGCCCAGGTGCCCGGCGCGAAGCTGTCCTTGAGGTGCAGGTCGGGATCGAGCGCGATGACCGAGTCGCTGCCGTCGTAGCTGCCGCCGGTCGACTCACCGTTGCCCACCGGGAACAGCAACCGTCCATTGTGGACGATGCCGCCGGCGGGCGACCAGATGCCGCCCTCCCGCGAGGCGGGGATGGCATAGCTGATCGCCGCCCCGGTACCGGTCGTCGGGATGCCCACCACCGAACCGATGTAGCTGCCGCAGTCGCCGTAGAGGCCGCCGTAGGGGATGTAGACCCGGCCGTTGTACAGCGTCAGCGCGGAGCGCTGCTGGTGCGCCACCGGGGTGCCCTTGGGCGCTTCGGCCGCCCGGGTCACCTTGACCGCGCCGGTGGCCGCGTCGAGGCCGAACAGCGTATGGTGCGCGCCAGCCGTCTCGGCCAGCGCGAACACCAGCCGGGTGTCCGGGTCGTAGACCATCGTGCTGGTGATGCCCAGCGGGTTGACGTTGCCGCACGGCAGCTGCGAGCGGGGCATCGGCTCGCCGACGTGGGTGGACCAGCGGACCTTCCCGCTGTCCGCGGCCAGCGCGTAGACGGTGTCGTGCTCGGTGGCGGCATACACCGTGTCGCCGATGACCAGCGGCTGCCCGTACACCGCGCCGTCCAGCGTGGCCTTCCAGGCCTGGGACAGGGCGCGGGGTGCGGGGAAGTCCGCCGGCAGCCCGGTCCGCGTGTTGTCCTTGTGGTAGGTCGGCCAGTCGCCGTCGGCGAGGGGCGGGCTGCTGCTGTCCGGCGCCGGGCTCACCACCCGTTCCGACGGTACCGGGCCGGGCTGCAGCGGTTTGGCCCGGTCGCACGCCGTGACCAGGAGGATCGCGGCGGCGACGATGACGGCGGAGCGTCCCGGTCTCATGGGTCTCTACTATGCCCGACGATCGGCATCCGGCCGGAGTGTCGCCAGGCGCCTCGGGAGGGTCCGCGCCCGCGCCCGCCGCAATATCATTGCCCGATGCTGAGGTTCGGGCTGCTGGGCACCGGGTACTGGGCCGCCGAGACGCACGCCGCCGGGTTGCGCGGGCACCCGGACGCCGAATTCGTCGGGGTGTGGGGCCGCAACCCCGCGAAGGCCGGCACCATCGCCGAGCGGTACGGCGTGCGCGCCTACTCCGACGTCGACGCGCTGATCACCGACGTGGACGCGCTGGCCGTGGCCCTTGCGCCGGACGTGCAGGCCGACCTCGCGCGGCGCGCCGCCCGGGCCGGCCGGCACCTGTTGCTGGACAAGCCGGTCGCGCTGTCCCTTTCCGCGGCCGACGCGCTGGTCGAGGCGGTCGACGCGGCGGGGGTGTCCGCGCTGGTCTTCACCACCAACCGGTACCGGCCGGAGGTCGCCGGTTTCCTCGCCGACGCGGCCGCCACGGGTGGCTGGTCCGGCTCCCGTACCACGCTCTACGGCGCCGTCAAGGCGGCCGGCAGCCCGTACGCCGACTCGCCGTGGCGCGACGACAAGGGCGGCCTGTGGGACCTCGGTCCGCACGCGCTGGCCTCGATCGTGCCGGTGCTCGGTCCCGTCGTCGAGGTCGCCGCGATGACCGCACCGGCGAAGACGCACCACGTGCTGGCACGCCATGCCGGCGGCGCGGTCAGCACCCTGCACCTGAGCATCCACCAGACGCCCGCGGCGACCGTCTGGGAGACGGTACTGTTCGGCCCGGCCGGTGCGGCCACGCTGCCGACGCTGACCACGGAGCTGGTCGACGCGTTCCGGGCCGCGGTCGCGCACCTGGTCGCCAACGCGGCCGCCGGCATCGGTGACGACCCGCTGGACGTGCACGCCGGCCGCGACGCGGTGGCCGTGCTGGTGGCCGCCGAGCAGGCGGCCACCGAGGGCCGGACGGTACCGGTGCCTACCAGGACGCCACGGCCGGAATGACCTCCTGGCCGATGATCTCCAGCGGCGTGATGTCGTAGACGTCGGGCACCGAGCCGATCGTCGCGCCGAACCCGAGGTCGGCCAGCCGCCGCAGATCGGCCAGTACCGCGTCGACCCGTTCGCCCTTGGCACCCACGTCCGGCACGTAGAGGGCCGTCTTGAGGATCTCGTCGTAGTCGCGCCCCTCGCGCTCGCAGTGCCCGCGCAGCACCTCCAGCTTGTGCTCCACGTCCGGGGTGTTGAACAGGTTGCACGCGTCGGCGTACTTCGCGACCAGCCGCAGGGTCTTCTTCTCCCCGCCGCCACCGATCATGATCGGCGGGTACGGCGTGCGCAGCGGCGCCGGCGAGTTCAGCGGCCGGGCGAGCTGGTTGTACCTGCCCTCGAACGGCGTTTCGTCGCCGCGGCCCATCTGCTGGTAGATCCGCAGCGCCTCCTCCAGCCGCTCGAAGCGCTCGGCGACCGGAGGGAACGGTACCCCGAGCCCGCGCGACTCCTCCTCGTTCCAGGCCGCGCCGATACCCAGCCAGGCCCGGCCGGCCGACAGCACGTCCAGCGTCGTGACGGTCTTCGCGAGCAGCCCCGGGTACCGGTAGATGACGCCGGTCATCACCGTGAGCAGCTCGACGCGGGTGGTGTGCGCGGCGAGGAACCCCAGCGTCGTGTACGCCTCCAGCATCTCCCGCTCGGGCGGCCCCAGGTAGCCGATCTGGAAGAAGTGGTCCATCACCGCGAGGTAGCGGAAGCCGGCCTCGTCGGCGGTGCGGGCGACCCGGGCGAGGTCGGCGGCGAGCTGTCCGGGGCCGGCGGGGTTGGTGAAGTCGGGGATCTGAAGGCCGATCTGCATGCCGCCGATTCTGCCGGGTACCCGGTGAGCATGCGCATCGGATACTTCCTGTCATCTGAAGAGTTCGGCCCCGCGGACCTGCTCGACCAGGCGCGGCGGGCGGCCGACGCCGGCTTCGACGCCCTCTGGATCTCCGACCACTTCCACCCGTGGCTGGAAGCGCAGGGCCACAGCCCGTTCGTCTGGTCGACGATCGGCGCGCTGAGCCAGGTCTGCCGGCTGCCGGTGACCACCGCGGTCACCTGCCCGACGGTGCGGCTGCACCCGGCGGTCGTCGCGCAGGCCGCGGCCACCAGCGCGGTACTGCACGAGGGCCGGTTCGTGCTCGGCGTGGGTTCCGGCGAGGCGCTCAACGAGCACATCTACGGCGCCGCGTGGCCGTCCGCGTCGGTGCGGCTGGAGATGCTCGAAGAGGCCGTCGACGTGATGCGCACGCTGTGGGCGGGCGGGTTCGTCGACTACCGCGGCGAGTACTACACGCTGGACAACGCGCGCATCTACACGCTGCCCGAGCAGCCGCCGAAGGTCTACGTGTCCGGGTTCGGTAAGCAGTCGATCGACCTGGCGGCGCAGATCGGCGACGGGTACATCAGCACGAAGCCGGACGCCTCGATGGTCCAGCGGTTCCGGGACCAGGGCGGCGGGGACAAGCCGGCCGCGGCCGGGCTGAAGGTCTGCTACGCCGACACCGAGGACGAAGGGGTACGCATCGCGCACGAGCGCTGGGCCAACGAGGGGCTGCCCGGCGAGCTGGCCCAGGTGCTGCCCTCGCCGAAGCACTTCGAGCAGGCGAGCAAGCTGGTGACGCCGGACATGACGGCGCAGACGCACGCCTGCGGCAAGGACCCGGACAAGCACCTGGCCAGCATCGGCAAGTACATCGACGCCGGGTACGACGAGGTCTACGTCAACAACATCGGCCCGCACTGGCCCGGTTTCTTCGACCTGTACGCCAAGGAGATCCTCCCGGCTCTGCGGTGACCGACGGCGGTGCGTATCGTGCCGGCATGCCGACCCTGCTGCCGAACTCGATGAAGCTGCGCCGCGCCGCCCGCCGGAATTTCGGGTGGCGCGCGCTGCGGACGGGACAGCTGGCCGCCATGCGGGCCGTCCTGCGCGGTCGCGACGCCCTGGTCATCCTGCCGACCGGCGCCGGCAAGTCGGCGATCTACCAGGTACCGGCGACCCTGCTGCACGGTCCGACCGTGGTGGTCTCGCCGCTGCTGGCGTTGCAGCACGACCAGCGGGTGGGGCTCGCCGGGCGGGGTCAGGGCGCGGTGCGGATCAGCTCGGCGGAGACGCCGAACCAGCAGCGGGCGGCGCTGGAGGCGGTGCGCGACGGTACCGCGCGGTTCCTGTTCATCACGCCGGAACAGCTGGCGCAGCCGGAGCGGCTGGCCGAGGTACGGGCGCTGCGGCCGGCCCTGGTCGCCGTCGACGAGGCACACTGCATCTCCGCGTGGGGGCACGACTTCCGTCCCGACTACCTGCAGCTCGGCCACCTGGTCACGGAGCTGGGCCGGCCGCCGGTGGTGGCGCTGACCGCGACCGCCTCGCCGCCGGTACGGGAGGACATCATCGAGCGGCTGGGGCTGCGCGACCCGCGGGTGATCGTCGGCAACCTCGACCGGCCCAACCTGTTCCTCACCGCGGTGCACTGCCCGACCGAGGAGCTGCGCTGGCAACGGCTGACCGCCTGTCTGGCCGGGCTGTCCGGGCAGGGCATCGTGTACGCGCCGACCCGCCGCGGTGCCGAGGAGCTGGCCGAGCGCCTGTCCGCCGCCGGGTACGCCGCCCGGGCGTACCACGGCGGCCTGGCGGCCGGTGAGCGTACCCGACTGCACCAGGCCTTCCTCGCCGACGAGGTACCCGTCATGGTGGCCACGTCGGCGTTCGGCATGGGCATCGACAAGCCGGACATCCGATGGGTGATCCATGTCGCGCTGCCCGACTCGCCGGACAGCTACCTGCAGGAGATCGGCCGCGCCGGCCGGGACGGCCAACCGGCCCAGGTGATCCTGCTGTACCGCGCCGAGGACGTCGCGCTGCAGCGGTACTTCACCGGCGGAGCGCCGGACGTGGCCGAGCTGACCGCGCTCGCGGCCACCCTGCGGGAGGGGCCGGCGAGCCGGACGGCGCTGGCGAAGCGGACCGGTCTGGGTACCCGCAAGCTGCCGCAGCTGCTGGCGTTGCTGGAACGGGTCGGCGGTGCCGAGACCGTCCACAAAGGACAGTGGGCGTCGCCGCGGTACGCGCCGCAGCCGTCCCGGGCGGCCCGGCTCGCTTTGGCCGAGGCCCAGCGCCACCAACGGTTGCAGGGCTCCCGGATCGAGATGATGCGCAACGTCGCGGAGACCGCCGGCTGCCGCGGGCAGGCGCTGCTGGCCTGCTTCGGCGAGCACCTGGACCACCCGTGCGGGCACTGCGACCGGTGCGCGGCGGGGGAGGCCGCGGCGGCTCCGGTCAAGGGGCCGTTCCCGGTGCACAGCACGGTGCGGCACGCCACCTGGGGCGAGGGCACCGTCCTGCGGTACGAGGAGGACCGCATGGTGGTCCTGTTCGACGAGGTCGGGTACAAGACGCTGTCGGTCGAGGTGGTCCGGCGCGAAGGTCTGCTGAAGGCTGCGTGACCTGCGGTTGTGTGGTAGTAGGCCGGCTCGTACTTTCGGTCGGTCTCGATCCGCGGTAAGGTCATAGAGCCTGGATCGTTTCCAGAGGCCGACCCCCGTCGGGGTTGTGGTGGTGCTCAAGAACTGGGCGCCCCGGCTGTATTCGCGACCGTGTGTCGTGTTCCGTGTACCCATTTTCCGGTACCGGATTCGACGCGGGAATTGGGTGTGGGAGGACCACCGATGACCGCGACCATCCCTGAATCCGTTTCCAGTGCGCGCATGCCCCGTCAGGTAGGCAGGCCCGGCGTCGACGAGCAGGCGGTCGGGTTGCTGCGCAAGCTCGCGCGGTTGCCGGAGCAGGCGCCGCAGCGGGCGCAGTTGCGGTGCCGGGCGATCGAGGCGTGGCTGCCGCTGGCCAAGCACCTCGCGCAGCGTTTCCACGGCCGCGGTGAGCCCCTCGACGACCTGGTGCAGATCGCCACCGTCGGACTGATCAAAGCGATCGACCGGTTCGACCCCGAATACGGCAACGACTTCGCCGCCTACGCGGTACCCACCATCGTCGGCGAGATCAAACGCCACTTCCGCGACCGCACCTGGGACATCCGGGTACCCCGCCGGCTGCAGGAACTCAAACTCGACATCAACGAGGCCACCGCCACCCTGTCCCAACGCCTCGGCCGCTCGCCCACCATCGCCGACATCGCCGGCTACCTGCAACGCTGCGAGGAAGACATCATCGAAGGCCTGGAAGGCGCCCGCGCCTACAGCGCGGTATCCCTGCAGACCCTGGTCGGCGCCGGCATCGACGGCACCGAACTGGGCGACCTGTTCGGCCAGGACGACCCCGACCTCGCGCTGGCCGAGTTCCGCGCCTCCCTCGGCCCCGCCCTGGACGCCCTGTCCACCCGCGAACAACGCATCATCATCCTGCGCTTC
>VAWN01000106.1 GCA_005885555.1 Actinomycetota bacterium
GCACGCCGGTCGCCGCGCAGCTCGGCGTGTTTCTCCCGCCCGGGGTGCCCGGCACCGTCGAGGGCCCGCCGGTCGAGGACGTGCTGATGGTCCGCGACGAGGCCGCGAACATGGTCTGGGGCATCGAACGCACCATCCGGCTCGCTGACGGGTCGACCCTACCCGGCGAGGAGGCCGCCCGGGAGACCCTCGCGTACCGTCGCCGCCTGCACCCGCCGCCCGCGCCGCTGCCGCCGGTCGCGGCGATCGCGTACCAGGCGCAGAACACCGTGCCGGAGAACTGGATCCCGTTCATCCCGGCCCACGTAGCCGGCGAGAACCGTGAGATCCAGCTGCAACGCGGAGCCATGCCGAGAGTCCTCGGCATGGTGAGCCCGCCAGTGAAGGTACGGCCACGGACCACGCTGCTGCGCCCCGGCCTGGACAGCGGGCAGCCCTACCTCGTCCACGAGGAGGAGGTACCCCGCGTGGGTACCCGGCTGACCGTGGCGTTCCGCCGGACTCGGTGGTACGACGGCCGGGTCGTCGTCTGGCTCGGCGCCCGCCGCGCGACCGGCCGCGGCGAGGCCAGCAGCGGACTCGACTGGGACCGCATCGTCAACACGGCATAGGCACGAGGCCAGCGGACATGGGAGTGGATAGGAGTCGCCGGGCGACGGCGACTCCACGACGGTCAGCAGCACTGAGAGATGTCCCAGCGCCCCCAGTCATCCTGTAGTTGCCGGGATGCCCCGATGGCGGGACCCGACGACCGTCGGCAATACCGGCGTCGAAAGTGTCAATCATTCTGCGTGACTCTGGCTCAGGTCGCCGGAGGTCGCGTCGACCGGGGTCCCCGCGTCACGATCCCGCGAGTCTCGCGTGCCCCTTGCCACCAGTCGAAGAGGTCAGCAGTGGTCGTAGCGGGATCGCTCGCCAACGTGAGCACGGCGTGGTCGGTGGTTCCCCAGACGAGGGTCGTCTCGCCGTTCTGGGAGCGGTAGCAGGCAATCGGCCCCTGGGTGACACCGCCGTGGTTCCATTGGCCCTGCCGCTCGGTCTGATCAGACGCGGCGCCAGTGCTGGCTCGGCGCACCCGTACAGGTGGCGACCTTCACCGGACTGTTGGCGGTACCCGTCACGTCCAGACACAGGCCCGACGCCACCGCCGTGACCGTACCGTCGGCGTTGACGTTCCACTGCTGGATGGCGCTGGTGTCGCAGGTGGCGATGACCGCCGTCGGCGCCGCCAGGCATTTGCCGAGCACCTGGAGCTGGTGGCCGCTGACGGTCCACTGCTGGTTGCTCACGCCGTGGCAGTCCCAGATGATCACGTGGGTACCATCGGTGGTGTTCGCCCCCGGATCGTCGAGGCACCGGCCGGAACCCTGGTTGACCAGCGTGCTCGTGGTAGCGCCGCCCGACCTGGGGGTCACCCGCAGCAACCGGGAGCCGTGCTTGGGCAGGCTGGCGCTGAAGCTGCCGGTGAAGGAGCCGAGCGCGGTGTGACTCCACAGGTCGCGTACCGCGGCGGATCCGCTCAGGCCCAGGTCGCTCCACTTCGCGGTGACCGTGGCGGTGGACGAGCCGAGGTTGAACAGCGCGACGGTGACGCTGCCGTCCGGGTTGTGCGCCGCCCAGACCTGCTGGCTGGTCGAGGTGGACACCGGCCGGGCCGGGCGGGCGGCCTGGTCGACCGCGATCACCTCGGTGTTGGTCAGCAGGGAGAGCCCGAAGCTGTCCAGCTTGGTCAGGTCGTCGCCGGAGTACAGCGGCGCGGACTCGGCCGCCCAGAACGTCATCACGGTCTGCCGCTCGTCGTTGGTGATGCCGTCCATCGCGCCCACGCCGACGTCGACGGAGTCCATGTCGGCCCAGGTACCCGGGCCGATGTCGCCGGCCCACAGCGTCAGGTCCTTGAAGCGGGCCTTCACCGAGTGGTCCCAGGTGACGATGGTGTTGCAGTAGCACTCGACGTCGGTGTCGACCCGGATGCCGTTGGCGTACTGCTTCCAGTAGCTGGCGAAGTCGTGCCGGATCGACCAGGAGATGGTCAGCCAGATCGGCCGGCCGGTCTGGATCAGCGCCTGCGACCACGCCTTGACGTCGCCGCGGCCGTCGGTAGCCGACGGGCCGATGTTGCGGAACGTCGTCGGGGTGATCCCGTCGAGCTTGAGGAAGTCGACCCCCCAGGACGCGAACTGGTTGGCGATCGAGTTGATGTACGCCTGGGCGCACGGGTTGGACCAGTTGATGGCCCAGTTGGTCATCCACGAGTTGGTCTTGGTCAGCGGCTGCACCGCGATGTCCCGGGCGTGGCAGGCGGTCCCCTGGATCGGCGAGTTGCGGTCGTAGACGCTGGGGTTGAGCCCGCCGATGTAGTAGATCCCCAGCTTCTGACCCTTGGCGTGGACGTAGCTGGCCACCGCCGCGATGCCGTCCGGGAACTTGCCGGAGTCCGCCCTCGGCCGCCCGAAGCTGTCGAAGCCGTTGGACCAGCCGCTGTCGATGTTGACGTACGTGTACCCGAACGCCTGCAGCTTGCTGGCCATGACGTTGGACATCTTCTTGACGTTGGCCTCGGTGATGAAGCTCTCCCCGTTGTAGCCGGGGAACCTGGTGGACTCCAGGCTCCAACTGCTCCAGCCCATGTACGGCTTCTGGCCCAGCCCGTTGGCCGGCCTCGCCGCGGCCGGCTGCGCGGCCCGCGCCGCGCTACCGGGTGCCGGCCCGGCCGCCGCCAGCGCCGCGGCCGGCACCGCAAGGACCGCGGCCGCCAGGAGTACCGGTACGAAGACTCTGCGGTTGGTCATGACCGGCTCCACTGCTGGTTGGTGCCGCCGTTGCAGGTCCACAACTCGACCGGGGTACCGTTGGCCGTCTTTCCGCCGGTGACGTCCAGGCACAGCCCCGACTGGACCCCGGTGATGGTGCCGTTGGAATTGATGTTCCACTGCTGGTTGCCACCGCCGTTGCAGTCCCAGATCTCGACTTTCGTCCCGGGTGTCGTCTGGTTGTTGAACGCGTCCAGGCACTTTCCCAGGACCTGCAACTGCTTTCCGCTGACCGTCCACCGTTGGTTCACCGCGCCGGTGCAGTCCCAGATGTCCAGCTGGGTACCGTTGGTCGTGCTGGAGGCGGGGTCGTCCAGGCAGCGCCCGGAGGCCTTGCTGACGATCGCGTTGGACGGCGGCGGGGGGCCACCGGCGGGCGCCACCCGCAGCACGACGGTGCCGTGCGAGGGGACGCTCGCGGTGAAGCTGCCGGTGAAGGTACCCCGGTCGGCATGCGCCCACAGGTCCCGTACCGTCGCGGTGTTGGAGCTCAGGCCGAGCTGGCCGAAGCTGGCGGTGATGTTCGCGGTCGAACCGGTCCGGTTGAACAGCGCGACCGCCCGTACCCCGTTCTGCACCTGCTTGGACCAGACCTGCAGCCCGCTGCTGGGCTCGGCGACCTTGACCCCCTGCTTGCCCAGCGGGTCCTGGTCGATGTCGATGATCTCCTTGTTGGTGAGGATGCTCTGCGTCGTGCTCGACATGCCGGCCAGGTCGTTACCGGCGATCAGCGGCGCGGCCATCATCGCCCACATGCTGAAGTGGCTGCGGTATTCGGTGCTGCTCATCCCGCCGTTGCCGATCTCCAGCATGTCCGGGTCGTTCCAGGCGCCGGGCTTGGCGATCGAGGCGTGCGCGGCGTTGATGTCGAGGTTGCGCGTCATGCTGTTCCAGTTGTCACCGATGTCGCCGGTGGTCCGCCACAGGTTGCCGTCGGCCGGGCCGAAGGTCCACGGGCTCTCCTGGCCGAAGGTGCAGATGCTGTAGACGATCGCCCGGCCGGTCGCCGCGAGGGCGTCGCGCATGACCGGGTACCGCTGGGTGGCCGGTACCCCGTTGTTGTGGCAGTTGTCGTACTTGAGGTAGTCCACGCCCCACGAGGCGATCGTCTTGGCGTCCTGCTTCTCGTGGCCGAGCGAGCCGGGGAAGCCCGCGGTGGCGCAGGTATGCGTACCGGCGTCGAGGTAGATGCCGAGCTTGAGCCCCTTGCTGTGCACGTAGTTGGCGGTACCGGAGATGCCGTCGGGGAACTTCGCCGGGTCGGGTACCAGGTTGCCGTGCGAGTCGCGGCTGGACTTCGCCCAGCAGTCGTCGATGTTGATGTACTGGTAGCCCACCGCCTTGAGGCCCTTGCTGACCATCGCGTCGGCCGCCTTCTTCACGACCGACTCGTTGATGCCGCACTGGAAATGGTTCCAGTCGTTCCAGCCCATCGGCGGGGTGAGCGCGAGCCCGTTGGCCAGCGCGCTGGCCGGCGCCATCGTGCCGAGGACCAGCGCCACGGGTACCGAGGCCACCACGATCAGCCCGGCGAGCCAGCCGCCGAGACGCCTTTTCGCTGTTGCGGACACGGACGTTCTCCTCATCGGGTCAGCACGAGAGGCGGCATCGAGACAGCTCGATCCCCTACGGCGTCTACATGACACTCCCGCCATACGGAAAAGTCAATAATCAACGATGGAAATTAATCTGGCTTCGGGATGACCAGATTCTGGATCGCGACCGCCGCCGCCCCGCGGGCCCATTCCTCGAAGGGCAGCGGCCGGATGGTGAGCGGACACCGCGCGGCCGCGCCGAAAGCCTGCGCGGCAAAGGTCTCCCGGATCTCCGCCTCGAACAGGTCGTAGGCCCGCAGCCCTTCGCCGGAGACGACGATGCGTTCCGGCCCGACCACGTTGGCCACCGTGGCCAGCGCCAACCCGATCGCGTGCCCGGCCCGGGCGAAGACCCGTCGCAGGCCCTCCTCCCCCGCCCGCGCCCGGCCGATCGCCCGGTCTATCGTCAGCCCGGGCTCCTCGGTGGCGAACCGGGCCTGGGCCAGGATCGCCTCGGTGGAGGCGATCGCCTCGACACATCCGGTACCCCCGCAATGACACACCGGACCGCCGTTGCCGACCGGTACGTGGCCCAGCTCGCCGGCCACTCCGTTGGCCCCGGTGACCAGGGCACCGTTGACGAACAACCCGCAACCGATGCCGGTACCGACGGTCACCAGCGCGAACGACCGGGTACCCACGCCGTCACCGAACCAGTGCTCCGCCACGGTCAACGCCTTGACGTCGTTCTCCAAGGTCACCGTCAACCCGGTCGCCCGCGCCAGCAGCTGGCCCAGCGGTACGTCGTGCCACCGCAGGAACGGTGAGTAGCGCACCACCCCGGAAACCCGGTCCACGTCGCCGGAGACCGCCACGCCGAGGCTGTGCGTGTGCGGCGCGTACCGGGCGGAGGCCTCCGACAGCTGCGCCACCAGTTCGGCGAGTGCCCGGACGGTATCGTCGACCTCCTGGGTCCGCAGCACGTGATGGCGGATCTCGCGCACCTGAGCCCGAAGGTCGCAGACCACGCCGATCAGATCGTCGTTGGTCACCTTGACCCCGATGAAAAACTCCCGGTCGGGCTGGACCACCAGCGGGTTGCGCGGCCGACCGGCGCCCGGCGCGGTGCGCGCCTCGGCGGGAAGCTCCTTGAGGTAGCCGGCCGCGATGAAGGGTCGGGCCACCTTGGTCACCGCCGCCGGGGACAGCCCGGTCTGCCGGGCCACCTCCACCCGCGACACCGGACCGCGGGTCAGCACCTCCGCGAAGACCAGCGCGGCGGCGGCGCTGGTGATCGGCACTCGCGACACGGCGAAACCGTAAGGCCAATTAATTAACTACGTCAACGAGTCCCCGGATTGAGGTTGTCTAGGTGACTGGTGTTAAACGGCGGTTGGCTGGTTGTCGGTCGGCCGCCGTTTCTTGCCGGGCTGTTGGCCTGGGTGGTGGCCGGGCCGGAGCGGTCAGAGCGGGGCGGCGATCCAGCCCGTGGCGGCGTGGGTGAGGCCGAGGGTGGCGGGTCTGGCCAGGTTGACCGCGGCGGCGAGGAGGCTGAAGTCGGCGGCGATGCGGGCCTGGCCGCGCATGCGGGCGCGCCGGCCGCCGTGGCGGCGGCGCATGAGATGACCGATCTTGCGTTCGACCTTGGGGCGGGTGGCTCGATAGTCGGCCTGCCAGGCGGGGTCGGTTTGGCGGGCGCGGCCGGCGGCCAGTTGAGCTTCGTATCGGCTGATGGTGAGGCTGCGTCCGGTCTTGGAATCGGTGCAGTGGCCGCGCAGCGGGCAGGCGGCGCAGTTGGTGCCGAAGTCGGCCCGTCCGACGTCGCGGGGGCGGCCGTTGGTCGCTCGGATCGGCACGGTGGTCGCGTTGGGGCAGGTGACCTGCTGCTGGTGCAGGTCGATGCGGAAGCGGTCCTTGGTGAACTTCCCGCCGGGTGCGTTGGGTGCCTGGACCTTGGTTTTGATGTCGATGCCGGCGGCGTCAAGTCGGTCGAGGACCTCACCGGCGCCGTAGGCGCAGTCGCCGTAAACTGCTGCGGGGTCCTGTGCCGCATCCTCGTCCGGGTTGGTTGCGGCCGGTGTGGTCAGATCGGTGATGAG
>VAWN01000079.1 GCA_005885555.1 Actinomycetota bacterium
TTGAGCTTGAGGTTGGCCCAGTCGTTGTACCCGCTCACCGTTGTCTTGACGGTGTCGTTGTTGATGTCGAACGACACTCCCGTCTCGGTGGAGTTGCCGTTGCAGTTCCAGTCGATGGCCCCGCTGGCGTCGTTGACCGCGACGTAGGTTCCCGAGGCGGGGCACCAGTGGCGGGTACCGTAGCCGGCCGCGCCGATACCGGCCGGCTCGCTCAGGCTGTTCTCGTTGAGTGTCGTCACCGCCGCCGTGGTGCAGCCCGAGGTTGTGGCCCAGCTCGTGCATCAGCGTGCCGGCCCGCTCGCTGTCGCTACCGGTACCGCCGGTGAACGAGCCGAGGCTGACGATCAGGTCGGAGGCGCCGATACCCCGGGAGATGCCCGACGAGGTGGTCGCGTCGTAGTTGTGGGCCGCGATCACGTAGTGGAAGATCGGCGTCCGCCCGGTCGGGGTGAAGTTGGCGTCCTTGAGGGTCTGGAACGCGCTCCAGTCGTACCCGCCCGCGCCGTTGGTACCGAGGCTGGCGACGTACGCGAGCTGGTTGGCCTTGCTCAGCGACCCCCACGTCGTGTTGGTCGCGTAGTTCATGATGCTCGTCGAGCCCTCGTCGACGTGCAGGTTGATGCCGACCGATCCGGTCGGGCTGGTGTAGGGCGAGTTCGCGAACGCGTCGACGACCGTCTTGAGCGCGGCGGCGCTGAGCTTCTGGTTGTGGGTGGCGTCGGCCATCCAGTCGATCTGCAGGAAGATGTCGGGCTTGTTCTTGTCCGCGCCCATCTTCGGCAGGTCGATGAACTGCGGCGGGATCGGGCCCGCGCCGTCGGGGTCGATGGTGACGCCGTTGGTCTCCCACTCGTCGAGCAGGCCGTCGCCGTCGCTGTCCACCCCGCCGCCGGTCCCGCAGGAACCCGGCGGGATCTCGAAGGCGATCGCCCGACGCGGTTCGTACGCCTCCATCGACCACATCACCGTCTTCGGCGAGAACGTGACGCTGTCACATTCGAGGTCCTCGTCGCGCACCCCGCCGGCTCCGGTGGCGAAGTCGAACGCGGCGGCGTGGTTGCTGCGCTGTACCACCCAGACGTGGTTGCAGCCGTCCGAGCCCTCGAACAGCAGCTGGCCGCCGATGGCCACGCCACTGTTGTAGCAGCCGCTGCCCGACCACGGGAAGCTGCCCAGGCTGCCACCGGTGGTGGTGTAGTGGTAGATGGTCGTGGACGTGTCCGGGCTGATGAGCAGGCTGTCGTCCTGTGCGTCGTAGGCCAGCCCGTCATCGAGTTCGTCGAAGGCGGCGGCCGAGGCGTTGAACACCACGGCACCGGTACCGGTCGCCGGGTCGATCAGCCGCACGTCGCCGTCGCTGCCGGTACCGCGGGCCCACCCGGCCCAGATCTTCTTCCGGTTGCCGTCCCAGGCCAGGGCGCCCAGTCCGCCCGCGACGGTGTAGGACGCGAGCACCGCCCCGGTGATCGGGTCGGCCTTATACAGGTCCGGGCTGGAGGCGTAGCAGCTGTACCACAGGTTCTTGCCGTCGAACGCGATCCCGACGCCGATGCCGCTACCACAGGCCTGCGCGAAGTTGGTTTGCTGAACCAGGTCTCCGTTGGCGGCGAACGCCGGCAGCGGCCGAGCGGTCACCCCCAGGGCGAGCACCATGATGGCGACCACCGTCGCATGGATCATGAGAAGCTCACCGATGATTAGTGAGACGGTTATCTGACACCGAAACAGGCCGATCGCGGCCACCGGAACTCCACCGGCTGATTCATTCCGATGAACGCCGGCTAATGCGTCCAATTGTCGCTGGACAGAATGGTTGTCGGTATGCCGCGCGGGCAAACACGCAAATTCGGCGGGTTTGGTGCCGGCTTTCATTCTTGGGCGACGAGTGGAGCAAGTCCGGTCTAAGGGTGCGATATCTGCCGGCGGGAGCGATGAGGCCAACCGTGTCGAGCTGCCGCGATCATCAGTACGGCAGGCCGAGCAGTTGGACTCCCGATAGGTTGCACAGGGTCAGCACAAGGGCGCCCAGGCCCGCCGCGGCGGTCAGTACCCCCACCGCGACGAACCCCGGACGCGGCCGCCGCCCGGAGACCCGGTACACCACCAGCCGGCCGGCGCCCTTGTAGGCGCTCGCGCGGACGAGGGCACGAACCACCTGGTTGACGAACGTGGCCCGGGCGGATTCAAGCAGGATCTGCTCCCGCCCGAGCAGCGACACCCACAGCGAGACCCTGCGCGGACGGGAACACTGGACCGCGATCATCACGACAAGGGCCGCCAGTATCGCGCTCGCGGTGCCGAGCCGCACCGGTACCGCGGTGAAGATCGCCATGGCGCCCAGCGTGCATGCCGCCGTGGCCGCGGCGGCGAGGGCGGCAACGCCGACGTTGGCCCGTTCATGCACGACGAATAGCTCGTGGAAGTCGGAGAGTGGAAGCCTGCGGCCGCGTATGTCAACCCACTGATCGTTAATACGAACGCCGTCCCGGTGCATGAATACGATCTGTTGACGCACGTCTACACCTCACTCTGTCCGCTATGCTTTGAGCCGATGGTGCGGGCGGGCCAGCGGTCGTGGTAGGTCGGACGGCGGTCGTTCAGGCGGACATCTGGCATACTCGCCCGGATCTGCGAGAGGCCGATGGACAGTGCCGGGTCGCTGAACTCAGTCGCCGCGTTCTCCGCGTTGCTGTCCGCCGAAGACAGAGCGTTGTTGGACTCTTCCGGGATAGTTCGGAAGTTTGCCGCGGGTACCCCGATCATGCATGAGGGCGATCCGTCCGAACATGTGCTGATCATTCGCCACGGGTGCGTCAAGGTGATCGCTTCCGCGCCGGGCGGTACCCAGGTGGTCCTCGGTATTCGCGGCCCCGGCGACATCGTCGGTGAGCTTGCCGGGCTGGCCGGTCGGCCGCGGCGGGGCACCGTGGTCACCATCGACAAGGTGGAGGCCGTCGTCGTACCCGGAACCCGGTTCGGGCAACTGCTGACCGAGCGTCCGGCCCTTTCGATCGCGGTCGCCCGGGTGGTTTCGGAGAGGCTCGCCGAGTCTGACGGGTACCGGCTCGCCGTCGGTACCGTCGGCGTGGCGCCGGCATTGGCCCGACTCGTTCTCGACCTCGTCCGGCGATACGGCAGCAGGAACGATGAGGGCGCCTTGACCCTGGGGCTGGGACTCACCCAGAAGGATCTGGCCGATTACCTGGCCGTGTCACCGCGGACGGTCGCCCGTACCGTCGCCGCCTGGCGCACAGCCGGCGTGATCAGCACCGGTCGCCGATCGATCGTCGTGCACCGGCCCGCCATTCTTCAAGCGCACGCCGAAGCAGTTTGAATAATTGAGCAAAGCCGATTCGTCAATGGCGCGCGCACATCTTGCGAAATGACACCTCAGGACCATCCGCGCCCAAGTGTGGCGGCGTAGCGGGGCAAGGCCGCGGGTACAGTAGAATTGCCGATCACCACCTGAACTGCTGCCCCTGAGGAGACGCGGAATGGCACCAAACAGTGGCGCCGTCCAGACGTCCGGCTCGGGCGGCCTGGCAAATGGCTGGTGGAAGGCCTATCTGGAGACAATTCCAGGCGGCTATCTCGACCTCCTGGCGGCCGAGGAGGACGCCTCCCGGATAGTCCATTTCCATCCGACGTTCGTGCCGGGCCTGTTGCAGACCGAGAGCTACGCCGCGGCGATCACGCCAGCGACAACACTGAAGGCGATGACCTCAGACGACGCCAGAACGCTGGTCCACGTGAAGCTGTCGCGTCAGCGTGCCGCGTTGGAGGGCAGCCGGCTGAAGGAATTGGTCTTTCTGATGGACGAGACGGCGCTGCGCCGGCCGGTAGGATCGCCAGCGACAATGCGGGATCAGTTGAGCCATCTGCTGGAAATGGCGGAGCATCCGATGGTCACCCTCGTCGTCGTACCGTTCGGCGGGCAGCCACACCCCGGGCTGCTCGGAGCGTTCATGCTGATGCAGTACGGAGGGGGGCTCGACGACGTACTCTGCTTCGAATGGCAGATGGGTAACCAGGTGATCCGGAATCAGCCAGGTCTGATCGGGCGGTACCGCGAGTTGGCGGAAGACCTCGCCGGAGCCGACCCGGATGGTACGGCGGCACGGGAGCGTATCGCGTCAGCGCTTGCGGAGAACCATGAACCGGGGCGATAGCCGTACCATTGTCGCGAGAAGAGTTGGCAGAACCGGCGTTGGCCAAGTGCCGCCAACTCGCTCGTATGTGAGTCGAGCCTGGGCAGCTCGGGATTGGCCGGCTGGCGCGTCGAACTCGCCGGCCTGCACAGCCGCGACGAAGTCGCGCCACGATTCGGCAGAGTAGGTAAGGAGCGGGCCCTCGGTGTTCTTTGAGTCGCGCACTCCGACCTGGAGTGACGATGACAAGATGGCAACCTCGACGCAATTGGCGGTGTCCGAACTGCGGCGGCTCTTGAACCACTGTGCCTGAGTCCCGCTTCGCGGATAGATCATTCTTTTGGAACCCTCTCAAATGTTCGGCTCGGCACCAGCGACCATCGAGGCGAAGACCTCGGCGGACTCTTGGACTCCGAGCGATAACTCATCCAACGCAGCAAATGACTGACGGTAACGGTCGACGTCGGTCTGCCGATCACGTAGGACTCCGCCAGCGAGATCATCCAACCACACGTGAGAGGGAATGCGAAGAGCTTCGGGGAAATCTAGGATCGCGAATGGTCCGGTCAGCGCCGGGTGTGCACCTGCCCTGAGGGGAATGATCCGCACCGATATCTCGGGCCGGTCGCTGAGCTCCTGTAGCCGGATCATCTGGCGCCGCATGATCGCCGGGTCCCCGATCGGCCGTCGCAGAACGGTCTCGTCCAGCACGACGTCGATGCGTGGCGGTGGGATCCGGCCGAGAACCGCCTGCCGCAGCATCCGCCTCTGCATCCGGGTCCGCGCCAGATGGTGCTCCGGGGTCGGCGTCGTGTTGGTGATGATTACCGCGGCGTAGTCCGGCGTCTGGAGAAGGCCGGGGACGACCACCGCTGCGTACATCGAGATGTGCGTCGCCTGTTCCTCGAGGCGAGCGTACCTTTCGTACACGTCTGGTACGCCATCTCCCGTTTTGCGTGATCGTGGCACAGGGTGTTGCAGCAATGCGCCGATGCAGGACCGCAGGTCCTGCGGCGCCTCGTAGAAGTCCAGTAACAGGGCCAAATCCTGCGGCTTCACCCTGGATAGGGACGTTTCGATCCGGCTCAGCTTCGAGCTGGACCATCCGAGCGCCTCGGAGACTTCCTTGACGGACCGCCCTGTCTCAACGCGCAGGCGCCGAAGCGCCGCCCCGGTCGGCAGGGTCTGCTCAACGGACGGCATCGAAGCACCATACCGCAAGTTGCAACTTGCTACTCCAGATGAGTTGCATCAGCTGCATGATACCAACATTGCCATGCCATATGGCGCACAACGCGGCACGTTGCAACTATTGCCGTCTGGTCCGTGTAGTTGCGTCAATATTTACATGATTGCATGCGCGCTAGGAGCCCAGATCGGGACACGCAGCAACGACCCCACGAGGGAGCCCGACATGAACGCCAGATCGGTCGCAGACCAGTCCACGCGCTTCCGCGCCACCCGCAACCGGTACCGGCGGTCGGTTGTGCTGCCGTCGGCCACCCCGGCGGACCTCGCCCCGGTACCGGACCACAATCTTTACGCCATCGTGCTCGTCGACGTCGCCGGCTCGGCATCCACCACCGCGCAGGGACGGGCCAGGATGCGGCGCGACCTGTACGACCTCATGGACGGTGCGTTGGACCGCCGCGGGCTGGACCTCGCGACGTTTGCACTCAACGACACCGGTGACGGGCTGCGCCTGTTCGTACCGTTCCACCGGGTGCGACCCACCGACATCGTCGACATGTTCGTCCTCGGGTTCCTCGCCGGGCTCCGCCAACAACGGCAGTACGCGACGGAGGCGGCGCGGATCCGCCTGCGGATGGCGATCGACCTGGGTCTGGTGGGTCCACACTTGCAAGGGTGGATCGGTGACCCGCTCGTCCGTGTGGCTCGGCTCGTTGATGCCGAGCCACTTCGCGATGTGCTGCGCAACGACCCCGGTCTGGACCTCGCCGTGGTGGTGTCCGACGAGATGTACCTGTCGGTGGTCCGGCCCGGCGACGGCTACGTGCCGTCGGAAGGCTTCCAGCCGGTGGTGGTACGGGTGAAGGAATTCGCCGCACGGGCTTGGCTTCTCCGTCCGCACGCCTATTGGCTGTGCGGATCGTGTACCGCCGCCGCGGCGTGAGCCCGGCGGCGCTTTTGTGACAACAGAAGCCATGGAGGGGTGCGTGGGGCATGGCATCACCGGCACCGTCGCCAGAACCACAACGGGGATTCTGGGCGACACTGAGCAAGACCGAGTGTGACGCGCTGATCGAGGCCGGCGTACGGTCGACCTTCGCGCCGGGAAGCGTGCTCCTCGCCCACCATGACAGCTCGGGCGACGTGGCCATCGTCTGGTCGGGTCTCATCAAGGCAGCCGTGCGCGTCGCCGACGACAAGCACGTCGTGCTGGCGCTACGCGGGCCCGGCGACATCGTCGGCGAGCTCGCCCATATCAACGGTGGGCGCCGGTCGGCCGCCGTCATCGCGGTCAACCGTGTCGAGGCGCTGATCGTGCCGCGGGACCGGTTCACCGAACTGCTCGGCCGCGACCGGGCGGCGGCGGACAGTCTGCGGCGGATCATCGTCGATCGGCTGTGTGAGGCCGACCGCGACCGCCTGGCCGCCGCCTCGATGACCGTGGGACAGCGCCTCGCCCGGTACCTGCTGAAGCTTGTCTGGCGACACGGCGTGCCGGTACCGGACGGCAGCCTGCGCATCGACCAGCTCTCGCAGGAGGACCTGGCCGCCTGCATCGGCGGCGGCCCGCGCACCGTGGCCCGTGAGATGGGCGAGTGGCGCAAGCGGAGCATCATCTCGACCGAACGACGTTCGGTCATCGTCCACGAGCCCGCCGCCCTCGACCGGATCGCCGGGCGGCACGCGCCACCGCCGTGACCGGCGGCACGTGCCACCGCCGTGACCGGCGGCCCGCTCAGCGGGTACCCAGCACCGGCGCCGCTTCGGCCATGTCGAGGACCTGCGCGTCCTGCGCGGCCTTGCGGCGCGGCATCAGCAGCAGCGCCGCCATGGCCAGCACGCAGCAGCCGATGATGTACCAGCTGATGCCGGTACTGGAATGGGTGCGCTGCAGGATCCGGGTGGCGATCAGCGGTGCCGGCCCGCCGGCGATGACGGACGCCAGCTGGTACCCCATCCCGGCGCCGGAGTACCGCACGTTCGGCCCGAACCCTTCCGCGATCAGCGCCGCCTGCGGCCCGTACTGCATGTCGTGGAACAGCAGCGACAGCACGATCGCGAGCAGTACCAGTCCCGCGTCGCGCGTGTTGAGCAGGCCGAAGTACGGGAACGCGTACAGCGCCGTGCCGACGATGCCCACGCCGTACACCAGCCGTCGGCCGACCAGGTCGGACAGGTACCCGAAGAACGGCACGCTGACCAGCCCGATCGCGGCGGCGATGAGCGTGGCGTTGAGCAGGCTGTCCCGCGTCAGTTTCAGCTGGGTCGTGCCGTACGTGAGCACGAACGTCACGAACAGGTAGAACGGCGCCTGTTCCGACATCCGCACGAACGCTGACGTGAGCACCTGCCGCCACTGCCGGACGAGCACTTCGAGCAGCGGCTGGCGTACCACGGCGTTCTGCTGGCGGACGGCCGTGAACTCGGGGCTCTCCATCACCCGCAGCCGCACGTACAGGCCGATGCCGACCAGCACGATGCTGAGCAGGAACGGGACCCGCCAGCCCCAGCTCAGGAAGCTGTGCCCGGACACCGAGCTGAACAGCTTGAACATGCCGGTGGACAGGACCAGACCCAGCGGTACCCCCAGCTGTGGCCAGCTGGCCATCAACCCGCGGCGGCGGTGACTGCCCCATTCCATGGACATCAGCACCGAACCGCCCCACTCGCCGCCGACGCCGAGCCCCTGCGCGATCCGCAGCAGGGTCAGCAGTGCCGGAGCGGTGTACCCCAGCGTCGCGTACCCCGGCAGCAGGCCGATCAGGAACGTGCTGATCCCCATCAGCATCAGCGTGGTCACCAGCATCGCCTTGCGGCCGACCCGGTCGCCGAAGTGGCCGAAGATCGCGGCCCCGACCGGCCGGGCGGCGAAGCCGACGAACTGGGTACCGAAGGACAGCAGAACGCCTGTGTACGCGGCCTGCCTGGGGAAGAACAGCGCCGGGAAGACCAGCGCCGACGCCGTACCGTAGAGGAAGAAGTCGTACCACTCGATGGTGGTGCCCACGGTGCTCGCCACGACGGCGCGCCGTCGCCCCCGCCGCACCGCCTCGGTCTGGATCGTTCCGGTCATGGCCATGCCGCCTCCCGCCGCAGGGCCCCCGCTGGGGTTGTGTTCCCCTGCCGCGGGTCGCGTCAAACGTGCGTCGGCGGCGATATCTCACGGTCACCGGCACGGCGGCGGCTATGCTCTGTTGATCGGTAAGCGGCACGATGGGGGATGAACGGCACGATGGCGCGCAAGGTCCAGGTACGCCTGCTCGACGACATCGACGGCAATGAGGCTGAGGAGACGGTGCGGTTCGGCCTGGACGGCACCGAGTACGAGATCGACCTGTGCGCCAAGCACGCCGAGAAGCTGCGGGCCGCGTTGGCCAAGTTCATTCTCGCGTCGCGCCGGCAGGCTCGTCGCCGGGTCACGGTGGCACGCGGCCGCGGTGGTACCGCGACCGTCGACCGCACGCAGAACCAGGCGGTCCGGGACTGGGCCCGGAGCAAGGGCATCGCGGTGTCCGACCGGGGTCGCATTCCCGCACACATTTCCGAGCAGTACCAGCGCGAGGCCGGCCGGTAGCCTACCCTGTCCACCTTCGGGACCACCTGGGGGACGGGCAGATGAATCGACGATGGTTGATATTGTGCGGCGCGGCGGCCGTGGTGCTCGCCGCGCTCGTCGCATGGCTGGTGTGGCGGCCGCGCGCGCAACCGCCGCCGCGGGCGCGGCCATATCTGGAGTACACCGCCTGCCTGCTGACCGACGGGCGGGGGCCGGTGTCCGCGTCGGTGTGGAGCGGCATGCAGGACGCGTCGCTCGCGACCCACGCCAAGGTGCAGTACCTGCAGGTCGCGGGGGAGTCGACGGCCGCGAACGCGATGCCGTACCTGGCCAGCCTGGTGCAGCGGCGCTGCGCCGTGGTCTTCGCCGTGGGTACCGCTCAGGTCGCCGCTGTCGCGGCTGACGCACCGAAATTTCCGGGGGTACGGTTCGTCGCCGTCGGCGGCTCACTGGCCGGTGCCAATGTGACGAACATCGATGCGTCCGACCCGGCTCAGGTCCGCGGCCGGGTCGACACCTTTCTCCGTACCGCGGTCCGCTCATCCACACCGTGACGGCGGTTTTGCCTAGTGGCTAGCCGGATCCGGGAAAACTGCCGGTCGAACGAATCGCTCAAGTACCCGTAAAACTCCGGAATCGGCGGCGGTGTCGGAACGCCGTCCGTTTTGCGGTCTTGATGTTGCCGGCCCGGGCACCGCAGACTCCACGGCATTCCGTCGTGCTCCTGGGGAGGCTGCTGTGCGGGTCGCTCGAACGCACCGTCGATCGCGGGTGTGGCCGCGGCGGGTGGCGACGCTCGTCGTGCTGGTACTCGGGTTGACCGTCGCCGCTCCGCTGCAGAACATCGGCGGACCGGGCACGGACCCGTTGCCGATGGGCTGGTTGCGGGACTGGTTCGAGCTTCCGGCCGGGTGGGCGTCGCCGCCGACGCCGTCGACGCCCACCCAGCAGTCCGCGGGTACCGCCGCCGGGCGCGGCCATTCCGCGCCGGCCGCGTCGACCCGTGCCGGCGGTGGCTCCGGCCGCGCTCCGGGCAAGGGCGCGGGTCAGCTCGACGCCTTCCGTCCGCACCAGGCGACCAGCCAGCCGGTGACGACCGGGCCGGCGAGCGGTGACCAGAGCTTCGATCCGGTACGCAGCAAGCGGATCGCGAGCGCCTCCTCCGCGACGGCTGACGTCTTCCAGAACCCGGACGGCTCGTTCACCCGCAACGTCTACCCGCGCCCGGTGAACTTCCAGGCGCCGGACGGCTCGTGGGTACCGATCGACACGACGCTGGCCCGCGGCGGTGACGGCCGGGTGCACGAGAAGGCCAGCGGGCATCCGGCCGACTTCGCGGGCACCGCGTCGGACAGCACCCTTGCGGAGCTGTCCATCGACACCGGCCACCACATCGGATACGGGTTGGCCGGCGCGGCGGGCGTCACGCCGCAGGTGTCCGGTTCGACGGTGACCTACCCGGGCGTGCTGCCGGGCACCGACCTGCGGGTGACCGCGATGGCCGGTGGATTCAAGGAATCTCTGGTCCTGCGTTCGGCCACGACCGCGACGTCGTGGGTGTTTCCGTTGCGCCTGACGGGGGTCAGCGGAGCACTGCAGCCGGACGGGTCGGTGGCGTTCGCCGACGAGGGTGGCACGGTGCTCGCGACGATCCCGCGCGGTTCGATGTCCGACTCGCGGTACAACCCGGCGATCGACGACATGACCCGGTCCGACGCGGTCACCTACCAACTGGTGACGGTCAACGGTGGGCCGGCGCTGAAGATGACCGTCGACGCGGGCTGGCTGCACGACCCGGCGCGGGTGTTCCCGGTGACCGTGGACCCGACGGTGTCCGACAAGGCCTACGCGTCCGGCAGCACCTACGCCCAGTCGGGTGCGACCGGCGACCACTCGTTCGAACAACTGCTGAAGGTCGGCACGCCGGACGGCGGCACGTCCGTCAAGGCATACAGCTTCCTGCAGTTCGCGTCCTTCGCGCCGACGTTCGCGGGTGCGCGCTTCACCTCGGTGTCGTTGCACGCGTTCGTGGTGTGGGCGTACACCTGCACGCCGCAGTGGTTCTGGGTGCGCACCGTGACGTCGGCGTGGAACCCGTCGGGCGTCACCGCATACCCGGGGCCGTCGTTCGACAACGTCAACGACGCACTCGGGTCGGCGCAACCGGCCGTCTCACACGCGTGCGGCAACACGAGCAACGACCCCGGTACCGGCGACTGGGCGGTCGCGCCGCTGAACCCAGCGCTGTTCAGCTGGTGGGCGGCGGGCCAGCAGCCGAACAACGGGATCGCGATCACCGCGTCGCAGACCGACCAGAACCAGTGGAAGAAGTTCGACTCGGTCAACGGGCCCAACCCGCCGTACCTGGCGGTGACCTACACGCCCGACCAGGCGCCGGTGGTGGACAAGCAGTTCCCGGCCAACAACAGCACGGTCGACACGCTGCGGCCGGAACTGATGGCGATCGGGCACGACCCGGACCACTACCCGGCCGCCGCGGTCAACTACTACTTCTCGCTGTACGACAGCTCCGGCAACCTGGTGGACCAGTCGGGGTGGATTGCCTCCGGTGTCTGGCAGGTACCGGCCGGGCGGTTGCAGTGGGGCAAGGTCTACTACTGGATCGTCCAGTCCGGCGACGGTGCCCTGCCATCGCCGTCACCACAGGTCTACGCGTTCGGCGTCCGGGTACCACAGCCGCTGGTGACGTCCGGGCTCTCGCAGAACACCGAGGGCCATGGCCTGGACCCGTCGATCGGTAACTACACCACGTCGGCCACTGACGCGACGGTACTGACCGTGGGTCCGCCGTTGTCGGTGCAGCGCAACTACAACAGCCGCGATCCACGGGTGGGCGGCGCGTTCGGCACCGGCTGGTCCAGCGTGTTCGACGCGTCCGCGGTGGAACAGAAGGACAGCTCGGGCACGGTGCAGTCGGTGGTGGTGACGTACCCCGACGGGCAGCAGATCGGGTACGGCCGCAACGGCGACGGTTCGTTCACTCCGCCGGCAGGCAGGTTCGCCACGTTCGTCGCGGTGTCCGGCGGCGGGTACTCGCTCACCGACAAGAGCGCCACCGTGTACCGGTTCACCCAGGCGCTGCCCACCGGCGGATACGGCATCTCGTCCATCGCCGACGCGGCCGGGCGCACGCTGACCTTCGGCTACACCGGCGGACAGATCACCACCGCGACCGCCGCGTCCGGACGGGTACTGCACCTCACCTGGTACACCCCGGCCGGCGCCACGGCACCACACGTGCAGACGGTCGCCAGCGATCCCGCCGTGACCGGCGATGCGACGACCGTGCAGACCTGGACGTACAGCTACGTCGCCGACCAGTTGTCGAAGGTGTGCCCGCCGACGTCGTCGACCGCGTGCACCGGTTACGGGTACACGTCCGGCTCGCCGCACGCGACGACCGTGCTGAACGCCGGACCGCAGTCGTACTGGCGGCTGAACGAAGCCTCCGGTGCCGGCACGGCGGCAAGTGCGGTCCTGGCCAACGAGGGCAGCGACAACGCGACCTACACCAATGTCGCGCTGGGCCAGCCGCCCGCGCTGCCCGGCTCCGCGGCCACGTCGGCCACCTTCAACGGCACGTCCTCCTACGTGACGCTGCCCAACTCCCTCGTCACCAACGCCTCATACCAGAGCATCAGCCTGTGGTTCAAGACCACCGGCAGCGGTGTGCTGTTCAGCTACAACACCGGCCCGGTCACCGGATCCCTGCCGACCACGTACACACCGGCGCTGTACGTGGGCGCCAACGGCAAGCTGTACGGCGAATTCTGGTACGACGGCGGCGTCGCTCCGATCGTGAGCCCCGGTACCGTCAACGACGGCGCATGGCACCACGCCGTCCTGTCCGGTGGCGGCGGTACCCAGACGCTGTACCTCGACGGCGCGGCCGTGGACACGAAGACGGGCGCGATCCACCTGTTCGACGCGACCGGCTCGTCCGTCAACTACCTCGGCACCGGGTTCCTCGCCGGCGCCTGGCCCGGCCAGCCGGCGACTCCGTCGGCGAACTACAGCATGTACTTCACCGGCTCGATCTCCGACGCCGCCTTCTTCAACGACTACCTGACGAAAGACACCGTCAAGCAGCTCTACGTCTCCGGCCACTCGGCCGGGCAGCTGCTCGCCTCGGTCACCCGGCCATCCGGTAACAACCAGGCCACCGTCAGGTACGATCCGATCTCCGGCCGGGTGGCCCGGCTGACCGACGCCAACGGTGGTACGTGGACGGCCAGTACCCCGACCGCGCAAGGCTCCAGCCAGGTCTACGTCTCATCCGTTCTTGCTGCCGCGCCGGCCGACTACTGGCGCCTCAAGGACACCGGCGGAGCGACCGCTGTCAACGAGGTCCGGGGCGGCACCGCGACCTACAGTACGGTGACCCTCGGCGCTCCCGGCTCGGGCCCGTTCACCGACACCCCCGCCGGCCAGTTCAACGGCACGTCGTCCTACCTGCAGCTGCCGGGCAACCTGCTGCCCGGGTCGGGGCCGATGTCGGTCGGGATGTGGTTCAAGACCGCCCAGACCGGTGGCGTCCTGTTCGCCGAGCAGGGCGGCGCTCCGGGCAGCGGTCAGTGCCCGTGCCTGCCCGTGATGTGGGTCGGGTCAGACGGCACCCTGCGTGGCGTCGCCCCGTCCGATCTGCCGACGTCGCCACTGGTCGGGATGGCGAACAAGTGTCTTGACCTGTCGGCGTTCGGCACCACGAACGGTACGAAGGTACAGCTGTGGAGCTGCACCGGCGCCGCGAACCAGGTATGGCAGTGGCAACCCAACGGCAGCCTCAAGAATCCGGCTTCCGGACGGTGCCTGGACGTCTCCAACTCGGGTACGGCGAACGGCACCAAGGTGCAGTTGTGGGACTGCGCCGGCGTACCCGGCCAGGTGTGGCAGCCGCAGGCCGACGGCACCTGGAAGAACCCGAACTCCGGTAGGTGCCTGGACCTGAGCGGGCCCAGCAGCGCCGAGGGCACCCAGGCGTGGATCTGGGACTGCTACGCCGGTCCCGGGCAGAAGTGGAGGGCGTCGCTGAGCACCTCCGCGCGGGTCGACGACAACAAGTGGCACCACGCGATCCTCACCAGCGACGGCACCACCCAGACGCTGTACCTCGACGGCACGAAGGTCGGCAGCAGCGCCGGCCCGGCGTTGACCTCCACCAGCCAGCCCTACACGTTCGTCGGCACGGGCCGCACCGGCTCCGGGTGGACCGGCCTGCCGGCCAACACCGACGCCTACTTCAACGGCTCGATCTCCGACGTGGCGTTCTACCGTTCGGCGCTGTCCGCCGCCCAGGTGGGGGCGCAGCATTCGGCATCGACGTACGCCACCGGGCTGACCCCGGTACAGGAAGTCACGGTGACCGATCCGGGCGGGCACCCGATCGTCTACCACTACGACCTGGCCAACGACGGGCGCTTCATCTCCCGCACCGACGGGCTGGGCAACAAGACGAGCTTCGGGTACGACACCGCCGGGTTCCTCAACACGGTCACCGACCCCAACGGGATCGTCACGACCACCGGCCACGACGTCCGTGGCAACCTCGTATCCCGGACGACATGCCAGAACCAGGCCGCCAACCGCTGCTCGACGACGTACTACACCTACTTCCCGGACGACACGTCCGCGACGCTCACGCCGAACGCCAAGAACGACGTGATCCTGACGGTGAGCGACGGACGGTCCGCATCGGCCGGCGACACCACGTACCGGATCTCGTACGGCTACGACGCGGCCGGCAACCGCACCACGGTGACAACCCCACCGGTACCGGGCTTCCCCGCCGGGCGGACGATGACCACGACCTACACCGACGGCAGGACCGTACCGGCTGCCGACAGCGGCTTCGCCCCGGCCGGCCTGCCGTGGAAGGTGACCAGTCCCGGCGGCGCGGTACAGACCACGACCTACTTCCACAACGGTGACATCGCGAGCGTCACCGACGCGGCCGGACAGGTCACGAGGTACAGCTACGACAACCTCGGTCGGCCGACCACCGAGACCGTGGTATCGGACACCTATCCGGCCGGCCTGACCACCACCTACAGCTTCGACAAGCTGAACCGGTTGCGCGTGCAGACCAACCCGCCGGTCACCAACCGGGTCACCGGGGCGGTGCACACCGCGCGTGCCACGACGGTGTTCGACGACGACAGCAACCGCACCTCGGTCACGGTCGAGGACCTGACCGGCGGCGACGCGTCCCGCACTACCCTGGCGACCTTCAACAACCACGACCAGATGGACAGCCAGACCGATGCGTCCGGCAACAAGACGACGTTCGGCTACGACGGGTACGGCAACCAGAAGAAGGTGATCGACCCGGCCGGCGACGAGACCGACATCGACTACGACCCGAACGCGCACCCGGTGACGGCGACGCTGAAGAAGTTCACCGGCGATCCGGTCAACCCCAGCCCCGCCCAGGATCTCGTCCTCACCTCGAGGTCCTACGACCCGGCCGGGCGCCTGGCCACGGTGACCGATTCGATGGGCTGGGTCACCACGTACACGTACACCGACGACGGCCTGCAGGCGACGGCCACCCGGTCCGATCCGGCGCACCCGGGCACCACGTTCCTCCAGGAGTCCGACAGCTACGACGCGGCCGGCAGCCTGACCTCGCGAACCACCAACAACGGCGCCACTACCACCAACGTCACGCTCGACGCGGCCAACCGCACGCTGTCTTCGACCGTCGATCCGACCGGGGTCAACCGCGCCACCACCTACGTGTACTCGCCCGACGACGCGGTCCTTTCCACGAGATCGACCGGCCCTGGCGGCGGATCGTCCACTGTGGACGCGACGTACGACCCGATGGGCCGGATGACCTCCAAGACCGTCGACAACGACGGCACCAACACCGCGACCGGTTGGTGGAAGCTCAACGAGGCCAGCGGGCCACAGGCCCTGGACTCGTCCGGTGCCCAGCAGACCGGCGCAGCGTCCGGCGGCGTGAGCTGGGCCGGCGGCGGCGTCAACTTCGACGGCTCCAGTGGCGCGATCAGCACGTCCGGCCCGGTCCTCAACACCGCACAGAGCTTCACCGTCTCGGCATGGGTCAACCTCAGCGCGACGCCGACCTACTTCGAGACCGCCGTCTCCCAGGATGCGGTACACAACGCCGGGTTCGACCTCCAGTACGACTTCGCCGACAACCGGTGGGCGTTCACCGAGGTCGCCTCGGACACACCCAACGCAGCGGTCACGCGTGCCAAGTCGACGGCGGCCCCGACGGTCGGCGCGTGGACGCATCTGGTCGGCGTGTTCGACGCGAGCAACGGGGCGATGACGTTGTACGTCAACGGCGCCGCCTCCGGTACCGCCACCGACACCACGCCGTTTGCCGCGACCGGACCGTTGGTCATCGGGCGGATCAAGTACAGCGACAACATCGCCTCGTACTTCAAGGGCTCGATCGCCAACGTGCAGGCGTACCCGCGCGCGCTCACCGCCGCCGAGGTCGGCACGCTGTACACCGGTGGCCGCTCCGGCCCGGCCCTGTCCACCAACCGGCTCACCACGACGTGGGCGCTGGACCAGCGTGGCCTCGCGACCTCGTCGACGAACCCCAACGGCGGGGTCACCCGGTACGACTACGACGAGGCGGGCCGGCTCGTCGTGACCACCTCGCCGACCGTGAACACCGAGACCGGCGGCGGTACCCCGACTCCGGTCCATCCGGTGACCATGGTCGGGTACGATACGTTCGGCTCGACCACCGAAGCCTCCGACGCCAACGGCAACGTCACGACGACCGCCTTCGATCCGGAGGGCCGGCCGCTGTCGGTCACGTCACCGCGGTACACCCCGCCGGGCGGCACGCCGATCACCGCGGTGGCTACCAGGACCTACAACCCGCTCGGTCAGGTCGCCATGGCGACCGACCCGCTGGGCCACCAGACCACCTACACCTACGACCAACTCGGCAACCTGGCCACCACCACCGCGCCCAACGGCGGCGTCACCCACGACACCTACGACACACTCGGCGACCGGCTGTCCGAGACCGATCCGAACGGTGCGCTGGCCACGAGGACCTACGACTACCTGGGCCGCCCGGCGACGCAGAGCCAGGTCGTCCGCGCGCCCGTGGCCGCGACATACACCACCACCTACGCATACAACACGCCCGGCGGGTGGCCCTCCTCGGTGACGACTCCCGCAGGGGTGACGACCAGCTACGGGTACGACAACGTCGGTGAGAAGACCACGGTCACCGACGGCGCCGGCAACACGACGACGACCAGCTACGACTTCGCGGGCCGGGTCACCAAGGCCCTGTTGCCCGACGGCACAGCCGCACCGCCACCTACGACGGCGCCGGCCGACCGATCCGCATCGCCAAGCTGGACGGTCAGGGCACCGTACTGTCCAGCCGGTCGGCGACGCTGGACAGCAACGGGAACCCGCTCACCACGACGGATGCCCGCGGCAACACCGTCCGGTACACCTACGACGCGATGAACCGGTTGAGCACCGAGGTCCAACCGGTCACGCCGACCAGTTCCATCACGACCAGCTTCGGGTACGACGCCGCGGGCAACCGGACCCGATTCACCGACGGGCGGTCCAACCCGTTCATCACCACGTACAACTCGTGGAACCTGCCGGAGAGCACCATCGAACCGGCGACCGCCGCATACCCGAACCTCGCCGACCGCACGTTCACAACGGCCTACGACGCTGCCGGTCATGTCGCGACACAGACCTCACCCGGCGGGGTGCGGGTGACCGACAGCTACAACCTGATCGGCAACCTCACCAAGCAGGTCGGCACCGGCGCCGACGCGGCCACCACCGACCGCGTCTTCGGGTACGACACGGGCGGGCGCCTCACCAGTGCGTCCGCACCCGGGGGCACGAACATCTTCACCTACGACGACCGCGACCTCCTGCTGACTACCACCGGCCCGTCGGGCGCCTCGTCGTTCACCTACAACTCCGACGGGTCGATGGCGACCCGCACCGACGCCGCCGGTACCGCTACGTACACCTACGACACGGCCGATCGCCTGAAGACGGTGCAGGATCCGTCCACCGGTACCCAGCTCGCCTACAACTACAATCCGCTGTCCCAGGTCTCCCGGATCACTTACACGCCGGGCGCCAACAGCCGCGCCTTCGGGTACAACGCTCTGCACCAGCTGACCTCGGACACGCTGAAGACCGGATCCGGCGCGACGATCGCATCGATCGTCTACGGGTACGACCTGAACGGCAACGAGACCTCGAAGACCACGACAGGGTTCACCGGATCGACGGCGAACACGTACACGTACGACTTCGCCGACCGCCTGACGTCGTGGACCAGCGGCGCCGGTACGTCGACCTACGCGTACGACGACTCGGGCAACCGCACCAAGTCCGGTACCCAGACGTTCACCTACGATGCCCGCAACCAGTTGCTGACCGGCGCCGGTTCGAGCTACACGTACACACCGCGGGGCACCTTCGCCTCGGTCACGACCGGCAGTTCCAGCGTGACGGCCACCAGCGACGCGTTCGGTCAGACCGTCAAGCAGGACGGCCAGACCTACGCCTACGACGCGTTCGGGCGAACCGTCACCAGCAGCGGCGCCGCCAACCGCACCTTCACCTACAGCGGCATGGCCAACACGCTCGCGGCCGACGGTACCGCCACGTACAGTCGCGATCCCGGCGGCGGCGTCGTCGGCGTCAAGGCCGGCACCGGATTCCTCGCGTGGACCGACAAGCACACGGACGTGGTCGCCGACTTCACCGCCGGCGGCACCGGCCTGGCCGGTTCGCGCGCCTATGGCCCGCTCGGCACCGTCGTGGCCAACGCCAACCTGGTCGGCAACCTCGGGTACCAGTCGGGGTTCACCGAATCGTCGACCGGCCGGGTCAACATGGGCGCCCGCTGGTACAACCCGAACACGGGACAGTTCGACAACCGCGACATCGCTTCGAACAGCCCCATCCCCAACCCAGCCAACGCCAACCGCTCCGCCTACGGCAACGACAACCCTCTCACCAACATCGACCCCGACGGCCACCGCGCCTGGGACACCGACGAAAAGACGGGCAAGACCTACTTCGTCGCTCCCGCCACCGACGGCGGCACCGACTTCGCCTGGGGAGCCCCAGCCCGGCTGTACGGCCCCCACGGCTACCGCCATCGCGGCGGCTATACCGTTTCGGCAACAGGCGCCGGCAGCTACACCAAATCCTGCGGCATCAACGCCGCGTGCCGGCAGGAACACCATCAGGACCTCGCAGACGTCAAATCACAGCTCCAGAAACAAATCAAGGCCGACCTCGACCGCTGCGAAGCCCGCGGCGGAACCCCGCAATGCTGGGACGCAGTCGCACAACGCGCGACCCACGGCGGCTACTGGGCCAACGTCGACGGCAACTACGAGACCATCGTCGGTGGCGTGCTCATCACGGTCTCACCCACCGACCGCAAACTCATCAACAAAGGCGTAAGCCACCTATGCGCAGGCGGATGGACCGCGAAACTGGGCTGCTTCGCCGACGGCGCCGGGCATTGGCTCGCCCACTACTACACCAGCGGCTCATTCCTCTTGCCGTTCGGCATCGTCCTCCCGGGAACCGCCGACGCATTCAAAGACAAGGTCAAGCAGACCGTCCAGGAAAACAGAGGCGCCTCCCTAGGACGGCAGGCGTGGAACTGGTTCAATGTCGTCGTACCGGTCCAGGATCTGGTAAGGAACGTCAGAGGAACCGTCCAAGCGATCAAGAACGGTGACTGGTACACCGCCGGCCAGCGCGCTATGGCGGCACTCGACAACGCCGTCGCCGTCGGCGCAATCGCCGTCGGCGGGGTAGCGGGTCTGAGCCGGCTTGGCGCCCGCGCCCTCGCCGCGGCCAACCCCGCCGCAGACCTAGCGGCCGCGGGCGACCGTCTCGCCGCCGCCGCCGAAGACGGCGGCGCGGGCGGCGCACGAATTCTCAACTGCAACAGCTTCGACCCGCAAACACCGGTACTCCTCGCAGACGGCGCCACCCGACCGATCAAAGACGTGAAGATCGGCGACAAGGTGACGGCGACCGACCCGCTCACGGGCAAGACCAAGGCGGAACCAGTCACGCAGTTGCACCTCAACCTCGACACGGACCTCACAGATCTATCTGTGTCCGCGGTACCGGTTGCCGGACTGGCCGGTCTTCTGGCCGCAACGGCCGGCCGGGTTCGCGGCCGGACCGCGGTGGTGCACACGACGGCCCACCATCCGTTCTGGGACGTGACTGTCCGCCAGTGGGTCAACGCGGGCGACCTGACGCCGGGACACCGACTGGTTGGGCCGGATGGGCAGTCGCAGTACGTCGTGGCGGTCAACAACTACGTCGGCGCCAAGGAGATGCGCAACCTTACGGTCGCCGCAATCCACACGTACTATGTGATCGCCGGCAACACCCCAGTGCTTGTACATAACGAAGGATTGTGCGGTCCGGAACTGTCGATCGACAGTGGTCAGTTTGGCAGGAAGTGGGGTCAGCACGCGCGTGACTTTGGCCTCGATCCGTCGGATGCTGACGCCCGCGCTGCTTTCCAGGCTCGCATCCAGGGCACCTATGCAAAT
>VAWN01000107.1 GCA_005885555.1 Actinomycetota bacterium
CCTGCGCTTCTTCGGCAACCTCACCCAGACCCAGATCGCCGACCGGATCGGCATCAGCCAGATGCACGTCTCCCGACTGCTCGCCCGATCCCTGGCCACCCTACGCGGGCAGCTCACCGCGGGCTGAGGTTCGCCGGATACCATCCGGCGCATGGACGTTACCACCGCCGGCCGCGGCCGTTCCTGGCGGCGGCCGGCCTGGGTGGTGCTGGCTCTCGTCGTGGCGGTCGCCGTGACCGCGTGCACCGGCTCCAGCGCGTCGCCCAACTGGGTACCGCCCGGGTCGGCGGCTCCCGCCCGATCCGCTGCTGCCGCGCCGGCCGCCGGGGACTGCGTCTCCGCCACGCTCGGCCGGTTGGATCTGCCCGGCCGGGTGGGGCAGCTGCTGATGGTGGGTACCCCGATCGCGAACCCGGGCGGGTTGGCCGACACGGTCCGCCGGTACCGGCTGGGCGGGGTCTTCCTGGCCGGGCGCACCACCGCATCGGCGGCCACCCTGCGGCAGGGCATCCACGCGCTGCAGAACGCCGCCGCGATCCCGGTGCAGGTCGCCGTCGACCAGGAGGGTGGCGAGGTGCAGACGTTGCAGGGCAACGACTTCCCGCCGATACCGACGGCCGTTGTCCAGGGCCGGTGGGACGCCGCGACGCTGCACAGCCGCACCGCCGACTGGGCGCACCGGTTGGCCGGCGCCGGTATCACGCTCGACCTGGCGCCGGTGGCCGACACCGTGGCCGCCGAGCTGGGTAAGGCCAACCCGCCGATCGGCGCGTTCGACCGCCAGTACGGTGCCACGCCGGATGCGGTCGCCCAGGACATCGGTACCGTGGTCGGCGCCGCCCAGGGCGCCGGCGTACTCACCACCCTCAAGCACTTCCCCGGCCTGGGTCGGGTGCGCGCCAACACCGACACCTCCGACCGCGCCGTCGACGCGGTGTCCACAGTGGACGACCCGAACCTGAAGCCGTTCGCGGCCGGGATCCAGGCCGGGTCGGCGGCGGTGATGGTGTCGCTCGCGTCGTACCCACGCCTCGACGCCAAGGCGATCGCGGCGTTCTCCGCCCCGATCGTGACCGGGCTGCTGCGCCAGAAGCTCGGATACACCGGCCTGGTGATGTCCGACGACCTCGGGGCCGCAGCCGCCGTCGAAGCGGTACCCGTCGGCCAGCGCGCGGTGCGGTTCATCCAGGCCGGCGGTGACCTGGCGCTGACCATCCGGCCCGCCGACGCCGCGGTGATGAGTGCCGCGCTGCTGTCCGCCGCGCAGTCGTCCGCGACGTTCCAGGCACGGGTCACCGACGCCGCCACCCACGTGTTGCGCAGCAAGGCCCGCGCCGGCCTGCTCAGGTGCCCGTCGTGAACTGTCCACTGTGGACGAGGTCGGCGAGGAAGCCGATCGCGTCGAGCGACCGCAGGTCCCCCGCGTCCAGCCACGCGAAGGCGGTGTGCTCGCTCGGATTCAGCCGCACCTCGCCGGCCACGTGGTCGCACGCGTAGACGCACTGGACCGTCTGCCGGGCGGGCAGGCTGTGCCGGTCGCTGTATACGTGCAGGACGCCGCGTACCTCGACCTTGAGCCCGGTCTCCTCGAACACCTCACGGATCAGCGCGTCTTCGAGGGTCTCGCCCGGTTCGACGGTACCGCCGGGCAGGTCCCATTTCAGCGGCATGTAGTCGTTGTCGGCGCTGCGCCTCGTGACGAGGTACCGGCCGGCCCGCCGCACGAGTGCGTGCGCGGCGACATAGAACAGCGTCAATGCATCCCCGCTTCGGCCACTTGACGGTGAATCTTGTCGGTAGCAGACTGAGCCGCGGGTCGCGATGTCCTGCCGCGGCTTGCTCGGGCCAGCCTACTACGCTGGATCATTCGGACCCTCCCACACAGATCGAGCACACGATGGGTGTACCGCTTACCCCGACCGGGCTGCGTGCCCGGCTGGCCGACGGAGTCCGGTTCCGGCCGGAACCCTTCGGGATGCTCGCCTATGTCGCCCGGCGCGACCACTTCTACGCCCTCGACCAGCCCCATGCGGCGCTGCTGGACCGGCTGTCCAGCGACCGCCCGCCGTCCAGCGGCTGGTGCGACGTGGCACCCGAGGACCGCGCGGCGGTCCGCCGGCTCGCCGCGATCGGGGTGGTGGCCACCGACCCGCCGACCGCGCAGCGCGCCTTCTTCGGCCAGTCCCTGGTCGGCAGCTTCCCGCAACTGCCCACGCCGTCGCAGCCCATGGTGGTCAACTGCTTCGCCACCTCACACTGCCCGCTGCGCTGCCGGTACTGCCACGCCGATGACCTCATGGCCGGCGTCCGCGACAACGAGCGCGACGACTGGATCGACCGGGTCATCCGCACCGCCGACGCGGTACCGGCGATGGTCGGCGTGGTCACCGGCGGCGAACCGCTGTCCCGCATCCGGCAGGCCGAGCGCCTGATCGCCGCGCTGGCCGCCACCAAGTCGGTGGTGCTCGACACGTCGGGGGTCGGCGAGTTCGAGCGGCTGGTACCGGTGCTGCGGCGGTACGGCGTCCACGTGCGCGTCTCGCTGGACAGCGCCGCCCAGCGGGTCAACGACGCACTGCGCCCGATCAACCGGCGGTACCTGCCGCTGGGCGCCAGTTCGCACGGTGCCGCGCTGGCCGCCATCCGGACCGCCGTCGCCGAGGGCATCCCGTGCAGCGCGCAGACCGTGGTCAGCAGCCGCAACCGGGAACTCGCGGCCCTGCTGGAACTGCGCGACCTGCTCGTCGACGCCGGCGTGACGACGTGGGTACTGCACGTAATCGTCCGCGCCGGCAAGGCCGCCCACGCCGACCGGGCCGGCCTGCTGTGCGGCGACGACGTGCTCGACACGCTCCGCGAGGTGGTCAAGCTCACCGCCGACGCGGCGGCGCCGCTGGACGTGCGGGTGACCAGCACACACCGGGTACCCAACTCGGCGCTGCTGGTCAACGCCGAGGGCGCGCTCTGCGTGGAGGCTCCGGAGGGTGGGCGCAAGATCAGTTGGCGGTACCTCGACGCCGAAGGCCATGCCAGCCGGTACCTCAACGGCACGCTCGAACCGTTTCCGCAGCCGATCGGTGCGGTCTTTCCCGGTTAGTGTGCCCAGGCCGCCACGCGGGGCCGGGGTACCGGGCCGCCGACCGGCTTGATGCCCAGGTAGTCACCCGCGGCGGCCTCGACGCCACCCAGTTCGAACTGGTCGTCGGCGTGCCGGATCCGCTGCGCCGGACACGGCTGCCACGAGTCCGGATCGACCTCGCGTAACCAGGCACGCATCCGGCCGGTCGCGTTGGCCAACTCGAACAGCAGGGCGATGCGGTATGCGGTCTCCAGCCGGCGCCGGCCGGCATCGGACAGTCCCGAGCCGGCGTGCCAGCGCGCCACGTCGCGCGGCTCGTCGGCACCGGCGACGTATGCGGTCAACGCGGTGCCGAGCAGTGGCTCAAGGAACGCCACCTGCTCATCGATCTCCGAACCGACTCTCGCCACCAGTTGAGCCTAACTCCTGCAGTCATCCCGGGCGAGCGGGCGATCGGACCGTGCCGGGTTCAGGTAAAAGGCCGAAATCTGCTCCGCGATCGGCTCCAGCACCGCGGGAGAACCGTTCAGCGCGGCCCGCGCCGCCGCCCACGAGTCCATCCGGTAGTCGCCGATCCGCGGCAGTGTGGTGCCGCTCAGGTACAACGGAAGCAACAACGCGTTCTGGATCAGCCAGTGGAAGTACCCACCCTGCCGGTCCCAGCCGGGCAGTCCCCGAGCCACCTCCAGATGGTCGCGCAGCCCCGCGGCGTCGGCCCAGCGGACAATCAACGAGTCGTGTCCCAGACTGATCAGACGCGGATTGTAGACCTGGTTCACATCGTGGTCGAACGTGTCGCGCCACAACTCCCACAGCGCCCGTTCGTCCAGCCCGCCGAGGGTGACCACCGAACCGGTCGGGCGGTCGTTGAGCAGTGACTGCAGGAACGAGAACAGGGTCAGCGGAGTCAGCAGCCGGTCGGCGTTCTTGCGTTGCAACGCCTGCAGAATCACCGGAAGGTTCTCGCTCAGCTCGTCGAGGGGGATGTCGGGCAGGATCTTCGCGGCGACGAGTACCCGGAACACCGACGGGTTGCGGTCGCCGTACAGTTCGCGCGCGATCTCCCACGGCCGGGTCGGCCGCAGCATGCCCTCCGGGCCGGCGCCGGTCTCCGGATCCTCCCGCATCGCGATGAAGTCCGACAGCGACCGGATCTCCGGCGGCGTCGCGTCCGGGATGCGACTGAACCACCACGCGACCGCGTCACCGAACTCGCGGGCGCGCGCTTCCCGCTCGGGTACCGCGAAATCATCAAGACACACCACGACCCGCGCGTTGCGCGCGGACAGCGCGGCGGCGACCAGCGCCTGCGCCATGTGGATGACGTTCGGCCCGGTGCGCAGCCGCACCGGCCAGAACACCAGGTACGGCGACCGCGCGTCCGGCGACCACACGTGCTCCCAACCGAAGCGCCGGTCGAGCTGCGCGAGCAGGGTGACCGGATCGTCCGGCGGCCGGGTGTCCGGCTCGGAGATCAGCTCGCGTTCCCAGCGCTGGTGCCGCCATTCCCGGCGTACCTCGGTCGCGCGGAACGGCGTGTGCACCCCGAGCCGTTCGGCGAGCCGCGGCAGGAGGTCATCGGTGTCGATGCCGTGGTACAGCGTCACATCGCCGGGAATCGTCTGCAGGTCCGCCCACGCGGCCGGGGCCGGCTTGTCCGCGTGGTGCAACGACCAGAGCACGGTCATCTGCGGCCGGGCCGCCATCGCCTCGGCGAGCGCGGCCACGAAGATGGCGTCCCAGCCGCTGTACCCGAGTACCCACACGATCCGCTGGCGCTGCAACAGCCGGGCCAGCCGGCTGGCGAACACCGGCCGGTTGCGCGCCAGGTCCTCGGGATCGTGCAGCAGCCGGTCGCGGTCGCGGCCGGTCTCCGGTCGCCAGTACCCGTGCAGGTGGGTCACCCGGATCGACTCGTCCGGTACCGGCAGCATCGGCTCGGAACCGTCCGGCCCGAGCCGTACCGTGACCGCCCGCCCGCCGGCCCGGCGCACCGCCAGCTCAATCAACGGATCGAAGTTCGTCGTCAGCACCCGGCCGAAGTCGACGGAACCGTGCACCAGCAACCGACCCAGCGCCCGCACGCCGCGCGGCAGGTCCCACGACTCGACGTCGTTCTCCAGCCGCTCACCGAGCGTCGCGTCGACCCGCTGCCACCCGCCCTGGTTGGCCAGCGGCGAGCGGCCCGGGTCGCTGGGCCGGTAGGCACGCAGTACCGCCTGCTGCGCCACGAGGTCGAACTCGCTGGGCTTGACGATGTCGGCGAACGCGCGCCGGTACCCGAGATAGGCCTCGATGTTGCGGCCGCCGGTCTCCAGCCGCACCGCGGCCAGTGCGGCGGCGAGGATCGCGGCCTCCGGCCGGTTGGCCGCGTACTCGTCGGCGACGTCGAGGATGCCGGGCACCTCCGGAATCACCGCGCTGGTGAGTCCGGAGCCGGCGAGCAGCGTGATGCGTTCGCGCCGCTGCAGCGCCGCGGTCAGCGCATCGAGCAGCTCGTCCGCGCGGCCACTCCTCATCCCTCGCCCCGTTCGGGGTGCCGCAACCGGTGCCACAACCCGCTCGGGCGGGACGTGAACGCCTCCTCCGGCGAGGCGTCGGTGGGCACGAGCACCCGTTCGGCCAGGTCGGCTTCCAGCTCACCCGGGCCCCAGCCGAAGTACCCGGAGAAGATGCGTAGGTCGGAAAGCGTGTCCTGCACGGTCGAGACCGGCGCGGACATGCGGATGACGCCGATGTCCCCCACGACGCGGGTGAAGCGTACCGGTGTCGCCTTGTCCAGGTGCACCCGTCCCAGCGCGATGTACCCGTCGTGCTGGGTCGGCCCGCCGTCGAACACCACACCCGGGTCGTTGATGAGATCCTGCCAGTCCGGCGCGACCACCTCGGCCGCCGGCCGGTTGGTCAGCTGGTTCAGCCGCACCCCGAAGGCACCCACGTTCGGGTCATACCGCAGGATCAGCACGACCGCCTCACGCAACTCCGTGGTGTCCACGTTCTCCGGCGCATACAACACCTGACCCACCCGGCCGCGACCGTGCAGCACCGCGTTGCGTACCAGCGCGATGTCCGCGCCGTCGTTGCGCGCCTTCAGTTGCGGCGCCGGATACTGCGGCGCCAGCCGTTCGCGCAGCGCCTGCCAGATGGTACCCACGTCGAGCA
>VAWN01000186.1 GCA_005885555.1 Actinomycetota bacterium
GCTGATCGCGGTCGGGGTCAACGGCGACGGCCAACGCGAGGTTCTCGGCCTGGACGTCGCCTCCGACGAGGACGGAGCCGGGTGGCTGGGGTTCCTACGCGGGCTGACCGCCCGCGGCCTTGCCGGGGTACGGCTCGTGATCTCTGATGCCCACCGTGGCCTGGTCGACGCGATCGGCGCCGCGTTGCCCGGCGCTGCGTGGCAACGCTGCCGCTTTTGTTGATCGAGGTTGGTCCCTGCGTCGGGAGCGATCGTCCACTGTGTACAGTGCTGGCGGGTCAGTTGGCCAGGAGGACTCTCTTGCGGAGTAGATCGAACTTCGCACGACCGAACATCTGCCTCTTGATCATTTTGATGCGGTTGACGTGGCCTTCCACGGCGCCGGAGCTGTGTGGCAGGGTCAGGCCGTTAAGCACAGCAGCGTGATCGCGTCTGAGCCCGGCGGTGTAGGAGTGCAACTCGGGCAGGTCGTCGGCCTCGACCGTGGCGATCCACGCGTCGAGGCGGTGGCCGTGGCGGCCGGTGAGCATGTCACCGAAGGAGGCCACGTGGCCGGCGAGGGCGTCGAGGTGGCGGCATCGGGCGCGGACTTCTTTAAGCTTGACCTGCTCGTCGGGGTCCAGGTCCTCGGGGCGGCGCAGGATCCAACTGGCGATGTGCCGCACCTTCGGCGGCCTGGCCGCCGCCGGCGGCGCGGTCCCGAGCGCCCGGAAGGGACGCAGATAGGCGCGTAGAGTGCCGTAGCTGCCCCGATATCCGAGCGCTCGGATCTCGGCGAACAACTGCGTCGCCGACGTGGCTCCCTCGTTCCACCGCTGGTGCAGGTGCTCGGTGAACTCGTCCAGGATGCTGGGCCTGCTGCCGATGTGGGCCTTGGCCAGCAGATCCTCCACACGTTTGGCGCGTACGAAGCGGCGTACCGTCTCCCGGGCCAGGCCGAGTTCGCGGACGATGGCCTTGATGCCCTTCCCCTGGGCGCGTAGAGCCTGAACCTGCTCGTAGCGTTGGCGGGTGCGTTCGGCTAGCCTGCTGTGCTCGGCCTGGTCCGCGGCGGCTTGCGCGGCGAGGTGGTCCAGGTCGGGTTCGGGGATCTCCTGCTGCGGTAGTGGTGTGGGGTCGGCCGGCTCGCTCAGGCACCTGTGGTGGCGGGCCACGGCCTTCTCGACGTGCTCGGCCAGGTTGTGCCACAGGTGAAAGCGGTCCGCGACCTGAATCGCGTCCGGCGCCCCGGTGCGGGCGCCCTCGGCGTACGCGCCGGCACGGTCCCTACAGATGACCTGCACCCCGGGATGGGCGCGCAGCCAGTCGGCCAGGGTGTCGGCCTCCCGGTCGGGTAGCAGGTCGATCGGCCGGTGGGTGTCCATGTCGATCAGCACCGTCCCGTAGACATGCCCACGACGAGTCGCGAAATCATCAACGCCGAGGATCCGCACCGCGGTGGTCTGCGGGTCGGGCAGCGAACGGATCATCCGCAGGACCGTGCTGCGCCCGGCCGACAGGCCCAGACCGGCGGCCAGCCGCACCGCGGCGCGACCGGCCAACGCCAACCCGCGTGGGGCGGTCAGGCCGGCGACCTGTTCAGCGAAGCGGCGCACCGAGCAGCCCTGGTCCTGACAGACGAACAGCCGTACCCGCAGCACGATTACTACGCGTCGACCACCCACCGCCGCATCGACAAGTCGACGCTGGTAGCGGCGGTGCACCCGGGCACTCGGGTGACCACACCCCGGGCAACGCACCTGGTCGGCCATCGGGGACGCCCAGATCCGCACCTCGACCGTGCTGACCTCGACTCGTTCGACCCTCACCTCGGCCAGGTGCGGCAACAGGACCTCAAGACAGTGATCATCGCACCCGCAGCACTGTACACAGTGGACGATCGCTCCCGACGCAGGGA
>VAWN01000032.1:0-70884 GCA_005885555.1 Actinomycetota bacterium
CGGTGATCCGCGGTGGTTCGGGCATCCGGGGCGGTTCGGTGATCCGGGGTGGTTCGGTGATCCGGGGCGGCGGCGGAGTGGCGCGGGGCGATTCCGCGGCGCGGCGCGGTTCCGCTGCCGGGCGGGGCGTCGCGATCGCCGCCGCCCGCGCGCTGGACAGGGCCGCCGCGGCGGCGGGAGCGGTCGGGTAGCTGAAGCCGGGCCGGGGCGGGGGCGGCAACGGGGTCGACGGCGCGGCGGCCGGCGCCGAGGGTACCGGCTCGCGGTGGGCCGGCTCCCGGTGCGCGGGCTCGGGTGCCTCTTCCCGGACTGCGCGCAGCGGTGCGGCCGGCGGCGGGGCCGGACGGGCCGGGGGTACCGGAGGCCGGGCGGCTGCGGGTACCGGCGTGGCTTTTTCGGCGAGCAGCCCGACGAGCGAGGTGATGCCGCTGTCGCAGGCGCGTACCGCGGTGACCGCGTGCCGGACGGTCTCCGCGACCGCGGTCGTGATCGAGGTGCCGATACCGGTGCGGCGCGGCGTCTCCCCGATGGCGATGCGCAGCGAGGCGATGGCCTCGGTGACCGTGGCGAGGTCGGCGACCCCGGCCTCGGCCAGCTGGGCGGCCACGGCCTGCTCGCGCCCGCGGGTACCCGGACCGATGAGCAGCCCCGGTTCGGGCAGCGCGTCGATGATGGCCAGCGGTACCGGCTCGGCCGGGTCGGGGTAGGCGCGCAGAGCGGCCGGGTACAGCTCGCGGAGCACCTCGCGCAGCGCCATGGCGGCGCCCTGCCGGCCGGTGGCCAGCGCCTCGTGCGCGGCCAGTACCGGTCGCAGCGTGATGAGTTCGCGCGGCGCGCCGTGCGTGGTGGCGGCCAGCGTGCCGGCCTGTAACGCCCGGGCGAGGCCGACCGCGCGGCGTTCCCCCTGCGGCGCCTGTACCTCTTCGAAGGACTCGTCGTCGCCGAACTGCTCGGCGTAGGTGTCCAGCATCTCCTCTTCGGCGATGGCGAGCAGCCGGCCGGCCGCGGCGAGCAGGAGGGTGACCTGGTGGTCGGCGCTGTCCGCGGCGACGGCGATGCCGGTGGTGCCTCCGGAGCGCTCGGCCAGCAGCGCGCCCAGCTCGGCGTACCCCACGGGATCGTCGCTGATGTCGCAGACGTCGATCAGCCGGCCCGCGTCGTCGACCACCGCTGCTGTCAACCAGGCAGTGGCTGAGCTGCGCGTTGCCGCCGGCGGTGCCGACCCGAGACCGCAGTACACCCGTACGAGCGCCACGGCGTCGTCCTCCTCCCCGGGCTGTGTCGCGTTGCCAGGACTGATGCTCCCTGGTTGATGGTCAGTCGCGCCAGTCCACAGCGCTGGAGATCTTGCCGATAATCGTTCGCCAGCCGAGAGGCGCGGCTTCTGCCCCAATTTTCTTGAGCCTGCGCCGGGCCATGAACCCGCCGAGGCCGCCGCCCTCGGTGGCGCGCAAGGCTTCGTCGAGGTCGTCAAGCGGGGAACCGGGCGCGAGCGCGGCGATGACCGGCTCGATCCGCAGCGCGTACCCGAGGTCGCGCGCCACCTCGCCGGCCTGGATGACCAGGTTCGCGTCCCAGGTCTCCCGGCTGCCGCGCAGGTTGTCCACGACGAGGTCCAGCTCGTACGTGTCCTCCGGAAGGGGTACCACGTCGTCGGCGCTGAGCTTCCCGGTCAGCTCGGACCAGGTGTCGAGCTGGCTCAGGTCGTGTACGGCGCCGGACTTGACGAAGTCCACCAGACCTTCGGGGCTGCGGAACAGGTACACCAGGCCGGCCCGGCCGAGGAAGACCGGTACCTCCTCCGGTTCGGCCGCGGCGGCCTCCTCTTCCTCGTCGAGTTCCGCTTCGTCGAGCTCGTCCTCGTCGTCTTCGTCTTCCTCGGCCTCGAAGCCGTCGTCCTCGTCGTAGTCCTCGTCCTCGTCGTCTTCCTCGTCGTACTCGTCCGCGTACCCGTTCCCGGGCTGGTCTTCCGAGGCCGGCCGGGCGCGCTCGGGGAAGGCGTCCTCCTCGCGCTCGGAGATGTCGGTCGGGGTCACCTCGGTCACCGGACGGTACGCCCGCAGCGTGTACCCGACGCCCTTGGGCAGGGCGATCTCCACCGGATCGATCCGGACCGCGCTCCACAGTTCGTCGACGCCGGCCGGGCGCTCGGACTCCTCGGCCGCGGACTCCGCCGCGTCGCGCTGTCCGGTGGTCTGACGGGCCACGAGGACCTCCGAAAGGTTTACGGGAACGTGCGACACACACCCTAGCCGGGTGCGCGGGCGTCAGACGCCCTTGGGGTGCCACACGGTCTTGGTTTCCAGATATGCCACCATCCGGTCGATACCGGGCTCGGCGTACCAGTCGACCGGCTCGGCGGGCGGCCGCAGCACCCGCTTGAGGTTCTCCGCGGCGTCCCGCTCCAGGGTGGCGGCCAGTTCCGGGTCGGCGACGCCGGTCAGGTCCAGCGCGTTGACGTCCAGGTGGCCGGCCAGCCACGGCGCGGTCTCCGCCACCCGGCCGGTGAGCACGTTGACCACGCCGCCGGGCAGGTCGGCGGTCGCGAGTACCTCGGCCAGGCTGATCGCCGGCAGCGGGCGCTCCTCCGCCGCCAGTACCACTGCGGTGTTGCCCGACACGATCACCGGTGCGAGCACGCTGACCAGGCCCAGCAACGGCGAGTCGGGTGGCGCCACGATGCCGACCACGCCGGTCGGTTCCGGGGCGGACAGGTTGAAGTACGGGCCGGCGACCGGGTTGGCGTTGCCGTACACCTGGGCGAGCTTGTCGGCCCAGCCGGCGTACCAGACCCAGCGGTCGATCGCGGCGTCGACCTGCGCCCGGTCGCGGGCTTCGGTGCTGAACTGGTCGCGCCGGCCTTCGAGCAGCTCGGCGATGCGGTACAGGATCTGGCCGCGGTTGTAAGCCGTCGCGCCGGACCAGCCCGGGAACGCCTTGCGCGCGGCCACCACCGCGTCCCGGACGTCCTTGCGGGAGGCGAGCGCCGCGTTGGCGAGGAAGTCGCCGTCCACCGACGTCACGACGTAGGACCTCCCGGACTCGCTGCGCGGAAAGGCGCCACCGATGAACAGCTTGTAGGTCTTCCGGACTGCCAACCGTTCAGGCAAGGTACGCCTCCAGCCCCTGGCGGCCGCCCTCCCGGCCGTACCCCGATTCCTTGTACCCGCCGAACGGCGCGGTCGGGTCGAACTTGTTGAACGTGTTCGCCCAGACCACCCCGGCGCGCAGTTGGTCGGCGATCGCGAGGATCCGCGAGCCCTTCTCCGTCCAGACCCCGGCGGACAGCCCGTACGGCGTGTTGTTCGCCTTCTCCACCGCCTCGGCCGGGGTGCGGAACGTCAGCACCGACAGGACCGGGCCGAAGATCTCCTCACGGGCGATCCGGTGCGCCTGGGACACTCCGGTGAAAATCGTTGGTACGAACCAGAATCCGCGCTCGGGAAGCTCGCACGGTGCGGACCAGCGCTGCGCGCCTTCGGCGGTACCCACGTCGGACAGCTCGCGAATGCGGGCGAGCTGGGCCGCGGAGTTGATGGCGCCCACGTCGGTGTTCTTGTCCAGCGGGTCGCCGACGCGCAGCGTCGCCATCCGCCGCTTCAACGCGTCGAGCACCTCGTCGGCCACCGACTCCTGCACCAGCAACCGGGAACCGGCGCAGCACACGTGTCCCTGGTTGAAGAAGATGCCGTTGACGATGCCCTCGACGGCCTGGTCGACCGGTGCGTCGTCGAACACGATGTTCGCCGCCTTGCCGCCCAGTTCCAGGGTCAACCGTTTCCGCGTGCCCGCCACCGCGCGGGCGATCGCCCGGCCGACCTCGGTCGAGCCGGTGAACGCCACCTTGTCCACGCCGGGATGCTCGACGAGCAGCCGGCCGGTCTCGCCGGCCCCGGTCACGATGTTCACCACGCCGGGCGGCAGGTCGGCCTGCTGGCAGAGCTGCGCGAAGTGCAGCGCGGTCAGCGGGGTCGTCTCGGCCGGCTTGAGCACCACGGTGTTGCCGGCCGCCAGTGCCGGCGCGATCTTCCAGGCGAGCATCAGCAGCGGGAAGTTCCACGGGATCACCTGCGCGGCCACGCCGATCGGCCGGGGCTGCCGCCCGGGTACCGCGTAACGCAGCTTGTCCGCCCAGCCCGCGTAGTAGAAGAAGTGCGCGGCCACCAGCGGCAGGTCGACGTCGCGCGACTCCCGGATCGGCTTACCGTTGTCGATGCTCTCCAGTACCGCCAGCTCGCGGGAGCGCTCCTGGATGAGCCGGGCCAGGCGGAACAGGTACTTGGCCCGTTCGGCGCCGGGCAGGTCCCGCCAGCGGTTGTCGTAGGCGTCGCGCGCGGCGGCCACCGCACTGTCCACATCGGACGGTCCGGCCGACACCACTTCGGCGAGGACGTCCTCCGACGCCGGGTTGATCGTCTTGAACAGCTCGCCGTCCTTGGCGTCGGTGAACTCGCCGCCCACGAACAGCCCGTAGGACGAGCGGATGTCCACAATGGACGCCGACTCCGGAGCCGGTGCGTACTCGAATCGCATGGCCGATCAGTCCAAGGTGACGTAGTCGGGGCCGGAGTACCGGCCGGTGGCCAGCTTGTCGCGTTGCAGCAACAGGTCGTTGAGCAGGCTGGAGGCGCCGAACCGGAACCGGTCCGGGTCCAGCCAGTCCTCGCCGGCCGTCTCGTTGACCAGTACCAGGTACCGCAGCGCGTCCTTGGTGGTGCGGATGCCGCCGGCCGGCTTGACCCCGACGGTGCGGCCGGTCGCGGACCGGAAGTCGCGGACCGCCTCCAGCATCACCAGGGTGACCGGCAGCGTGGCGGCCGGGGAGACCTTGCCGGTCGAGGTCTTGATGAAGTCGGCGCCGGCCAGCATCGCCAGCCACGAGGCGCGCCGGACGTTGTCGTAGGTGGCCAGCTCGCCGGTCTCCAGGATCACCTTGAGGTGCGCCTCGCCGCACGCCTCCCGTACCGCGACGATCTCCTCGTAGACGTCGAGGTACCGGCCGGACAGGAAGGCGCCGCGGTTGATGACCATGTCGATCTCGTCGGCGCCGTCGGACACCGCGGCCCGGGTGTCGGCCAGCTTCACCGCGAGCGGCGCCTGCCCGGACGGGAATGCGGTCGCCACGCTCGCGACGTGGATCGCCGACCCGGCCACGGCGTCGACCGCGGTCGCAACCATCGACGGATAGACGCACACCGCCGCGACGGAGGGGCAGGACGGGTCGGTCGGGTCGGGGCGGCGGGCCTTGGCGCACAACGCCCGTACCTTGCCCGGCGTGTCCGCCCCCTCCAGCGTCGTCAGGTCCACCATCCGGATCGCCAGGTCGATGCCGCGCGCCTTGGCGGTCGTCTTGATGGAGCGGGTGGCCAGGGCCGCGGCCCGTGCCTCCGCGCCGACCTGGTCGACGCCGGGCAGCCCGTGCAGGAACCCGCGCAGCGTCGCCGCCGACCGGGCCACGTCGGACAGGTCAGCCACGGAGCTTGTCATAGGGCCAGCTTACGATGGTCGCCGTGGACGTACTGGTAGTTGATCATCCATTGGCGCGGTCCCGGCTGACCGTGCTGCGCGACGAGCGGACCGACTCCGGCACGTTCCGGTTCGCGTTGCACGAACTGACCATCATGCTGGTCTACGAGGCGACCCGCGCGATCGCCGTCGAGCGGTACCCGGTGCAGACCCCGGTCGACGTCGCCGAGGGCGTCCGGGTGGCCAACCCGCCGCTGCTCGTCCCGGTGCTGCGCGCCGGTCTCGGCATGAGCGACGCCGCCCTGGCCCTGTTGCCCGATTCGTCGATGGGTTTCGTGGGGCTGGCGCGCGACGAGGAGACCTTCGCGCCCCGGGCCTACCTGGAGTCCCTGCCGGTCGACCTGGCCGGGCGGCCGGTGCTGGTCCTCGACCCGATGCTCGCCACCGGCGGCTCGCTGGAGCACTGCTGCCGGCTGCTCGCCGAGCGGGGCGCGACCGACATCACCGTCCTGTGCGTGCTGGCCGCGCCCGAGGGCATCGCCCGGCTGGACCAGTCCGGGCTGCCGCTGCGGCTGGTCACGGCCGCGGTCGACGAGCGGCTCAACGAGAAGATGTTCATCGTGCCGGGGCTCGGCGACGCGGGCGACCGCCAGTTCGGCGGCATGCCGAGATTCTAGGTCGCTCCGCGGGGTGCTCTGGTGCGTCGTCTTCCCTCCTCGCTGCGCTCGTCAGTCCAGACGACGCCGCGCCCCGCTGCGCTCCGGGATTCTGACGGCGCCTCGTCACAGCTCCGTGTAGGTCCAGCTCACCGGGCGGCCGGCGGACCACGGCATGACGCCGTGGAACTGCCGCGGCCGGTCGGCGAACACCAGCGGCAGGAAGTGCCGGTCGCCGGCCCACATGGGTACCTTGCCGTCGAGCACGTCCGCGACCGGCGTCCAGACCAGGGTGCCCTCGTCGGTGCGTTCCAGCGGGGTACCGGTCCACTGCGGTACCCGGAACACGAAGCCGAACCAGGCCTCGTCGTCGCGACCGAAGCCGGGCCAGGAGATCGTGCCGGCCAGTTCGAGTCGGGTGCACTCCAGCCCCGACTCCTCGCGGATCTCGCGGCGCATACCGGTGCAGACGTCCTCGTCGGGTTCCAGCTTGCCGCCGAGGCCGTTGTACTTGCCGAGGTGGAAGTCGTCCGGCCGGCCCTCGCGCCGGATCATCAGCACGTTCCGCCGGTCCGGCGACAGCACGTAGCCGAGCGTGGCCAGGACGGCAATCACTGGACGCCCAGCACTAGACGCCCAGCGCGGCGGCGACCTCGGTGCGCAACGCGACGAGGCAGGCGGCGGCGCGCTCCCGGGCGGCCGGAAGGTCCTCGGCCGGCGGCTCGACGACTTCGAGGTACGCCTTGAGCTTCGGCTCGGTGCCGGACGGGCGTACCACGACCCGGGCGGCCGGGGTACGCAGGATCACCACGTCGGCGTCGGGCAGCAGGTCCTCGACCGAGGTCACCGGCTCGTCGAGCAGGCTGTCCGGCGGCCGGGCACGCAGCCACGCCATCATGGCGGCGATGTCGCGCAGATCCTCGACCCGGATCGCGAGCTGGTCGGTCGCGTGCACGCCGAACTCGGCGGCGATCTCGTCGAGCCGGTCGGTGAGGGTACGCAGCTCGGCCCGCAGGCCGGCGGCCAGCTCGCACATCAGCAGGGCCGCGCTGATGCCGTCCTTGTCCCGGACCAGCTGCGGTGCGGCGCAGTACCCGAGCGCCTCCTCGTACCCGAACACCAGGTCGGCACCGGCCCGCACGATCCACTTGAACCCGGTCAGCGTCTCGCCGTACGGCAGCCCGCGGGCCGCACACAGCTTGCCGAGCAGCGAGGACGACACGATCGTCGCGGCGTACCGGCCGGTGACGCCGCGCCGCATCAGGTGGTCGGCCAGCAGTACCCCGACCTCGTCGCCGTGCAGCATCCGCCAGCCGCCCCGGTCCGGTACCGCGATGGCGCACCGGTCGCCGTCCGGGTCGTTGGCCAGTACCAGGTCGGCGCCGACGGTGCCGGCCAGCGCGATGGCCTGGTCGATCGCGCCGGGCTCCTCCGGGTTGGGGAACGCGACGGTCGGGAAGTCCGGATCGGGTGCCGCCTGGCTGTCCACAATGGACGGAGCCGGGAACCCGGCCGCCACCATGGCGGCGCGCAGCACCGGCCCGGCGACCCCGTGCAGCGGCGTGTACGCGATCGCCAGCTCCCGGAACGAGTCCCGGTCCACCACCCGGGCGACACTGTCCACATAGGACCTCACGAGGTCGACGGGCAGCACCGAACCCGGCGCCCCGAGGGGTACCGACGACAACGGCCCCACGGCACGGATCGCCGCTTCGATCTGCGCGTCGGCCGGCGGTACGATCTGCGCCCCGGCGCCGACCGCGCCACCGAGGGCTTCGCCCAGGTACACCTTGTACCCGTTGTCCTGCGGCGGGTTGTGGCTGGCGGTCACCATCACCCCGGCCACCGCGGCGAGGCGCCGTACCGCGAACGCCAGCACCGGCGTCGGCAGCGGTCCGGGCAGCAGCAGCGCCTCGCGCCCCGCGCCGGTCACCACCCGCGCGGTCTCCTGCGCGAACTCGTGCGACCGGTGCCGCGCGTCGTACCCGATCACCACCGGCCCGGCCGCGCCCGCCGCGGCCAGCCAGCGCACCAGCCCGGCGGCGGCGGCGCGGACCACCGCGCGGTTCATCCCGTTGGGACCGGCCCGCAGCGGCCCGCGCAGCCCGGCCGTCCCGAAGGTCAGCGGTCCGGCGAACCGGTCGGCCAGGTCGGCGGCCGTGTCCGGCAGGCCGTCGAGCACCTTGCGCAGTTCCGCACGGTCACCGTCATCCGGGTCGTCGGCGAGCCACGCCGCCGCCTCCGCCCGTACCGCGCCGAGGTCCATGCCCACGTTGATAGCACGCCGGATAGATCAGCTGGGCTTGTTCAGGTGGTAACTCTCGACGGCGTGGTCGTAGATGACCCGGCTCTCGGCGAACCGGCTGTCCGTGACCATCAGGCGGAACTCGTAGGCCCACCCGTCGAGCACGGTCGCCCGCCACAGCGCGTGCTGCAGCGTGGCGCCGTCGCCGCAGGTGTACTCCAGCTCCGCCGCCGGGCGGTTGGCCAGCTGCACGTCGCGCTCGGCGATCTCGGTGAACGGGGCCGCGCACTTGCTCGAACTGCGCGCCTGCTCGCGGGCGACCGCCCTGATGAAGTCGTCGGCGGTGCCGCCGGCCCGTTCCCGGTTGACCCGCAGCGTCCGGCCGTGGTCGCCCGGGTCGATGAAGTCGTAGTACGAGCCGCCGGTGACCTTGGTCCAGCCGGCCGGGACGTCGAGGCCGAAGCCGCGGGTACCGTCGATGAACGGCTGGACCGGGAACGGCGGACCGCTGGGCGCGGCGCTCCTCGCGGGCGCGGCCTTCGACGCCGGCGAGCCGCTGAACATGCTCGCGGCGGCGATCGTCGCGACCAGGACGACCAACGCGAGGCCGGCGACCGCGCCGACCCGCAGCCGCACCGGCAGCCGGCGGAAGCGCGCGAGCAGCCCGTCCGGGGCGGCGTGCGCGGGCGCCGCCGCCTCCAGCGCCGGTGGCCGCCGGTCGGTGGGCAGCTCGCCGGGGGCGAGCATGGCCCGCCCGCCGATCTGCCCGGTGGGCGCCGCGGTCAGCTGCGGGACCGGGGCAGGAGCCGGGGGTACCACGGCATAGGGATCGGTCACATGATGCGCGGCGTTGTTGGCCAGCGGGCCGGCGAGCAGCTCGCGCAGCACCTGCCGGGCCCGGGTGACGTCCCAGCGCCGGGCCGGGTCCTTCTCCAGCAGGCCGTAGAGCACCGGAGCCAGGGCACCGGCGCGTACCGGCCGGACCGGCGGGTCCTCGACGATCGCGCGCATGGTCTCGAACGGGTCGCCCCGGTCGAACGGCGGCCGCCCCTCGACCGCGGTGAACAGTGACACGCCGAGCGAGAACAGGTCGCTCGGCGGGCCGAACTTGCCGCCGACCGCCCGCTCCGGCGAGATGAAGTGCGGCGAGCCGAGCACCATGCCGGGCGTGGTGAGGTTGCTCTCGGCCGGCATCCGGGCCACGCCGAAGTCGGTCAGCACGCACCGGCCGTCGGTGCAGATCAGCACGTTGGCCGGCTTGACGTCGCGGTGCAGTACCCCCGCGCTGTGCGCGACCTCCAGCGCACCGAGCAGGGCGACCCCGATCTTGGCGACCGCCCGGGGCGCCAGCGGCCCGTCCGAGATGATCAGATCAGCGAGGCTGCGCGCGTGCAGCAGTTCCATCACGATCCACGGCCGGCCGCCTTCGGTGACCACGTCGTAGACCTGGACCACGCTCGGATGCGACAGGGCGGCGGCGGCGCGGGCCTCACGCAGCGTGCGTTCGTACATCGCGGTCCGGTCCTCGGCCGCCATCCCGGCCGGGAGCAGCACCTCCTTCACCGCGACGTCGCGGCGCAGCAGGCTGTCGGCCGCCTGCCAGACGGTACCCATGCCGCCGTGGCCGATGGCCGCACGCAACGTGTAGCGGCCGCCGATGGTGTTACCCGGCACCGCACGCCGGGAAGGGGAGGGAGGGTTGGGTTCGCCGTGCCACGTCGAGGTCGGGGTCGTCACTGGCTTCTAACCGTCGCTAGGGGAACCATCGCCCCCTATCTTGCTTGCTGGTTCCCGGGAGGGAAAGCCGAGGGTCACATAACGGGCGTGCCACCACACTTTGTAGCCACGTTGTTGACCTAGAGTCCCGTGAGCCCGGTCCCACCGGGCGGTCCCTGAGCAGCCGTTCACCTAGGATCTCGCTATGACAGAGCGGCGCGCCGAGTCGGGCTTTCCACTCCAACCGGTCTACCGGACCGAGGACCTGCCGAAGGACCTCGCCGACCGGCTGGGCGAACCGGGGGAGTTCCCGTACACCCGCGGCGTGTACCCGACGATGTACACCCGGCGACCGTGGACGATGCGCCAGTACGCCGGCTTCGGCACCGCCGCGGAGTCCAACGAGCGCTACCACCAGCTGCTCGCCGCAGGTACCCATGGGCTGTCCGTGGCGTTCGACCTGCCCACGCAGATGGGGTACGACTCGGACGACCCGGTCGCGCACGGCGAGGTCGGCAAGGTCGGCGTGGCCATCGACTCGATCGATGACATGCGGCGGCTGTTCGACGGCATCCCGCTGGCCGAGGTCACCACCAGCATGACGATCAACGCGCCGGCCGCGATCCTGCTCCTGCTGTACCAGCTGGTCGCCGAGGAGCAGGGGGTACCCGGGGACAAGCTCGGCGGGACGATCCAGAACGACGTGCTCAAGGAGTACATCGCCCGGGGCACCTACATCTTCCCGCCCAAGCCGTCGTTGCGGCTGGTGGCCGACACGTTCGCCTACTGCCGGGCCGAGATACCGCGGTGGAACACGATCTCCATCTCCGGGTACCACATGGCCGAGGCCGGCGCGACGCCCGTGCAGGAGATCGCGTTCACTCTGGCCAACGGCGTCGACTACGTGCGGGCGGCGCTGGCCGCGGGCCTGGCGGTCGACGACTTCGCGCCCCGCCTGTCGTTCTTCTTCGTGGCGCGCACCACACTGCTGGAGGAGGTCGGGAAGTTCCGCGCGGCGCGGCGGATGTGGGCCCGGCTGATGCGCGAGGAGTTCGGCGCGAAGGACCCGAAGTCCTGGATGCTGCGGTTCCACACACAGACGGCCGGGGTGCAGCTGACCGCACAGCAACCGGAGGCGAACCTGATCCGGGTGGCGGTGCAGGCGCTGGGCGCGGTACTCGGCGGTACCCAGTCGTTGCACACGAACGCGTACGATGAAGCGATCGCTCTCCCGAGCGAGAAGGCCGCCCGGCTGGCCCTGCGCACCCAGCAGGTGCTCGCCCACGAGACCGACCTGACCGCGATCGTCGACCCGTTCGCCGGTTCCTATGCGGTCGAGACGCTGACCGACCGGATCGAACACGAGGCCACCGAGCTGATGGCCCGGGTGTTCGAACACGGTTCGTCGGTCGACGCCATCGAGGCGGGCTTCCAGAAGCGGGAGATCGAGGCCAGCGCCTACCGGGTGGCCCAGGAGATCGACGCGGGGGACCGGGTCGTGGTCGGGGTGAACCGGTACCGGCTGGCCGAGGAGGAGCCGTACCAGCCGCTGCGCGTCGACCCGGCGATCGAGGCGGCGCAGGTGCAGCGCCTGGCGAAACTGCGCGCCGAGCGGGACGCTCCCGCGGTCGAGCAGGCACTGTCTCGTTTGCGCCAAGCTGCGGCGGGTACCCCCAACGTGCTGTACCCCTTGAGGGAGGCGCTGCGGCTGCGGGCCAGCGTCGGCGAGGTCTGCCACTCGCTGCGCGAGGTCTGGGGGCGCTACCAGCCGGTCGAGCGGTTCTGACCGAACGGCGCACGGGCTGTGCGGCACCCGACACCGGGTTCGGGTAAAGCTGGCCGCCGGTCTGCCGATCGGCGGTGGAAAGTTTGCTGTACGTGACCATGCGGGTCGTTACCCGTTGTAGGAGGTGTGAGATCGGTGCCGGGGATGAATGCGGATTCACGCCCCGCATTGCCGGTCTCTGACCGCCCCTACCAGGCAATTCGTAACGCTCCGCAGTCTGCTAGGCACAGGAATGAGATTGCGCAGCGTCACCACCCTGGGTCTAGGCTGTCCCAGTTGTTACCCGCTGACCGAGATCAAGTAGAGACCGTGACTGGTGCACTGAGCGTTTCCGCGAAAAACCCGAGGCCCACGGCGGTCTCGGGCCGCTCGGTGGCCTTCGACGACGATCCGGCGTCCGCGACACTGGACGCCGCCGGCCGGATCGACGTCGCCTGGCCGGAGCCCCCGCCGGGGGCCGACCCGCTACCGGGGCAGCTCGACCGGTGGCTCGCCGCCCGGGGGGCCGAGCTCGTCGCGGTACGCCGGCACATCCACGCCCACCCCGAGCTGTCCGGCCAGGAGTTCGAGACCGCCGCCATGGTCGCGCGGGAGCTGGCCGTGGCCGGCCTGTCGCCGCGGTTCCTGCCCAAGGGCAACGGGGTCATCTGCGACATCGGCGTCGGCGACCGGGTCGTCGCGCTGCGTGCCGACCTCGACGCGCTGCCGTTACCGGACACCAAGGACGTGCCGTACCGGTCGGTGATCGACGGCGCCTGCCACGCCTGCGGGCACGACGTGCACACCACGATCCTGCTCGGCACCGGCCTGGCACTGGCCCAGCTGGCCGAGCGCGGCGAGCTGCCGGGACGGGTACGGCTGCTGTTCCAGCCGTCAGAGGAGCGCTTCCCGTCCGGTTCGCCCGAGGTCATCGCGGCCGGCGGGCTCAAGGACGTCAGCTCGGTCTTCGGGCTGCACTGCGCGCCGCAGCTGCCGACCGGGCTGGTCGGGGTACGCGCCGGTGCGCTGACCGCCGCGGCCGACGTGGTGGAGATCCGGGTCAGCGGCCCCGGCGGGCACACCGCCCGGCCACACATGACCGCCGACCTGGTGTACGCGCTGAGCCGGGCGGTCGTCGAGGTACCGTCGCTGCTCGCCCGCCGGGTCGACCCGCGCGCCGGTGTCTCGCTGATGTTCGGCGCGCTCAACGCCGGCACCGCCGCCAACGCGATCCCGATCGAGGGCATCGCCAAGGGCACCGTCCGGGTACTCAGCAAGGACGCCTGGCAGGAGCTGCCCGACCTGGTACCCACGCTGATCCGCGACGTCATCTCGGGCAGCGGCGCCGACGTCGACATCACCTACACCCGCGGGGTACCGCCGGTCATCAACGACCGGATGGCCACCGCCGTCGTCGCGGGTGCCGCGGCCGCGGCGCTGGGTTCCGACCGGGTCGTCGAGGCCGATGTGAGCATGGGCGGCGAGGACTTCGCCTTCTACCTGGAGCAGGTACCCGGTGCGATGATCCGCCTGGGCACCGGCATCCAGGGTTCGGTGGAGAACTTCGACATCCATCAGTCCCGCTTCGACGTGGACGAGCGGGCGATCGGATACGGCATCCGGGTGATGGTGCACACCGCGCTGGCCGCCCTGGGCACCGTTTCGCTCTAGTTTCCCGAGCGGCCGGCACCCGTACCGTGTGCGCATGGCGACCGAGTTGCGCGTGCACGGGGTCAGTGGATCACCGGTCGAGAGCCTGCTCGACCGGCCGTTGCTCGGACAGGTGGCCGGCGATGCGGACGCCGGGTTCTTCCGGCCGCTGCCGGCGTACGGCAACACCACCGGCCCCGGCGGCGCCACGCTGGAGGGGTACCGCTGGGGCAACCTGACCGCCGGCGCCGCCGCGCGCGCCCTGTGGCTGCTGCTGTTGCCGTTCATGCTCGCCAACGTGGCGCTCTGGCTGCGCCCGCCCGGCCCCGGACGGGCCCTGTACCGCACGCTGTGCCGGCTGTTCGCGGCCTCGGTCACCGTCACCTTCGTGCTCGCCGCGATCGGCGTCTCCGTCGACCTGGTCGCCTGGCAGTGCGCCACACCGGGCAACCCGTGCGGCAGTACCCGCACGTACCTCGCGTTCCTCACGCACGGCTTCTTCGCGCCGACCGGCCGCCGGCTCGCGGTGCTGTCCCTGGTGCCGATCGCCGCGCTGGCCGTGCTGTGGTACCTCGGCCGGCGCACCTGGTCCCGGTACGAGAAGTACGAGCGCAAGTCCGATGTGGACGGTGACGGGCTGGCCGATCCCGGCTTCTGGCGCGGGCAGCCGCTCGTCGGCCGGTTGCGCGCGCTGCACGTCGCGCTCGGCTTCGGCGCGCTCGACGCGGTGCTGCTCGGGGTGCTCGCGCCGCACGACGGCTGGGTCGCCGGCTGGCTGCTGCTCGCGCTCGCCGTGCTGGCCGTGCTGCTCCCGCTGGTCGCGCTCACGCTGCCGGCGATGGTCGTCCGGCAGGACGCGCCGTCGTGGACCGAGCGCACCGCGGCGGCCCTGCGGACCGCCGCGCTCGGGCTGACCGCGGTGGTCTGGATCTACGCGATGTGGCCGCGGCCGGCCTGGCCCACCAGCGGGGGGCTGCCGGGGTACGGCATGACGATCACCGTGCTGTTCGCGGCGCAACTGCTGCTGTTGCTGGTACTGGCGGCGGTCGCGCTCCGGCAGCACACGCCCGGCCAGTACCTCGCCGGACTCGCCGGTCCGGTGTGCGGCTCGCTCGGGCTGGCCGTGGCTGCCGCGTTCACCGCCGGCACCTCGTTCCAGGTGGCCGACTTCCTCGACCGGTCGGCGAGCCCCGTCGGCCGTACCGACTCCGCCCGGCTGCAACCGCCCGCCGCGCTGCAGTGGTCGGCGCTGGGCATGACCGTCGCGGTGCTCGTGGTACTGGTGGTCGGGCTCGTCGCGTGGCGGTACCTGCTGCCCCGGCTGCACGCCGCCGCCCGCACGGTGACGGATGAGGACTTCACAGGCGGCCGGGCCGGTGACCCGGATCGCGCGACGGCCATCGACAACGCCGTCGCCGACGCGCGCCTGACCGACCACAGTGGACAGTTGCTGCTGTGGGGGTACCTGCCGCTCGCGGTGGCCGCGCTCGTGGTGACGGTACTGGCGCTGCTCGGCAAGGGACCCGTCGACCTCGCGCCGCGGGGAAGCTGGGTCGCTTCGGTGGTCGCGTTCGCGACCGGCCTCGGTACCTATCTGATCGGCCTCGCCGCCGTCGGGTTGATGACGCTCGGCTACCGGGCGTACCGCGACCAGTCGGTGCGCCGCTCGGTCGGGGTGCTGTGGGACCTGGGCACCTTCTGGCCGCGCGCCGCGCATCCGCTGGCCCCGCCGTGCTACGCCGAGCGCGCGGTGCCGGAACTGGCGACCCGGACGAGGTACCTGGCCCAGCAGGGCCGGGTCATCCTGTCCGGGCACAGCCAGGGCTCGGTGCTCGTGGCGGCGACGGTACTCCAGCTACCACCGTCCACAGTGGACAACGTGGCGCTGCTCACCTTCGGCAGCCCGATCCGCCGGCTGTACGCCCGGCTGTTCCCGGCCTACGTCAACCAGGACGTCCTCACCGCCGTCGCCACCGGTGTCGGCGGCCGGTGGACGAACCTGTGGCGGGACACCGACCCGATCGGCGGTCCGGTCGGGGAGCCGGCCCACGACTGGCGCTTCCGCGACCCGGCCGGCTTCCCGATCCCCCCGTCGGACACCGCGTACCCCTTGGTACGCGGGCACTCCGGCTACCCTTCCGATCCCGCCTTCGGCGCCGCGGTGACGGAACTGAGCTGAGCCGCCCCACCGGTCGTGGTGCGGCGGCGGCGCAGCCACCAGAGCACCAGCCAGACCGGTACCCCGAGGACGACCGCGAACGGCAGCAGCGCGCCGAGCACGGTGAGGATCACCTTGATCGAGGCGGTGAACGCCTTCCAGCCGCTCTTCAGCCCGGCGAGGAACCCGCCCTGCGCCGCCTGCGGCGGTGCCGGCTTCGCCGCCGCCTTACCGAGCAGCGTCACCGCGATCGTGGACAGCGCGGTCAGGTCGTCGAGGCTGCGCTTCTGGCCCTGCAACGACTCCAGGTCCGCCTCCCGCCGGGACAGCTCGCTCTCCACGCTGGTCACCTCGCCGATCGTCTGCGCCTTGGCCAGCAGCGCCCGTACCCGGTCGACGCTGGCCTGCTGCGCCTGGATCCGGGCGGCGAGGTCCACCACATTGCCGGTCACGTCCTGGGTGGACACCTGGCGCGACTCCTCGGTACCGACGTGGCTGATGTCCTCCAGCGTCTTGCTGAACCGGTCCGCCGGGATCCGCAGGGTGACGGTCGCGGTGGACTGGTCGGCGTTGATGGTGCGCTGGTCGCCGCCGACGAAGCCACCGGCACCCGCGGCGAGACCGACGAGCCGGTCCGCGGCCGCGTTCACGTTGTCCACCCGTACCGTGATGCTGCCGTTGTAGACGATGCTGCGCTGGATGGCCGGCAGCTGTGGGGGTACCTGCGCGGTGCCGCCGGCCCCGGCGATCTGGGTCGGCGCGGGGACCGCGTCGGCCGCGCCCGGCGGCGCCGCGGCCTGGTTCTGGTTCTCCGGCTGCAGCGGCTTCTCCGGCTGCTGCGGCGCCACCGCGGCCCGGCCGCCGCCCGACGACGCGCTTCCCGTGGAGCGGCTGCAGCCGGTGAGCACCAGGCCGGTGCAGACAAGTAACGCGGCGACCCGCCGCGAACGCGAGATCGAGGGTGTCATGCGGGTGGGACGGTGCGCCACCGTCCCCGGTTCCGGCAGACTGGCGACAGTGACGTCACGACTTCGCGGCGGATGGGACACGGGAGGCGACGATGCGGTTGACCAAGTTTTCCCACGCGTGTGTGCGGGCCGAAGGCGACGGGGTCCTGGTCATCGACCCTGGTACCTACTCTGAACGGGCGGCGCTGGACGGGGTCGACGCCGTCCTGATCACCCACGAGCACGCCGACCACATGGACGTCGACGCGCTGACCGACGCGCTCGCGAAGCGGCCGGCGGTGCGTATCTTCGCGCCGGCCGACGTGGTACCGAAGCTGGGCGATCTGGGCTCGGCCACGACGGCCGTCGCCGCGGGCGACGAGTTCACCGCCGCGGGCTTCGCGGTCCGCGCGTGCGGCGGGCAGCACGCGCTCATCCACCCGGACATCCCGCGGATCGCGAACCTCGGGTACCTGCTCGACGGCCGCGTGTACCACCCCGGCGACTCGTTCGACACGCCCGGGGACGCCGAGATCGACACGCTGTTCGTACCCGTCGTCGCGCCCTGGCTCAAGGCCTCCGAGGCGATCGACTTCATCCGCGCGGTCCGGCCCCGCAACGCCTACGCGCTGCACGACGCGCTGCTCAACGACGCCTACGCCAACCTGCTCAACGGGCTGCTGACCGGAATGGCCGGCACCGGGTACCGCCGGCTGGGCGCCGGCGAGTCCCTGTCCGTATGACCGAGCCAGCTGGCACTCGCTCCGCGAGTGCGGGTCATGCGCCCGGTCGGCCGCCCTGTAGCCGACCGTCCGACTCCGGCGCTGCGCGCCTTCGCTCCCGGCCGGCTGCGGGCGGCGGCGCATGACCGAGCCAGCCGACGTCGTCGCGCGGCTGTACGAGCTGCCGCCGGAGCAGTTCATCGCGGCCCGCGACGAGGCCGTCGCGCAGGCGCGGCAGGCCGACGACCGCGCGGCCGCGACCGCGATCGGCAGGCTGCGCCGCCCGACGGTCGCCGCCTGGCTGGTGAACCTGCTCGCGCGCCGCCGCCCGGAGCTGGTCGCCGAACTGCTCGACCTCGGCCGGGCGCTCCGGTCGGCGCAGCACGACCTGCGCGGTGATGAGCTGCGGGAGCTGTCGGTACAGCGGCGGGCGGCGGTCGGGCAGCTCGTGGCGCAGGCACGCAAGCTGGCCCGGGAGGCGGGCCGGTCCGGTCGGGAGAACCTGCCGCTGGCCGAGGTCGAGGCCACGCTGACCGCTGCGCTGGCCGAACCGGAGGTGGCGGAGGCGGTACGGACGGGAACGCTGACCAAGGCCGTCGACTACGCCGGGTTCGGCGAGGCGCCCAAGCCCCGGCTGCGGGTCATCGACGGCGGCAAGCCGCCGGCACCGACACCGGCACCGGCACCGGCGGCCGCCCGCTCCGCGGCCGCTGACGCCGCCGTTGAAAGGGCCGCGGAAGCTGCCCGTACCCGTGCCAAGGAAGCCCAGGCGGAGCTGGACCGCGCCACGGTGGCCGAGCAGGAGGCGGCGCGCGTCTTCAGCGAGCTGACCGCGCAGCTGGAAGACGTGCGCGAGCGGCACGCGCAGGCCCAGATGGCGTTGCGGCAGGCGCGGCTGCGGCTCAAGGCCGCGCAGCGGGCGGCTGCCCGAACGGGCGGGTGACGCGACAGGCAGTGACCGGCAGAATGCATTGGCGTGACCCCCGACCTGACCGCCGCCGCGACCCGTGCCGCCGTCCACGAACTCGGCGGCGCGTTCGCCGAGGACCCGAAGACCCTGCGCCAGGCCCGCCAGCTCGGCCTGACCGGCTGGTCGTTCTACGTCGCCGGCCGCGGCGGCGCGCTGGGTGACGTGCGGCCGGACACGGTCGCCGCGGCGCTGGGCTTCATCGCGCCGGACGCGGTCCGCGACGGCTGGGAGACCGCCCGGCGGATCATCCCGCCCAGCGAGGTCGCCGAGCACCACCTCGCCGAGTGCTGCCGGTGGGGCCGCGAGCGGCTGGACGTGTTCCACGGGGTCGACCGCCTCGTCGACCTGGCCGAGCGGGTGGTGCTGGCCGCGGATCCCGCCGGGCTGACGCTGTTCGCGGCCTGGCGCACGATGCCGATGCCCGAGGATGGGCCGGGCGCGCGGGCCGCCGTCGTGGCCAAGCTCCTCCGGGAGTACCGGTCCGGCGCGCACCTGCTGGCCATCCGCGCGGGTGGCCTGACGCCGCTGGAGGCGCTGATCGCGTCGACGGAGGGCGAGGCGGCCGCGGTCGCCTACGGCTGGCAGCCGCCGTTCCCGCCGTTCGAACCGTTGCTGCGCCGGCGGATCCGGGCCGATCTGGTGACCGACCGGATCGTCGGCGAGGCGTACCAGACGCTGGACGTGACCGAGCGCGTCGAGTTGGCGCGGCTTCTCGACGAGGCGGTCGACCACCTGCAGGTGCCGGTGCCGTGAGCTTTTGGTCCTGCTGGCTCCGCGCCTCACAGCCTGGCTCCGCGCCTCACAGCCTCGCTCGCGAGATCTTGGACGCGAGCGCCCCCTGCAGGGGGTGATGGCGTCCAAGATTCAGGCGCTGGCGGTCCGGGTTGGCCGGTTGCGCAACGCCTTGACGTAGTCAGCCGGCGCGCCGGCCTTCTCCGCGGCCGCGGCGATCTCGGCGAGGTACCACGCCGTCGGCAGCCCACCCTCGTACCCGGTGAACACGTACACCCACGCCGTCACGTCGCCGTCCAGCGTCGCCACCCGCAGGTGCAGCTTCCGGTAGGTGCCCGCGGCGACGCCCTCGACCTCGTCGAGCTGCTCCGCGTCGCGCGGGTGGACGTCGTAGAGCGCGACGAACACCCGGTCGCCGGGCGACTCGACGATCGTGCAGACCGCGCCTTCCCAGCCGAGCTCGACCTCGCCGGCGAAGGTCAGCCGCCAGCCCTCCAGCCACCCCGTGCCGTACATCGGCGAGTACGGGCAGTAGGCGTGCATGCGGCCCGGATCGAGGTTGGAGCCGTATGCGGCGTAAAGATGCACGGCGATGACGATAGTCCCCTGTCGCGGTGAGAGAGAATACTACAGAGCGTGTCGGACATTTGGGGGCGTACGTGGGCCACGTGGTGATCATCGGCGGCGGACCGGCGGGGTACGAGGCGGCTCTGGTGGCCGCGCAACTCGACGCCGAGGTGACGGTCATCGAGGAGGCGGGTGCCGGCGGCGCCTGCGTGCTGTCCGACTGCGTGCCGTCCAAGGCGTTCATCGCGGCGTCCGACGTGGTCACCGGATACCGCGACACCGAGGAGTTCGGGGTGCACGCCGGCGCCGTCAGCCTCGACGCCCCGGCCGTGCACGGCCGGGTGAAGAGACTCGCGCGGGCCCAGTCCGCCGACATCCACACCAAGCTGGTCAAGGCCGGGGTCACCTGGGTACCGGGCCGGGCCGCCCTCGGCGCCGACACTCCCGGCCACACACATCGGGTCCAGGTCATCCCCGCCGACGGGTCGCCGTACCCGATCGACGCCTCCACCGTCCTGATCGCCACGGGCGGCACGCCGCGGGTTCTTCCCGACGCGGTACCCGACGGCGAGCGCATCCTCGACTGGCGCCAGGTGTACGACCTTCCCGAGCTTCCCTCGCACCTCATCGTCATCGGGTCGGGCGTGACCGGCGCCGAGTTCGCCTCGGCCTACCTCGCGATGGGTATCGCGGTCACCCTCGTGTCCAGCCGCGACCGGGTCATGCCACACGAGGACCAGGACGCGGCGACGGCCATCGAGCGGGTGTTCCGCGGCCGCGGCATGACCATCCTCAACAACTCGCGGGCCGCGTCGGTACGCCGCACCGCCGACGGCGTCGTGGTGACTCTCTCCGACGGCCGCACCGTGGCGGGCTCGCACGCGCTGATGGCGGTCGGATCGGTACCCAACACGGCCGGCCTCGGACTCGGCGAGTACGGCGTCACGATCGCCCGCGGCGGGTACCTCACCGTCGACCGGGTCTCCCGTACCAACGTGCCCGGCATCTACGGCGCCGGTGACTGCACCGGGGTACTGCCGCTGGCCAGCGTCGCCGCCATGCAGGGCCGGATCGCGATGTGGCACGCGCTCGGCGAGGCGGTCGCGCCGCTGCGCCTGAAGTCCGTCGCGGCCAACGTGTTCACCGACCCGGAACTGGCCGCCGTCGGGGTCACCCAGTCCGAAGTGGACAGTGGTACCGTCACCGCCCGCACCGTCATGCTCTCGCTCGACGGCAACGCCCGCGCGAAGATGGCCGGCATCCGCGACGGCTTCGTGAAACTGTTCTGCAGCCCCGCGTCCGGACGGGTACTGGGTGGTGTCGTGGTGGCACCGAAGGCGAGCGAGCTGATCCTGCCGATCTCGATGGCGATAGACAACAACCTGTCGGTGGACCGGCTGGCCCAGACGATCACGATCTACCCGTCGCTGTCGGGTTCCATCGCCGAGGCGGCCCGCCAGCTGATGCACCACGAACCTGCCTAGCGGGTACCCGCAAAGCGGCGCACACTCCTTGAGAACTGTGCATGATCACCGGCACACTCGACATCACCCTCGACGAAGGAGGTCGTGATGGCACTGGTGTTCCTGGGGAAGGACCCCAACAGCAAGCAGGGCGGCTCACCGACGCTGTGGTACGACGAGGACCGCGACACCTATCTGTTCCAGTCCTGGAAGGTCACCGATTCTGAACGGCTGACTCAACTCGATATCCCCGATCATGAATCAGTGATTGAGTTCCCGAGCCGGATGCTCAGGTTCCTGCCGGGGATGAAGAGTGATGGCTGAGCTGGCGCTGACGGAGTGGGTGGATCAGTCGATCGAGGACATGCTGCGCGCCTGCGAGCGGTCGGCGGTGCATCTGGAGATGCGTGATGGCTACATGCGCAGCGACCCGGATTTCGCCGCATGGCGCGACGGGCAGCGTTGGGATCCGGCGGACCGGGAGTCCTGGTGGCACCCCTGGTATCAGGCGACATCCGACGTGACGAGCCGGGGTGTCGAGATCCGGCGCGCACGAATCGTGTCCGAGCCGCTCAGTGAGTACGTTCGATATGAATACGACTGCACCTTCATGAACATCATCGGTGGCGAGAAGGTGCGTTGGCTGCCACGCCGCCGAGCCACGGACCTGGCCCTTCCGGGCAACGACTTCTGGCTTTTCGATGGAAGGATCGTGCTGGTCAACCACTTCACCGGCGAGGGCGAATCGGCCGCACATGAGACTACGACCGATCTGGCCGTGGTGAAGCTTTGCGCCACGGCGTTCGAGGCGGTGTGGGAGCGGGCCATCCCGCACGAAGACTACCGTCCGACGTGATCTGCTGGTGTCCTCTCCGTCGTCCAGCGTCCGGTCGGGCCGCCAGAACCTGGCAACCCGCCTCCGCGAACTACGGATCGACGCCGGACTGACGGCTCGCGAACTCGGTCGGCTGATGGGTCGGCACGGCTCCAAGGTATCCCGGATCGAGCACGGCCGTTCCGTCCCGTCAGCCGCCGATATCCAGGCCTGGTGTAGGCACTGCGGCGTGCCAGGCCAAACCGCCGATCTGATCGCCGCGCTCCGGGCCGTCGAGGGGACGTACGTCGAATGGCGTCGCATCGAACGGTCCGGACTGCGGGTGTCGAATGAGGCTGAGGCGCCGCTCTGGGATCGGACTCGGCGATTCCGCATCTATCTACTCGAACTTCATGATCCCCGGGCCGGTGCAGACGGAAGGTTACGTGCGTGCGATTCTGCGGCTGGTGACGGCGCAGCGGCACATTCCCGATGACATCGAGGCGGCGGTACGGGTCCGGATCTGCCGGCAACACGTCATCTGCGAGGGGGACCACCGGTTCTCCATAGTGCTGGAGGAGAGTGTGCTACGCAGCCCGATCGGTGGTGCCGACATCATGGCCGGCCAGCTCGGCTACCTTTTGGAGGCAAGTGCGCTGCCCTCGGTGTCACTGGGCATCATCCCGCTCGGGACCGATCGGTCGAAGTCTATGTGGCCGGTCGAAGCCTTCTGGATGTTCGACGAGGCACAGGTAGCCGTTGAACTGGTGTCTGCCTACCTGACGATCACCCAGCCGCATGAGATTGCCATGTATATGGACGTCTTTGCGGGGCTTGCGGCGCAGGCGGTCTACGGGCCACCGGCACGGAAGCTGATCGCCGATGCCATCGCGGCTCTCGACGAGTAGTGGCGCATAGTGACGCACACCCGTTGAGCCGCTTGACTTTCCGACACTAGCGTCGCGGTCATGTCCCGAGCGGCGTTCTGGTACAGGCGTCGTCAGGTGACCGGGGCGCGCTGGCGCCGCGCGCCCTTCCACGTCGACGGAGGTGTTCCGCATGCAGCATCCCGCCTGGTGCGACCGAGCTGAATGCACCGCGTCGGAAGGCACCGGGTACCACTGGAGCCGGCGGGTGGCGCTCGACCCGGAGCTGGGTACGGACGTCAGCGCCACTCTGCAGATCTGCCAGGGTGCGCGCAGCGCCGCGGTACTGGTCGACCTCACCGCGCACCTGCCGGGTCTGGATCCTGCCGACGACGGCGAGGAGTGCACGCTGTTGATGGGTGGCGAGCGGGCGGTCGCGCTCGGGCGGATGCTTCTCGCGGTCGGCCACGCGGCGACCGGGTAATGGCGACCGGATAATTCGGTCGCGCCGCGCGCTAGCCTGGTGGGCATGAGGCATGACGCGCGGACGACGCCGCCGGGAGACCCCGGCGACGTTTCGCGCTGACGCAAACGAGTCCCGGGCGATCCGCCCGGGACTCAACGGTTTCCGGCGGTCGCCCCTGTCCGTCAGGAGACCATCATGATTGACCATCGCCAGCTCGGCCGGGAGTTGGACCTCTTCGACTCCGATCCCCTTGTCGGTGCGGGACTTCCGCTCTGGCTGCCGTACGGCGCCGCCGCCCGGCATGCGGTCGAGGAACACCTGCGCGGGGCGGAGCGCCGGGCGGGGTACCGGCACGTCTACTCGCCGCCGTTGGGTAGGCGGGAACTGTACGAGCGCTCCGGACACTGGGCGCACTTCGCCGACGACATGTTCGCGCCGATCCGTGACGGCGGCGAGGAACTGGTACTGCGACCGAGCCTGTGCCCGCACCACGCCCTCGTGTACCGGTCGCGCGGCCGCTCCTACCGCGAGCTGCCGCTGCGGATCGCCGAACTCGGTGGCATGTACCGTGCCGAGCGCTCCGGTGTGCTCGGCGGCCTGCACCGGGTACGGGCGATCTCGCTGAACGACGCGCACATCTTCTGCGCACCCGACCAGTTGGGCGGCGAGATCAAGGCGGTGCTGGACCTGATGTGGTCGGCGCACGCCGCCCTCGGCGTCCAGGTGGCCGGGATCCGGTTGTCGTTGCGTGGCCCGGGGAAGGAGTATGCAGGCGTTCCGGGCGACTGGGAGCGGGCGGAGGCGGTACTGCGGGACGCGCTCGGCGATCTGTCCTATGTGGAGGGACGCGGCGAGGCGGCCTTCTACGGGCCGAAGGTCGACGTGCAGATCGTCGACCCGGCCGGGCGGGAGTCGACCCTCGCCACCGTGCAGGTCGACTTCCACCAGCCGGCCCGGTTCGAACTGTCCTATGTGGACTCAGACGGGCAGCGGCGGCGGCCGGTCATGGTGCACCGCAGTCTCGTGGGCAGTATGGAGCGGCTGTTCGGGCACCTGATCGAGGTGCACGCCGGTGCGTTTCCGGCGTGGTATGCCCCGGTGCAGGTCGCCGTCCTCCCGGTCGGGGCCGACGATGTGGCGGCCCGGTTCGCGGCGGCGGTCGAGGCGGCCGGGCTGCGGGTCGAGCTGCACGCGGAAGGCTCGCTCGGGGCACGGGTACGCGACGCGCGGAAGGTACCGTTCGTTGCCGTCATCGGTGCGCGTGAGGCGGCGGCCGATGCGGTGTCGGTCCGGCCGCGCGGCGGCGAACCCGAGGAGTTGCCGTTCGCGGCGGCGGTCGAGCGCATCCGCAGCGCCGCGCAGCCGTAGGTACCGCGGCGGGGCGGGCACCCCCGTAACACGCCCGCCCCGCCTGTCCCGGTGATGACTCAGCGGTACGCGCGGCGCCGGAAGGTCAGCATGCCGGTGACCGAGAACACCGCCGAGGAGGCGACCAGTACCACGACGCAGATCCACGGTGCGATGTGCGGGACGTCCGGCACCATGGCCGCCCGTACGCCTTCGGCACAGTACGTCAGCGGATTGAGCGCCGTGATGACTTTGAACCAGGGCAGCGAGTCCAGCGTCGGCCACGGGTACTGGGTGGCGCCGGTGAACATGAGCGGAGTCAGGATGAGCCCGAACATGATGCTGATTTTCGCGGGGGTGATGAGTGTGCCCAGCGTGATCCCGATACCGGCACCGACCCAGGCACCGAGCAGAAGCACCACAATCAGCAGGGGGATCCCTTCCGGCCGCCAGGGTGCGGTACCCAGCACGAGCCAGCCGATCGGGTACATGATGGCGGCGGCGAACAGGCCACGCATGGTCGCGATGACGAGCTTCTCGACCGTGACCCAGGTGGTCGGCAGCGGAGCCAGCAGCCGGTCCTCGATCTCCTTGGTCCAGCCGAACTCCATCACCAGCGGGAAGGCGACACTCTGCAGCGCGGTCAGGAACGCGGCCAGGGCGATGATGCCGGGCAGCAGCAGATGCCCGTAGGACGCGCTCACGAAACCCTGCCGCGCCAACACCTTGGCGAAGATGAACAGCATGAACAGCGGCGTCAGCGCGACCTGGATGAGCAGTACCCACAGCTCCTTGCCGGTGACGAAGACGTCCCGCCAGAGGATCGCGAGGAACGCCTTGCGCGCGCTCGATCCGGTGCTGCGCAAGGGAAGGATGAGGTCCGTCATCGCAGGCCCCTTCCGGTCAGCTCGATGAAGACATCTTCGAGGCTCGGCTGTCCAATGTGGACGTCGGTGAGTTCGGCCGAGCGCGTGGCGAGCAAAGACACCACCGGAGCGAGCATCGTCGCGGGCTCCACGGTGAGGTAGAGCCGCAGGCGGACCGGGCCGGCGGCTCCCGGTACCATCGTCGCGACCGCGGAAGGACGGGCCGCACCGGCCCCCGGGCCGCCCCCGCCGAAGCCCGGAAACCCACCCGGAAAGCCGTTGCCGGGGCCGAAGGCCGGCATCGCCGCGGCCACCCGTTCGGCCTTGTCCACGCCGTCGGCCGCAACCAGAGCGGCGATCAGCGCATCCGCGCCGTCGCCCGGCGCGGGCGTGACGGTGAGTTCGAGCACCGACTGTCCGGACAGTCGCTTGATGAGGTTGGCCGGGCTGTCCAACGCGAGCAGCTTGCCGTGGTCGATGATGCCGACCCGGTCGGTGAGTGCGGCGGCCTCGTCCATGTCGTGTGTGGTGAGCAGAATCGTCACGCCGCGCTCGCGCATCTCCCGGATGCGGTCCCAGACGAACAGCCGGGCCTGCGGGTCGAGGCCGGTGGTGGGTTCGTCGAGAAACAACACCTGTGGTTCGTGGATGAGTGCGCGGGCGATCATCAGGCGTTGCGCCATGCCACCGGAGTACCAGTCCACCTTGACGTCGGCCTGGTCCTCCAGGCCGAACTGCTTGAGCAGGGTGGCCGCGCGCTCGTTGCGCTCGCCGCGGCCGACGCCGTGGTATGCCGCGTGGAACGTGAGGTTCTGCCGCGGGGTGAGGGAGCGGTCGAGGTTGCTTCGCTGTGGTACCACGGCCAGCCGCGCCCGAGCCGCGACCGGATTGCGCAGCACGTCGACGCCCGCCAGCATCGCGCGCCCGCTGGTGGCTTCGATGCGGGTGGTGAGTATGCCGACGGTGGTGGTCTTTCCGGCACCGTTGGGACCGAGCAACCCGAATACTTCACCCTCGCGGATCGCGAAGGTCAGTCCGTCGACGGCGTTGACATCCCGTTTCGGGTAACGCTTGACCAGTTCGATGACCTCGACGGCGGTCCTGCCGTCTGCGTCAGCCATCTGCTCACTCCTTCTCGTAGTTGTTGACGATCAGGTCGATGAGGAACTCGCGGACGATCTTCTCCTGGGCCGGGTCGCATTCGGCCGTGGTGGGCCGGAAGACTTCCCGGGCGTCGCGGCCGATCGCGTGGATGCGCTCCTCGCCGGCCTCGGTGACGACGAGCCAGACCACCCGGCGGTCGGACTCGTCGCGCTCGCGGCGCACGTATCCGGCCTTCTCCAGCGTGTCGACGATGCCGGTGAGGGTGGCCGGCGCCAGCCACACGCGGCGGGCGAGCTCCGCGTGCGTGGCCCGGCCGGGTGTGCCCTTGTCGATGCCGCGTCCCTGGCCCCAGCCGAGAACGGTGAGGACCGCGGCACCACTGGAGGAGAGCCCGTGCTGGCGACCCATGACCCGACCGAAGCGCTGGCTCGTCACATGGCCGGCAAGCGCGACCAGCCGCATGAGCGGGCTTTCCGCCAGGCTCGCGCGTAATCCTGCTTCATCGTCCACGGCGGGGACGTTAGCATCCTGATAGTTAGGTACCAAATGAATTTTGTACCGCTACGCTGTCCGGCATGCTCGTGGTCACCAGCAACGACATTTCCGGGTACCAGATCCGGGCCGTGTTCGGCGAGGTTTTCGGGGTAACCGTCCGGGCGCGCAACGTCGGGGCCGGGTTCACGGCCGGGCTGCGCTCCATCGGCGGCGGTGAGATCCCCGAGATGACGCAACTGCTCCTGCAGAGCCGCAACGAGGCGATGGGCCGGATGATCTACCAGGCCCAGCAGCGCGGCGCCAACGCCGTCATCTCGTTCCGCTTCGACAACGGCGAGATCGCCGGGCGGTGGACGGAGATCTGCGCCTACGGCACCGCGGTGTGGGTCGACCCGGTCACGCCGGACGCGAAGTCGCAGTACGACGCGATGGTGCGGGCCGGCCGGATGCCGCACCAGCAGCAGTACGCGACCAACGTCAGCGAGTTCGGCCCGCGCGCCGCACACTGAGCGCCACGCCGCGGGCCGCCACGCGGCGGCCGCGCGCACCGCGCCGCGGCCGCCCCGGCGGCTCTCGTCGATCTTGGAGTTGTGTCGGCGACAAAAGCCGTGCCGCTCCGCGATTCGGGCACCACAAGTCCAAGATCGGCGGGGAGGGGGTCAGCGGATCTCGCAGATCGTGGCGCCGGCGGACAGGACGTCGCCGACCGCCGCGGTCAGGCCGGTGACCACGCCGGCCTTGTGCGCGTTGAGCGGCTGCTCCATCTTCATCGCTTCCAGGACCACGACCAGGTCGCCCTCGGCCACCGTGTCGCCCTCGTTGACCGCGATCTTCACGATCGTGCCCTGCATCGGCGCGGTCAGCGCGTCGCCGCTGGCCGTCGCGGTCGCCCGCTTGCCACCGCCGCGCCGGGGCCGGGTCGCGGTCGCGCCGCCGGTGGCCGCCCCGCCCGCGCCGGCCGCCGCGCCGAGGCCGGCGGGCAGCGACACCTCCAGCCGCTTGCCGCCCACCTCCACGACGATGCTGGTCCGCTCCTCGGCGTCCGGGTCCGCGGCCGCGCCGCTGAACGGGGGTACCCCGCCCGCCCACTCGGTCTCGATCCACCGCGTGTGCACCGTGAAGGGTTCGCCCGTGAAGGCCGGGTCACGCACCACGAGCCGGTGGAACGGCAGTACCGTCGCCATCCCCTCGACCACGGTCTCGTCCAGCGCGCGGCGGGCCCGTTCCAGCGCCTCGGTACGGGTCTCGCCGTACACGATCACCTTGGCCAGCAACGAGTCGAAGTTGCCGCCGATGACGCTGCCCGCCTCGACACCGGCGTCCACCCGCACGCCCGGGCCGCTGGGCCAGCGCAACTCCGACACGGTACCCGGAGCGGGCAGGAAGCCCCGCCCGGCGTCCTCGCCGTTGATCCGGAACTCGATCGCGTGCCCCCGCGGCGCCGGATCCGCGGTGAACCGCAACTGTTCCCCGGCCGCGATCCGGAACTGTTCGCGCACCAGGTCGACGCCGGCGGTCTCCTCGGTGACCGGGTGCTCGACCTGTAGCCGCGTGTTGACCTCCAGGAAGCTGACGGTGCCGTCGGCGCCGACGAGGTACTCGACGGTACCGGCGCCGTGGTACCCGGCTTCCCGGCAGATCGCCTTGGCGCTGTCGTGGATCCGGGCGCGCTGCTCGTCGGTGAGGAACGGCGCGGGCGCCTCCTCGACGAGCTTCTGGTGCCGGCGCTGCAGGGAGCAGTCGCGGGTACCCATGACGACCACGTTGCCGTGCTGGTCGGCGAGCACCTGCGCCTCGACGTGGCGGGGCCGGTCGAGGTACCGCTCGACGAAGCACTCGCCACGCCCGAACGCGGCCACCGCCTCCCGGGTGGCCGACTCGAACAGGTGCGGGATCTCCTCCAGCGTCCGGGCCACCTTCAGCCCCCGGCCACCGCCGCCGAACGCCGCCTTGATGGCCACCGGCAGCCCGTACTCGCGCGCGAAGGCCACGATCTCGGCCGCGTCGGCGACGGGCTCGGCAGTGCCGGGTACCAGCGGCGCACCGGCCCGCTGGGCGATGTGCCGCGCGGTCACCTTGTCGCCGAGGTCGCGGATCGCCTGCGGGGTCGGCCCGATCCAGACCAGTCCGGCCTTGCCGACCGCCTCGGCGAAGTCGGCGTTCTCGGCCAGGAACCCGTACCCCGGGTGTACCGCGTCGGCGCCGGCCCGGTGCGCGACGTCGATGAGCTTGTCGATGCGCAGGTAGGTCTCGGCGGACGTGTCGCCCCCCAGCGCGTACGCCTCGTCGGCGAGCCGGGCGTGCGGCGCGTTCCGGTCGGAGTCGGCATACACGGCGACGGAGCCCAGGCCGGCGTCCCGGCACGCCCGGATCACCCGCACCGCGATTTCGCCGCGGTTCGCGACCAGTACCTTGCGCATGCCGGGGAGTCTAAACGGATCGGTAACAACGCACCGGGTACCGGTGTCGGAGGTCACGCCTACGCTTGGCGCGTGTCCTCGACTCGCCTGCTCATCCTCGGCGTGGTCCGGTGGTTCCAGCCGGTACACGGCTATGACGTGCGCCGGGAAGTGCTCAGCTGGCACGCCGACGAGTGGGCCAACGTGGCGCCCGGCTCGATCTACCACGCGTTGAAGAAGCTCGCCGAGGAAGGGCTGCTGCGCGAGGTCAGCACCGAGCAGGTCGGCGCCCGGCCGGCGCGGACCCGGTACGAGATCACGGCCAAGGGTGAGGAGGAGTTCCAGGACCTGCTCAACCGCACCTGGTGGGACTACAAGCCGCCGGTCAAACCCTTCTGGACCGCGTTCTCGTTCCTGCCGGCGATGCCCCGCGAGCTGAGCACCGCCGCGCTGCGGCACCGCGCGCAGCGGCTGCGGTTGCTGGCCGAGAGCATGCAGCTGCGCAAGGTCGCCGAACTGGATACGGAGTATACGGAGCACGTGGCCGAGCTGATGGAGCTGGAGATCGCGCAGACCACCGCGGAGGCGGACTGGTGTGACCGGGTGGCCGACCGGCTCGCCAAGGGGGAGCTGCGGGCGGCCGACGATCCATTGTCGGGTCAGTGACGGGCGGCGCGTTCGCGATACATCGCGCAATATTCAAGCTTGACCCCACGCGACATATCGCGTTACCGTCCTCCCTGTCACACGAGGGGAGAAGACGATGATCGAAACACGTGGGCTGCGGAAGTCCTTCCGTGCCCGGAAGGGCACCGTCGAAGCGGTCCGCGGCGTCGACCTGACGGTGCAGGCGGGGGAGATCTTCGGGTTCCTCGGACCCAACGGCGCCGGCAAGACCACGACCTTGCGGATGCTCGCGACGCTGATCGTGCCGGACGGCGGAGACGCCACCATCGCCGGTGCCGACCTGCGCCGCAGCCCGGGTGAGGTGCGCCGCCGGATCGGCTACGTGGCGCAGGGCGGCAGCACCTGGGACACCGTGACCGCGCGCGAGGAACTGGTACTGCAGGCGCGGCTGTACGGGATCGGCAAAGCGCAGGCCCGCCAGCGCGCGGTGAAGGCCATCGAGGGCTTCCAGCTCGGCGAGTTCGCCGACCGCAAATGCCAGACGTACTCCGGTGGCCAGCGCCGCCGCGTCGACATCGCGCTCGGGATCATCCACTCGCCGCAGGTCGTCTTCCTCGACGAGCCCACCACCGGGCTCGACCCGCAGAGCCGTGCGCACCTGTGGGACGAGGTACGCCGGCTGCGCGCCGAAGGCATGACCGTCTTCCTCACCACGCACTACCTGGAGGAGGCCGACGCGCTCTGCGACCGGGTGGCGATCATCGACTACGGGCAGCTCGTCGCCGAGGGTACCCCCGACGCGCTCAAGCGGGAGGTGGCCGGCGACGTGGTCACGGTCGGCCTCAACGGGGCCGCCCCGCGGGCCGCGCAACTGCTCGACGGCCAGCCGTACGTGCGCCAGCTGGAGCCGATCGACCAGGGCCTGCGGCTGTACGTGGACGCCGGCGCCACCGCTATCCCGCACATCCTGCGCACGCTCGACGGCGCGGGCCTGAGCCTCGGCTCGATCGAGCTGCACCGGCCGAGCCTCGACGACGTGTTCCTGACCAAGACCGGCCGCTCGCTGCGCGAGGAATGAGGGGATCCACGTGAAGCTGCTCCGCGACATCTGGCTCATCTTCCAGCGGCAGATGACGCTGGTCCTGCGCAACCCGGTCTGGGTGATCGTCGGGATCATCCAGCCGCTGTACTACCTGCTGCTGTTCGCCCCGCTGCTGAAGAAGGCGCTGACCCAGGCGGGGGCGCACACCGACGCCGACGTGTACCGCCTGTTCGTGCCCGGCATCCTGGTGATGCTGGCCATCTTCGGCACCTTCTTCGTCGGCTTCGCGCTCATCGCCGAACTGCGTGCCGGCGTCATCGAACGCAGCCGGGTCACCCCGGTCAGCCGGCTCGCCCTGCTGCTCGGCCGGTCGCTGCGCGACGTCGTCTCGCTGCTCGTGCAGTGCCTGATCATCACCTTGCTGTCGATCCCCTTCGGGCTCAAGGCACGGCTGGGCGACATGCTGCTGGCGTACCTGCTGCTCGGCCTCATCGCGCTGATGCTCTCCGCGCTCTCGTACGGCATCGCGCTGAAGCTGCGCAGCGAGGACGCGCTCGCCCCGCTGCTGAACACGGTCGGCCAGCCGATCCTGCTGCTGTCGGGCATCCTGCTGCCGCTGGCGCTCGCGCCCGGCTGGCTGCAGGGGATCGCCAGGTGGAACCCGTTCTCGTGGGCGGTCGACGCGGCGCGGGCGCTGTTCGACGGGCATCCCGGCGACGCGAGCGTGTGGAAGGCGCTGATCATCCTGGGGGTACTGACGATCGCGTCGGTCACCTGGACGGCCCGCAGCTTCGCCCGCAGCATCCGGTGACCGGGGCGACCTGATCAAGAGCACGGCGCCGGCCGGGCCCGTAGCCCGGCCGGCGGCGCCCGCGGCCCGGGCCGCCCCTCACTTCCGGCGTGCCATCGTCATGCCGTCCGCGAGCGGGAGGATGACCGACTCGACCCGCTCATCATTGAGTACCTCGTCGTTGAATGCCGCGATCGTCTTCTCGACCTCGTCGACGGGGGCGACGACCCGCCCGCTCCACAGCGTGTTGTCCACCAGCAGCACGCCGCCGGGCCGCATCCGGGGTACCAGTTCCGCCCAGTACGCCGAGTACTCCGCCTTGTCGGCGTCGACGAACACCAGGTCGATGTGCGGTTCGCGGGGCAGCCCGCGCAGCGTCTCCAGGGCGGGAGCGATGCGCAGCTCGATCCGGTCGGTGAGGCCGGCCCGTTCCCAGTACCGCCGGGCGATCCCGGTGAACTCCTCCGACACGTCGCAGCACAGCAACCGCCCGGCGGTACCCATACCGCGCGCGATGGCGATCGAGGACAGCCCGGTGAAGGTACCCACCTCGACCGCGTACCGTACCCCGACCAGCCGGGTGAACAGCTCCAGGAACCCGGCCTGGTCCGGGGCGACCTGCATGCCCGCACGCCGCGGCAGCACCTTGTGGGTCTCGGCGATGAGGTCGGCCACGATCGGATCGGACAGCGAGCTGTGCGCGACGATGTAGGCGTTCAGCTCGTCGGTCATGCCGACGGTCTTGTTCGTCATAGCTCTAGAAACTAGACGCTTGCCCAGAAGTCGGTGACCCGGTGGCCGAGCTCGCCGACGAGGCGGCGCAGCAACGGCAGCGACAGGCCCACCACGTTGCTGTGGTCGCCTTCGATGTACTCGATGAAGGGGCCGCCCAACCCGTCGATGGTGAACGCGCCGGCCACGCGCAGCGGCTCACCGGTGCTCACGTAGGCGGCCACCTCGTCGTCGGTGACCTCGGCGAAGTGCACCGTGGTGCTCGCCACCGCCTCGGCGCGCTTGCCGGTGCCGAGCTGGATGACGCAGTGACCGGTGTGCAGCACGCCACTGCGGCCGCGCATCTCGTACCACCGCCGGGTGGCCTCGGCAGCGTCGGCCGGCTTGCCCAGCGCCTGCCCGTCGAACTCCAGTACCGAGTCGCAGCCGAGCACCAGCGCGTCGGCGTCGCCGAGCCGCTCCGCCACCGCGGACGCCTTGGCGCGGGCCAGTTCCAGGCCGAGCGCGGCCGGATCCGGACTGTCCACAGTGGACTCATCGAACCCGCTGACCATCACCTCGGCGGCGATTCCTGCGGCGGCGAGCAACTGGCGGCGGGCGGGGCTGGCGGATGCGAGTACCAGGACGGTCACGCCGGTCAGCCTACCGGGGGAACGGATCACCACCGGTGGCCGGCGCATGACACCATGCCCGCATGGGGAAGGTGTGGCGCGAGTTCCGGTCGTTCGCGATGGGTGCCAATGTCATCGAACTGGCGCTCGGGTTCATCATCGGTGCCGCGTTCTCCAAACTGGTCGAGGCGTTCGCGCAGAACATCGTGATGGACTCGGTCGCGGTACTGTTCGGGCAGCCCGACTTCGCCTCGCTCAACATCCGGATCGGCCGGTCGAAGATCGAGGTCGGTGCGTTCCTCAGCCAGCTGCTCAGCTTCCTCCTGCTGGCCTGGGCGCTGTTCGCGCTGGTCAAGCTGATCTCCGCGCTGGGCCTGGGCGAGCGGCGCAGCTTCGAGCAGCGGGAGTGCCCGTACTGCCTGGAGTTCGTGCCCACCCGGGCGCTCATCTGCAAGTACTGCCGGCAGCAGCTGGTCGACGAACTGCCGTCGCTGGAGGAGGCGCAGCGCCGCCACGAGGAACTGCACGGGCGCCGGATGATGTCGATCCGCCAGCGCGAGAAGACCTGAGTATCGGCGCCCGCTCCGCACGCGCGGTCAGGGCTGCGCGCTCGCGCGCCAGGCACCCGGGCCGGGCCGCAGGCCGGCGGACGGGCGGGCGGACCGGGCCCAGCGGGACAGCGGCGCGACCGGCGCCGCCGGGGCGGGGCCGGCCAGCAACAACGCCCCGACCAGTGCGGCCACTTCTTCGGCCGTCGGGATACCACGAACCACCCGTAACAGCGGCGCATCGGACATCCTCTCAGCATACGGTGCCGGGCGTTACACACGTCCGCCGGTTGGGTACGGTCGAATGGTGTCGCCTTCCCCCAGTTCGCCGGTCGCGGAGCGGTACCGTCTGGTCAGTCCGCTCGGGTCCGGTGGCATGGGTCGGGTCTGGCTGGGCTACGACGAGGTGCTGCACCGCGACGTCGCGGTGAAGGAAGTCGTCCCGCCACCCGGGCTCAGCGCGGCCGAACAGGACATGTCCAACGAGCGCAGCCTGCGCGAGGCGCGCGCCATCGCCCGCCTCAACCACCCCAACGTCGTGCGCATCTACGACGTGGTGAACAAGCAGCCGCATCCGTGGATCGTCATGGAGTACGTGCCGTCCCGGTCGCTGCACCAGGTCATCGTGGAGGACGGTCCGCTGCCGCCGCCCGAGGTCGCCCGGATCGGGCTCGCGGTGCTGGCCGCGCTGTGCGCCGCGCACCGGGCCGGCATCGTGCACCGCGACGTGAAGCCGAGCAACGTGCTGCTGTCCGACCAGCGCGTGGTACTCACCGACTGGGGCCTGGCCACGATGGAGGGCGACGTCACGGTCACCCGGACTGGGATGATCATCGGCTCGCCCGCGTACATCTCGCCCGAGCGGGCCCGCGACGGCGAATACTCACCCGCCTCGGACCTCTGGTCGCTGGGCGCCACGCTCTACGCGGCCGTCGAGGGCCGCGCGCCGTACGAGCGCTCGTCGGCCATCGCCACGCTAACGGCGCTGGCCACCGAGGAACCGGACCCACCGGTACACGCCGGGCCGTTGCGGTCCGTGCTCGACAGCCTGCTGGTCAAGGACCCCGCCCGGCGGATGGGCCCGTTCGACACCGAGCAGGCGCTGCGCCGGGCGCTGGGCCTCGCCCCGCCGCGGCAGCGCCCGGCGCCGTGGCGCGCGCTGCGGCCGCGCCCGGCCGAGCCCGAGCCGTCGGCCGACGCGCCACTCTCGCCCGCCGCCGAAACCGTGGTGGTACCCGCACCGGAAGCCCAACCGGCGCCGCCCGGTGGCCGGAGCAGCCTGCGCCGCCGCATCCTCCTCGTCGCCATCGCGCTGGAGCTGCTGCTGATCCTTGGCGTGGCCGGCGCGTTCGCGCTGCGGGTACGGCATCAACCGGCCGCGCCGCACGCCACCCCCGGCGCCACCGCGACACCCGGCGCCACCGCGGGAGCTGCGACGTCCGCGGCCGCGACGTCCGCCGCGGCCGCCCCGCCTCCTTCGGCGGCGCCGCCGCTGGCCCCGGGCGCCGCCCTCCCGGCCGGGTGGCACTACGTCCACGACGGGACCGGGTTCACCGTCGCCGTACCGGACGGCTGGATGCGGTTCGACCGCGACGGCATCGTCTACTTCCGCGACCCGAACAGCGGCCGCCTGCTCGGCGTCGACCAGAGCAACCAGCCCAAGTCCGACCCGGTCGCCGACTGGCAGCAGCAGTCGAGCGTGCGGGTGGCGCACGGCGACTTCCCCGGGTACCAGCTGATCGGCATCAAACCGGTGGCCTACCACGTGCGAGCGGCCGACTGGGAGTTCACCTACAACGGCCGCAACGGGCGCCTGCACGTCATCAACCGCGGCGCCATCTTCAACGACCACCAGGCCTACGGCTTCTACTGGGAGACGCCGGATGCGGTGTGGCAGGCCAACCTGGCGAACTTCGCCGTGATCACCGCGACGTTCCAGGGCAAGCAGTGACCGCCTATCCTGGTCGGTCGTGACGGATCTCTGGCACCACGTCTGGACCACCCAACCCGACCCGCCGCACGTGCTGGTACTCGTGACCGCCGTCCTTGCGCTGCTCGCCGTGGCGCCGCGGCCGGCGTGGGTACTGGCCCGCAACGCCATCACCATCGCCCACGAGGGCGGCCACGCGCTGGTCGCGGTGCTGGCCGGGCGGCGGCTGCGCGGGATCCGGCTGCACTCCGACACGTCCGGGCTCACCCTGACCCGGGGCCGGCCGACCGGACCGGGCATGGTGCTCTCGCTGCTCGCCGGCTACCTCACCCCGTCGCTGCTGGGCGTCGCCGGTGCCGTGCTGCTCGCCGCCGGCCGGATCACCCTGCTGCTGTGGCTGGCACTGGCGCTGCTGCTCGCGGTACTCGTGATGATCCGCAACGTGTACGGCGCGCTCGCCGTCCTCGCGGTCGGCGTGGTCGTGTTCGCGATGTCGTGGTACGCCTCGCCGGCGGTACAGGCCGCGTTCGCCTACGCGGGCGTGTGGTTCCTGCTCGTCGGCGGGGTGCGGCCGGTGGGCGAGCTGCAACGCCTGCGGTACCGGGGCTACGCGCCCGACTCCGACGCCGACCAGTTGGCCCGGCTGACCCACGTGCCCGGCCTGCTCTGGGTCGCGGTCTTCGGCGCGGTCAACCTCGCGGCCCTGCTCGCCGGCGGGTACCTGCTCGTGCAGCCGGTGCTAGCCCAGTGACGCCGGATCGAGCTCCGTGACGATCGGAGCGGTGAACAACAGCCGCTCCCCGGGCACCGCACGCGCTTCCTCGACGTACTTGTCGCCATCGAGCCGGTGCAGCTGCAGGGTCAGCGGCTTCGGCTCAACGAGCAGGTACCGGGGGATCCCGGCCACGGCATAGTGGTGCATCTTGAGGATCCGGTCGTGCCCGGCGTTGCTCGGCGAGGTGATCTCGCAGACCAGCGCAACAACCCGCGCGTCGACAACCAGGGTGTCCTGTTCAATCGGCCGGGTGATGACAAGGTCGGGGATCGGGATTCGACCGGGCCGGAGCCGAAGGTTGACCGCGAGGTAAATGTCGAGGCCGGCAGCGACAGCGGCCGGGTGCAGCGCGTTCCGAAGCGCAACGGACAGAACCTGATGCCGAATTGTCGGGGCAGGGCTCACCACGAGGCTCCCGTCGAAGAGCTCGACGCGGTCGTTGGTTTGGCCGAGCGCAAGGTAGTCCTCCTCCGTCCAGGGGAAGACATGCGCGAACGCCTCGGTTGTCATGACGTCAGTCTCCCACGCGATCACAGCGGTATGTTGCCATGCTTGCGGGGCGGCACGCTGTCCCGTTTGGTGCGCAGCGTCCGGAGCGCCCGCACCACCTGCACCCGGGTCGCCGACGGCTCGATGACCGAATCCACGTACCCGCGCTCCGCCGCGACATACGGGTTGGCGAGCGTGTCCTCGTACTCCTCGACGAGCTGGGTCCGCAGGGAGGCCGGGTCGGCGGCCGACGCGAGCTCGGAGCGGTACAGGACGTTGACCGCACCCTGCGCGCCCATCACCGCGATCTGTGCGGTCGGCCACGCGAAGTTCAGGTCGGCGCCGAGGTGCTTGGAGCCCATGACGTCGTACGCTCCGCCGTACGCCTTGCGGGTGATCACGGTGACCTTCGGTACCGTCGCCTCCGCGTAGGCGTAGATGAGCTTCGCGCCGCGCCGGATGATGCCGTCCCACTCCTGTCCGGTACCGGGAAGGAAACCGGGCACGTCGACGAACGTCAGTACCGGAAGGTTGAACGCGTCGCAGGTGCGCACGAACCGGGCCGCCTTCTCCGACGCGGCGATGTCCAGGCAGCCGGCGAAGTGCATCGGCTGGTTGGCCACCACACCGACCGGCCGCCCCTCCACCCGGCCGAAGCCGACCACGATGTTCTGCGCGTACAGCGCCTGTACCTCCAGGAAGTCCTCGACCACCGTCTCGATCACCCGGTGCATGTCGTACGGCTGGTTGGCCGAGTCCGGAATCAGCGTGTCCAGTTCCAGGTCGGCCTCGGTCGGCGCGGCCGGGAACGGGTACGCCGGCACCTCGTCGAGGTTGTTCGACGGCAGGAAGGACAGCAGCGCCTGGACGTACTCGATCGCGTCCTCCTCCGACGACGCCAGGTAGTGCGCGTTGCCGGAGGTCGCGTTGTGGGTACGGGCGCCGCCCAGCTCCTCGAACCCGACGTCCTCGCCGGTGACCGTCTTGATCACGTCCGGGCCGGTGATGAACATGTGTGACGTCTGGTCGACCATGACGGTGAAGTCGGTCAGCGCGGGGGAGTACACGGCGCCGCCCGCGCACGGTCCCATCACCAGCGAGATCTGCGGGATGACGCCGGACGCGCGGACGTTGCGCATGAAGATCTCGCCGTACAGCCCGAGCGAGACCACGCCCTCCTGGATCCGCGCGCCGCCGGAGTCGTTGATGCCGATGACCGGGCAGCCGATCTTCAACGCGAGGTCCATGACCTTGACGATCTTCTCGCCGAACACCTCGCCGAGCGACCCGCCGAAGACCGTGAAGTCCTGCGCGAACACGCACACCTGCCGGCCGTCCACGGTGCCGTACCCGGTCACCACGCCGTCGCCGTACGGCCGGGTCGCGTCCAGCCCGAACGCGGTGCTGCGGTGCCGGGCCAGCTCGTCCAGCTCCACGAACGAGCCGGGGTCGAGCAGCAGCTCGATCCGCTCCCGGGCGGTCTTCTTGCCGCGTGCGTGCTGCTTCTCCACGGCCCGCGCGGAACCGGCGTGCACCGCCTCGTCCATCCGGTGCCGCAGGTCGGCGATCTTCGCCGCGGTGGTGTGCGGGTCAATCTGCGTGTCCGTCACGTCGCGATCGTAACGGTCGTTAAGGAATAGGGTGTCGGGGTGCGAGCTTCGCCATATTCCAACCTGGACCGGCCGCCGCTATCCGAGCACGCGTTGCGCCGGGCGCTGGTCGTCCCGGGCGGTCTGTGGACGGACCTGCGCGTCACGGCCGAGACCGGCTCAACCAACGCGGACGTCGCCGCGGCCGCCCGGTCCGGCGCCGCCGAGGGGCTCGTCGTGGTCGCCGAGCGGCAGACCGCGGGCCGGGGCCGGTTCGACCGGCGCTGGGAGTCGCCGCCGCGGGCCGGGCTCACGCTCAGCGTGCTGCTGCGGCCGGTCCGGCTCAGCGGCTGGCTGCCGCTGCTCGCGGGGGTCGCGCTGGCCGAGACGGTACAGCGGCTGGGCGAGCTGGACGCGGCCCTGAAGTGGCCCAACGACCTGCTGGTCGGCGGGCGCAAGTGCGCCGGCATCCTGGCCGAGTCGGTCGGCGACGCGGTCGTCGTCGGCATCGGCCTGAACGTCACGCTGCGCGAGGCGGAGTTACCGGTACCGGAGGCGACCTCGCTGCAGCTGGCCGGCTCCGCATGCACCGACCGCGACCCGTTGCTGCGTGCCCTGCTGCGCGCGCTCGCCGACCGGTACCGCCGCTGGAGCGCGACCGGTGGCGACCCGGAAGCCAGCGGCCTGCGCCCGGCCTACCGCGACCTGTGCGCGACCCTCGGCCGGGACGTCCGGGTGGCCCTGCCCGACGGCCGGGAGGTGACCGGTACCGCGTCCGACATCGACAGCGCCGGCCAGCTGCTCCTCGCCGGGGTACCCACCCCAATAGCCGCCGGCGACGTCTTCCACATCCGGTAACCGGTCAGCCGACCCCTAAACTGGCCGCCGACCGCTACCGTCACACCGGCATGTTTTGAATGACAGGAGGTCGGTGTGGGGTTCCCGGAGAGTGTGCTCACCAAGGACGAGCACGTGGTCTTGCACCTGCACCCGCACTGGAAGGCATTGGTCTGGCCGGTCATCGTGGCGATCGTCATGATCGCGGCGGTGGTGACGGCCTGGGTGTTCCTGCCGAAGGCCGGTTGGTCGCCGATCGCGCTGGCGGTCATCGGCGCGATCGCGCTGGTACTGGTCGCCTGGTTCAGCGTCTGGCCGTGGCTGAAGTGGCGCACCACCCACTACGTGTTCACCAACGAACGGGTGATCATGCGGCACGGCGTGTTCTCCCGCGAGGGTCGCGACATCCCGCTCAACCGGGTCAACGACGTGTCGTTCCAGCACAGCTTCTTCGAGCGGCTGCTGGGTACCGGCACGCTGACGATCGAGTCGGCCGGGGAGCGCGGCCAGGTCGTGCTGACCGAGATCCCGCGCGTGGAGAGGGTACAGAGCCAGCTGTACGAGCTGGTCGAGGCCGACCACGAGGCGCACACCTTCGACGACGGCGACGCCGAGACGATCGCCCGCAGCATCAAGGAACGGGAACACTAGCCGGCGGCCGCACCGCGAACCAGCCGCGGAAGCGGGTGCGCAGGACGTCGCCCTCGGGTTCCCCGTCCGCGCCCAGCCGGGTCATCGTGCCGGACAGGGTGACCGTGCCGAAGCCGGGCTGGGCGCGTGACGGCGCCCGGTCCAGCACGGTCAGCCGGCTGCTCAGCCGGTCGCCGGCGTACACCGGCGCGGTCCAGCGCAGCTCCTCCAGGCCCGGCGAGGCGGCGGCCGCGGCGCGGGCGAGCACGTGGTCGACGTAGGCGCGCATGAACAGGCTGACCGTGAAGAAGCCGCTGGCGATCGGGGCACCGTAGGCGCTCTCCGCGGCCAGCGCCTCGTCGACGTGGTACCACTGCGGGTCGAACCGGCGGGCGAAGTCGAGCATCTCGGTCTTGTCGACGACCGTCAGGCCCAGGTCGAAGACCAGGCCGGGGGTCAGGTCGTCGTAGAACAGCTCGGCGGTACCGCCGGTGCCCGACAACGTCACGACTGCGCCGCCAGTTCGGCCGCACCCTCTTCGGTGCTGGCCGCCATGAACACGAACCGCTTGTAGGACCAGAACCGGAACGTGGTACCCAGGACCAGGCCGAAGCCCTGCGCGGCGATGTTGTCGGCGAGCCGGGTGTGGAAGATGTCCGGCCGGAAGTGGCCCAGCCCGGAGTGGCTGATCCACAGGCAGGCCAGCGCGATGCCCAGGCCGACCGCGTTGAAGAAGAAGTACAGCAGGTACTCGCGGCGCAGGCCGGAACGTTCCCGGTCGCGCCAGGTCCAGAACCGGTTGCCGATGAACGCGCAGGTGGCCGCGATGACGGTTGAAGCGATCTTGGCGCCGATGCCGCCCAACGGCCCGAGGAACAGGTTGAAGAAGGTCAGGTCGATGACGTAGGACACGCCGCCGACCACGCCGAACTTGCCCAGCTCCCGAACCAGGCGGCCGAACCGCTCCCAGAGTGCGTTCACCGGGGCAGCGTACCCACCGCATGTTCCTGGTGGTACATCTGGCGTAGCCGGGCGCGGGCGCGGAACGCGAGCGCGGCGACCCCGCCGGGACTGAGCCCGAGGCGCGGTGCGAGCTGTGCCGGGGTCTCGCCCTCGACGGCGGTGTGCCACAGCACCATCCGCCACCGCTCGGGCAGCCGGGCGAAGGCGCGGGCGGCGGAGCGCCGTTCGAGTTCCAGGACGGCCGGGTCGGGTACCCCGGTGACGACCTCGTAGGCGCTGAGGTCGTCGGTGAACTCCAGCCGCCGGTCCCGCCGCCGGTCGGTGTAGAAGCCGTTGCGCAGGGCGGTGTTGAGGTACGCCCGGAAGGAGGCGGCCGGGCCGCCGCCGCGCTGCACCGCGGCGAGCACCCGGGCGAACGCCTCGCTCACCAGGTCTTCGGCCGCGCCGGTGTCGCCGGCGAGCCGGGCGGCCAGGCGCCGGGCCGCGTCGACGTGCCGCAGGTAGAGCACAGCGAACGCGTCGGCGTCGCCGGCGCGGGTCGCCGCGAGCAACGCGGCGTCGTCCAGTAATTCGGTACCGGTGTCCATCGGCCACACCGCCTCGGGGGAAGGAGAGGGATCAGACCGCCCCCGAGCTTAGTCCACTTTGAGCCTAATGCGAAGAGCGTCCGAGTAGCCGGATTCCGTCGGACGGCGGGACAGTCTGTGCTCGCAGCTGCTCTGTACCGGACGAATTCGCACGTCGGCGCGCACTTGGCCGAAGAATCTTGCGCGCTTGTGCACAGTTTCACAAGCTTCCCCCATGCTTACCCAGGCCGGCGGGCTTAGGCTGTGCCAATCCCCATCCGTCCTTACGCACCGTGTCGTTGCCGTCGACCGCGAGGAGAGCAGCATGTCCGCTCCAGCCGTGCTCGCGGGGCTTGAGCAGGCCCCGACGTCGCATCCCCGCCTGCTCGCCTGGGTACGCGAGGTCGCTGAGTTGACCACCCCGGAGCGGGTGGTCTGGTGCGACGGTTCGCAGGCGGAGTGGGACCGGCTGACCGGCGAACTGGTGGCCGCCGGTGCGCTGGTACCGCTGAACCCGGAAAAGAAGCCGAACTCCTTCTGGGCGCGCACCGACCCGTCGGACGTGGCCCGGGTCGAGGAGCGCACGTTCATCTGCTCGGTCGACGAGGCCGACGCGGGGCCGACGAACAACTGGATGGCCCCCGACGAGATGAAGCGCACCATGACCGAGCTGTACCGCGGCAGCATGCGCGGCCGGACCATGTACGTCATCCCGTTCTGCATGGGCCCGCTGACCGCGACCGACCCGATGTACGGCGTCGAGATCACCGACAGCCCGTACGTGGTCGTGTCGATGCGCATCATGACCCGGATGGGCCGCGAGGTGCTGGCGAAGATGGGGGAGGACGCCAACTTCGTCCAGTGCCTGCACTCCGTCGGCGCGCCGCTGGACCCCGGCCAGGCCGACGTGGCGTGGCCGTGCTCGGACACCAAGTTCATCTCGCACTTCCCGCAGACCCGGGAGATCTGGTCCTACGGCTCGGGGTACGGCGGCAACTCGCTGCTCGGCAAGAAGTGCTACTCGCTGCGGATCGCCAGCGTGATCGGGCGCGACGAGGGCTGGCTCGCCGAGCACATGCTGATCCTCAAGCTGACCTCGCCGCAGGGGAAGGTGCGCTACATCGCCGCGGCGTTCCCGTCCGCGTGCGGCAAGACCAACCTCGCCATGCTCGAACCCACCATCCCGGGCTGGAAGGTCGAGACCCTGGGCGACGACATCGCCTGGATGCGGTTCGGGGCGGACGGCCGGCTGTACGCGCTCAACCCGGAGTACGGGCTGTTCGGCGTCGCTCCCGGTACCGACTGGAAGACCAACCCCAACGCGATGCGTACCCTCGCCCGCGGCAACTCGGTGTTCACCAACGTCGCGCTCACCGACGACGGGGACATCTGGTGGGAGGGCATGGGGGATCCGCCCGCGCACCTGACCGACTGGAAGGGCCGGGACTGGACGCCGGACTCCGGCGAGCTGTCCTCGCACCCGAACTCCCGGTTCTGCACGCCGATCACCCAGTGTCCGATCCTGGCCCCCGAGTACGAGGACCCGCAGGGCGTACCCATCGACGCGATCCTCTTCGGCGGCCGGCGCAAGACGACCATTCCGCTGGTGACCCAGGCGCGCGACTGGGTGCACGGGGTGTACCTCGGCGCCACGCTCTCCTCGGAGACCACCGCCGCGGCGGTCGGCCAGGTCGGCGTCGTGCGCCGCGATCCGATGGCGATGCTGCCGTTCATCGGGTACCACGGCGGCGACTACTTCCGGCACTGGATCGAGATGGGCAAGGGCGCCGACGGCGACGCGAGCAAGCTGCCGACGGTGTTCTACGTGAACTGGTTCCGCCGCGACGCCGACGGCCGGTTCCTGTGGCCCGGCTTCGGGGAGAACGGCCGGGTGCTCAAGTGGGTCTTCGAGCGCCTGGACGGCACCGCGGAGGCGGTGGAGACACCGATCGGCTTCCAGCCCACGCCCGAGGCCCTCGACACGGCCGGACTGGACCTGTCCCGGGAAGACGTGGCGAAGGTACTCGCCGTCGACGTCGAGGAGTGGCGGGCGGAGATCCCGCAGATCGTCGCCTGGTTCGAGAAGTTCGGCGACAAGCTGCCCGGGGTCCTCTGGGCCGAACTCGACGCGCTCAAGGCCCGCCTCGGTATCGACTAGTAATCGGCAGCCGGCCCGGACGTGGCTAGGCTGCGAGACGTGAAGCTGCCCAGGCTCGCATACTCGAAGCTGCGCGGGGTCGCCTATTCGGTGTACGAGTGGCGGGTGACCGGCCTGCTGAGGGGCCGGCCGCGGCCGCGGCACGTCGGCGTGATGTGCGACGGCAACCGCCGCTGGGCCAAGGAGATGGGCTACGTCGACCCGAACGACGGGCACCGGGTCGGTGCCCGGCGGGTACTCGACCTGTTGCGCTGGTGCGACGAGGCCGGCGGGATCGAGTTGGTCACGCTGTACCTGCTCGCGACCGACAACCTGCGCCGGCCGGCCGGCGAGCTGGACCCGCTGCTGAAGATCATCGAAGACCTCGTCACCGAGCTGGCCGAGGACGGCAACCCGTGGCGGCTGCGCATCGTCGGCGCGCTGGACCTGCTGCCGTCCGGTACCGCGGCGGCGCTCAAGGCCGCCGAGGAGCGCACCGTCGACCGGACCGGCGGGATACAGGTCAACGCCGCGGTCTGCTACGGCGGGCGGCAGGAGATCGCCAACGCGGTACGGTCGCTGCTGCACGAGCACGCCCGGGCCGGCGGCACGCTGGAGGAGCTGGCCGAGATCCTCGACGTCGAGCACATCGCCGAGCACCTGTACACCAAGGGCCAGCCCGACCCGGACCTGGTCATCCGTACCAGCGGCGAGCAGCGCCTGTCCGGGTTCCTGCTCTGGCAGTCGGCGCACTCGGAGTTCTACTTCTGCGACGTGAACTGGCCGGATTTCCGGCATGTCGACTTCCTCCGGGCACTGCGCTCGTACGCGAGCCGCCAGCGCCGGTTCGGCACGTAGCCGGCGCCGAACCCGGTTGCCGGACGGTTGCCGCGCGGGTGTATCGGATACCGCATGGGCGTGCCTATCTGGCGGGGAGGGGCTTGCTCCAGCTAGCGTTTAGCCATGCCCCGGGGGCTTCCCGGGGCGGCCGGCCGGCCCGGACTTCGACCAGCGATGCCACGGGGCCAGCACCCGACCCCGTGCCACCCGGGCAGGGCGGATGGGGTCGACATCGGGCGCCGGGGTGCCGTCCGCCGGAGCAGCCTTGACCACTCGTCGCAGTAGTCGCAAGACCCCCGTCCGCACCTTCGTCCTCGACACCTCCGTTCTCCTCGCCGACCCGGCCGCGTTCCTGCGTTTCGCCGAGCACGAGGTGATCCTCCCGCTGGTGGTGATCTCCGAGCTCGAAGGCAAGCGCAACCACCCGGAACTGGGCTACTTCGCCCGCCAGTGCCTGCGCCTGCTCGACGACCTGCGGATCGCCAACGGCCGGCTGGACCAGCCGGTACCGGTCAACGACACGGGCGGTACCCTGCGGGTCGAGCTGAACCACGCCGATCCCACGGTGCTCCCGCCGGGGTTCCGCAACGACTCCGGGGACAGCCGGATCCTGTCCGTGGCCCGGGCGCTGGCCGCCGAGGGCAAGGACGTCACGCTGGTCAGCAAGGACATGCCGCTGCGCGTCAAGGCCGCGTCGGTGGGCCTGTCCGCCGACGAGTACCGGCACGGCCAGGCGACCGACCCGAGCTGGACCGGCATGGCCGAGCTGGAGCTGGGCGAGGCGGAGCTGAACGCGCTGTACGCCGGCGAGGCCATCGACGTCACCGAGCTGGCCGCTGGCGGCGCCGGCCAGGCCGCCGGGCTGCCCTGCCACACCGGACTGGTGCTGCACTCGCCGCGCGGTTCGGCGCTGGGTCGGGTGCAGCAGGACAAGACCGTGCGGCTGGTACGCGGTGACCGGGAGGCGTTCGGGCTGCACGGCCGCTCGGCCGAGCAGCGGATCGCGCTGGACCTGCTGCTGGACGACTCGATCGGGATCGTCTCGCTGGGCGGGCGCGCGGGCACCGGTAAGTCGGCTCTCGCGCTGTGCGCCGGCCTGGAGCAGACCATGGAGCGGCGCCGGCACAAGAAGGTCATCGTCTTCCGGCCGTTGTACGCGGTCGGCGGCCAGGATCTGGGATACCTGCCCGGGTCGGAGTCGGAGAAGATGTCGCCCTGGGCGCAGGCGGTGTTCGACACGCTCGGCGCGCTGGTGCACGACAACGTGCGCGAGGAGATCCTCGGCCGGGGCATGCTCGAAGTGCTGCCGCTGACCCACATCCGCGGCCGCAGCCTGCACGACGCATTCGTCATCGTCGACGAAGCGCAGTCCCTGGAGCGCGGCGTGCTGCTGACCGTGCTGTCCCGGATCGGCACCGGTTCCAGGGTGGTACTCACCCATGACGTGGCACAGCGGGACAACCTTCGCGTCGGGCGCCACGACGGCGTTGCGGCGGTCATCGAGGCACTGAAGGGACATCCGCTGTTCGCCCATGTGACCCTCACCCGTTCGGAGCGGTCCCCCATCGCCGAAATGGTCACTGATCTCCTGGAGGAGGTACCGATCTAGAGGCTCGCGTCCCTTTTGTGCAGTGAGGAGTTTCACTTCTTCCCCGGGATCGACTGGCGTTCATCGCCACCGTGCGTAAGGGTGGGTACCCGAGCGCCAACCGCCCGGTAGATCGACGGGGATGCACGGTCCGGCGGGGCGCTCCCGGTGCGGGTCGCGGTTCCCCAGTTACGCGACCGGCGTGCCGGGCCTCAAGCCCCGGACGAAGGGACCTGCTTCGTGAGTCGGCTGTGGAGCCGGTTCGGTATGCGGTCGCTGGCCATCGGCCTGCTCATCGTGAGCCTGGCGGGCGGCTACTGGCTGGGTACCGACCGCCAATCCCAGCGACAGAACGCTGTGCTGGAAAACGCGCAGCGTGACGATCGCAATGATCTCTACCAACAGAAGCTCGACGTGGCCGCCCACTGGCGCTCCACCGCGGCGCAGAACGCTGCCCAGGCCGCGGCGGCGGCGCAGGCCGCCGCCGCGGCGCAGGCCGCCGCCGCGGCCGCCAAGGCCGCCGACGACGCGGCGCGCAAGCAGCAGGCGGCCAGCCGTGGCGGCTCCCGGCCGCCCGCGACGCCGGGGGTACCCGTGCCGTCGTCCTGCGCGCAGTTCACCGGCAACCAGGGCATCGCGTGCGCGATCCTGCACGAGTTCGGTTTCGGCATCGATCAGATGAGCTGCCTGGTTCCCATGTGGAACAAGGAGAGCCACTGGAACGAACGGGACAAGAACCCGAGTTCCGGCGCGTACGGCATCCCGCAGGCGCTGCCCGCCACGAAGATGGCCAAGTACGGCGCGGACTACCTGACCAACCCGGTACCGCAGATCCGCTGGGGACTGTCGTACATCCAGGGGCGGTACGACACGCCGTGCAAGGCGTGGTCGTTCTGGCAGGCGCACGGCTGGTACTGAGCTTCGACTGGTACTGAGCTTCGTCGAAACGCCTGAAATCCTTGTGCCGCACCGGCTAGCGTCGCAGTCATGCGGGTACTGGGGGGTGTCCTGGCAGGGCTCGCGCTCGCGCTGGGTACCGCTGCTCCGGCGGTTGCCGTGGTCGGCGGGCAGCCGGCCGCGAACCAGCAGTTTCCCTGGGTCGTCCGGCTCTCCGTCGGGTGTGACGGCGCGCTGGTGGCGCCGCGGGTGGTACTGACGGCCGCGCACTGTGTCGACCACGGCCCGGCGGTGACCGTGCGGGCCGGCTCCGCCGACCTGCGTGGTGCGGTGACCGCGCGGGCCACGGCGGGCCTCACCGCCCCCGGACACCGGCCCGGCTCGGTCCGCGCCGACTGGGCGGTGCTCCGGCTCGACCGGCGGGTCAACCTGCCGGTGCTGCGGCTGGGCGCCTCGCCGGCGGAGGACCAGGGTCCGTTCACCGTGGTCGGCTGGGGTGCCACCCGGGAGCACGGGCGCCAGCAGCGGTACCTGCGGTTCGCCGCGGTACCGGCGGTGCCCGACCAGGCCTGCGCCGCGGTGTACGCCTCCTTCGCCGCGTCCGACATGCTGTGCGCCGGCAACCTGCGCGGCGGCGGGGTGGACACCTGCGACGGTGACTCGGGCGGACCGATGCTGCGCGCCGACGGTACCGGCGGCTGGGTCGAGGCGGGCATCGTCAGCTGGGGCGTCGGCTGCGCCCGGCCCGGGTACCCCGGCGTGTACACCCGGGTGTCCAGCTTTGTCGGGCAGATTACCGCCGCCGTGACGGCACTGGACTGAACCTGCTACCAATCGGGGCATGGACGGCGACGTCAACCGGTTCGGCACCGTGCCCTTCTACGCCGCGCTCGGCCGGGCCTTTGTGGCCATGTGCGCGGTCATCCCCGTACTGTTCGTGATCGAGCTGATCGACATCGCCACCGGGCACTGGCTCGACCAGGCCGGCGGCATCCGGCCGCGGGAACTCGGCGGGCTCGACGGTGTCGTGTTCGCACCGCTACTGCACGCCAACTTCACCCACCTGTACGGCAACAGCGTGCCGCTGCTGGTCACCGGTACCTTCGTGCTGGCCACCGGGGTGAAGCGGTTCCTGCTGGTGACCGCGACGATCGTGCTGTTCAGCGGCCTGGGCGACTGGCTGGTCGGCCCGGCGAACACGGTCGCCATCGGGGCCAGCGGCGTGGTCTTCGGGTACCTTGGCTTCCTGCTCGTGCGCGGCATCGTCGAGCGCAACTGGTGGAGCATCGCGGTCAGCGTGCTGATCGGCATCCTGTTCGGCTGGACGCTGGGCGGCATCCTGCCCACCGACCAGCGGATCTCCTGGCAGGCGCACCTTTTCGGGCTGATCGGCGGGGTTGTCGCGGCGATCCTGTTCCGGCGCAAGCGCGAGGAGACGCCGATCGACCCGCTCGGAAGTACCGTAATCCTTCCGCCGCAGTGACCGTACGTATAAGTGGGACGCGGTTGCCGGCCCGCAACCGGCGCCGTACTGTTCGGACAGTCTCCAGCGGGAGGTGACCGCTTCATGGACCAGGTCGATGTCGCGATAGTTGGGGCCGGACCGACCGGCCTTTTCGCTGCGTACTACGCCGGGTTCCGGGGACTGTCCACCGTGGTGATCGACGCGCTGCCGGAGCCCGGCGGCCAGGTCTCCGCCATGTACCCGGAGAAGCTCATCTACGACGTCGCCGGCTTCCCGGTGATCCGTGGCCGCGACCTCGTGGCCAACCTGGTCGAGCAGGCGTCCACGTACCACCCGCGGTACCTGCTCGGCGTGCAGGCCGGCCCACTGTCCTATGTGGACGGTAAGCCGGCGGTGGCGCTGTCCGACGGTACGAGTGTCCACTGTGGAGCGGTCATCGTCACCGGCGGCCTGGGCAGCTTCACCGCCCGCCGGCTACCGGCCGCCGACAGCTTCCCCGGTGCCGGCGTCGTCTACTTCGTCCCACGCCTGGACGACCTCGCGGGACACAACGTCATCGTGGTCGGCGGCGGTGACTCCGCCTTCGACTGGGCGCTGTCCCTGCAGCCGGTGGCGAAGTCGGTGACGCTGGTGCACCGGCGCGACAAGTTCCGCGCGCACGCGGGTACCATCGCGCGGGTCCGCGAGCTGCCGGTGGACATCCTGGTCAACACGGAGGTCAACCGGATCCTCGGCGACGAGGTGGTGACCGGGGTCGAGGTCCAGGAGCGCGGCGAGGAGCCGCGCGAGCTGCCGGCCGACACCGTGGTCGCCGCGCTCGGGTTCACCGCCGACCTCGGGCCGCTCGCCGAATGGGGCCTGGGGCTGGAGCGCCGGCACATCCTCGTGGACACCCACATGGCGACCAACCGGTCGCGGGTGTTCGCGGCCGGCGACATCACCGAGTACCCGGGCAAGGTACGGCTGATCGCGGTCGGCTTCGGCGAGGCGGCCACCGCGGTCAACAACGCGGCCATCGTCATCGACCCGTCGGCGCACCTGTTCCCGGGGCACTCCTCGGACGGAACCTGACCGGGCGCAGCCGCACGGCGGCGGCCCTACTCGCCGATCGGGCGGCCGTCGAAGTCGACGACGGAGTACCGGGACAGCTTCTCCAGCCGGTGGTACGAGTCGATGATGCGGATCGTGCCGCTCTTCGACCGCATGACGATCGACTGCGTGTACGCCCCGCCGGACCGGTACCGCACGCCGCGCAGCAGGTCACCCGAGGTGATCCCGGTCGCCACGAAGAAGCAGTTGGCGCCGGAGACGAGCTCGTCGGTGTGCAGTACCCGGTCGAGGTCGTGCCCGGCCGCCAGCGCCTTCTCCCGCTCGGCGGCGTCACGCGGCCACAGCTTCGCCTGGATGGCGCCGCCCAGGCACTTGAGCGCGGTGGCGGTCACGATGCCCTCCGGGGTGCCGCCGATGCCCATCAGCACATCGGTGCCGGTGCCCTCCCGGGCGGCCGTGATCGCCCCGGCGATGTCGCCGTCGGAGATGAACCGGATCCGCGCGCCCGCGTCGCGTACCTCGCGGATCAGCTCCTCGTGCCGCGGCCGGTCGAGGATGCAGACCGTGACGTCGGAGATGCTGGAATGCTTGACCTTCGCGATGCGCCGCAGGTTCTCGGTGACCCCCGCGTCGATCTCGATGACGTCGGCGCACTCCGGGCCGACGGCCAGCTTCTGCATGTAGAACACCGCGCTCGGGTCGAACATCGCGCCCCGCTCGGCGACCGCGAGCACCGCCAGCGCATCCGGCATGCCCTTGCTCATCAACGTCGTGCCGTCGATCGGGTCGACCGCCACGTCGACCTCGGCGCCGGTGCCGTCGCCGACGTGCTCGCCGTTGTACAGCATCGGGGCGTTGTCCTTCTCGCCCTCGCCGATCACCACGACACCACGCATCGAGATCGAGTTGATCAGCTTGCGCATCGCGTCGACGGCCGCGCCGTCGCCGCCTTCCTTGTCGCCGCGGCCGACCCAACGCCCAGCCGCCAGCGCCGCCGCCTCGGTCACCCGGACAAGCTCCAGGGCGAGGTTGCGGTCCAGATCTTCCCGCATGCGTTCGGTCTGCATGGGCTGATCCTGGCATGAACTCGGGGCGGGCGCCCGAAGATGATCAGGCTTGTTCACCGGTTGCACGCGGCGTGCGGGAGGATGGTGGCGTGTCTGACGCCACGCCCACCCAGGCCCGCTCCGGTCGCTCGCCGCGCGACATCGCGCTGTCGTTGCTGGTTCTGTTGGTACCCGTCGTGCTGCTGCTGGGCATCTACCGGCTGGTGTTCTCCGGAGACGCCCCGATCGCGGCCGCGAACGAGGCGGACACCTGGGCCACCGCCCGGCACGACGCGCCGTACCCGGTCCTCGAACCGGTCGGGTTGCCGGCGACGTGGACGGCGCTCAGCGCCAGCTACGGCGCCGGTACCCTGCGGGTGGGGTACGTCACCGCGGCCGGGTCGGGCATCCAGCTCGTGGAGAGTGCCACCGCGGCGAACCAGCTGCTGCCGGCCGAACTGGGTACCGACGCCCGGCCGGGTGACCTGGTGACGATCGGCACCCGGCAGTGGCGCGCGTACCCGGTGGCCCGCACCGACAACCGGGCACTGGTCCTGGTCGACAGTGGACGGACGACGATCGTCGTCGGCAGCGCACCGCAGGCCGATCTGCGTGGCTTCGCCGCGACGCTACGTTGACGGGGCAATAATCACGTACCCGCCTCGGTACCCTCTCCACCCGGAAGCCGGTGATCCGCGTGCACGGGGTGCGCGGATCCGGCCCCCGGACAGGAGGACCCCCCTCGTGAAAATCCGTCGCGCCGGCCTGGCAGGCCTGGCGCTGCTCGCCTGCGCATCGCTCGCCGTCGCCGGCTGTGGCACGAACAGCACCGGTACCGGCGCCCGGGCCGCGGACGCCTCGCCCACCCTGGCCGCGCCGCGGGACGCGGTGCTGGCGTCGGCCCAGGTGCTCACGCAGACGACCTACAAGTACACGCTGTCCTCGGACGGCCTTTCCGGCACCGGCGCCGCCGACCCGGCCGCGAAGAAGACCTCGATGTCGGTCAGCGGCGACCAGGGCAGCGCGCACATCAAGATGGACATCATCCTCATCGGCACCAACCTGTGGCTGAAGATGGACCTCGGCGCGGCGAACAAGGCCGCCGGTATCCCGACCAGGTTCATGCACATCGACCAGGCCAAGCTGAAGGACAAGTCGAAGTTCGGGTTCAGCACCGACGACTCCGACCCGGCGGAGAGCCTGAAGCTGCTCAAGGGCCTCGTCGAGGTACAGCGGGTGGACGCGACGCACTACACGGCCACCGTCGACCTGACCCAGGTGACCGCGTCGTCGGTGGACGCGAGCATGCTGGACAAGCTCGGCGACAAGGCCAAGGCGGTACCGGCGACGATCACGCTGGACGACAAGGGCCGGCTGGCCGCGCTCACCATCGACCTGTCGGCCGTTGATCCGACGGCCACCATCAAGGTCACGTACAGCGACTTCGGCGCCCCGGTCACCATCGACCCGCCGGCGAAGTCCGACGTCGTCGAGGCGCCCAAGAACGTCTACGACATGTTCAACAACTGATCGGTACCGCCGCTCAGCCCGGCTCGGCGGCCCGCTCCCGGCGGGCGGCGTCGAGCCGGGCCCGGGCGCCGTCCAGCCAGCGTTGGCAGATCGCGGCCAGCTCCTCGCCGCGCTCCCACAGCGCCAGCGACTCCTCCAGGGTGGTACCCCCGGCTTCGAGCTTCTCCACCACGGCGGCCAGCTCGCCGCGGGCGGCCTCGTAGCTGATGTCCTGATCGGTCATGATGCCGTCACAGTAGCCGGCACCTCGCCGCCGGCGAGCCGCAGCCGCAGCGCGTCGCCGGGTGCGACCTGAGCCGGTTCGCGGACCACGGTGCCGTCCGGCCGCTGCACGATCGCATAGCCCCGCTGCAGCGTCGCGGCCGGCGACAGCGCCCGCAGCCGGGCCAGGGTATGACCCAGTTCGTCGGTACCGGCACTGAGCCGGTGCGCGAGGCAGCGCCCGGCCCGGTCACGCAGCGCGGTCAGGTCGGCCAGCCGCCCGTCGACCATCAGCTCGGGCCGCGCCAGTACCGGCCGGCTGCGCAACAGGTCGAGCCGGTGCTGCTCACGGTCGAGCAGGCCGGTCATGGCCCGGTTCAGCCGGGCGCGCGCCTGGCCGATCCGCTGCCACTCCTCGGCGAGATCCGGTACCACGCGCTTGGCGGCGTCGGTCGGGGTGGAGGCGCGCAGGTCGGCGACGAAATCGACCAGCGGAGTGTCGGTCTCGTGGCCGATCGCGCTGATGATCGGGGTGCGGCAGGCGGACACCGCCCGGCACAGCGCCTCGTCGGAGAACGGCAGCAGGTCCTCGACGCTGCCACCACCCCGGGCCAGGATGATCACGTCGACGTCGGGATCCTTGTCCAGCACCGCGAGCGCGTCGATCATCTGCGGTACCGCGGCCGGTCCCTGTACCGCGACGTTGACCACCCGGAACTCCACCGCCGGCCAGCGGCGCCGCGCATTGGTAAGCACGTCCCGCTCGGCCGCGCTGGCCCGGCCGGTGACCAGGCCGATGCGGTGCGGCAGGAACGGCGGGCGGCGCTTGAGGCGCGGGTCGAACAGCCCTTCGGCGGCGAGCAGCCGCTTCAGCCGTTCGATGCGGGCGAGCAGCTCACCGAGGCCGACCTGGCGGATCTCGTCCGCGCGCAGCGACAAGGTACCCCGGGCCGGGTAGAACTCCGGCTTGGCGTGTAGCACCACGCGGGCGCCCTCGGCGAGGTTGGGCGCTCCGGCGTCGAGCACGTCGCGGTGCGCGGTGACGGTCAGGCTCAGATCCGCCGACGGGTCGCGCAGTGTGAGAAAGACCACCTGGGTACCCGGACGCCGGCTGATCTGCGCCAGCTGCCCGTCGATCCAGACCCAGCCGAGCTTGCCGACCCAGGCGCCGATCTTCTGGCTGACCACGCGTACCGGCCACGGCCGCTCCGGAGTCGATTTGTCCTTCTCAGGCTCACTCACGCGCACAGCGTAGTGTTGGCTGGTGACCAAGCGCGTATTGCTCGCCAAGCCACGCGGCTACTGTGCCGGCGTCGACCGGGCGGTGCAGACCGTCGAGGAGGCGCTCAAGCTGTACGGGCGGCCGATCTACGTGCGCAAGCAGATCGTGCACAACAAGCACGTGGTGGCCACGCTGGAGGCCAAGGGCGCGATCTTCGTCGAGGAGAACGAGGAGGTGCCCGAGGGCGCGACGGTCATCTTCTCCGCCCACGGGGTCGCCCCGGAGGTCTACGAGCAGGCGCGCACCCGCAACCTGAAGGCGATCGACGCCACCTGCCCGCTGGTGACCAAGGTGCACCAGGAGGCGCGCCGGTACGCGGCGGAGGACTACGACATCCTGCTCATCGGACACGAGGGTCACGAAGAGGTCATCGGTACCGCCGGTGAGGCGCCCGCCCACGTGCAGCTCGTCGACGGGCCGGACGGGGCGGACGCGGTGACGGTTCGGGACCCGGCCAAGGTCGTCTGGCTGTCCCAGACGACGCTGTCGGTCGACGAGACCATGGAGACGGTGAACCGGCTCCGGCAGCGGCTGCCGCTGCTGCAGTCGCCGCCCAGCGACGACATCTGCTATGCGACGCAGAACCGGCAGCACGTGGTGAAGTCGATCGCGCCGTCCTGTGACGTGGTGCTTGTCGTGGGGTCGGTGAACTCGTCGAATTCGGTGCGGTTGCGGGAGGTTGCGCTCGATGCCGGGGCTCGGGCGGCGTACCTGGTCGACTACGCGGCGGAGATCGATCCCTCGTGGCTGTCCGGCGCTGAGACCGTGGGTCTAACCTCGGGGGCCAGCGTGCCGGAGGATCTCGTGTCGGAGGTCCTCTCCGTGCTCTCCGGACTCGGCTTCACCTCCGTGGAAGAGGTTGTCACCGCGGATGAGCGGTTGACGTTTTCGTTGCCGCAGGAGTTGAAGAAGGACATGCGTGAGGCCGCGTCTCGTCGTCGGTGAGCTCCGGGGACTGGAGCTGTCGCGGGGTGAGCTCGATCTGGTCCGGGGCTTCCAGTTGTTCGTCGGAGATGCCTAGTTCGGCGAATTTCCTGGCGCTCACCAGTACGCGTGCCTCCAGCGAGCCGACCAGCTTGTTGTATGTGCTTACCGCGGTGCCCAGCGATGCACCGAGCTTTGTCAGGTGGGCTGCCATCGTCGAGAGCCTCGTGTACAGCTCTCGGCCCAACCGATGAACCTGAACGGCGTTGGCTGTCAATGCTTCCTGGCGCCAGGTGTAGGCGACTGTGCGGAGTAGCACTATCAGGGTGGCGGGGGTGGCTAGGACGATGTTTCGGGTGAAGGCGTGTTCGAGGAGGGTGGGGTCGCGTTGGAGGGCGGCGTCGAGGAAAGGGTCGGCGGGGACGAACAGGACGACGAATTCCGGGGTGCAGTCGAAGGCCGACCAGTAGGACCTGGCGGACAGCTGGTCGACGTGGGCGCGCAGGTGTTTGGCGTGTTGGTCGAGGTGGATGTCGCGGTGAGGTATGCCTCCAGCGGTGCCTTCGCGTCGACGACCACCTGGCGGCCGCCGGCCAGCCGGACGACGAGGTCGGGCCGACGGGTACCGTCGTCGGCCGCGACGGTGACCTGCTCGTCGAAGTCGCAATGGGCGAGCATGCCGGCCGCCTCGACGATGCGGCGTAGCTGCTGCTCGCCCCACCGTCCCCGTACCGTCGGCGCGCGCAGCGCCGCCACCAGCTGCGCGGTCGACGCGGACACCGCCGCGGACAGCGTCTGCATCTGCCGCACCTCGGTGCGCAGTTCGGCGTATGCGTCGACCCGGTCGTTCTCCACCTCCACCACCCGGCGCTCGTACCGGTGGATCGCCTCCCGTAGCGGCGTGAGCAGCTGGGTCAGGCTGCTCTGCTGGTCGCGTACCGCCTCGTGGGACAGCGCCCGCAACGCCTGCTCCAGGCGCACCTCGCCGTCGCGGGTCGCGCGCAGGGTGGCGTCGAGGCGGGCGACCTCGGCCGCCGAGCGGGCGCGGGCGGCGAGCCAGCCGAGCGCGGCACCGACGATCAGTCCGACGATTACGAGAAGCAGAGGCACCGCACCAGCATGGTCGACGGGTACGACAAGAACCCGTGCAGGTACCGTTATTCGCATGTGGTGGCGGCGACGCAGAGAACAGGAAATGGCCGACGCGCGCGAGGAGGCGCTGCGCTGGTATGAGCGGCTCGGCGGCCAGATCATGAACCTGCCGGCCGGCGACGATCCCGCGACGAAGCAGGCGCTGGTGGACGCGGGGGAGCGGTACAACGCGGCGGGTTCGCAGCTGGAGCGGGCGACCAGTGCCAAGCAGTACGACCTGGCGCGGGAGACGGCCCTGGAAGGGCTGTACTTCGTGCGCGCCGCGCGGACCGCGCAGGGCCTCGATCCCGGTCCGGAGCTGCCGGCCCTGGCGGCGGCCCGTCAGGCCGGCGCGATCCGGGAGGACCGGGCGGTCGAGGTGGACGGCCACGAGTACCGTGCCTCGCCCCGGTACGGCCAGGGCACGCCGTACTACTACCCGGGCGGAATCCTGCGCGGCCGGCGGGTACCGGGCGGGTACTACTCCGAGCCGGTCTGGAAGACCGCCCTCGCCGCCGGCGCCGGTACCGTCGGCGGCCTGCTGCTGTTCGACGCGCTGTTCTCGCCCGGGTTCGGCTTCGGCGGCGGCGGCTTCGAAGGCGGGTACGACCAGGGGTTCGAGGCCGGGTACGACGACGCCATGGACGACCACGGCGACTTCGACGGTGGTGACTTCGACGGCGGCGGCGGCGACTTCGGTGGTGACTTTGGTGGTGACTTCGGCGGCGACTGGTAGCCGCCGAAGTCACCACCGCGCTCAGAAGCGGCAGACCACGGTCAGCTCGCGGTCGGGCTCGCCCACCTCGTCGAGCGTGCCGATGTGGGTGGCCGCGAGGAAGTCGCCGCGGGCCCGGGCCAGCCGGGCCAGTTCCTCGACGGTGCCGTGCACCGACGCCGCCGGGATGGCCGACTTCATCGACAGGCGGCGCTGCGACTTGGCCCGCCGCGCCTGCGCCAGCGCCGCGCCGACGGTGTCGAACACCGCGGCGTCACCGCCGGCCGGCAGGTCCGCGGTCGCCGGCCAGGCAGCCCGGTGTACCGAGGCCTCCCGCCACCATGACCACACCTCCTCGGTCACGAACGGCAGGAACGGCGCGAACAGCCGCAGCAGTACCGACAGCGCCGTGCGCAGCGCCGCCCGGGCCGAGTCGGCATCCGGCCCGTCCCGGTAGGCTCGCTCCTTGACCAGTTCGATGTAGTCGTCGCAGTACCGCCAGAAGAAGGCTTCCGTCGCGTTCAGCGCACCGGTGTGGTCGTAGGCCTCGAAGGCTTCCGTCGCGGTACCGACCACAGTGGACAGTCCCGCCAGCATCGCCAGATCGAGCGGTTCGGTGACGCCACCGGACGGGGCACCGAACCCGAGCACGAACCGCGACGCGTTGAGCACCTTGGTCGCCAGCCGCCGGCCCACCTTGAACTGGTTCTCGTTGAACGCGAGGTCGACGCCGGGCCGGCCGGACGCCGCCCAGTACCGCACCGCATCCGTGCCGTACCGGTCGAGCAGGTCCATCGGCGTCACCGCGGCACCGCGTGACTTGGACACCTTCTTGTGGTCGGGATCCAGCACCCAGCCGGAGATGATGGCGTCCCGCCACGGCAGCGCGCCGAACTCCAGATGCGCGCGCAGCACCGAGGAGAACAGCCAGGTGCGGATGATCTCCGGCCCCTGCGGCCGCAGGTCCATCGGGTACACCCGGGCGAACAGGTCCGGGTCGCGTTCCCAGCCGGACACCAGTTGCGGGCTGAGTGACGAGGTGGCCCAGGTGTCGAAGATGTCGGCCTCGCCGATGAAGCCACCGGGTCTGCCGCGCTGCTCCTCGGCGTACCCGTCCGGCACGTCCGACGCGGGATCGACCGGCAGGCGCGACTCGTCGGGCACCAGCGGGTGGTCGTGGTCGGCGACGCCGTCGGCGGACAGGCGGTACCACACCGGAATCGGTACCCCGAAGAACCGCTGCCGTGACACGAGCCAGTCTCCGTTGAGCCCGTTGACCCAGTGCTCGTACCGGTGCCGCATGTGCTCCGGCGTCCAGTGCAGCGCGCGCCCTTCCCGGATCAGCTGCTCCCGCAGGGCGGCGGACCGCCCGCCGTTGCGGATATACCACTGGCGGCTGGACACGACCTCCAGTGGCACGTCGCCCTTCTCGTAGTACTTCACCGCATGGGTGATCGGGCGCGGTTCCCCGATCAGCTCACCGGATTCGGTGAGCAGCTCGACGATCCGGCGCCGCGCCTGGTTCACCGTCAGGCCGGCCAGTTCGCCGGCCGAAGGCAGCAGCCGGCCGTCGCGCCCGATCACCACGCGGGTCGGCAGGTCCAGCTCCCGCCACCAGGTGACGTCGGTGAGGTCGCCGAAGGTGCAGACCATGGCGATGCCGGTACCCTTGTCCGGGTCGGCGAGGTGATGAGCGCGGACCGGAACGTCCCTTGTGGACAGTGGAGTGTGGACGGTCGTGCCCACCAGGTGTGCGTAGCGCCCGTCCGCGGGATGGCAGACCAGCGCGACGCACGCGGGCAGCAGTTCCGGCCGGGTCGTGTCGACCTCGACCGGCCCGAACCGTAGGCGGTAGAAGGCGCCCGGCCGTTCCCGGTCCTCCAGTTCGGCCTGGGCCACCGCGGTCTGGAACGTGATGTCCCACAGCGTCGGCGCCTCGGCGGTGTACGCCTCACCGCGCGCCAGGTTGCGCAGGAACGCGCGCTGGCTGGTGACCCGGGCGTCGTACCCGATCGTGGCGTACGTGTACGACCAGTCCACGGACAGCCCGAGCCGGCGCCACAGCTCCTCGAACGCCACCTCGTCGACGGCGGTCAGGTGCGCGCACAGTTCGATGAAGTTGCGCCGGGAGATCGGCCGCGGCGGGTCGAAAGGCTTGTCCGGCACGGAGAACGACGGGTCGTACGGCTGTGCCGGATCGCACCGCACGCCGTACACGTTCTGCACCCGGCGTTCGGTGGGCAGCCCGTTGTCGTCCCAGCCCATCGGGTAGTACACGGCCCTGCCGCGCATCCGCATGAAGCGCGCGACGAGATCGGTGTGGGTGTACGAGTACACGTTGCCCATGTGCAGGGTGCCCGATACGGTCGGCGGAGGCGTGTCGATCGCGTATACGTCCGCCCGCTCCTTCAACCGGTCGAACGCGTACGTGCCCTCCTCCTGCCATCTGCGCATCCACACGGCCTCCAGGCCGTCGAGGGAGCGCCGCTCCGTATCAGTCATGGACCGATGCTAGGCGGGGGGCTGCCGCCCGGCGAGCGAGAATCACACGAGGCTGTCTTCCCATTGCTGGTGCAGCGTCGCGTACCGGCCGCCACCCGAGATCAGCTCCGCCGGCGGCCCGTCCTCGACGATCCGCCCCCCGTCCAGCACCAGTACCCGGTCGGCGATCTCCACTGTGGACAGCCGGTGCGCGATGACGATCGCGGTGCGCTCGGCGAGGATCGTGCGCAGTGCCCGCTGTACCAACCGTTCCGACGGGATGTCCAGGGACGAGGTCGCTTCGTCGAGGATCAGCACCGCGGGATCGGCGAGGAACGCCCGCGCGAACGCGACGAGCTGGCGCTGCCCCGCGGACAGCCGGCCGCCACGCTTGCGCACATCGGTGTCGTACCCCTCGGGAAGCGACCGGATGAACTCGTCGGCGCCGATCGCCTGCGCGGCCGCGACCACCTCGTCGCCGGTCGCGCTCGGCCGGCCGAACCGGATGTTGTCGGCGACGGTGCCGGAGAACAGGTAGTTCTCCTGGGTCACCATCACCACCGCGCGGCGCAGTGCCTCGTCGGACAGGTCGCGCACGTCGACGCCGTCGAGCCGGACGGTGCCCTCGGTCGGGTCGTAGAACCGGGACACCAGCTTGGCGATCGTGGTCTTCCCGGCACCGGTCGCGCCGACGAGGGCGAGCGTCTGCCCGGCCGGGATGTGCAGGTCGAGCTCGGGCAGTACCGGCCGGTCGGCGCGGTAGGCGAAGGTGACGCCGGTGAAGTCGATGGCGCCGCGCGCGTCGGGCAGCGGCGTGGGCCGGGCCGGCTCGGGTACCGCCGGGGGTTCGTCGATGACCCCGGACAGCTTCTCCAGCGCGGCGGTCGCCGACTGCAGCGAGTTGTAGAACTGCGACAGGTCCTGCATGGGATCGAAGAACTTGCGCAGGTACAGCAGGAACGCCGCGAGTACCCCGACCTGGGTCTCGCCGTGCATGACGCGGTATCCGCCGTAGGTGAGCACGATCGCGATCGTCACGTTGCCGATCAGCTTGATGCCCGGCGAGAAGACGGCGATCAGCCGCCAGGCGGCCACGTTGGCGTTGCGGTAGTTGCGGTTGACCGCCTCGAAGATCTCCTCGTTGCGCGGCTCGCGGCGGAACGCCTGTACCGCGCGGATGCCGCCCATCGACTCGACGAAGTGCACGATGACCAGCGCCACCGCCTCGCGGGTGTGGCGGTAGGCGATCGCCGAGGACCGCTGGAACCAGCGGGTCAGCCCGGCCAGGACCGGGAACAGCACCAGCGACACCAGCGCCAGCGGAACGTCGAGCCACAGCAGGACGACCGCGACGCTGAACACCGACAGCAGCGAGAGCACCAGGTCTTCGACGCCGCCGTCGAGCAGTTCGGAGATGGAGTCCATGTCGCTGGTCAGGCGGGAGATCATCCGGCCGGACGTGTACCGCTCGTGGAAGCCGACCGACAGCCGCTGGAAGTGCCGGTACACCCGGTTGCGCAGGTCGAAGAGGATGGCCTGGCCGACCCGACCGGACAGCGTGACGAAGCCGCGCTTGCCCAGGTATGCGGCCACGGTCGCGACGCCGAAGGCGATGCCGACCGCGATCAGCACGTCGTAGTTGCGCGGCTGGTGCAGCAGCGGCGGGATGCCGTTGTCGATGCCCAGCTTCACCAGGTAGGGGCCGGCCATCTCGGCGCCGCTCTGCAGCAGCAGGAGCACCACGATCCAGAGCAGCGCGCGGCGGTGCGGCCGGACCAGCGAGCCGAGCAGCGCCCTGGAGCCCTCCCGCAAGCGGACCGGCGAGCCGCGCTCGGCGGCGGTCCGCTCGGCGTCCTCCTCGGCCGCCCGCCCGCGCCAGGTGTCCACGTCGATGGCGAGATCTTGGACGTTCGTCCCCCCGGCAGGGGGTGCAGCCGTCCAAGATCTCCCCAGCCGGGAGCCGCGGCGGCGCCGGCTGCGGTCTGGCCGCTTCATCGCGCCGCCTCGGACAGGTCGGCCGACGCGGACAGGACCGCGCGGTACTCCGGTACCGTCGCCAGCAGTTCCGAGTGCGTGCCCACCGCGGCGATCTCCCCGTCGGCGAGCAGCGCCACCCGGTCGGCCAGCGCCACGGTCGACGGCCGGTGTACCACGATCAGCGCGGTGGTCCCGCGCAGCACCCGCGCCAGCGCCTCCTCCACGAGCGCCTCGGTGTAGACGTCGAGCGCCGACAGCGGATCGTCGAGTACCAGTACCCGCGGCTTGCCCAGCACCGCCCGCGCGAGCGCGAGCCGCTGGCGCTGCCCGCCGGACAGCGACAGCCCCTGCTCGCCGACCCGGGTCTCCAGGCCCCACGGCAGGTCGTGGACGAACTCGGCCTGCGCGATGGCCAGCGCCTCGGCGATCTCCTCGTCGGTCGCGTCGGCCCGGCCCAGGGTCAGGTTCTCCCGGACCGACATGGAGAACAGCGTCGCCTCCTCGAACGCCATGCCGACCGCGTCGCGCAGGCTGTGCAGCGTCAGGTCGCGGATGTCCCGGCCGTCGAGCGTGATCCGGCCGGCGGTGACGTCGTAGAGCCGCGGTACCAGCGACACCAGCGAGGTCTTCCCCGACCCGGTGACGCCGACGATCGCCATCGTCTCGCCCGGCTCGACGGTGAGGTCGATGCGGTGCAGTACCGGCTGCGCGGCGCCCGGGTACCGGAAACCGACCCCCTCGAACCGCAGCCGCCCGGCGATCTCCTTGCGTGGTACCGCGACGGCACCCGGCCTGTCCACAATGGACGGTCGCTGGTCGAAGACCTCGTAGACCCGGTCGGCCGCGGTCATCGCCTCCTGCCCGTTGGCGATGATCCAGCCGAGCGAGTCGATCGGCCACACCAGCATCAGTTGCAGGGACACGAACGCGACGAGCCCGCCGACGGTCAGCGCGCCGGTGGCCACCGCATACGCCCCGCCGACCAGGACGATGGCCAGCGTGACGTTGGGTACCGTGTCGAACTCCGCCCACGTGCGCGCGAGCAGCCGGGCCTTGGCCACGCCGGTGTCGTGCAACTGCCCGGCCGCGTGCTCGAAGCGGCGGCCCATGTGCCGGCGCCGGCCGAACGACTTGATGACGCGGATACCCTGCGCGGACTCCTCGACCAGGGTCGCCACGTCGCCCTGCTGGTCCTGCTGCAGCCGTGAGGTCTTCAGGTAGTGGTGGGTGAACCGCTTGGAGAACAGGAACAGCGGGATCGCGCTGACCGCCACGACGAGGCCGAGCGGCCAGTACAGGTGCAGCAGCAGGGCGGTCACCGTGACATACGTCGCACTGTTCACCACGAGGAAGATCAGCCCGAACGACACGAACCGGCGGATCACCCCCAGATCAGTGGTCAACCGGGACAGCAGCTGCCCCGACTGCCACCGGTCGTGGAAGGCGATCGGCAGCCGCTGCAGGTGCGTGTAGAGATCGCGCCGGATCTCGTACTCCGTGTCGAGGGCCACCGCCGACTGCGTCCACCGCCGGATGAACGCGAGCCCGGCCTCGATCGCGCCGAGCAGCAGCGCCAGGCCGCCCAGCAGAAGCAGGCCGGCGAGCTGGTGATGGCGCACCGGCCCGTCCACGACATGCTGCACGACCAGCGGTACCGCGATGCCCGCGGCGGTGCCGACGGCGGCGGTCAGCAGCATCCAGAACATCGTCCAGAGACGTGGCCGGATGTATGACCGCATCCGCCACAGGTTGCTCATCGGGCGGGTGGGGGAGGCGGTCACCATCCGACGGTAACCGGCCGGTCCGACAGTTACGAACCGGTTTCCCGCTCGTGCGCCAATAGCGAACGCTTGATTTCGATGCCCCAGCGGTAACCACCGAGCGTGCCGTCGGTCCGTACCACCCGGTGGCACGGCACGAACAGCGCCACCGCGTTGCGGGCGCACGCCTGCGCCGCCGCGCGGACCGCCGGCGGCCGCCCCGCGGCCGCCGCGAGCCCGGTGTAGGTCACCGGCGCGCCGGCCGGCACCGCGCGCAGCGCGGCCCACGCCGTCTCCAGGAACGGCCCGCCGCGCTGCTCGACCGCGATGCCGTCGATCGCGGTGAGGTCGCCGTCGAAGTACGCGCGCACGGCCTTCACCGGCCGGTCCAGGTCCGCATCAGCCGGGGGTACCGGCACCAGCAGCGCGTTCACGTCGTCCGTGAAGCCGGCCGCGAGTACGGTCTCGTCGCGGGCCACGATCGTGAACGGCCCGACGGGTGTCTTGATGGTGATCGATGCCATGTCAGCTTCTCCACAGTCGCAGTACCGCGTACGAGCGCCAGGGGCGCCACCGTCGCGCGTGGTCGTCGAGGGCGGCCGGGGTGGTCGGCAGGCCGAGCCGGCCGGCCGCCCGCCGTACCGCCAGATCGGTCGGTAGGAACACATCCGGGTCACCGAGCGCCCGCATCGCGACGTAACCCGCCGTCCAGGCGCCGATGCCGGGAATCCGGGTCAGTGCCGCCTCGGTACCGGCCCGGTCGGCGCCCTCGTTGAGCACGAGGTCGCCCGCTGCAACGCTTGCCGCCAGCGCCCGGACCGTGTCCCGACGCGCGGCCGGCATCGCGAACGCCTCGTCCGGCAGCTCGGCAACCGTTGCGGCATCAGGGAACGGGCCACCCCCGGGGGGTACCAGCCGGCCCAGGACACGACGCGCACCGGCGACGGACACCTGCTGCCCGACCACCGCCCGTACGGCGACCTCGAACCCGTCCACCGCACGGGGTACCCGGATCCCCGGCTCGGCGTCGACCAGCGGCGCCAGTACCGGATCCGCGCGCAGCGTCTCGTTCACCGCCTCCGGATCGGCGTCCAGATCGAGCAGCCGCCGGCAGCGCGCCACCGCCGGGGCGAGGTCGCGCAGGTCGGCCAGTTGCAGCGTCGCCTCCACGTACCCGTCGCGCGGGATCAGCGTCGCCGCCGCGGTACCGTGCGGCAGCCGCAACATCCGCGTGTAGCCCGTCGCATCCGCGCTCTCCACGCCCGGGATCGCCCGTGACGCAAGGAACTCCAGCAACGCGGCGGCGTGCAGCGGCGGCCGGTACGCCAGGCGCAGGGTCAGCGTCCCGGGTTCGGCGGCCGGCCGTCTCGCGGTACGCAGTACCGACGGCGCGACCCCGTACACCTCGCGGAGCGTGTCGTTGAACTGCCGCACCGAACCGAACCCGGCCGCGAACGCGATCTCCGCGAGCCCCAGGTCGGTCGACTCGACCAGTACCCGTGCCGTCTGCGCCCGCTGCGCGCGGGCCAGCGCGAGCGGACCCGCGCCGAGTTCCGCGGTGAGCATCCGATGCAGGTGCCGCTGGGTGTACCCCAACCGCCCGGCCAGCCCCGGTACCCCCTCGCGGTCGACCACGCCGTCGCCGATGAGCCGCATCGCCCGGCCGACCACGTCGGCCCGCGAATCCCACTCCGGCGAACCCGGTGCGGCGTCCGGCCGGCAGCGCCGGCAGGCCCGGAAGCCGCCCCGCTGCGCCGCCGCGGCCGACGGGTAGAACCGCACGTTGCGCCGCTTGGGCGTGATGGCCGGGCAGGACGGCCGGCAGTAGATGCCGGTCGACGTGACGGCGGTGACGAACCACCCGTCGAACCGCCGGTCCCGGCTGTCCACCGCCCGGTAGCAGTGCTCGAAATCCAGTTCCACGCCATCGATCCTGCCTCGCCCGGCAGCGGTCGGCTGGCGGAAATCGGACCCGACCGTTCGGCCGTGCGGGATGGTCGAAGAAGGACCAGCTTGTCGCTCCAAAGCACTAGCCGCGCGGCAAACGCTGCCGTACGGCAACACCGCGTGGCGGGGGCCTCACAGGTTGAATTCGCCCTTGCGAACCGCGTCGACGAAGGCAGCCCATTCCTGCGCGTCGAAGCGGAGGATCGGCCCCTCAGCGCTCCTCGATCGAAATGGTGGGCTTGTAGATCAGGTACCTGGACCGCCGCCATGGTTGTCATGATGGCTGAATGGGGGGAACGGGGGAGACCCGCGCGGGGGCGCCGTGGTGGCCGGAGCTGAGCCTGCTGGCCGCGTTCGGGGTACTGACGGCCGCGCTCGCCGCCGGCGCGCTGCTCGATCTCGACGTGGCGGTCCGCGACTGGTGCGACACGCATCAGCCGCACGCGGCGCACCTGCTGGCCCGGACGCTGGTACCGCTGGGCTCGTCGAACGTCCTGATCCTGGTCGCGCTCGCGGTGGCGCTGGCGACCGCGCTGCGGACCCGCTCCGGCTGGCCGGTGCTGCCCGTCGCGCTCGCGTGGGTGGCGGGCAACGCGCTGCTGGTACCGCTGAAGATGCTCGGCGACCGGGCCGCGCCGCACTCCCCGGCGCCCGACCCGGAACTGCTGTTCCACTATCCGCCCGGCTGGTCGTACCCGTCCGGGCACGCGGCCAACAGCGTGTACCTGTTCGGCCTGGTGGTGCGGCTGCTGCGGTGGCGGGCGCCCGCGGTGGTCCGGGTCGTTCCGCCGGTACTGGTCGGCGCGACCTTCAGCTACCTGGGGTACCACTGGCTGACCGACATCGTGGCCGGCCTGCTGCTCGGCGGCCTCTTGGAGCTGGTGCTGCGCCGAATCCCGGACCGCCCGGTTCAGCGGGCCACCGGCAGGCCCGGCGACCGGTACGCCTCGCCGTCCTCGGTCACCACGCCGGACTCGTAGCCGTCGAGGGCGGCCAGCCAGTCCAGGCCGGCCCGGCCCATGGCCAGCGCGGCGGTCGCGTACGCGTCGGCGAGCCCGAGGTCCGGACCGACCACGGTCACCGAGCGCAGCACCGTGGCCGGTTCGCCGCGGTACGGGTCGATGACGTGGTACCCCCGCTCGTAGGTACCCGACGTGGCGACCGCCAGATCCGTACCGCTGATCACCCAGCACACCGCGAGCGCCTCCCACGGGTGCCGGATGCCGACCCGCCACTCCTCGCCGGCTGCCGGCCGGCCGCGTACCCGCACGTCGCCGCCCGCGTTGAGGCAGTGGTTGCCGGCGCCGGCCGCGACCAGCCGGTCCGACGCGACCTGCACCGACCACCCCTTCACGTACCCGGACGGGTCGAGCCGCCCGGTCGCGTACGCGTCGAAGTACCCGTCGGTCGTGCGCCACAGTTCCGCGCACGCGTCGAGCACCTTGCGCAGGTCCGCCGAACCGGCCGCCGGATCGAGCTCGCCGCGGTGCACCCGGTTGACCTCGCTGTCCTCCTTGTAGGTGCTGAACCGCCGGTCGACCTCGTGCAGCCAGGCGAACACCTCGTCGGCGAGGCGGGCCAGCTGCGGCTGCGGCAGCGGGTCGGCGAGGTGCAGGCTGACCGCGGTACCCATCACCTGCTCGACCCGGCGCATCACGCCTTCGCCCTGTCCAGCGCGGACTGCAGCGAGCTGACATACGCGTCGCTGGTGTAGGTGGCGCCGGAGACCGTCGCGATGTTCGCGTTCTGCTTGGCGAGAGTCTCCTGTTGCAGGTGCGGCATCGCGTCGGCGCAGATGGCCCGGGACTCGCCGGACGCGTTGCCGCACGAGCCGTTGGCGACGGTGATCCGGCCGCCGGACACGGTGATCGTCACGGTGACCACCTCGTAGTGCCGGGCCGGGGCGCCGTTGCCGGTGAACGTGCCGTTCCTCAGGCCGCCAGCCGCTGGCGGGGTGGTCGGCGGCGGCGCCGGGGCCGGCCTGCCGGGACTCTGCCCCGGCGCGGGCGGGCCGGCGCTGGCGGTTGCCGCCGCCGGCGGCGCGCTTGCCGGCGCCGGGCCGGGCGGCGCCGAGCTCACCGGGCCGTCGTCGGTCGCGGTCGCCGCGGCCGGGTCGTCCGGTCGGGGGGTACCCAGCTTGGCGCCGACCATCAGGGCGGTGCCGGCGACGGTACCGATGACGGCCAGTACCGCACGGCGCATGCGCCTACCTCCCGTGCTCAGAACTCGAACGGATCAAGATGGATCTGCCGTCGCGGTACCCGCAGCCGCCGCAGCGCCCGCACCGACGTGGACACCATGCCTTCCGGCCCGCACAGGTACACGTCGCGGCGGCGCACGTCGGGCACCAGCTCGCGCATCCCGCGCTGGGTGAACACCCGCTTGGGCCAGGGGTCGTCCCGGTTGCCGAGCACGAACCAGACCCGGGCGCCCCGCTCGGCCGCCAGCCACTCCAGCTCCTCGCGGAACACCAGCTCGTCCTCGCTGCGGGCGCGGTAGATCACGACGGTACCGTCGGGCAGGTCCTCCAGCAGCGCCCGGATCGGCGCGATCCCGCTGCCCCCGGCGATCAGCAGCGCCCGGTACCGTCGGCGCCGGTCGGCGGTGAACACGCCGGACGGTCCCTCCGCGAAGACCCGCACGCCGGGCCGCAGCCGCGCCAGGTTCGCCGTGTGGTCACCGACGACCTTGACGGTCAGCCGCAGCCACTGCCCGTTCGGCGCGGCGGACAGCGAGAACGGGTGCGCCTGCCACCAGCAGCCGCGGGTCAGGAACCGCCAGCGGAAGTACTGGCCGGCCCGCGCCCGCAGCTCCGGCAGCCGCCGGCCGCCGATGTAGATGGACACCATGTCGGGCGCTTCCGGTACCACCTCGGTGACCACCAGCCGGTGGCGGAGGTTGAGCGCGAGCGGCGCCAGCACCCGGCCCCAGGCAAGGCAGCCGATGACGAAGGCGTACAGCGCGGTCCAGTACCACCGGCCGAAGTGCCCGCCGGCCAGCTCCTGCCCGTCGGCGAACTGGTGGCCGTAGCTGAGCAGCAGGATCAGGTACGTGGACAGGTGCAGGAAGTACCACGCCTCGTAGGGCAGCACCCGCCGGATCGCGCGGATCGCCAGTACCCCGACGCCGACGAGGATCCCGGTCGCCAGGAACGCGCTGAGGATGTCCCGGGTACTGATCAGCAGCGACCACGACCCGTACCCCACACCGATCAGCACGACGTGTGCCAGTACCGCGACGACCAGGTACCCACCCAGCTCCCGGTGCCAGACGGTCAGCGCATACGACCCCATGCCGCGCTCCAGCCAGCCGACCCGGCTCATCAGCAGCACCTGGGCGAGCAGCACGAACCCGGCCACCATGCCGCTGATCCGGCCGGCCGCGAGGAGGACCTCGCCGGTGGAGGTGACCGACCGGGCCGGAGTGTCCAGCCACCACAGCTCGACGCTGGTCGCCAGGGCGAACCAGAAAAGGATCACGAACAGTACCCGAGAGTTGCCCGGGTCGCTGTGCCTGCATCAGAGTCGGTCCTACCAGCCGACGGGGCCGGAAGGCCAGGCTTTGGCCGGGGAAAGTCGGAACGCCGAGATCGTGGCCGGTACCCGCTCACTGCGGGTGAGCGTCGGCGTCACGATAGGCTGGTACGTCGTGAGTCTCACCATCGGCATCGTCGGGCTGCCCAACGTCGGCAAGAGCACGCTGTTCAACGCGCTCACCAAGAACGCGGTCCTCGCCGCCAACTATCCGTTCGCGACCATCGAGCCCAACATCGGCGTCGTCGGGCTGCCCGACCCGCGGCTGGCCAGGCTGGCGGAGGTGTTCGACTCGCAGAAGGTGGTACCCGCACCGGTCAGCTTCGTCGACATCGCCGGCCTGGTCCGCGGCGCGAGCAAGGGCCAGGGCCGGGGCAACGCGTTCCTGGCCAACATCCGCGACGCGACGGCGATCTGCCAGGTGGTACGGGCGTTCTCCGACCCGAACGTGGTACACGTCGAGGGCAAGATCTCACCGGCCGACGACATCGAGACGATCAACACCGAGCTGATCCTGGCCGACCTGCAGACGCTGGACCGCGCGGTACCGCGGCTGGAGAAGGAGGCCAAGCTCCGCAAGGAGCGGGCCGGTGTGGCCGCGGCGGCGTCGGCGGCCGCCGCGCTGCTCAACGAGGGTACGACGCTGTACGCCGGAGCGGCCGCGGCCGGCATCGACGTGACCGCGCTGCGGGAGCTGCACCTGCTGACCACCAAGCCGTTCCTGTACGTCTTCAACGTCGACGAGGAGGAGCTGGCCAACGACGGGTACCTCGCCGAGCTGCGTGCCCTCGTCGCACCCGCCGAGGCGGTGTTCATGGACGCCCAGGTGGAGTCCGAGCTGATCGACCTGCCCGAGGACGAGGCGCGCGAGCTGCTGGCGTCGATCGGCCAGCCGGAAACCGGCCTGCACCAGCTGATCCGGATCGGCTTCCGTACCCTCGGCCTGCAGACCTTCCTGACCGCCGGCCCGAAGGAGTCGCGGGCGTGGACGATACCGGTGGGCGCGACGGCACCCGAGGCGGCCGGCGTCATCCACTCCGACTTCCAGCGCGGCTTCATCAAGGCCGAGATCGTCTCGTACGACGACCTGATCGCGGCCGGCTCGGTGGCCGCGGCACGGGCGGCCGGCAAGGCACGCATCGAAGGCAAGGACTACGTGATGCGCGACGGCGACGTGGTCGAGTTCCGCTTCAACGTCTAGTCACTGGTGACCGCGCGGTAGACGTCCTCGATCCGGGCGGCGAGGGTCACCTGGCCCGCGGTCAGCGCACCGTTCGGGGTGCCCACCCTGATCTGGGTGTACCCGTCGAGCCGCCGGATGCTGGGGCTGAGCTGCAGCGCGTCCGCTACGATCTTCACGCGTTCGGTGAGTGCCGCATGCTGGGCGTCGTCGAGGCGCAGCACGCGTTTGATCTCGCGTCCCTCGCGGCTCCAGCCGCCGAGCAGCGCGAGAGCGTCGCTCAGGTAGTCGACACCGGTGTGGTCCCGTCGGGTACGCACGGCTCACCTCCCTGGCGTCGTTGCCGGCTTGTGGCCATTTCGTCGCCGTACCGTTGTGGTCGGTGGCCCGATTGTTGCCGCACGTCCACCCTGTGTCCACGACCACATTTCGGTTATCTGGTGAGGTTGAGGGCAGCCCTGGACACCGAATTTTTCTTTTGTCTGGCAGGCTGATGCCCCGTGCAGACCGAACGGCCCATACAGCGGATCATTGTTGGCGCGGCAATTGTCCAGAACGATCGGGTTCTTGCCTGTGCGCGTGCCGACCCGCCCGAGGTCGCCGGCCGGTGGGAGTTCCCCGGCGGCAAGGTCGAGACCGGGGAGACCGAGGCGGAGGCGCTGATCCGCGAGTGTGTGGAGGAGCTGGGGGTACGGGTCGAGGTCGGTACCCGCGTCGGCGACGACGTACCCCTCGCGCATGGCCGCGCGATCCTCAAGGTCTTCCTGGCCCGCCTGGTCGACGGCGACTCGCCCCAGCGCCTGGAACACGCCGAGCTGCGCTGGTTGGCCGCCGACGAGCTGTACACCGTCGACTGGCTGCCCGCCGACGCCCCGATCGTCGCGGCGCTACAGGACGTGCTGACGGCGGACGCCGCGTCGCCCTGAGACCCGTCCTGAGACCCGTCCTGAGATCTTGGACGTTTGTGCCCCCTGCAGGGGGTGGTCGCGTCCAAGATCTCGGCGTTGTCCACAAGCGGACGGCGGCGGGTCGCGCGGCGGCCACCGGTACCGGCACCATCGCCGGCGTGACGAACCGATCCCGCGTGGCCGGCCGGTGGCTGGACAGCGCCGACCCGTTGACCCTCCTGCTCTGGCGGCAGAACGACGTGATCACCCGGCAGCAGGCGCTCGCGCACCTGACCGCGAAGGCGATCGAGCACAAGGTGCGGTCGGGCCGGTGGCAGCGGGTACACGGAGGGATCTACCTGTGCCACGACGGGCCGGTCACCCGCGAACAGGCTCGCTGGATCGGGTGCCTGGCGGCGGGCCGGCACGCCTTCCTGGCCGGCGCGACCGCTGCGGAGCTGTGCGGGCTGCGCGGGTTCGCCATCGGGCCGGTCCACGTGCTGCTTCCGGCCCGGCGCCGGGCACGCGAGCTACCGTCCGGCGTCGTGGTGCACCGGACCACCCGGCTGACCGCCCCCGAGGTGAACATGCTCGGCCTGCCGCCGCACACGACCGCGGCGCGCTCGCTGGTCGACGCGGCCGCGTGGGCACCGAGCGACGAGACGGCACGCGCGCTGGTCGCCGCCGGGTACCAGCAGCGGCTCGTGGGCGGCGAAGACGTCGAGCGGGTGCTGGGCCGGCTCGGTCCGGTACCGCGCCGGGCGCTCATC
>VAWN01000032.1:70930-100749 GCA_005885555.1 Actinomycetota bacterium
AGGCCGAGCTCGTCCGGCACCTGAGACGCGCCCGGCTGCCCCTGCCCCGCCTGCAGGTACGGCGACGTGACGCGGACGGCCGCGTGCGGTACCTCGACGGGTACTACGAGGACTGGAAGATCCATATCGAGGTGGACGGTGCCCAGCACGCCGAGGTCCGGGCGTACTGGGCCGACATGCGGCGGCAGAACGCGGTCTGGATCGCCGGGGAGCGCATCCTGCGGTTGCCCGCGTGGGTGGTGCGCAACCGCCCGGCCGAGGTCGTGGACCAGGTCCGCGCGGCCCTCCTGGCGGCCGGCTGGCGCCCGCAGCCGGCGCCGCGCCGCGGCTCGGACCCGCAGCCGGCGCCGCGCCGCGGCTCGCGCCCACCGGCCCCGCCACCCCGCTGAGATCTTGGACGCGTGCACCCCCTGCAAGGGGACGACGCGTCCAAGATCTCGCGAAACGTCACGCGCTCCGGGAACGTCACGCGGTCCGGCGGAAGATCTTGCTGCCGAGCCAGACCAGCGGGTCGTACCGCCGGTCCACCACCCGTTCCTTCAGCGGGATGATCGCGTTGTCCGTGATCTTGATGTGCTCCGGGCAGACCTCGGTGCAGCACTTGGTGATGTTGCAGTACCCGAGTCCCTGCTCGTCGACCGCGGTCTCCTTGCGGTCACCACGCGCGTCGAGCGGGTGCATGTCCAGTTCCGCCGCGCGGATGAAGAAGCGCGGACCGGCGAACGCCGGCTTGTTGTCGTCGTGGTCGCGGATGACGTGGCAGGTGTTCTGGCAGAGGAAGCACTCGATGCACTTGCGGAACTCCTGCGAGCGTTCGACATCGACCTGCTTCATGCGGTACTCGCCGGGCTTGAGGTCGGCGGGCGGCGCGAACGCCGGCATCTCCCGGGCCTTGACGTAGTTGAAGGACACGTCGGTGACCAGGTCGCGGATGACCGGGAAGGTGCGCAGCGGGGTGACCGTGACGGTCTCGCCGTCCGCGAACACCGACATGCGCGTCATGCAGCCCAGCCCCGGCTTGCCGTTGATCTCCATCGAGCACGAGCCGCACTTGCCGGCCTTGCAGTTCCACCGCACCGCGAGGTCGGGCGCCTGGGTGGCCTGCAGCCGGTGGATGATGTCGAGGACGACCTCGCCCTCGTTGACTTCGACCGAGAAGTCCTCCAGCCGGCCACCGGCGGCGTCACCGCGCCAGACCCGGAATTTGCGCACCGAGCCCATCACTCACCGTCCTTCGCAGGCTGGCCGGGCCGGCCCGTCGACTCCGCTGACGCGTCGCCGAGCATCGCCAGCTCCTCATCCGTCATGTACTTCTTCAGCTCGGACAGCTCGAACAGCGCGAGCAGCTCCGGCCGGATCGTGGGTACCGGCTTGCGGACCAGCTCGACCTCGCCGGCCTGGCCGACCGAGCAGACCAGGTTGACCTGGCGCCACTTCGCGTCCATCTGCGGGAAGTCCTCGCGGGTGTGCCCGCCGCGCGACTCCTCGCGCTCCAGCGCGGCGCGCGCGGTGCACTCCGAGACCAGCACCATGTTGCGCAGGTCGATCGCCAGGTGCCAGCCCGGGTTGAACCGGCGCCCGCCCGGCGCGGACACCTTGCCGATCCGCTCCTTCAGGTCGACGAGCAGCTTGAGCGACTCCTCCAGCTCGGACTTGCGCCGGATGATGCCGACCAGGTCCTGCATGACCTGCTGCAGGTCGCTCCAGACGTCGAACGGGTTCTCGCCGTTCTCCCTTACCAGCGGCGCCAGCGCCGCCTCCACCGCCGCGTCGACGGCGGCGGCCGGCGCGGCCGGCCGGGACCCCAGCCGGTCGACGTAGAGCGCCGCGTACTCGCCCGCGCGCTTGCCGAACACCAGCAGGTCGGACAGCGAGTTGCCGCCCAGCCGGTTGGACCCGTGCATGCCGCCGGAGACCTCACCCGCCGCGAAAAGACCTTCGACGGTACCGCCGGCGGCCGCCGTGTCCGGATCGACCTCCACGCCGCCCATCACGTAGTGGCAGGTGGGACCGATCTCCATCGGTGCCTCGGTGATGTCGACGTCGGCGAGTTCCTTGAACTGGTGGTACATCGACGGAAGGCGCTTGAGGATGTACTCGGCCGGCCGGCGCGAGGCGATGTCCAGGTACACGCCGCCGGCGGGGGTACCGCGACCGGCCTTGACCTCGGCGTTGATCGCGCGGGCGACCTCGTCGCGGGGCAGCAGCTCGGGCGGGCGCCGGTTGTTGTCCGGGTCGGTGTACCAGCGGTCCGCCTCCTCCTCGGTCTCGGCGTACTGCTTGCGGAACACATCGGGTACGTAGTCGAACATGAACCGCTTGCCGTCGGAGTTCTTCAGCACCCCGCCGTCGCCGCGGACCGACTCGGTGACCAGGATGCCCTTGACCGACGGCGGCCACACCATGCCGGTCGGGTGGAACTGGAGGAACTCCATGTTGATCAGCGTCGCGCCGGCGCGCAGGGCCAGCGCGTGCCCGTCGCCGGTGTACTCCCAGGAGTTCGACGTCACCTTGTACGACTTGCCGACCCCGCCGGTCGCCAGCACGATCGCCGGCGTCTCGAAGAGCACGAACTCGCCGGTCTCCCGGTAGTAGCCGACAGCGCCCGCGATCCGCGATCCGTCGAGGAGGAGGTCGGTGACCGTGCACTCGGCGAAGACCCGGAGCCGGTCGTCCCCACCATCTTCCTGCTGCAGGGAGACGATCTTCTGCTGGAGGGTGCGGATCAGCTCCAGGCCGGTGCGGTCGCCGACGTGCGCCAGGCGCGGGTACTCGTGGCCGCCGAAGTTGCGCTGCGAGATCCGGCCGTCCGGAGTGCGGTCGAACAGCGCGCCGTAGGTCTCCAGCTCCCAGACCCGGTCCGGCGCCTCCTTGGCGTGCAGCTCGGCCATCCGGAAGTTGTTGAGGAACTTCCCGCCGCGCATGGTGTCGCGGAAGTGCACCATCCAGTTGTCTTTGCTGTTCACGTTGCCCATCGCGGCCGCCGCACCGCCCTCGGCCATCACCGTGTGCGCCTTGCCGAACAGCGATTTGGAGATGATGGCCGTCTTCTTGCCGGCCAGCCGGGCCTCGATCGCCGCGCGCAGCCCGGCGCCGCCGGCCCCGATGACCACGACGTCGTAGCTGTGCTTCTCAAGCTCGGTCATCGTTCACCCCACGAACCGAAGGTCGGCGATCCAATGAGCGGTCACGGCCATCACGTAGAAATCGGTCAGCATCAACGTGCCCAGGGTGACCCAGGCCAGCAGCATGTGCCTGGCGTTGAGCCTGGAGACGAACAGCCAGAACCGGTACCGCAGCGGGTGCTTGGAGAAGTGCCGCAGCCGCCCGCCGGTGATGTGCCGGCAGGAGTGGCAGGACAGCGTGTACGCCCACAGCAGCACCACGTTGCCGACCAGTACCACGTTGCCCAGGCCGATGCCGAAGCCGTGGGTACCGCTGAACGACCGGATCGCGTCCCACGTGTTGATCAGCGAGATGATCAGGGCGGCGTAGAACGCGTACCGGTGCGCGTTCTGGAAGATCAACGGGAACCGCGTCTCGCCGGTGTACCGCTTGTGCCCGTCGGGTACCGCGCACGCCGGTGGGGAGAACCAGAAGCTGCGGTAGTACGCCCGGCGGTAGTAGTAGCAGGTGAACCGGAACAGGCCGAGGAACGGCAGGCTCAGCGCCGCGAACGGGAGCGGGATGATCAGCCGGGACGGCAGGAACCGGCCGAACTCGGCGGCCTCCGGCGTGCAACCGACCGAGGTGCAGGGCGAGTAGAACGGGGTCAGGTAGCGGTACCCGTCGCCGAGCGCGAAGTACCACCTCTGCATGAACACCCGGACCACCGCGTACGCCACCCAGATGGTGAGGCCGGTCGCGGTCAGCGCCGGGGCCACCCACCACCGGTCGGTCCGCAGCGTCCGTGCCGGTATCTGGGCACGTGGTTGCGCCCCGCCCGGCCTCGTTGCCGTCGTCGTCATCGTTGTCTTCGCTCCCTGAAAGCGGGCGTGTGCTGTGCACACGTTACGCTGGACCGTCAGCTGACCTTGCGGTAGGGAGTCTGGCGGGTAACCGGCTGCTACGGAAGCCGTGACGTCACACCCGGGGCGGGTGTGCGCAACCTCACCCCGACACGCCGCCGGTGAAGTTCCACCCGGCCAGCCGCAGCGCCGGTGCGGCGTAGCTGGCCAGGTCCCAGTGGCTCGCGCCGGGCGCGGAGTACGCGGCGACGCCGAGTACCCCGCCGGGGGCCAGCGCCTGCGGGTACGACTGGGTGAACCGCAGGTTCCGGACCGGCCGGGTGATCTCACCGTGCTCGATGAGCCACACGCCGTTGCGGGTCAGGCCGGTCACCACCAGCGGGCGCGGGTCGAGCACCCGGGTGTACCAGTGGTCGCTGACCAGCAGCCCGTACCGCACCCCGGTCACCAGGTCGAGCACCGAGGAGTCGGCGGCGGGTCCGGGTACCTCCGCCGGTGCGGCGCCGTGACCGGGCAGCAGCGCGAGGTTCTGCGGTACCGCGCCCCAGCTCGCGCCGCCGAGCAGCGCGCGCCCGTTCGACGCGGTACCGGCGACCGCCGCGGTCCGCCGGTCGTGCACCACGGCCTCGGTGACCCCGGCGCGGACCAGCGTGAGCGGGCGGCGCGGCGTGCCTTCGGCGTCGAACAGCAGCCCGGCCTGTCCCGGCCCGGTCGGGTCGTCGACCAGCGTGACGCTCTCGTCGAACTGCTCCTCGCCGGGTGCCACGAACGACCGGTGCTCGTTGACCGCCTTGCCGTTGAACCCGTACAGCGCCAGGCTCTGCAGGATATCGCCGACGGCCAGCGGCTCCAGTACCACCTCGTACCGGCCCGGCCGCAGCTCGATCGGTTCGGCACCGGCCAGCGCCTTGGCCGCAGCACGGGCACCGAGCACCGCACCGTCCACATCGGACAGTCGTGGGCCGGCCAGCCGGGCGGCACCGTCGGCGGCCGTGCTGCGGGCGACGCCGTCCATGCTCGCCTGCGTCGTCGCGCCGAGCGCCGACTGGCCGGCGGAGTTGGCGAACGCGCTCGTACCGTGCGCGGTGCGGCAGTACCCGGCCGCGGGCAGCCCGGCGCAGGCGTCGACGAACGCCCGTACCCGTGCCGCCCGGTCGGCCGGCGTCGCCGCGATGACGTCCTCGTCGACCGCCACCGGCTCGTCCACCGGGCTCGGCGGGGCCAGCCCCGGCCACCCCGGATCGGGCGGGCACAGCCGGGACGCGGCGGCGGTCCGCTGCACCAGGTCGCGCAGCGCGTCGGCGACGGTCAGCGTGGTGGAACCGCCGGCGGTGCGGCCGTCCCGGTGCAGCCGCAGCCGCACGGTCGTGGTGGTGTCCGCGACGTTCTGGTGGATGTAGGAGTTCGCGAACCGGGTCAACGCCAGGGTCCGCCGCTCCACGAGCACCTCGGCCTGGGTACCCGGACCGGACAGCGTGCGGACCAGGTCGAGCACCTGGGCGGCGAGGTCGACTTCGCTCATCCCCGCACCCCCACGCGAACTCCGGTGAACCGGGCCGGTGCCGACGGGTGGCCGGTGTGGCCGATCTGCCCCGGCTGGCCCTTGCCGCAGTTCGGGGTACCCCACGTGACGATCTCGCCGGACAGCATGTCCATCGAGCGCCAGAACCGCGGCCCGATGCCGGTGTACGTCGGGTTGCGCAGCATCCGGCCGAGCCGCCCGTTCTTCACCTCCCAGCCGATCTCGCAGCCGAACTGGAAGTTGAGCCGCTTGTCGTCGATCGACCAGGAGCGGTTGTTCTCCATGTACACGCCGTCGTCGGTGGCCGCCACGATCTCGTCGAGGGTGTGCGGACCCGGTTCCAGGCCGACGTTGGTCATCCGTACCATCGGCAGCCGCGCCCAGCCGTCGGACCGCACGCTGCCGCCGTAGTCCAGCCCGGCCACCGCCGCGGAGTCCCGGCCGGACAGCACGCCCACCCACTGTCCATTGTGGACAGCATACCGGCGGGCGGCCGGCGTCCCCTCGTCGTCGTACCCGAACGAGCCCAGCGCGCCGGGGATCGTCGGATCGATGACGATGTTCATCAGCTCCGACCCGTAGGTCAGCCGGCCCAGCCGGTCCAGCTCCAGCCACGAGGTACCGGCGAACGCCGCCTCCCAGCCGAGGATGCGGTCCAGCTCGATGGCGTGCCCGACCGACTCGTGGATCTGCAGCGCCAGCTGCTCGCTGCCGAGGATCAGCGTGGTCTGCCCGGCCGGGCACTGCGGCGCGGTCAGCAGCGCCCGCGCCTCCTCGGCGACGCGGGTAGCGTGCGCGCCGATGTCCAGCTCGTCGACCAGTTCCCAGCCGCGGGTGCCGTACTGGCCGCGGAACGCCGGGTACGAGCGGCGCTGCGTCTCGCCCTCGCCGACCGCGGTCGCCGCGATGCCCGCGCCGCACTCCCGGATGTGCTGCTCGATCCGGTGCCCCTCCGAGGAGACGAACCACTTGCGGGTGTCCCAGATGTGGTAAAGGCCCTCCGCGAGGTCCGCGCCGGCCCGGCGCGCTTCCGCGGTCGCGGTCACGAGCAGGTCGCCCTTGTCCGACAGGGGTACCGCGAGCGGGTCCACCAGACACTCACTGGCCCACGTCGCCGAGCCGGCCGGCACCGGTACCAGATCGGCGGCGGGACCGGCGACGGACGCCGAGGCGGCGGCGATGGCCGCGGCCCGCTCACCGGCGCCCCGGGCCGACCCGAGGTCGGGCACCGCGAAGAAGCCCCAGCCCGAGCCGACCAGCGCGCGTACCCCGAGCCCGGCGTCCTCGTCCTGGACCAGCTCCTCGATCTCCCCGTTGAGCGCGGTCATCGACTCCTGCCGGCGGTACATGACCCGGGCGTCGGCGTACCGTGCCCCCGCGGCCAGCGCCGCCTCCACCGCCGCGGTCGCGGCATCGAACTCACTCACGCCGGCGCCTCCTGGTTCGCTTCGCGGGACGCTTCGGTGCGCCGTCTTCCCTCGTCGCTGCGCTCCTCAGTCCAGACGCCGCCGCGTCCCGCTCCGCTCATGCTGCGAGCTGGTCGATCTGCCGGGCGAGCTTCAGGTCCAGTTCGGTGACCCCGCCCGCGGAGTGGGTGGCGAGGCGGAACGTCACGGTGCGCCAACGGATGTCGATGTCCGGATGGTGGTCGGCCGCCTCGGCGGCCTCGGCGACCGCGTCCACCAGCCGGATACCGGCCAGGAACGAGGCGGCCTGCACCGACCGTTCGATCCCCTGCGGGTCACCGGACCACCCGGACAGGTCGCGCAGTGCCGAAGCGAGCTCGTCGGCGGTCAGTACCGTGGGCATGTCAACCTCCCAGTGCTTGGCGGATGAAGTCCAGCTCCAGGCGCAGCAGCCGCTCGCGGATCCCGCCCGACCTCATGTGGGTGGCTCCGGTCAGCGGGATCACCGCGTGCGGCCGGCCGGCGGCGAGCAGCGCGGCGGACAGGCGCAGGGTGTGCGCCGCGACCACGTTGTCGTCGGCGAGGCCGTGGACGAGCAGCATCGGCCGGGCGTCGTCGGGCCGGATCGGCGGCTCGGCGGCAAGCTCCACCAGATTGTGGTGACTGTAGACGTCCGGACTATCGGCCGGCAGGCCCAGGTACCGCTCGGTGTACGCGGTGTCGTAGAGCGCCCAGTCGGCGACCGGCGCGCCGACGACGGCGACGCGGTACACGTCGGGGCGGCGCAGCACCGCGAGCGCCGACAGCCAGCCGCCGAACGACCAGCCGCGCATGGCGACCCGGGTCAGGTCCAGGTCCGGGTGCTTGTCGGCGAGCGCGTGCAGCGCGTCGACCTGGTCGCCGAGCACCACGTCGGCCAGCCGCCGGTGGATCACCTTCTCGAAGCTGGGCGACACGCCGGGGGTACCCCGGTTGTCGATCACCACGACGGCGAACCCGGCGTCGGCCCACCACTGCCGTTCCTGCCAGCGCGACCGCGCGGCGAGCACCTCCTGGCGGTGCGGACCGCCGTAGATGTCGACGAGTACCGGCAGCTTGCGCCCGGCCACGTGCTGGCGCGGGTACAGCACGCCGGTGGGCAGCCGCCGGTCGGTGACCCGGGCCAGCGCCGGCCGGGGCGCGTACGGCAGGCCGGCCGCCAGGTTGGCCAGCTCGCCGACCGGCCGGCCGTCGCGCAGCACCGTCCACTTCACCGCCGTGTCGTCCAGCGACAGGGCACCGATCACCACCGTGTCGCCGCCGCCCGCGCCGACGTGCAGCCCGGCCGCGGAGGTGAGCCGCTCGGCGTCGACGACCGGCGCGCCGGCCCGGGTGCCGATCCGGTACACGTGCTGCTCGCTGGGTTCGCCGTCGCTCGCCTCGACGAGCAGCGTTCCGTCGCCGAGCCGGTCGCACACCCGGTGGACGTACAGCCCCGGCGGGGTCAGCAGGCTCCCGTCGGCGAACAGGCACCGGGCGTCGTACCCGTCGTGCGCCAGCTCGCCGCCGACCAGTACCCGCCCGTCGCCCAGGTATGCCGGGGTACCCGGGACCGGCGACACCCAGCGGGGATCGGCCAGCTCGGCGTGCACCTGGGTCTCGCCGGTGCGCGGGTCGATCGCCAGCACCAGCCCGTGCTGCTGCAGCCGGCGCAGCACGGTGACCAGCGGGCCGCCCAGCTCCGTCCAGGACACCGCCACGAGGTACGGGTACGTCTCCCGGTCCCAGTGCACGTCGACCCAGCCGCCGTCGAGGTCCAGCAGGTGCAGGGTGACCACGGCGTTCGGGGCGCCCGCGTGGGGGTACGCGACGGTGCGCGGCGGCGCCGCCGGCTCGGCCGGGTCGTGCAGCGTCCAGCGGGGTACCCGCGACTCGTCGACCCGCGCGGCGAGCAGCGAGCGGCCGTCGGGCGCCCACCAGTACCCGCGGTACCGGCTGAACTCCTCGGCCGCGATGAACTCCGCCAGCCCCCAGCTGATTCCGTCCTCGCCCGCGATGAGCATGTCGGGATCGGTCACCCGCACCGCACCGTCATTTACATACGCGATCCGGGTACCGGTCGGGTCCGGCCGCGGGTCGACGACCGGCCCCGGCGTCGGTACCTCGGCCACCGTGCCGCGCACCAGGTCGGCCCGGAACAGCCGGCCGGCCAGCGTGAACGCGGCCACCGTCGCGGGCGGGTCGATCGCGTACGAGCCGATGCCCGCCGCGGACAGCCGCAGCCGCTCGCGCAGGGCCCGCTCCCCGGCCGGCAGGTCGCCCGCGTCGGCCAGCAGCGCGGCCGGGTCGGCGACGAGCCGTTCGGCACCGGTGGCCACGTCGAAGACGTACAGCCGGTCGGCCGGGTCCTCGGGACCGGCCGAGCGCAGGAACACCACCCGGGAACCGTCGCTGGCCACGCCGACCGCGCGGGGTGCACCGCACGAGAACCGGCGGGTACGGGCGGCGAGTTCCGGATACTCCATCCGCTCATGATGCCGCCCCGCCGCCGCGTACGCGGCCGAAGGGCCCGCCGCGGGCCGCGTAAAGTGTGTCGGCGTGACCCTCCCAGCTCGCCGGATCCTGTTCGTCCACGCGCACCCGGACGACGAGTCGGTCGGCACCGGCGCGACGATGGCCCGGTACGCCGCGGCCGGCGCACACGTCACCCTCGTCACCTGCACGCTGGGCGAGGAGGGGGAGATCCACGTCCCCGAGCTGGCCCAGCTCGAAGCCGCCCATGCCGACCAGCTCGGCGGGTACCGCGTCAGCGAGCTGGCCGCCGCCTGCGCCGCACTCGGCGTGACCGACCAGCGGTTCCTCGGCGGCGCCGGGCGGTACCGGGACTCCGGCATGATGGGCCTGCCGACCAACGACAACCCGCGGGCGTTCTGGCGCGCCGACCTCGACGAGGCGGCCGGGCTGCTGGTCGGGATCATCCGGGAGGTACGCCCGCAGGTCCTGGTCACCTACGACCCGAACGGCTTCTACGGGCACCCCGACCACATCCAGGCGCACCGGGTGGCCATGCGCGCCGTCGAGCTGGCCGGTGCCGACGCGCCCGCCAAGGTGTACTGGACCGCGGTACCCCGCAGCGTCCTGCGCGACGGCATCGAGGCGTTCGCCGGGGCGGCCAACAACCCGTTCGGCGGGGTGACCGACGTCGACCAGCTGCCGTTCGGTACCCCGGACGAGCAGATCGCGGCCGCGATCAACGCGCCCGAGCAGGCCGACCGCAAGACCGCCGCGCTCAAGGCGCACGCCACCCAGATCCCGCCGGACTCCTGGCTGTACACGCTGGCGAGCAGCTTCGGCGCCGAGTTCCTCGGCGTGGAGCACTACATCCTGGCGCGGGGGGAGAAGGGGCCGGGCGCCGGCCGGTACGGCTGGGAGGACGACCTGTTCGCCGGCATCGAGGCGGCGGTGCTGGTCTGATGGAACGGCTGCTGCAGATCGGCGGCACCGCCGTCGGCCTGCTCGGCGGGTTCCTCACCGGGCTGTGGGCGACCTTCCTCAGCCCGCCGCACACGGTCGGTGTGCTCGCTCCGGTCCTGGCCGTCGCGGGCAACGCCGCGCTGGTCCGGTTCACCCTTGTGGTCACCGGGCGCCGGGGGCTCGCGCTGCTGCCCGGTGTGGTGTGGTTCCTGACGATGTTCGCCGGTACCGTCCGCACCACCGAGGGTGACCTCCTGCTGCCCGGCAACGACTGGACCGGGCTGCTCGCCCTGCTGCTCGGCGCGCTCGCCTGGGGCGTCGCTGCCTACCGGATGATCCCGGCGCGCAGGTAGCGCTGGGACGGTCGGAGACGCTATACCTATCCGCGTCGGGATGCGTCAAGGGGAGAACAATCATGAGGGACCGGTGGCAGCCGGTCGGCATTCTGGCCGGCGTGCTCTTCGCGATCAACGCGGTCGTCCGGCTGATCGTCTGGCAGGTCGGGCCGAAGAGCGACTCGAAGCAGATCACGGTCGGGTTCGTGGGGCTCGCCCTGGTCGGGCTGGTCATGGCCGGCGCGGGCTGGCGCTGGGGGCGGCGGTACCCGATGAGCCGGGTGACCCCGGACCTGTGTGTCGCGGTCGCCGTCGCCTGCCTGCTGACCGTGCTGGTCGGGCCGTTCTTCGGCGGTACCCGTCCCTTCAAGGAGGGCGCCGGGCTGTTCTTCGCCGAGATCTGGCACTACCTCGCCTTCGCCGGTGGCGGGGCGATCCTGGGCCTGCTCGTGCTGATGGCGCTGGGCAGGGACTACCGGGCGGAGGCGCTCAAGCGGTACGCGAAGACGCGGGCGGCGAAGCCGCGGAAGGTGGTCCGGCGTTAGTCCGCGTCACGTAGGTGTGGTGCGTGGCGAAGCCCAGTCCGGCGTAGAGCGCGCGGGCGGCCGGGTTTCCGGACTCGACCTGCAGGAATGCGGTACCCCCGCCGGAGCCGGCGGCCCACGCGGCCAGCGCGCGCGTGACGTGCCGGGCCAGGCCCTGGCGCCGCGCGCGTTCCGCGACCTCCAGCAGGCTCAGGTGCAGCCACCCGCCGACGACCGCGCCCCGCGCTACGGCCAGATCCCGCTCGACCGACGCGAACCGGACCGCCGCCGGCCCGGTCAGCACCTGGCGCGCGGCGGCCGGCAGGCCCCGCTTGCGCGCGGTGACCACGGCGAGCCAGGCGTCGTCCGGTGCGACGTCCAGCTTGACCTTCGGCAGGTCGGGTTCCGGACCTTCCAGCACCCTGGCCAGCGGCGCGCTCAGCACGAGCACGTCGGGTGAGCGGGCCCAGCCGCGCGCGGTGAGCGTCGCGTCGAGGCCGGCGGCCAGCGGCAGCGGCACGTTGATCCGGGCCGGCAGCCCGCGCGCGGCGTACCAGTCGGCCACCGCGTCGATCGCCTCGCCCCGGCTCATGCCCGGGTCGCCGAGCGGGAGGGCGGAGTTGGCCCGGCCGGTCCAGCCGTCGGCGGCGCGCAGGATCCAGCCGCCGAGCGGCTCCTGTACCGGCGCCGGCCACGCGGCGTTGGCGACCCGCTCCAGGTCGGCGATCTCCGTGCGGGACCGCGGTACCCGCTTGGCGGCGTGGATCTCGTCGTGCCGGATGCGCTGCGGTCCGGTACGCGCGGCGACGGTCAGCCCGGTCGCGTCGTAGCCGATCAGGTCGCCGAGGACGTCGGTAAATTGCGGACGATTGCCGCGTACCCCCACGATGCGGCGTACCACCACGCGGTGTCCCACATCATGTGGCCCGAGCACGGTCCACCCCCTCCAGCGGGAGATACTAGGCTGTGACCGCCGCGGGGGAACGCGGCCGCTGTGCTGGTGCGAAAGAGGACGACCGTGACTTACATCATCGCCGAGCCATGCGTGGATGTCCTCGACAGGGCGTGCATCGAGGAGTGCCCGGTCGACTGCATCTACGAGGGCAACCGGATGCTCTACATCCATCCCGATGAATGCGTCGACTGCGGGGCGTGCGAGCCGGTGTGTCCGGTTGAAGCGATCTTCTACGAGGACGACGTCCCCGCTCAATGGAAGGACTACACGACGGCGAACTACGAGTTCTTCGAAGACCTCGGCTCGCCGGGCGGTGCTTCCAAGATCGGGAAGCTGGACAAGGACACGCCGTTCGTGGCCGGCCAGCCGCCCCGGGAGGCGGAGCACTGACGCTCTCCGCCGGCCTTCCCGACTTCCCCTGGGACCTGCTCGAACCGGCGAAGGCGCGGGCGGCGGGGCATCCGGACGGACCGGTGGACCTGTCGATGGGTACGCCGGTCGATCCGGTACCCCCGGTGATCCGGTCGGCGCTGGCCGCTGCCGCGGACTCCCCGGGGTACCCGCAGACCGCGGGAACGCCGGACCTGCGCGCGGCCATCACCGCCTGGGTCACGGCCGCGTGCGAGGCGGCGCCCGGGTTCGCGGTACTTCCCACGATCGGCTCCAAGGAGCTGATCTCGTGGCTGCCCACGCTGCTCGGCATCGGGCCGGGGGACACCGTCGCGATCCCGACGGTCTGCTACCCGACCTACGAGGTGGGTGCGCGCCTGGCCGGCGCGACCGTCGTGCGGGCCGACTCGCTGACCGCGCTGGGGCCGGCGCCGGTCAAGCTGCTGTGGCTGAACTCGCCGGGTAACCCGACCGGGCGGGTACTGCCCGCGGCGCACCTGCGCAAGGTCGTGGCGTGGGCACGCGAGCGCGGCACGATCGTGGTGAACGACGAGTGCTACCTGCCGCTGGGCTGGGAGGCGGCACCCGTCTCGGTGTTGTCCGTCTGCGACGGTACCTACGACGGGGTGCTCGCGGTGCACTCGCTGTCCAAGCGCTCCAACCTCGCCGGGTACCGGGCCGGCTTCGTCAGCGGGGATCCGGCGCTGGTGGCGGAGCTGCTCGCGGTGCGCAAGCACGCCGGGATGATGCTGCCGGCGCCGGTACAGGCGGCGATGGTCGCGGCGCTCGGCGACGAGTCCCATGTGGACGGTCAGCGGTCCCGGTACCGTGCCCGCCGTGCCCTGCTGCGGCCAGCACTGGAGAAGGCCGGGTTCACCATCGAGCACTCCGAGGCCGGCCTGTACCTGTGGGCGACCCGCGACGAGGACTGCTGGTCCACCGTGGACTGGTTCGCCGGGCTGGGCATCGTCGTCGCGCCGGGTACCTTCTACGGCCCGGCCGGGGCGCGGCACGTGCGGATCGCGCTGACCGCGACCGACGAACGCGTCGAATCGGCGGCCCGGCGCCTGGCCGGCTAGGGATGGCGCCGGGTCGGGTCGACGCGGATCGACCAGGGCACGGTCAGTCGTTGGCGTGCAACGCCACGTTCAGGGCGATACCGTCCCGGCCGGTGCGCGGTACCGCCTCCAGGGTGCCGGTCACCGAGTTGCGCCGGTACAGGATGCCGTCCGACCCGGACAGCGAGGCGGCCTTCACCACGTCGCCGTTGGGCAGGGTCACCTTGGCGCCGGCGGTGACGTAGCAGCCGGCCTCGACCACGCAGTCGTCGCCGAGCGAGATACCGATACCCGCGTTCGCACCGAGCAGGCACCGCTCGCCGATGCGCACGATCTCCTTGCCGCCGCCGGACAGGGTACCCATGATCGAGGAGCCGCCGCCGATGTCGGAGCCGTCCCCGACCACCACGCCGGAGGAGACCCGGCCCTCGACCATCGAGGCGCCGAGGGTACCGGCATTGAAGTTTACGAATCCCTCGTGCATCACGACGGTACCGCTGGCCAGGTGCGCACCCAGCCGCACCCGATCCGTGTCGGCGATCCGTACCCCGGCCGGCAGCACGTAGTCGGCCATCCGGGGGAACTTGTCCACGCCGTACACGGTCAGCTGCCCGCCCGCGGCGCGGACCAGCAGCCGCAGCTCGTCCACCCGGTCCGGCGGGCACGGGCCGGCCGAGGTCCAGGCGACGTTGGCGAGCAGCCCGAACAGGCCCTCCAGGTTGGCCTCGTGCGGCCGGACCAGCCGGTGCGACAGCAGGTGCAGGCGCAGGTACACGTCGGCGGCGTCGACCGGCGGGTCGGCCAGCGACTCGACCGCGGTGCGCACCTCGACGGCACGCAGGCCGGGCAGCTGCCGGTCGCCGGTCAGGGTCGGGTCGAAGCCGGGATCGTCGCCGGGCGCGGTGCCGAGCCCGAGCCGGCCGGTCGGGTACCAGACGTCGAGCACCTGCTCCTCGGCGGTGACGGTGGCCAGGCCGGTACCCCACGCGGGGGCGGTGGTGAAGTCGGACACGATCAAACCCTACTAATCTCAGGTTCGTGGCCCACCTCGACCCTGCCGTCCTGGCCGACCCGGTCGCGCTGACCCGGGCGCTCGTGGACATCCAGTCCGTCTCCGGCGACGAGCGGAAGATCGCCGACGCGGTGGAGGCCGCGTTGCTGCCGACGGAGCTGTCGGTCAGCCGGATCGGCAACACCATCGCCGCCCGTACCGACCTCGGCCGCTCCCGGCGGGTGGTGCTGGCCGGGCATCTGGACACGGTACCGCTGGCGGACAACTTCCCGTCCACAGTGGACGGTGACCTGATGTTCGGCTGTGGCACCTCGGACATGAAGTCGGGTACCGCGCTGGCGCTGCACCTGGCCGTGACGCTGGCCGCGCCACGGTACGACGTGACGTACTTCTTCTACGAGTGCGAGGAGGTCGAGGCGGCCCGCAACGGCCTGGCCGTGGTCGCCCGGGAGCGGCCCGACTGGCTCACCGCCGACTTCGCGGTCCTGCTCGAACCGACCTACGGCGCGGTCGAGGCCGGCTGCCAGGGCACCATGCGGGCAGTCGTGGGTACCCGTGGCCGACGCGCCCACTCCGCCCGCTCCTGGCTCGGCATGAACGCCATCCACGCGGCGGGCGACGTGCTGCGGCGGTTGGCGGAGTACGAGCCGCGGCGGGTGGCGATCGACGGATGTGAGTACCGGGAAGGGCTCAACGCGGTACGGATCCGCGGCGGGGTGGCCGGCAACGTCATCCCGGACACGTGCGAGGTCGAGGTCAACTACCGGTTCGCCCCGGACCGCTCGGAGGCCGCGGCGGCGGCGCACCTGACCGAGGTCTTCGCCGGGTACCCGGTCGAGGTCACCGACTCGGCGCCCGGCGCGCTGCCGGGGCTTACCGCCGAACCCGCGCGGGAGTTCATCGCCGCGGTCGGCCGCCCGCCCACGGCGAAGTTCGGCTGGACCGACGTGTCGCGGTTCGCGGCGCTCGGCATCCCGGCGCTCAACTACGGCCCGGGCGACCCCAACCTCGCGCACACCCGGGAGGAGCGCGTCGAGCTCGCCAAGATCGAATCCGGCGCCGCGGTGCTGCGACGCTGGCTCACCTGAGCGCCGCCCCCCGAGCGCCGCCCCCTGAGCGCCGATCTTGGACTTGTGGCGCCCGACACGCGGAACGGCGCCCCTTTTGTCGCCGACACAACTCCAAGATCGGCGAGGGGAGGGGGGTGGGCCGCACTACCGTGTGATCCATGCACAAGGGAAACGAGCTTCCGTACGGGCCGCGGCCCCGGGAGCGCCACCAGGGCTCGGTGACGCTGCGCCGGGACGCCGTCGGCAGTACCACCGCCGACCAGGGCCTGCTCGACTCGCGGCTGCGCAGCGAGTGGAAGACCAAGGACGCCTGGCGGGCACTGCGGATCCTGTCGGAGTTCGTGGAAGGTTTCGACACGCTCGCCGATCTGCCCCGCGCGGTGAGCGTGTTCGGGTCGGCGCGCAGCAAGCCGGGCAGCGTCGAGTGCGAGATGGCCGAACGGCTGGGCTCGGCGCTGGCGCAGGCGGGGTACGCGGTGATCACCGGCGGTGGGCCGGGTGTCATGGAGGCGGCCAACAAGGGCTGCTCCGAGGCCGGCGGGCTGTCCGTCGGGCTGGGCATCGAACTGCCGTTCGAGCAGGGCATCAACCAGTGGGTCGACCTGGGCATCGACTTCCGGTACTTCTTCGCCCGCAAGACGATGTTCGTCAAGTACGCGCAGGCGTTCGTGGTGCTGCCCGGCGGGTTCGGCACGATGGACGAGCTGTTCGAGGCGCTCACGCTGGTACAGACCCGCAAGGTCACCCGGTTCCCGGTGGTGCTGATGGGCAGCGAGTACTGGGGCGGGCTGCTGGACTGGATGCGCGACCGGATGGCGGCCGAGGGCAAGATCAGCCCGGTCGACCTCGACCTGGTCTGCCTGACCGACGACGTCGGCGAGGCGGTACGGCACATCGTCGAGGCCGACAAGGCGCTGGCCGTCGAGCGGCAGTCGGTGGAGGAGAACGCCGAAGCGGCAGGCCAGGAGTAGGGGTGGCCGCGGTCTGCGTGTTCTGCGCGTCGTCCACCACACTCGACGGACGCTGGCTGGAACTGGCCGGACAGGTCGGGTCGGCGCTCGCGGCCGCGGGCCACCGCCTGGTCTCCGGTGGCGGCCGGGTCGGCATGATGGGTACCGTCGCCGCCGGCGCCCGTGCCGCAGGCGGCCACACGCTCGGCATCATGCCGGAGTCGATGATCACGCGGGAGGTCGCCGACGCGGAGTCCGACAAGTTCCTGGTCACCGACGGGATGGCGGCCCGCAAGACGCTGATGATCGAGAAGTCGGACGCGTTCGTCATCCTGCCGGGCGGTCTGGGTACCCTCGACGAGCTTTTCGAAGTCTGGACCACCGGGATGCTGGGGCTGCACGCGAAGCCGGTGGTGCTCCTGAACGCCGACGGCTTCTACACCGGCCTGCTGGAGTGGCTGCGCGGCCTGGTGCCCCTGGGGTTCGTGCGCGCGGAGGCGCTGGCCCACCTGCGGGTTGTGGACACGGTCGCGGATGCCGTCGAAGCGTGTCGTACCCCCGTGGTCTCATAGTCCCCGTGACCTACCGGCTGCTGCGCGCGCCGACACCGACCACCGCCCCGGTGGCGCTCGACGACGCGCAGCGTGCCGTCACCGCGCACCGCGAGGGCGCCCTGCTCGTGCTCGGCGGGCCGGGCACCGGCAAGACCACCACGCTGGTGGAGTCGGTCGCCGCCCGGATCGCCGAGGGCACGCCGCCCGACCAGGTGTTGGTGCTGACGTTCGGCCGGCGCGGCGCGGCCCGGCTGCGCGACCGGGTCGAGGCCCGGGTGGCGCAGCACGTGTCGGCGGAGCCGCTGGTGCGCACGTTCCACTCCTACGCCTTCGGCATCCTGCGCCGCGCGGCCACCGAGTTCGGCGACCCGACCCCGCGCCTGCTCACCGGACCGGAGCAGGATCTGGTCATCCGCGAACTGCTCGCCGCCGACCCCGAGCAGTGGCCGGCGTCGCTGCGGCCGGCCCTGGGCACGCGGGCGTTCGCGACCCAGCTGCGCGACCTGCTGATGCGCTGCGCCGAGCGGGGGATACCGGCCGAGGAGCTGGCCGCCTACGGGATGGAGCACCGCCGGTTCGACTGGGTCGCCGCGGCCGGCTTCCTGCGCGAGTACCTCCAGGTGCTGACCCTGCGCGACGCCACCGGCCGGACCGGCGTCGCCTACGACCCGGCCGAGCTGCTGCGTGCCGCGGCCGGCCTGCTGCAGGCCGAGCCCGACCTGCTCGCCCTGGAACGGCGCCGGTTGTCGGCGGTCTACCTCGACGAGCTGGCCGACACCGACCCGGCCCAGCTCGACCTGCTGCAGCTGGTCGCCGGGGGCGGCGCGCACCTGGTCGCGTTCGCCGACCCGGACTCGTCGATCTACGCGTTCCGCGGCGCCGATCCCGGCGGGGTGACCGGGTTCCCCGACCGGTTCGTGGCCGCGACGGCATACCTGACCCGCAGCTACCGTCAGGGCACCGACCTGCTCGCGGCCACCCAGCGGGTAGCCGCCCGGCTGCGCGGGCCGGTGCGGCACCGGCTGCTGTCGCCCGATCCGGACCGGCCGGCCGGCGGCGCGGAGGTGCACACGTTCCGCTCCGCGACGAGCGAGGCCGCCTACGTCGCACACCGGCTGCGCCAGGCCCACCTGATCGACGCGGTGCCGTGGTCGCGGATGGCGGTCGTGGTCCGCTCGACCCACCTGTTCCTGCCGTCGCTGCAGCGGGCGCTGCACCAGGCGGGGGTACCGACGGCGACGCACGCCGAGGACTTACCGTTGTCGATGCATCCTGCGGTCACCCCGGTGCTGCTCGCGCTGCGGTGCGCGCTGGAACCCGAGCGGTTGGACGAGGAAGCCGCGGTCGCCCTGCTGCACTCCCCGCTGGGCGGTGCCGACCCGCTCGCCGAGCGCAAGCTGCGGCAGGGGTTGCGCGGCATCGCGCTGGCCGCGGGTGACCGGCGGCCGTCGGGGGTACTGCTGGTCGACGCGCTCCGTGACCCGAGAGAGCTGCTCGCCGTGGAGCGGCGGTGGGCCGCACCCGCCCGGCGGGTCGCGCATCTGCTCGGCGTGGTCCGGGAGGCGGCCGGGCGGCCGGGCGCCACAGCCGAGGACACGCTCTGGGCACTGTGGCAGGCGAGCGGGCTGGCCGAGCGCTGGTCGAAGACGAGTGCCCGGGGCGGGCACCGGGGCGCGACCGCCGACCGAGACCTCGACGCGGTGATGGTGCTGTTCGACACGGCCGCCCGGTTCGCCGACCGGCTGCCCGGGGCCGGGGTGGAGGTGTTCCTCGACCACGTCCAGGGGCAGGAGCTGCCCGGCGACACGCTGGCCGCGACCGCCGACCGCGGCGATGCGGTACGCATCCTGACCGCACACGCGGCCAAAGGGCTGGAGTGGGACGTGGTGCTCGTCCCGGGCGCGCAGGAGGGGGTCTGGCCGGACCTGCGGCTGCGCGGCAGCGTCCTCGGTTCCGAGCAGCTCGTCGACATCGTGGCCGGTCGCGAGCTGGGCACCGTCGGGCAGGTCGCCGCGCTGCTGGAGGAGGAGCGGCGGCTGTTCTACGTCGCGGTGACCCGGGCCCGCACGCGGCTGGTGGTGACCGCCGTGTCGTCCGGCGACGGCGAGGAACAGCCGTCCCGGTTCCTGACCGAGCTGTCCGGCGCCGCACCGGAGGAGCACCCGCTGTCCACCCGGCTGCCCCGGGCGCTGACCCTGGCGGCGCTCGTCGCGGAGCTGCGCGCGGCGGTCGCCGACTCCGGTGCGCCGGCCGGCCGGCGGCGGGCCGCGGCGGCACACCTCGCGAAGCTGGCCGCGGCCGGGGTACGCGGCGCGGATCCGCAGGACTGGTGGGGGCTGCGCTCGTTGTCCGACGAGCGGCCGCTGCACGACGACGACGCCGCGGTGACCGTCACACCGTCCACCGTGGAGAGTGTGCAGCGGTGCAGCCTGCGCTGGTTGCTGGAGCGGCACGGCGGCGGCACCCGGCCGACGCCCGAGCAGGGGGTCGGCAACCTGGTGCACGCGGCCGCCATGCTCGCCACCGACGCGCAGGTCGACCGGGCGACGCTGGTGGAGTACGTGGCCGGGCGGTTCGACGAGATCGAGCTCAGCGCCCGGTGGCTGGCCGGCCGGGAACGTGAGCGGGCCGAGCAGATGATCGACAAGCTGGTCGGGTGGGTGGCGGCCAACCCGCGCAAGCTGGCCGCGATCGAGGCGGAGTTCCTGGTACAGCTCGACGAGGTGACCCGGATCGCTGGCCGGGTCGACCGGCTGGAGATCGACGAGCAGGGCCGGCTCGTGGTGATCGACCTGAAGACCGGCAAGTCGGCGGTACCCGAGGCCGACGTGCCCGCGCATCCGCAACTGGCCGCCTACCAGGCCGCGGTCGAGGCGGGCGCGTTCGAGGAGTACGGCACCGAAAGCGGCGGCGCGGCCCTGGTACAGCTGGGCACCGGCACCGTCGGGGTACGGGAGCAGGCGCAGCCGCCGCCCGACCGGACCGAGGAGCCCGAGTGGGCGGCGAAGCTGGTCAAGCGGACGGCGGCGACGATGGCCGCCTCGACGTTCCAGGCGGTGGTCAACAGCCGGTGCCGGGCGTGTCCGGTACGGACGAGTTGCCCGGTCGGGGGGAAGGGCCGCCAGGTCACCGACGAGTCCGGCCGGCCCCGGCCGGCGCCGCTGACCAGTGCCGAACCGCCACCCACGACGGGTGATCCGACGCTGCCGGGCGGCGATCCGGGCCGGCCGGGCGGCGATCCGACACTGCCGGGCGGCGACTGATGGCGCGGGCGAGCGCGGGGCCGCGGTACACCCCGGATGAGCTGGCGCGGCTGCTGGGGTTGCGGCACCCGCCGACCGGGGAGCAGGCCGGCATCATCTCGGCACCGATGGCGCCGCTGCTCGTGGTCGCCGGTGCCGGCTCCGGCAAGACCGAGACGATGGCGGCGCGGGTGGTGTGGCTGGTCGCCAACGGGTACGCCCGGCCGGAGCAGGTGCTGGGCCTGACCTTCACCCGCAAGGCGGCCGGCGAGCTGGCCCACCGGGTCCGTTCCCGGCTCGACCAGTTGGTCCGCAAGCTGGGCCGCGACGACCTGCTCAGCGGCGAGCCGACCGTGGCGACATACCACTCCTACGCCGCCCGGATCGTCACCGAGCACGGGCTGCGGGCCGGGTTCGAGCCGACCACCCGGCTGCTCACCGAGGCGACCTGCTGGCAGTTCGCCGACGCGATCGTGCGCGCCTACGACGGCGACATGTCGGCCGTGTCGTTCGCGCCGAGCACGGTCACGGATGCGGTACTGCAACTGGCCGCCGGGCTGTCCGAGCACCTGGTCACGCCGGATGACCTGGCGGCCTGGACCGGCCGGTTCCACGCGGAGGTCACCAGCCGGGCGGGTCGGGTACACCGGCCGGTCGAGGAGCTGCTCGCCCGGCAGCGGGCCCGGCTGCAGCTGCTTGCACTGGTGCGCGGGTACGGGCAGCGCAAGCGCGACCTGGAGGCGATGGACTTCGGCGACCAGTTGGCCCGCGCCGCGACCGTCGCACGCGATCACGCCGAGGTCGGCGCGGTCGAACGCGACCGGTACCGGGTCGTGCTGCTCGACGAGTACCAGGACACCAGCCACGCCCAGGTCGTCCTGCTGCGGTCGCTGTTCGGACACGGGCACCCGGTGACCGCGGTCGGTGATCCGTGCCAGTCCATCTACGGCTGGCGCGGCGCCAGTGCCGGTACCCTCGACCGCTTCCCCGGCGAGTTCCCGGACCGCGACGGTGCGCCGGCCCGGCAGCTCGCTCTGTCGACGAGCTGGCGCAACCGGCCGGAGATCCTCCGGGTGGCCAACGCGCTGTCCGAGCCGTTGCGCAGCCACGGCGCCCAGGTGGCCCGGCTCACCGCCGCCCCGGTCGTGGCGCCCCGGGCGGGCCACGAGACCGTCCACTGTGCACTGACGGAGACCTACCTCGACGAGGCGGCGTGGATCGCCGACCGGATCGCGGCCGCGTGGACCCATGGGCTGGACTGCGACGTGGAGAGCGTCCCGGTCGAGGAGCGCCCGACGACGGCGGTGCTGATCCGGGTACGGGCGCAGATCCCGGCGATCGAGGCCGCACTGCGGGAGCGCGGGTTGCCGGTCGACGTCGTCGGGCTCGGTGGGCTGCTGGACGCGCCCGAGGTGCGCGACGTGGTGAGCACACTGCGGGTACTGGCCGACCCGGCCGACGGCCCGGCCCTGCTCCGCCTGCTCACCGGGCCGCGCTGGCGGATGGGTCCACGGGATCTCGTCGCGCTGTACCGGCGGGCGCAGGGCATCGCCGCATACCGCCGCGACGAGGACGCGCTGACCGCCAACCGGCTCGACGACGCCGCCCTCGCCGAGGCGCTGGACGATCTCGGGCCGGCGGAACGGTACTCCGCCGAGGGGTACCGCCGGTTCAGCGCGCTCGGCGGCGAACTGCGCCGGCTGCGCGATCACCTCGACCAGCCGCTGCCCGACCTGATCGCCGAGGTGGAACGGACCATCGGCCTCGATGTCGAGGTGGCCGTCCGGCCCGGCGAGGCCGGGCTCGCCCGGGCCCACCTCGACGCGCTCGGCGAGACCGCGGCGCGCTTCGCCAGCGAGGCCGAAGGCCCGACGCTCAGCGCGTTCCTGGCCTACCTGGAGGCGGCCGAACTGGAGGAGCGTGGCCTGCCGGCCGGCGAGGTCGAGGTCATGGAGGGCGCGGTGCAGATCCTCACCGTGCACGCCGCCAAGGGCCTGGAGTGGGACGTGGTGGCCGTGGCCGGCCTGACCGCCGGGGTGTTCCCGGGTCCCGCCCGGGCCACCGACCATTACCTCGGCGGCCTCGGCGTGCTGCCGTTCCCGCTGCGCGGTGACCGGGCCGGGCTGCCGGCGCTGGACCTGTCGCGGGCCACCGACCAGAAGGGCGTGGCCGAGGCGCACAAGGTGTTCGTCGCCGACTGGGCCGGGCACGACGAGCGCGAGGAACGGCGGCTGGCCTACGTCGGCGTGACCCGGCCGCGGCGGTTGCTGCTGTGCTCCGGGTACTGGTGGGGCGAGGGCAAGAGGTCGCGCGGACCGTCCGGGTTCCTGACCGAGACGCGGGCCGCCTGCGATGCTGGTGCCGGGGTCGTCGACGAGTGGACGCCGGCGCCACCGGACGACGCGGTCAACCCGACCGCGACCGACGCGGTGACCGCGACCTGGCCGGCCGACCCGCTCGGCGACCGGCGCGCGGCCCTCGACGAAGCCGCCGCACTCGTCCGTGCGGCCCTCGACGAAGGCCCGGCGCCGGTCCGTGCGGCCCTCGACGAAGCCGCGGCGCCGGTCGAAGAGGCGACCGACGATCCCTGGGCACAGGAGGTGGAGTTGCTGCTCGCCGAGCGCGCCGCCTTCACTCCCGACCCGAAGGCCCCGGTCGACGTGCTGCTGCCCGCTCACCTGTCGGTGTCCCAGCTCGTCGCCCTACGCCGTGATCCCGAGACCCTCGCCCGTACCCTGCGGCGGCCGCTGCCCACCCGACCCGACCGGTACGCTCGCCGCGGTACCGCGTTCCACCTGTGGCTGGAGCGGCGCTTCGGCACCGACCAGCTGCTCGACGTCGACGAGCTGCCCGGGGCCGCCGACGAGGACGCCGCGCCCGACGGCGAGCTGACCCGGCTGCAGGAGCGGTTCGACCGCAGCGAGTGGGGCGGCCGGACGCCGCATGCGGTCGAGGTACCGTTCGCGACAACGGTGTCGGGGATCGTGGTACGGGGCCGGATGGACGCCGTCTACGCCAACCCGGACGGCACGTTCGACGTGGTCGACTGGAAGACCGGTCGGCAGCCGGCCGCAGGTCGCGACGCCGACGCGGCGGCGGTACAGCTGGCGGCCTACCGGTTGGCGTGGGCGCAACTGGCGGGGGTACCGGTGGAGCGGGTGGGGGCCGGCTTCCACTACGTTGCCGACGGGGTGACGGTACGGCCGGCGGACCTGCTCGACGGGGAGGGGCTCAACGAGCTGATCCGGCGGGTCCCGCAACCATCCGGGCCCGGCGTGCGTCTTAGTTACTGACCGGTCAGCTGCCGGACAACTCGCTGGTGCCCGGCGGCGGCGGTCGGCAATGCTGGCGCCTTGGGGGGAGGGGCAAGGTGCGGGAGTTGGTGGTTCTGCTGATGCTGGCGGTCGTGGGGGTAGCGCTGGCCGCCACTGTTGCGCTCGGACCGTGGTACCCGGGTACGCCGGTACCGGGTCCGCCTGTGGTGAAGCTGGTGGTGCCGGGCGCTATCGCCGGTGGACGGTGAGTGAGAGACACTGGCGGGGATGGCGGAGGAGCGGTCACCTTGGGCGAGGCCGGGCGGCGTGGACACGTCGCCGGGGGCGGTTCCGCCACCGGCGGGCGCCGCGCCGAGCCTCCGTCCTGAGCCGAACCGGCCGCTGATCGATCTCGGTCCGGGCTGGTCGCGGTCGGGCACCGTGACCCAGCTCGGCAGCGGCCCGCCGCCGGTACCGGAGGCGGAAGCGGCACCTTCGCGGACCGGAAGCCGCCGGACGCTGCTGTGGTTCGGTGGCGGTGCCGGCGTGGTCCTGGTCGTCGGCGTGGTGATCCTGCTGGCACTGGCGATGACCGGCAACGGTCCCCTGGTCGACCGCCCGGCCGGCCCGGGTGACTACGCCCCGCCGCTGGCCAAGGCGTGCCCACCGCCGACCGCCGACACGCAGCACCTGCCGCCGGCCCCGCCACCGCCGCCCGGGCCGCGCACCACCGACCCGCGGGCCGGCATCTCGTATGCGGAGCAGGGACCGCCGTGGATTCGGTGGGACAACGTCTGGGACGCCGGTGACCTGCACGTGCGGTACGGCGTCGGCCAGCACATCGTCACCGAGGTCTACTCCGGCGGCGAGTACCACGCCTCGATCCTGTCCGGCTCGGTACCGACGGCGGAGAACGACGCCCTCTCCCTGGACCTCAAGTGCACCGGCCACCAGGTGCTCGCCGACGTCCGGGCGTCGTACTACCCGCAGCCGAACACGATCGAGCAGATGCGCGACGAGGTGACGACGCTGGGTGGCCGCCCGGCCTGGGTCGCCAAGTTCCGGCTGCACTTCCACGAGGACGGGCTGCGCGCCACCAGCGAACTGGTCGGCATCGCGCTGGTCGACGTCGGCCGGCCGAACGCGGCGATCCTGTACATCTCAATCCCGAACACGCACAGCCAGTTCGACCCGCTGGTCGACGAGGAACTCAGCTCGCTGCGCCCGGTGTGAGCCGTGAGGCGCCGGGCCGGCGTCAGGCGGGCGTGACCGCGACCCGCAGGGCGGTGTACCCGCGCACCAGCGCGGCGCGCTCATCGGTGATCGAAGGGCTCGACGGGTCGGCGCCCTCGGCCACCCACTGGTCGGAGATGACCATCGCCTCCGCCCGGCCCTCCGCGGCCTCCCGCACTGCGTCCACCGGTACCGCATACACGTGCGCGTACAGTGCCGCGACCGCGTCGACCAGCGAGTCGAACGGGGCGCCCTCGTGCTGCATCGCCCGGTGCACCCGCCACCACTCCACGTCCAGTCGCGCCGCCTCGTGGACCTCGAACGCCTCCCCGTTGCGCCGCTTGACCAGCGCGTAGAACCTGCGCATGTAGGCCCGCGCGGTGTCCGGGTCGTTGTCCGGGTACGGCGCCCACGCCTGGTTGGCGCGCAGCACCCACCATGCCCCGCGCACCGTGTCCGGCCAGTTCAACCCGAAGCCGACCCGCACCATGGTGAGGAAGGAGCGCAGCACGCTGCCCCACTGCCGGCGGTAGTACCCGACCCAGGCGTCGGTCTCCGCGTTGCCCAGCCGTACCGGATCAAAATCGCGCACGCCCCATTCCATACCGCCGCCGACCCGACCCGCAAGATCGCCGAGCCGAGCCACGCTCAAGGCGGGCCGGGCTGACCACCCGCCGATGGAGCGGGCGCGTTAAGGTCGCAGCGTGTCTGCACGCAACGGCGCCGTGACGATTCCTGCCACCAACTACCCGGTCGAGCGGTTCACCCTGGCCAACGGCCTGCGCGTGGTCCTCGCGCCGGACCGGTCCGCCCCGGTCATCGGCGTCGCGGTGGTGTACGACGTCGGGATCCGCTCGGAACCCGAAGGCCGCACCGGCTTCGCCCACCTGTTCGAGCACCTGATGTTCCAGGGCTCGGAGAACCTGGAGAAGCTGGCCCACTTCCGCCACATCCAGGGCTCCGGGGGCACCTTCAACGGCTCCACCCACCTGGACTACACCGACTACTTCGAGACGCTGCCGGCCAACGCCCTGGAACGCGCGCTGTTCCTGGAGGCCGACCGGATGCGCGGTCCGCGGCTGACCGAGGAGAACCTGCGCAACCAGGTCGACGTCGTCAAGGAGGAGATCCGGGTCAACGTGCTGAACCGGCCGTACGGCGGCTTCCCCTGGCTGAAGCTGCCGCCGGTGATGTTCGACACCTTCCCGAACGCGCACGACGGGTACGGCTCGTTCGTCGACCTGGAGTCGGCGACGGTACCCGACGCGCAGAGCTTCTTCGAGCGGTTCTACGCCGCCGGCAACGCGGTGCTGTCCGTCTCCGGCGACCTCGACGTGGCCGGGGCGACCCGGCTCATCGAGCAGCACTTCAGCGACGTACCGGCCCGCCCGGCCCCGCAGCGCCCCGACTTCGACGAGCCGGACCTGACCGGCGAGCGCCGCCAGGCCTACACCGACCGGCTCGCCCCGCTGCCGGCGGTGGCCAGCGCGTGGCGGGTACCCGACCCGATCGACGACTTCGCCGCATACCTGCCGTACGTGGTGCTCGCCGAGGTACTCACCGACGGCGACGCCTCCCGCCTGGTCCGCCGGCTGGTCCAGCGGGACCGCACCGCGACCAGCATCGGCGGGTACCTCGGTTTCATGGGCGAACCCTTCGAGACCCGCAACCCGACCGCCATGCTGCTGCAGGCGCACCTGCCTCCCGGCGGCGACGTCGACAAGGTGCTGCGCACCATCGACGAGGAGGCCGAACGGCTGGCCACTGACGGCCTGGACCATGGCGAGCTGGAGCGGACGGTCGCCCGGATGGCGACCCACCTCATGCGCGACACCGACGCGGTGCTCGGCCGGGCGCTGCGGATGGCCGTGCTGGAGCAGCAGCGCGGCAACGCTGCGCTGATCAACGACCTGCCGCACCTGCTCGGCGAGGTCACCGACGAACAGATCATCGCCGCGGCGGGCACCCTGCGTCCGCACCGCCGGGCCACCGTCGAGGTCCAGGTCAACGGGGGTACCGCATGAGCAAGCGTCCCTTGCCGCCGCTGGGTCCGAACCGGGAGCTGACCCTGCCGCCGACCGCGGAACGGAAGCTGGCCAACGGGCTGACCGTCATCGCGCTGCGCCGCCCGTCGGTACCGCTGGTCGAGCTGCGGCTGCGCATCCCGTTCGCAAAGGCCGGCCTGGCCGGCACCGCACTGCTGACCCAGACGCTGTTCTCCGGTACCGAGACCTTGTCCACAGTGGACATTGCCGCGGAGCTGCAGAGCGTCGGCGGCGGCCTGGGCGCCGGCGCGGACCCGGACCGGCTGCTGATCTCCGGCAACTCGCTCGTCGACGGGCTGCCCCGGCTGCTCGGCGTGCTCGCCGACGTGCTGGCCAACGCGACGTACCCGGCCGACGAGGTGGCCACCGAGCGCGACCGGCTGGTCGACCGGATCCAGGTCGCGCAGAGCCAGCCGGCGCACCTGGCCCGCGTGGCGCTGCTCAAGCGGGTGTACGGCACCCACACCTACGCGGTGCAGACCCCGGCACCGGAGGACGTCAAGGAGGTCACCCCGGTCCAGCTGCTCGCGCTGCACGCCGAGCGGATGCACCCGGACGGCGCCATCCTGGTACTGGTCGGCGACATCGCGCCGGACGCGGCCATCGACGAGGTCGAGGCGGCCCTCGGCGGGTGGCGGGGAGTCGGGCCGCACATCGAGCTGCCGCCGGCGCCGCAGCCCTCGCCGGGTCCGCTGACCCTGGTCAACCGGCCCGGTTCGGTGCAGTCCTCGCTGCGGCTGGCGCTGCCCGGGGTACCCCGGATGCACCCGGACCACGCCGCGCTGCAACTGGCCAACCTCATCTTCGGCGGGTACTTCTCGTCGCGCTGGGTGGAGAACATCCGCGAGGACAAGGGGTACACCTACGGTCCGCACTCGCTGATCGAGCACTCGGTCGCCGGTACCATCCTGGTCGTCTCCGCGGAGGTGGCCACCGAGGTGACCGGGCCGGCGCTGCTGGAGACGTGGTACGAGCTGGGCCGGCTGGCCACGCTCCCGCCCCGCCAGGAGGAGCTGGACCAGGCCCGCCAGTACGCCCTCGGCACCCTGCAACTGGGCATGTCGACGCAGGCCGGGTTGGCCGGGTTGGCGAGCACCTACGCCGGGTACGGGTTGCGGCTGGAGTACCTGGCCGAGCACGCGATCCGGCTCGCCGCCACCACGCTGGAGGAGGTCGCGGCGGTCAGCGCCCGGCATCTCGCGCCGGCGAAGGCCGCCACGGTGGTACTCGGCGACGCCGAGCGGATCGAGGCGCCGCTCGCCGGACTGTCCACAGTGGAACGCAGCACGCCGACGACATGACCGGGCGCAGCGAGGCGATCGTTCCGCCGACCCCGCCGTTCGGGTGGACCCGGCTGCGCCGCGCCGCCCATCGCCGTACCGACGGGGCCTGGCTGGCGGATGCCTGGCCGCGCAGCCGGGTACTCGTGGTCGACCGGGACACCGCACTGGTCAGCGACGACGGTCTGGTACTTGTCGACCCGGACAAGGCGCCCGACGGCGAGCGGATCTTCCTCGGCGAGGATGACGAGGAGACACCGTACTTCGCCGTACTGGCACCGCTTCCGGAACTGCCCGGTACCCGCGCGGTGACCATCCGCGAGATCGGGCACGAACTCAACGACCTGGAGTCGGCGCTGCTCGTCACCGCGATCGCGCTGGCGAACTGGCACCGCCGGCACCGGTACTCCCCGCACGACGGGAAGCCGACCGCGATGGCGGAGGCCGGTTGGGCGCGGACCGGCGACGACGGCCGGCTGGTGTGGCCGCGCACCGACCCGGCGGTCATCGTGCTGGTGCACGACGGGCGCTCGGGGGAGGGCGGCCGGTGCCTGCTCGGCCACAACGTGGCGTGGACCAGCCCGGCCTGGCAGCGGCGGTACTCCTGCTTCGCCGGCTTCATCGAGGCCGGCGAGTCGGCCGAGTCGGCGGTGGTGCGCGAGGTGGCCGAGGAGGCCGGGATCACCGTGGACCACCTGCGGTACCTGGGCAGCCAGGCCTGGCCGTACCCGGGCTCGCTGATGCTCGGCTTCACCGCGCGCGCCGATCCGGATCGGCCGGTGCGGGTGGACGCGACCGAGATCTCCGAGGCGCGCTGGTTCACCCGTACCGAGATCCGCGACGTGCTCACCGGCGACCGCGACGACTTCGGCCTGCCGATGGGCGCGTCGATCGCGCACTTCCTGATCACCGAATGGGTCGCGGGCCGGGCCTAGAAGCCCAGCCGGATCACCTTCACCCGCTGCCGCCCCGCGCGTACCGCGCCGCACGCCGCGAGCGCCCTCGCCATGCGCATCGCCGAGTCCCGGTCGACCGCGCTGGCGACCTGCCGGCGGGTCTCCGGGTACCGCCGCTCGTCGCGGGCCTTTGTCGGGCCGTCAAGGCCGGGCTCGCGAACGTCGGTACGCACGATCAGATAGCGCATCGTCACTCCGGGGACATTGACCGCACTGCGCTCCGCAGCAGGTCGAGTGCCATGTTCACCGCGAGTTCAGATCAACACAACGGATCCCAAAAGAATCAACCGTTCGTACGAACTGGTAGGATACTTTCAAGAAATCGTGCTGAGGTGCTTCTTCAGCTGGACGATTGTCGGGTTCGTCAGGGTTGACCCGTCGGGGAACCGGACAGTCGGGACGGTCTGGTTGCCCCCGTTGACGCCCATCACGTAATGGGCAGCGGCCGGGTCGCGCTCAATATCCACCACCCGGTACCCGATGCCCTCGCGGTCCAGCTGGCTGCGCAACCGGTGGCAATAGCCGCACCAGGTCGTCGAGTACATCGTCAACATACGGGCTCCCCGGGAAAGGTTGGACGTTGAGCACCCACAAGAACGTCGTACCAACCTG
>VAWN01000032.1:100917-113780 GCA_005885555.1 Actinomycetota bacterium
CGGCACGTCCTGGCGGTCACCTTCACCGCCCGCGCCGCGGCGCAGCTGCGCGCCCGCCTGGCCGCGCTCGGCGCCGAGGGCGTCCAGGCACGCACCTTCCACGCCGCCGCGCTGCGGCAGGTCCGCTTCTTCGCGCCCCGGCTGCTGTCCGGCCGGGCGATGCCGGAGCTGGTCGAGAGCAAGGCCAGGCTGGTCACACTGGCGGCGGCCCGGTCCGGCCTGCGCGCCGACCGCACCGTCGCGCGCGACCTGGCGGCCGAGATCGAGTGGGCCAAGTCGTCGCTGGTCGAACCGGGGGAGTACGAGGTCGCCGCGACCAAGGCGACCCGTGACACGCCGGCCGAGCCGGCGAAGGTGGCCGAGGTCTTCGCCGCCTACGAGCGGCTCAAGCGCGACGCCTCGATGATGGACTTCGAAGACCTGCTGCGCGCGGCGGTGTGGGCGGTCGAGGACCACGCCGACGTCGCCGAGCAGATCCGCGCGCAGTACCGCCACTTCACCGTCGACGAGTACCAGGACGTCAACCCGTTGCAGCAGCGGCTGCTGGAGGCGTGGCTGGGCGGGCGCGACGACCTGACCGTGGTCGGCGACGCGAGCCAGACGATCTACTCGTTCACCGGTGCCTCCTCGGCACACCTGCTGGAGTTCCCGCGCCGGATGCGTGGCGCGACAGTGGTCCGGCTGGTCCGCGACTACCGGTCCACACCGCAGGTCGTCGGCCTGGCCAATGCGATCATCCGGCAGGCCCGGGGCGCCGAGGCCCGGCTGCGGCTGGAACTGGTCGGCCAGCGGCCCTCCGGCCCGGAGCCGGAGATCAGCGTGTTCGCCGACGAGCCGAGCGAGGCCGCGGCGGTGGCGGCGCGCTGCACGGAACTGATCGCGGCGGGCACGCCGGCCCGGGAGATCGCCGTACTGTTCCGCACCAACGCCCAGTCGCAGAGCTATGAGGAGGCGCTGGCCGAGGCCGGGGTACCGACCGTGGTGCAGGGCGCCGAACGGTTCTTCGAGCGGGCCGAGGTACGCCAGGCGATGATCGCGATCCGGGCCGCCGGGAAGTCCACCCCGCCGGAGGTACCGGTGCGTGAGGCCGTGATCCTCGCGCTGGAACAGGTCGGCTGGCGCCCGGACGAAGCGCCCGCCGGGGGAGCGGCCCGCGAGCGGTGGGAGGCGCTGCAGGCGCTCGTCGCGCTGACCGCGGAGGTACCGGCCGGCTCGCTCGACGAGTTCGGTGCGGAGCTGACCCGCCGGGCGGCCCTGCAGCACGCCCCGACGGTCGAGGGCGTGACCCTCGCCTCGCTGCACTCGGCCAAGGGCCTGGAATGGGACGCGGTGTTCCTCGTCGGGCTCGCCGAGGGCACGCTGCCGACCACGTACGCGAAGACGGCCGAGGCGCTGGAGGAGGAGCGGCGGCTGCTCTACGTCGGGATCACCCGGGCCCGCCAGTGGCTCTGGCTGTCCTACGCGTCGGCCCGGTCGCCGGGTGGCCGGGCGCGGCGGGCCAGCCGGTTCCTGCCCGTCGCCGAGGCCGGCCCGACCCAGCGCGGTGCGAAGCCTAAGGAGCGTGGCGCCCGGCGCGCGGTGACGGTGTCCTGCCGGGTCTGCGGCGCCGCGCTCCTGTCCGGCGCCGACCGCAAACTGGGCCGGTGCGCGGACTGCCCGTCAGACATCGACGAGGAGTTGTTCGAACGGTTGCGGGAGTGGCGGATCCGGGTGGCGACCGCGCAGAAGGTACCCGCATACGTGGTCTTCACCGATGCCACGCTCACCGCACTGGCAGAAAGACGACCCGGCAGGACCGAGGAACTGGGGCAGATTTCCGGCATCGGCCCGCGTAAGCTCGGCCTGTACGGCGACGCGGTACTTGCCCTGGTGGGCGGAGCCGGAGTCGACGACGTAGAGCCAGAGAAAACGTCCACAAGCGAGCCGTAAATTCGATTGCCCCCTCCGGGGGCCAGGCATAGCCTGGCGGCACACCTTCGGCAGTAGGAACAATCCGGCTGCCCACGAACGAGCACAGGAGGGAGGTGGACCCGATGAGGATCTTCCTTCGCAACGAGCGACCGTCGGCGTTCACCGCTGCCTGCGCTCATGCCCGCGTAGCCAACGTGGGCCACCTGGCTGTCAGCGGTGCACCGGTCTCCCGGTGGCGTCTGTCCGAGCAGCCGGTCGCGTTCAACCGCCTGTCCAAGCAGTACCTGACCGTCCAGCGGGAGAAGTCTGTTCAGCTCCAGGATGCCCAGATCCGGATCTCTCGGATCACGGGGCGCACGGCCAACGGTGTCGGAATGGCCCTGGCCAGCGGTGTTCCACCTCGAGGTAAACCGGTCTAAACCAAAGACCTGCCGGCTCACCTCGAGGCCGCGGAACCCGCAAACCGGGATCCGCGGCCTTTGTTATTGCACGCCATCTAGTGCTGACGACGAGAGAGAAAGAGAGGTGACCGGGAGATGAGCTTGGTGTTGGCACCCGACAACGTCGAGGTGGGCGTGGACCTGCCTTGCCGCCGGTTCGACCCTGACCTGTGGTTCGCCGACTCCCCCGCCGAGCTGGAACTGGCCAAGTCGCTGTGTGGCGACTGCCGCGTCCGGGTCGAGTGCCTGGCCGGCGCGCTGGAGCGGGCCGAGCCGTGGGGTGTCTGGGGTGGCGAGATCTTCGAGCGTGGCGCCGTCGTACCGCGTAAGCGGCCGCGGGGTCGTCCGCGCAAGGAGGACGTCGCCCGGGACGAGATCCTCCGGGCTCAGGTCGAGAGCCGCGTCGCGGCCCAGATCCGAGCGGCGGCCTGACATGAGAAACATCCGCGCTCGCGCCACCCAACAGAAGACCCGGCCTACTGCCCTACCGACCGGAACGAACCGACCGAGGAGCTTCACTACCATGACCAACGGCCTGCAACTCATCAACGAAGCGCTGAGTCGCGCGCGAATGCGCAAGCCTCAGGACACCATTTCTGAGGCTTTCCGACCCGCCCGCCAGATCGCGATGCGCCGCCGTCGCGAGCAGAACCGAGCATCGGGCGACACCATCTGATATCCGGAACTGAATCGGCCGCCCCGGCTCCCACCGGGGCGGCCGAACCCTATCCGGCGAAGCCGGGCAGCCAGCGGTCGACCACCGACCGGTACGGCGCCTGCGCCTCAAGCTGGCAGAGCACCCCGACCGAACCGAGGGTCACCCGGTGGATCAGCAGGTATGACGGCGGCAGGTTGAGGTTCTTGCCGAGCTGGAAGGCGGGGCTGCGGGGGTTGGCCACCCGGGCCGCCTCCGCCCGTAGCCAGGCCCGGGTGAACCGGAACTCGGGTGCTGCGATCGGCTCCAGCATCGGCTGCAGGTACCGCAGTATCCCGTCGGCGTCGACCTCGATGTCCGGTTTCACGAAGCCCTCGTCGCGCAGCCCGTCGAGTACCGCCTCGGCGTCGCCGTCGAGCGCCAGCCGGGTCAGCCGGCCGATCGGTTCGGGCAGTCCCTCGGGCAGCCGGGCCACCGCGCCGAAGTCCAGGACGCACAGCCGCCCGTCGGGCAGCATCCGGAAGTTGCCCGGGTGTGGGTCGGCGTGCAGCAGCCCGACCCGGCCGGGTGCGGAGAAGTGCAGGGTCGCCAGGCGCAGGCCGGCGAGGTCGCGCTCGGGTCCGGTACCGCTGGCGATCACCCGGGACAGCGGGTCGCCGTCGGTCCAGGCGGTCACCAGTACCTTCGGCGCGGCGGCGAGCACCGGCGGGACGTAGATCTCCTCGTCGTCGGCGTACGCCTCGGCGAAGGCCTGCTGCGCGGCCGCCTCCAGCTCGTAGTCGAGCTCCTCGGTGATCCGGGTCCGCAGCTCGACCAGCAGCGGTTTGACGTCCAGCCCCGGCTGCAGTACCCGGAACAGCCCGGCCAGCCGGCCGAGCTGGGTCAGGTCGACGAGCAGCGCCTGCCCGGCGCCCGGGTACTGCACCTTGACCGCGACCGGTACCCCGGACCGGCCCTTGCGCCACACCGCCTTGTGCACCTGGCCGATGCTCGCCGCGGCGGCCGGCTTGTCGTCGAAGTCACGGAAGTGTTTCCGCCAGGTGGGGCCGAGCTCGGCGGCGAGGACCTTGTGCACCGACGCGGCCGGGAGCGGCGGTGCGGCCTCCTGGAGCCGGGTCAGCGCCTGCCGGTACGGCCCGGCAAGCTCCTCGGGCAGCGCGGCCTCGAAGACCGACAGCGCCTGGCCGAACTTCATCGCCCCGCCCTTGAGCTGCCCCAGCACGCTGAACAGGTGCTCGGCGGTGCGCTGCTGCACGTCGGCGGAGATGACCTCGGCCGCCATGCCGGTGACCCGCTTGCCCAGCCCGAGGGCGGCCCGGCCGGCGAACCCGAGGGGCAGCGCGGCCAGCCGGGCGGTGCGGGAAACGGCACGGCGCGGGATGTCGGTCACCCGATCATTGAACCTCATCCGGCTGAGAGCCACGGGGTACCCGACGGCGACCGCAGTGGCAGCGGGGGTGCGGCGACCAGGTGCGGCGCTGCTCCCGGCCGGGGCCGGACACCTCGATCGTGGTACCGGTGGCCGGCGACGCGCCGCCGTCGAGGTAGGCGAGCACCGCGTCGACGGTGTACCCGACCGCGGCCAGCAGGGTGGTCATCGCGCACGGTACGACGTGCTGCGGGCCGGTCGCCAACTGCGCCACCAGCGCCGGCCAGGCCGGGTCGCGGTCGCGGCGGTACAGGTCGAGGCAGTTCAGGCAGGGCGAGCCGGCCGGCGGTACCAGTGGCCCGACCACCACGATCCCGTCGCGCACCTCGACGGCGAGGTGGGGCAGCCGGAGCCGGGCGTAGGTGAGCGCGGTCAGCTCCGCGGGCCGGGTCGACCCGACCAGGACGACGAACGTCGCCGTACCGTCGCGCAACGACCGGACGCCGACCGTCGGCGCGACCCGGGTCAGCGCGTCCGCGGCGGCGGTCGCGCGGGGCCGCCCGGTGTCGGCCGGCAGCAGGCCGCCGAGGGCGGTGTCCTCGGTCCGGGTCAGTCCGGAGACCGCCGGGTCGACGTGTCCGACTCCGGATGCGGCCAGGGCGGCGGCGATGGGTACCGCCAGCCGGCCGTAGCCCTGGACGAGTACCCGGGCGGCGGCGCGCCGGCCGATGGTGCCCGCCGGGTTCGCGTCACCGCTCAGGGCCAGCGCCGCGACCTCGGTGGACAGCCACCGCCGGGCCGGTTCGGGCACCCCGGCCGGTACCAGGCTGGCGGCGTCGATCGTCAGCCCGCGCTCGCGCAGCGTGCCGAGCAGCGCCTCCGTGGCCGGCTCGGGCACCCCCAGCGCGGCGGCCTCGCGGAGCACCGCCTGGTATGTCCGCGACCCGTCGAGCAGGTCGAGTACCCGTGCCAGCGCCGGATCGGCGAACTCCAGCACGACCGCGCGCCGCGGATCGGTACCGAGCTGGACGGCGTGGCGGTCCCGCCACAGCCGGCGCAGCCCGGGAAGCAACGTCGGACGAGTCACGGCGACAGCGTGTCACCGGAGGACTTCGCGGGTTTCCGTTGTCCACAGGTGAACTCGGCTTCCACCGCGCTGTCCACAGCGACACGCCGCGCTGTCCACAGCCGCCGCGGTCAACAGTCCGGACGACGACAGCCGCCCGTTACCGGAATCAGGCCTTGCCGAGGATCCGGTTGACCGTGGTGCCGCAGACCGGGCACTTGCCCTTCGCCATCTTCATGCCGGTCTTGGAGACCTCGACATTGCCTTCGAAGTCCCTCTTCTCCTTGCACTTGACGCAATAACCGTTGTACGTCTGGGTCGTCTGGGCCACGATGCCCTCCTCCTGCTCTCGTTCCCCCCACAACGGGTACCCCGCGGGACGGACGCCGACCCGTCGAGTCTGCCCTGCCCGGAGCGCGGACAAGGCATGTTCCGCCGGGACACGCCGGGTGTTTAGGACCAAAGTTTCTTATCCGGCACCTTCTGAGGGAATTTTTGTCGCATAATTGGGCGAACCAAGCCGACGGCGGCGCCAACCCTCTTCCCGGGTCTTGCGGGGGGTGGGCAGCCGCCCGTTACCGTGCCCACGTGAAGGATGCCTTCGGGCATGCCGGGTGAGCAGGCCGATCATGGCCGCTGCCCGGAAGCCTGTCGTGGAAGTACGGCGTAGTGAGCGCCGCCGGCGCACCGTGTCCGCGTACCGCGACGGTGAGCGCGTCGTCGTGCTGATCCCCGGGCAGTTCTCCCGCGCCGAAGAGCGCGAGTGGGTCGACCGGATGCTCGAACGCCTGGCCGCCCGCGACCAGCGGACCCGGCGCACCGACACCGAGCTGGCCGCGCGGGCCCAGCGCCTGGTCAGCCGGTACCTCGCCGAGTACCCGTCGGCCGGCCGGCCGGCCAGCATCCGGTGGGTCAGCAACCAGAACGGCCGGTGGGGTTCGTGTACCCCGGCCGACCGGACCATCCGCATCTCGGACCGGATCATGGACATGCCCGACTGGGTGGTCGACTACGTGCTGCTGCACGAGCTGGTCCACCTCGTCGTACCGAGCCACAGCACGAAGTTCTGGGCGCTGGTCGGCCGGTACCCCCGGTCGGAACGGGCCCGGGGCTACCTGGAGGGGGTCTCCGCGGCGGGCGGGCAGGCGTTCCATGAGGATTAGCGGCGTGGATGATTGACGGCGTGAGCCGCCGCACCGTCGTGGTACCCCTGAACGTCCCGTCCTGGTGCCCGCCCGGCGTCGAGCCGCGGGCGTGGCGGTATGCGCTCGCCGAGGACGTCGTCGACCTGCTCGCCACGCTCGCCGAACTGACCCCGGCCATCGCCGTGGTACCGGCGGACCGGGCGGTCGCCGAAGCGGTGTCCTGGCCGGGTACCCGGGTCTACGAGCTGCCGGCGCTGACCAGCGATCTGATCTTCGCGGCGGCCGGGAGCGACGGGTACGAGCAGGCGGCGCTGATCGCGCCGGACGCGCCGGACCTGCCCGGGATGCTCGTCGGCAAGCTGCTGCGGCCGCTGTCCAGCCGGCCGGTGTCCGTCGCGCCGGCGCTGACCGGCGGGCTGCTCGGGCTGGCCGCGCGGCTGCCGGTGCCGGACTGGTTGCCGCCGCTGGACCTCGACGCGGGGATCGAGGACGTGCGCAAGGCGGCTCCGGAGCCGGGCCTGGTCGGCGCGGGTACCGGCTGGCACCGGCTCACCGGACCGGACGGGTTCGCCCGGCTCGACCCGGGCCTGGAGGGCTGGGCGGCGACCCGGGCGCTGCTGAGCTGACGGTCGCCTCGCCTGACGGTCGCCTCGCCTGACGGTCGCCTCGCCGGACGGTCGGCTCAGCTGGCCGGCTCGTCCCCTTCCGGCCCGGGCTTGTCGAGGTCGCTCAGGTCGAGGCTGGACAGGTCAAGCTGGGAGCGGGCGAACCCGTCCGGGTCGGCGAACTCGTCCTCGCCGGGCAGCAGGTCGGGGTGGCCCCACAGGGCGTCGCGGCCGCCGGTACCACAGTGTTCGGTGAGCGCGGCCCACAGCGCGGCGGCCTCGCGCAGGCGCCGCGGGCGCAGCTCCAGGCCGACCAGCGCGGCGAACGTCTGCTCGGCCGGCCCGCCGGCCGCCCGCCGGCGACGGAACGCCTCCGCGAGCCGTACCACGTCCGGCAGCCGGTCTCCGGCGGCGCTGTCGACCACATGGCAGACCCAGCCCTCGACGAGCGCCAGCGCGGTTTCCAGCCGGGCCAGCGCCGCCTGCTGCGCCGGGGTGTCGTCGGGCGTGAAGATCCCTTCGACGGACAGCTCCTGCATCGACTCGGGGTTACCGGGATCGAGCCGGCCCATCGCCTCCTCGATCGCCTCGCGGTTGACCCGGATCCCGGCCGCGTACGCCTCGACGGCGGACAGGACATGGCCGCGCAGCCACGGTACGTGACCGAACAGGCGCTGGTGGGCGGCCTCGCGCAGGGCGACGTACAGCCGTACCTCGTCGGACGGCAGTTCGAGCCCCTCGCCGTAGCTGGTGATGTTGGCGGGCAGCAGCGCCGCGGTGCCGGCCGGGCCGAGCGGCAGCCCGATCTCGCCCGCCGACAGCACCTCGGCCGCGAGGGTGCCCAGCGCCTGCCCGAGCTGGCCGCCGAACAGGGCGCCGCCGAGCGTGCTCACCATCGACTGCATCGGGCCGAGCTGGCCGCGCATCTCCTCGGGTACCAGATCGCCCATCGCGCCCACCATGCGGCCCGCCACCGGGTCGCACAGCTTGCGCCAGACGGGCAGCGTCTGGGTCACCCACTCGGCCCGGCTCCACGCCTGTGCCGTGCGGATGCCCGACGGCAGCGCGGACGCCGGCTCCAGCCACAGGTCGGCCAGGTGCAGTGCCTCGGCGACCGCGGCCCGCTCGGCGGCGCTGATCGGCGGGTCGCCGAGCGCCGACGGCGCCTCCGGCGGCGGCCCGGTGAAGCCCGGGAAGTTCATCGCACCGGCGCCGGTCAACGAGGCGAGCGCCACCTGGCGGGCCAGGTCCCAGTTGACCGGGCCCTCTCCCGCGGTCGTGAACAGCTGCTGCAACTGGCCCAGAAACTGCTGCATCTGGGCGGGGTCGTTCGGGTCCGGTGCGGGGCCGCCGGGGAGGCCGAAGCCGAAAGGCATGTCAGGCACATTTTCACGGTACGCGCACGGTGGCGCCCGGCATCCCCCGCGGGCGTTCGCCTACGGGGGAACTCAGGGTGTCGTACCGGCCCAGTAGGCTTTCGCGCATGAGCGTGCAACCGGACCGGGCCGCCGCATGAGGCGTCGAGGGGCGACGCTGTTCGTCGGTGCGGTCGTGGTGCTGCTGCTCATCGTGGCGTCGTTCGCCGGGGTACGGGTGCCCTACGTCGCGCTCACTCCCGGTCCGACCTGGAACACTCTGGGCACCGATCACAACAAGGACGTGATCCAGGTCTCCGGTGGCACGGTGTCCAGGTCCGGCGGCCAGTTACGGATGGTGACCGTCGGTGTGGAAGACCAGCTGACCCTGTGGGACGCGCTGCGCGGCTGGCTCAGCGGCGACGACGCCGTGGTACCCCGCGAGGTCATCTACCCGCCCAACGAGAGCCAGCAGCAGGTCGACCAGGAGAACGCGCAGGAGTTCAAGGCGTCCCAGAACGCGGCGATCGTGTCGGCGCTGCGGGCGCTCGGCTATCCGGTACACGTCGTGGTGAAGCAGGTCGACGCCGGTGGGCCGGCGGTCGGGAAGCTGGCGAAGGGCGACCAGATCACGACCGTCGACGGGCAGCCGGTCACCTCCGCGCAGAAGCTGGGCTCCCTGGTCAACGCCAAGGGCAAGGGCGGCACGGTCACCGTCGGCTACCTGCGCGGCGGCGCGCCGGGCACGACCACCCTCACCGTGGTCGAGAAGAACGGCAACCTGGGGGTCGGCGCGCAGACCGACGAGGACCAGCCCAGCCCGTACCACGTCACGATCAGCCTGGACAACGTCGGCGGCCCGAGCGCCGGGCTGATGTTCACGCTCGGGATCATCGACAAGATCAATCCGGCCGACCTGACCGGCGGCCGGACCATCGCCGGCACCGGGACGATCGACGAGGAGGGCACCGTCGGCGCGATCGGCGGCATCCCGCAGAAGATGCGCGGGGCCCGGCGCGACGGCGCCACGGTGTTCCTCGCACCGGCAAACAACTGCGCCGAGGCGGTGGCCAACGCGGTACCCGGGCTGAAGCTGGTCAAGGTCGCCACGCTGACCGACGCGCTCCAGGCGCTGTCCGCGCTGCGCGCCGGGGGCACCCCGACGCTGTGCTCCGCCAAGTAAGGCACGCCCGTACCGGCGGCGAGTCACCGTCTCCCAAGTTGACCTCGTAGGCTGGACGCCGTGGTGATGCGTACCCCCCTGCCCCGGATGAGTCGCCGCGGGCGGGTGACCCTTATCGTCCTCGCGGCGGTCGTCGTCCTCTTCATGCTGCTCGGTTGGCTGGTCAACGCCTGGACCGACTACCTGTGGTTCACCGAGGTGCGCTACACCCGGGTCTTCACGACCGTGTTGTGGACCCGGCTGGGCCTCTTCCTCGTCTTCGGTGCGCTGGTCGCACTCATCGTCTGGATAAACCTGTGGCTGGCCTACCGGCTGCGCCCGCTGCTGCGGCCACACTCGGCCGAGCAGCAGTCGCTGGACCGGTACCGGATGCTGCTGACCCCGCGCTTCGGCCTGTGGATCGGCATCCTGGCCGCCATCATCGGCTTCTTCTCCGGCATCTCGGCACAGGGCCGGTGGGCCGTCTGGCTGCTGTTCGCCATCCGGCAGAACTTCGACGCCAAGGATCCGCAGTTCCACCTCGACGTCGGGCTTCTACATCTTCGACTACCCGTTCTGGCGGTACCTGATCGGTGTCGGCTTCACCGCAGTCGTGCTGTGCGTGCTCGGGTCGCTGGCGGTGCACTACCTGTTCGGCGGGGTACGGCTGCAGGGTGCGGGCGAGCGGATGACCGCCGCGGCGCGGGCCCACCTCACCGCGCTGGTGGCCGCGTTCATCCTCCTCAAGGCGGTGGCCTACTTCCTGGACCAGCGCGGCCTGGTCCTGTCGCACAACGCCGGCACCGGGCTGTGGGGCGCCGGCTACACCGATGTCCAGGCGCTGCTGCCGGCCAAGGAGATCCTGTCGTACATCTCGATCGTGGTCGCGGTCGCGATCCTGGTCTTCTCCAACGCGTTCATCCGCAACCTGGTCTGGCCGGGCATCGCGATCGGCATGCTGGCGCTGTCCGCGGTGGCGATCGGCGGGATCTACCCGGCCGCGGTGCAGACGTTCACGGTGAAGCCGAACATCCGTGACAAGGAAGCGACGTACATCAAGCGCAGCATCGACGCGACCCGGGCCGCCTTCGGGCTGTCCGAGGAGACCCTCGACTACCAGGCGCGCGCGCAGGCGCCGTCGAACAATATGACCAGCGACATGGACACGGTCGCGAACATCCGGCTGCTCGACCCGTCGGTGGTCGCCGCGACGTACACGCAGCTGCAGCAGGTACGGGCGTTCTACGACTTCACCCAGAAGCTGGACATCGACCGGTACACCATCAACGGCAAGCTGCAGGACTACGTGGTCGGCGTGCGCGAGCTCGACTACAAGAACCTGGCCGGGCAGCAGACCAACTGGCAGAACCAGCACACCATCTACACCCACGGGTACGGCTTCACCGCGGCCCCGGCCAACCAGACGGTCTGCTCGGGCCAGCCGTTCTTCGTCTCCGGCTTCCTCGACAAGCAGAGCGAGCAGACCGCCTGCCAGTCCGACACCGACCAGATCCCCGTCAAGTACCCGCGGATCTACTACGGCGAGAACATGACCGAGTACGCGCTCGTGGGCAAGCCCACGGGCGGCCGGGACGTCGAGTACGACCGGCCGACCGGCTCGGCCGACCAGTACGTGACCTACGACGGCAGCGGCGGTATCCCGATCGGCTCGTACTGGCGGCGGATGCTCTACGCGTACGAGTACCGGGAGACCAACTTCCTGATCTCCAGCGTGTTCAACGACAACACGAAGATCATGTACTACCGGGACCCGCGGGAACGGGTCCAGCGGATCGCGCCGTTCCTGACCCTCGACGGTGACCCGTACCCGGTGGTGATCGGCGGGCGGATCCTGTGGATCCTCGACGGGTACACGACCTCGTCGTTCTACCCGTACGCCGACCAGATCGACCTCAAGTCCGCGACAAGCGACTCGTTGACCGGCGAGGGCATCGTGGCGCAGCAGCAGCAGAACATCAACTATCTGCGCAACTCGGTGAAGGCGACGGTGGACGCCTACACCGGTGAGGTCAAGCTGTACCAGTTCGGCGCGCCCGATCCGGTACTGCAGGCATGGAACAAGGCGTTCGGCGGCAAGTTCGTCAGCACCGACATCCCGGCCGATCTGGCGGCGCATTTCCGGTACCCGGAGGACCAGTTCAAGGTGCAGCGGGAACTGCTCACCCGGTTCCACGTGACCGATCCGCAGCAGTTCTACTCGGGTCAGGACTTCTGGCAGGTGCCCGAGGATCCGGCGCCGGACAAGAACGCCAAGCAGGCGCCGTACTACCTGCTGGCCAAGTTCCCCAAGCAGAACCAGGCCATGTTCCAGCTGACCGCCGCGATGACGCCACGCGGCCGGCAGAACCTGGTTTCGCTCATCACCGGGTCCTATGTGGACGGTCAGCCGAAGTTGCGGATCCTCAAGCTGCCGGACGACACCCAGGTCTTCGGGCCGGGACAGTCCGAGCAGAAAATGACCAACGACAACGCGGTACGGCCGACGATCAGCCAGATCAAGATCAGCGCGGACGTCATCGAGGGCAACCTGCTGTCGTTGCCGGTCGGCGACGGCATGCTCTACGTGGAACCCTTGTACGTCAAGAGCCAGACCAGCAACTCGTACCCGCAACTGAAGTACGTGCTGGTCAACTTCGGCCAGTACGTCGGCTTCGACGCCACGCTGCCCGGCGCGCTGAAACAGTTGTTGACCGCGGCCGGGGGTACGCCGACGACCACCCCGCCGAACCAGCAGCCGCCGGCGAACCAACCGCCGGCGAACCAACCCAACGGCGGCGCCACGGCGGCGGCCGTCGATAAGATCAACAAGGCGCTGTCCGATCTCCAGACGGCGCAGCAGGCGGGCGACTTCGCCAAGTACGGCCAGGCGCTGCAGGAACTCCAGGACGCGATCGCCGAGTACCGGAAGGCGCAGCAGGCGGCTGCCGCCTCGCCGGCACCGTCGCCGTCCGGCTCGGCGAGCCCGTCGCCGGCGCCGTCGGTACCGGGTTAGGCCGGGCGTTTCGGGTTCCCGGGCCGGGTTCGGTCGGTCCGGGAACCGGGGTCGGGCGATGCGTTTTGCGGCTGCTGGTGGCGGTGCGCTAAGGTGGACGAAGCGACGCGGGGTGGAGCAGCTCGGTAGCTCGCTGGGCTCA